>JAGAYH010000046.1 GCA_017940565.1 Bacteroidaceae bacterium | reverse complement strand
GAGGAAATCGTTGGCCGGTACTTCCAGAAAATAGAAGAACAGGCTCTGTGTGCCGATAAACTGCAGAATGGGCGATGTGATGTCTAACCATCGCAACAGATAGATGGCTGTGGCTGTGAACCAGAGGTAGGGCACGAAGCCCCATGAGGTGAAGGCCCATGCCAAGGTCAGAACAGCCATGGGCAGTAGAAACAGCTTGTGGCGACGTTCAAACAATGGGTACCACAGCGCCACGGCCATGCCGAAGGGGAAGCAAAGCACGGTGTTGAACCACCAGGGACCGAGGCCGGCCCGTCTGGCTACGATGTACCAGAGCAGACAAGCGATGGTGACGATGGCAAGACGCATCGTGTTGGAAACACGGAGGCGAAAAACGAGATAGTCGAGGATGTAGAGCCCGAGTATTACCTTGAAAAACCAGGCTGCCAGCCCAGGCATGGAAAGGGTAAGGAACTCTTGTAGCAAGTGTGTGGTAAGTCGTTGTCGGTCGAAGATGATAAGGAATATGAGGTAGACGGCCCACATGAGAAGATAGGGTTCCATGAGTTTGCGCATCTTACGCCACAGCCAGTGGCCATCGGGATGTCGGCGGCTGAGGGAGTGGAAGAGTCCGTAGCCTGACAGGAAGAAAAACACACCGGTTCCCCAACCGCCCCAAAGCTTGTAGAAGTCTGTTGCCGACGTGTCCACCACATGGCTGGTGACTATCATAATCATGCACAGCCCCCGTAAGGCATAGGTGTCGACGGGAGAGAGCCACTGGCGTGAATGAAGAAACAGATGCTTTGCAATCATGGATGACTCGTTTTTTTCGAAGCGCCGTTTGTAATTTTTGAAACGCCGTTTCGAAATTCCGAAACGGCGTTTCTGTTTGAAGTTACCTGATGAATAAAAGTTCGCGGTACTTGGGTAGGGTCCACATCTCGTCTTCAACGATCAGTTCGAGTTTGTCGATGTGGTAACGGATGCTTTCCAAGTAAGGTGCCACGGTGTCGTGATAGAGAATGGCTTTCTGCCGGGTGTTCTCCACTTTGTTGGCCACCTTGCGCGCGTCAATCATCTTCTGCACGGTCTCGGTGATGTAGCTGGTGTGGCGCGAGATGCGGCGGATGAGGCTGATGTTGTCGGCATTGAGTTTGTCGGCTTCTTCTTTGTCGAACACTTGCGACACCTTTTTGACATTGTCGATGAGGACGCTCTGGTAGCGGGTGGCCACCGGGATGATGTGGTTCATGGCGAGGTCGCCGAAGACGCGGGCTTCAATCTGAATTTTCTTTGTGAAGGTTTCCCACTTGATTTCATTGCGTGCCCGGAGTTCGTACTCCTTCATCACGTGCATGCTCTCGAACATGTCGATGCTTGACTGGTCGAGGTAGCGGTCGATGATGACGGGACAACTGGTTTCGCAGTCGAGCCCGCGGGCTTTGGCTTCACGCTTCCATTCTTCGCTATATCCGTTGCCTTCGAAGCGGATGGGCTTGCAGGTCTTGATGTCTTCGCGGAGAACTTTCAATATGGCGTGGGGCTTGTCCTCGCCGCCCGATATGAGGGCATCGACTCGCCGTTTGAAATTGGTCAGGGCTTCGGCTACGGCGGCGTTGAGCACGAGCATGGCCGAGGCACAGTTGGCAGACGAGCCGACGGCGCGGAACTCGAAACGGTTACCGGTGAAGGCAAAGGGCGAGGTCCGGTTGCGGTCGGTGTTGTCGATGCGCAAGTCGGGAATCTGTGGAATATCCAGTTTGATGTTGTGGGAGCCCCCCATGGCAGACAGTTCGGCGTCGGCCGACGTTTCTATTTTGTTGAGCACTTCGGTAATCTGGCTGCCGACAAAGGCTGAAATGATGGCCGGTGGTGCTTCGTTGGCTCCCAGACGGTGCTGGTTGGTAGCTGACATGATGGAGGCTTTGATCAACCCGTTGTGCTTGTGGACAGCCATTAGGGTTTCTACCACGAAGGTTATAAAGCGCAGGCTCTCTGCGGGCGTTTTGCCAGGGGCATGGAGCAGAATGCCGTTGTTGGTTGAGAGCGACCAGTTGCAATGTTTGCCGCTGCCGTTGATGCCTTTGAAAGGCTTTTCGTGGAGCAGGCAACGGAAACCGTGCTTGCGGGCTGTTTTGTGCATCAGCGTCATGAGCAGCATGTTCTGGTCGACGGCCAGATTGCATTCTTCGTATATGGGTGCGAGCTCGAACTGGTTTGGTGCCACCTCGTTGTGGCGCGTTTTGCATGGAATGCCCAGTTCGAGAGCTTGTATTTCGAGGTCTTTCATAAACTCGGCCACACGTCCGGGAATGGCTCCGAAGTAGTGGTCGTCCATTTGCTGGTTCTTGGCCGAGTCGTGTCCCATGAGTGTGCGCCCTGTGAGTAGCAGGTCGGGTCGGGCAACGTAGAGGCTTTCGTCCACGAGGAAATATTCTTGTTCCCAGCCCAGATTGGCTTGAACGTGTCTTACCTCAGGGTCGAAATATTGGCACACGGCCGTGGCGGCCTTGTCAACAGCGGCGAGCGACTTCTTGAGAGGTGCCTTGTAGTCCAAGGCTTCACCGGTATAGGCTATGAAGACGGTGGGAATCATCAGCGTGTCGCCGATGATGAATACAGGCGATGAGGGGTCCCAGGCTGAGTATCCGCGGGCCTCGAAGGTACTGCGAATGCCACCGCTGGGGAATGATGAGGCATCGGGCTCCTGCTGCACCAGCTGTTTGCCATTGAAGTTTTCAATGACACCACCCTTGTGGTCGTGTTCCAGGAAAGCATCGTGTTTTTCGGCTGTCCCTTCTGTGAGAGGTTGGAACCAGTGGGTGCAGTGGGTGGCTCCCATCTCCATGGCCCATTTCTTCATGCCGGCGGCCACTTGGTCGGCTACGGAAAGGTCAAGGAAAGCGCCGTTCTCGATGACGTCGCGCAATTTTTGATAGATGTCCGTAGGTAAATATTTGAACATCTTTTCTTGGTTGAAGACATACTTGCCGAAATATTCGCTCGGCCGTTCTTCAGGTGCTTTCACTTCGAGGGCTTGCTTCTTGAAAGCTTCCTCGACAACAATAAATCTTAAGTTTGCCATATAAATTAATGTTTACGGCAAAGACCCCGTCTGGAGATAAATGGTCTTCCTCGGTAGTCAGAGCCAGGTTAAGATTCTTTGCATGGCTTCCAGGCTGTTCTCGCGGCTGCCGAAGGCGGTGAGGCGTATGTAGCCTTCGCCGCTCGGCCCGAAACCGACGCCTGGAGTGCACACCACGTGGACTTCCTCAAGCAGGCGGTCGAAGAACTGCCAGCTGGTCATGCCCTGTGGTGCACGGAACCAAATGTAGGGCGCATTTTCGCCGCCGAACACTTGCAGGCCGGCCTTTGTGAGGCCTTCGCGCATGATGCGCGCATTTTCCATATAGTATTGTATGGTTTCCCGTACTTGTTGCTTCCCTTCCGGAGTGTAGATAGCTTCGGCGCCGCGCTGCTGTATGTAGCTTGTACCGTTGTATTTGGTGCTTTGGCGGCGGTTCCATAATTGGTTCAGGCTTGCTTCTTTGCCGTCGGCGGTACGTGCCGTCAGTTCTTGGGGCACTACGGTATAGCCGCAACGTGTTCCGGTAAATCCTGCCGTCTTTGAGAAACTGTGGAATTCGATGGCACAGCGTTTGGCCCCTTCTATTTCGTAGATGGAGTGGGGGATACTGGGATCTTGGATGTAGGCCTCATAGGCGGCATCGTACATGATGATGCTGTGGTTCTGCAGGGCGTAGTCCACCCACTGTTTCAGCCGTTCACGGGTGATAACTGTTCCCGTCGGGTTGTTGGGGTAGCACAGGTAGATGATGTCAACGGCGTGGTCGGGTATGGGTGCCACGAAGTTGTTCTCGGCGTTGCACGGCATGTAGGTGATGTTGTTCCATGCACCGTTGACCAAATCGCCGGCGCGTCCGCTCATCACATTTGAATCAATGTAAACGGGATATATGGGGTCGGTCACGGCGATGGAGTTGCGCAGACTCAGTATGTCGCCGATGTTGCCAGTGTCGCTCTTGGCTCCGTCGCTGATGAAAATGTCGTCGCGTTCCAATTGGATGCCGCGGGGCTTAAAGTCGTTCTCAAGGATAGCGTCTTGCAGGAAGTCGTAGCCGTGTTCCGGGCCGTAGCCGCGGAAGGTGTCCTTGTGGGCCATTTCGTCCACCGCTTTGTGAAGGGCTTCGATGACGGCGGGTGCCAGGGGCAGGGTCACGTCGCCTATACCCAGACGGATGAGGTTGGCTTCGGGGTGTGCGGCCTTGAAGGCGCTCACCTTGTTTGCTATGTCAATGAACAGGTAGTTCTTTTGAAGTTTCAGAAAGTTGTCGTTCAGTTGTGCCATACTATGATGATAAATGTATTTACAGTTCAATTTCACCTTCAAAGGCCGTGGCGGCCGGTCCGGTCATGTAGATGTGGTTGTCGCCCTGGCGCCATTCGATGTGGAGGTCGCCGCCGTCCATGGCGATGGTGCTCCGACCGTCGCTCAAGCGATTGAGTTTGGCTGCCACGGCGGTGGCGCAGGCACCGGTGCCGCAGGCCATGGTGATGCCGGTGCCTCTTTCCCAAACGCGGGTACGGATGACACCGTCTTCCCTTACCTCGGCGAACTCGATGTTACACTTTTGTGGGAACAGCGGGTGGCATTCCAGCGCAGGGCCTTCGCCGGCAAGGTCGATGCTGTCGATGTTGTCAACGAAGATAACGAAGTGGGGGTTGCCCATCGACACGAAGGTGCCGGTGTATGTCTTGCCGTTGGCCTCCACGGTGCCGGCCGTCATCTGGCCGTCGGCGGTGGCCAGTTGCTCTTTATTTGCAAGGATAGGCTCGCCCATGTCCACGGTGGCGCCGGTGACGCGGTCGTCGGCATCGGTCTGCAGTTGCAGTATCTTGATGCCGGCGCGGGTTTCCACGCTTACGGTCTTGCTGTGTGTGAGGCCTTTGTCGTAAACAAACTTGCCGATGCAGCGCACGCCGTTGCCGCACATCATGCCCTCGCTCCCGTCGTTGTTGTACATGCGCATCTGGAAGTCGGCCACCTCGGAACGGTCTATCAGGATCAGTCCGTCACTGCCCACGCCGAAGTGGGGGCGGCTCCATGCTATGGCAGCCTTTGCAGGGTCGGCAATGGGGTATTTCTGAACGTCCACATAGATGTAGTCGTTGCCTGCACCGTGCATTTTTGTAAACTTAATGGTACTCATACTTTAATTTTGATGCAAAGTTCGCAATTTTTTTTGACAGATGCCACGTTGCGAGGGTATTATTATTGACTTATGGCCGGAAAAAAGCGTGAAAAGCGTCTCTTGTCCGGCTTTGTTGTCCGTGAAGGAACATTTTGTAAAACGGAAGTCCCATTTCTGAACTCAGAAATGGGACTTGGTATCTCTTATTGGCTATGGCCGCTGTCCGGGATTCCGGCGTGTTGCGAAGAAGGGCGGTGAAAGAAAGTCTATCTCCGTTTTCGTTTTTTCTAACTCCGTTTTCGTGCGGACCAAATGCGTTTTCGTTTCATTCGTCCAGGAAGCGCTCCGTCAGACCCTCGTAGTCATCGATGCGACGGTCGCGCAGGAAGGGCCACCAGCGGCGCACCTGCTCCGAACGTTTCAGGTCCACCTCCACCAGCAGGTCGGCCTCCTCGTCGGTGGGCGCTTGGGCCAGCAGTTCGCCCTGCGGACCGCACACGAAGCTGCTGCCCCAGAACTGGATGCCCTGTGTCTGGCCCGACGGGTCGGGTTCGTGGCCCGTGCGGTTCACGGCAATGACGGGCAGGCCGTTGGCCACGGCGTGGCCGCGCTGCACGGTCTGCCAGGCCGTGCGCTGGCGCTGCTGTTCCTCTGGCGTGTCGCTGCTTTCATAGCCTATGGCCGTAGGGTAGATGAGCATGTCGGCCCCGCGGAGGGCCATCATGCGGGCGGCTTCGGGATACCACTGGTCCCAGCACACCATGACGCCGAGACGGCCCACTGACGTGTCAATGGGGTGGAACCCCAGGTCGCCGGGGGTGAAGTAGAATTTCTCGTAATAGGCCGGGTCGTCGGGGATGTGCATCTTGCGGTACCGGCCGGCAATGCTGCCGTCGCGCTCGAACACGACGGCGGTGTTATGGTAGAGCCCCGGGGCGCGCCGTTCGAAGAGCGAGGTGACCAGCACCACGCCGGCCTCGCGGGCCACGTCGGCATAGTGTGTCGTGACTTCACCGGGAATGGGCGTGGCCAGGTCGAAGAGGTCCACGTTCTCCGTTTGGCAGAAGTAGGGCGTGTCGTGCAGTTCCTGAAGCACCACGAGGGCGGCGTCCTGCGCAGCCAGGGCCCTGATGCGCTCGCTCAGCCGGCGGCGGTTCAGGGTGGCGTCGGCCACGTTGCGCTGTTGAATGATTCCGAGTTTCATATAATGAGAATAGGGATTATTATTCTGATGATTGGCCCATGACGCCGCGCGGCAACTGCATGGTGCAGCAGTGGAGCGAGCCGTGCTGCCGGATGAGCGGGCGGCAGTCGATGCCAACGATCTGATGGGTGGGAAAGGCTTTCTGAATGGTCTCGCAGGCCGTGCGGTCCAGTTTCGGTTGTGCGTAGGTGGGTACGAGCACACTGCCGTTGAGCACCAGGAAATTGGCGTATGTGGCGGGCAACCGCGTGCCGTCGTCTTCGTCATAGACCGGAGCGGGCAGGGGGAGGGGCAGCAGGCGGTAGGGCCGGTCTTCCAGAGTGCGCAGGTTGCGCAGCTCGGCTTCCATGTGCTGCAAATCGTCGTAATGCCCGTCATCGGGGTCGGTGCATTGCACGTAGGCGATGGTGTCGGCCGGACAGAGGCGTGCCAGCGTGTCGATGTGGGCGTCGGTGTCGTCGCCGTCCATGTGGCCGTGGTGCAACCACAGCACGCGGCGGGCATGGAGCTCGCGCAGCAGGCGCTCCTCAATGTCGGCGGCGCTGAGACGGGGGTTGCGGTTGGGATTGAGCAGGCATTGGGCCGTGGTGAGTATGGTGCCGCGGCCGTCGCTTTCGACGGAGCCGCCTTCAAGGATGAAGTCGGTGCAGTCCTGATAGTTGGCGTGCCATGTGCCGTTCTGGAAAACTCGGGCTGTAATGGCATTGTCCTTTTCGAAGGGGAACTTGCCGCCCCAGGCGTTGAAGCCGAAGTCCTTGACCGTCCACAGGCCGCCTTCGAGCACGCACAGGGGACCGTGGTCGCGCGCCCAGGTGTCGTCCGATTCGCAGCAGACCAGGCTGACATTGGCCATCAGCCGTTCCGGCAGATGCTGGCGCAGGAGTGTCTCAATGCGCCCGGGTTCGGGCGTGACCACGAGCAACTGTTCCTGCGAGGCAATGTGGTAGGCCATTTGCAGGTAGCAGGCTTCCACCTGGCGCAGCATGGGTGCCCAGTCTGTGTGGGCGTGCGGCCACGTGAGCATCACGCCGCTTTGCGGATACCACTCGGCCGGCCACATGTCGGCGGGCTGTTCGATGCGGGCCGACTGGAGTTCCTCACGGGCAATGGGGCGTGTGGCTTCGGTGATGGTGGTTGACTTGGCGAACATTCGAAGTGCCATATTCCTCTCGTCTTATATAATTGCCACAAAATTACGAAGAATTTCAGAAACGCCGCCCTTTGCCGTCGCCTTTGTGCGGTTGTGGCGTGGAAAAAGCGGCTTTTGAAAAATGAAAACGTAGTTGGTCGGGCCTAAATCCGATTTAGTGCGTACGAAAACGGAGATAGACAGACCGAAAACGGAGTGAGTTTTTCAAAATGCGCTTTCCGGCCTTTTCCATGTACTCGTTTGCAGAGAGAAATGGCTGTAAAAAAGCGAAAAGACAGAAATCTTTTTGGAAAATGGGTGTAATTGAAGAAAAAAGTGTAACTTTGCAGCCTAAACAATTCACACAGGACGTGAAAATAAAGGAAGTCGTTGCGGCCCTTGAACGTTTCGCGCCTCTGCCGCTGCAAGACGAGTACGATAACGCCGGATTGCAGATTGGGTTGACAGAGGCGGAAGTATCAGGGGCCTTATTGTGTCTGGACGTGACCGAAGCCGTAGTGCGCGAGGCCGTGTCGCAGGGCTGCAATCTCATTGTGGCTCACCACCCGTTGCTGTTCCGCGCTCTGAAGCACATTACCGGTCAGACGCAGCCCGAACGCTGCGCCGCGCTGGCGGTGAAACACGATGTGGCCATCTATGCCGCCCACACCAATCTGGACAACGCCCGCGGTGGCGTGAACTTTGAGATTGCCAACAGGCTGGGGCTGCAAGGGGTGCGCTTTCTGAAACCGGCGTCCGACGGCCAAAGCGGCAGCGGTATCGTCGGTGAACTGGCTGAGCCGGAAAATGCCGAGGCTTTTTTGCGGCGGGTAAAAGATATCTTCCATGTAGAGAGCCTGCAACACAACAGTCTGCTCGAGCGGCCGGTCAAAACCGTCGCCGTGTGTGGCGGTGCCGGCGATTTCCTGCTCGGCGAAGCCCTGAGGCAAAAGGCTGATGCCTTCCTGACCGGCGAAATGCACTACCATGTGTTTTTCGGTCATGAGCAGGAGATACAAATAGGCGTCATGGGGCATTACCAAAGCGAACAGTTCACCATAGACCTATTGGGCGACGTCCTCAAGAACGCCCTTCCTGAACTCAGACTGGTGAAAACGAAGATAAAGACCAATCCAATCAGCTATATGTAAATATGATAAAGCTGTTTTGTGACGAAATAAAAGTATGAAATAATAATCAATAATAAATAAAATAAACAATGGCATTAAAGACGCTGAACCCCGCCGAAATGACGGTGGAAGAAAAGTTGAAGACTTTGTATGAACTTCAAACCGTGTTGTCGAAAATTGACGAAATCCGTGTAATCCGCGGTGAGCTCCCTCTGGAAGTGCAAGACCTGGAAGACGAAATCGAAGGTCTGCAGAGCCGTATAGCCAAGTATGAGGAAGAGGTGAAATATATCGACGGCCAAATTGGCAAATGGAAAGAGGAAAAGAACGTTTCCCTGGCATCAATCGAACGCAACGAAGAGCATCTGAACGATGTACGCAACAGTCGCGAATATGATGCTCTGAGCAAAGAAATCGAATATCAGCAACTGGAAATTCAGTTGCGTGAAAAAAGAATCCGCGAGGCCAGCATGGACCGTCAGGACCGTGTGAACGCCATTGCCGAGAGCCGGCTGATGCGTGACGAGCGCCTGTCTGACTTGGAGGTGAAAAAGAACGAATTGGACGAAATTGTTGCAGAAACGAAAGTACAGGAAGATGGACTTCGTGAAAAGTCGAAGGAACTTGAATTGCAGATTGAACCGCGTCTGCTGACGGCTTTCAAGCGTATCCGCAAAAACAGCCACAACGGTCTGGGCATTGTCTATGTGCAGCGCGACGCCTGCGGCGGTTGCTTCAGCAAAATACCGCCCCAGCGCCAACTGGACGTGAAGATGCATAAGAAAATCATCGTGTGCGAGTATTGCGGCCGCATCATGATTGATCCCGAACTGGCCGGCGTGGAAGTGCAGAAGCCCGTTGAAGAGCCCAAGAAGTCGCGCCGTCGCCGTTCTGCCAATAAGGAAGAGGCGTAAGGAAACGAACCAACTAAAGATTGAAGACAATTCCTATGAATTATTTAGATAGGAACGAGTATAACTTTACCCCTTCGGCCGAAGTCATCGAAGCATATAAGCATTTCGACCCGAAAACTCTGGGGTTTTATACCCGTATTTACGATGAGGGAAAGAAGAGTATTTTTTCCGTATATTTGGCTGAACACTATGGTATCGACGAGAGTCAGGTGCTGCTTGGCTATGGTGGTGAGTATCTGCTGAAGCAGGTTGTCCATTATTTCTTGACCATGACAGGCAATAACCGCATGCTGATACCTAAATTCTCATGGTGGTATTATCAATCGGTGGCTGCTGAAGTGGATGGTGAAACCTATCAGTATCCCATTTATGAAAATGGCGATACCTTCAGCTACGATTTTGACGGTTTGCGCAAGGCGCTGAAGGATGTTAAGCCCCGTATCCTGCTTTTGGCTTCGCCCAACAATCCTACCGGAAACTGCCTGACGCCTGAAGAATTGGATTGTCTGCTTGCTGAAGTTCCCAACGACGTTGTGACGTATGTGGACGAGGCTTATGCCTCTTATGTCAATGAAGACAGCAGTTATGTGAAGCGTTTGGTGGACAAGTATCCGAATCTGATTATTGCCCGTACGCTTTCCAAATTCTACGGCCTGCCCGGTTTGCGCATGGGTTTTGCCTTCGTGAGCAAAGGCATGGAAAAGTTTGCCAAGTTCAGCAACGTCTATTTAGGCTATAACCGTATTTCCGAAGACATTGCCATTGCCGCGTTGAAGAGTGAGGCCCACTACCGCGATGTGGCTAACAAGATGAATGCCGATCGCAGGATGTATGAGAACGAACTGGGTGCCTTGCCCGGTTTCAAGGTTTACCGCTCCGCCGCCAACTTCATTCTTGTGAAGTATCCCATTGTCCTGAAAGAAAGGCTGCAGCAAGCCTTCAAGGACGAGGACTACAAGGTGAAATTCATGAACGAGCCCGACCTGAACACCCACATGCGCATCACCCTGGGTCGCCCCGAACAGAACCGCATGGTGGCTGACACCATTTTGCGCATAGCCAAGACGGAGGCATGAAAGCTCTGATTCCCGCAGCCGGCATGGCCACGCGCCTGCGTCCCTTGACCAACGACCGTCCCAAGTGTCTTTTGCCCATAGGTGAGCGTCCGTTGTTGGGTCGTGCGCTCGATGCCCTGGCTGGTGCCGGCATCAATGACGTTGTCATTTGTACCGGTTATCTGGCAGAGCAGATACGTGCTTATGTGACCGGGAATTACCCCCGGATGTCGGTGACGTTTATTCACAATGACGTTTACGACAGTACCAACAACATCTATTCGCTCTACCTGATGCGCCAAGAAGCCGAAGGGCAGGACGTGCTGCTGCTGGACAGCGACATCGTGTTCGACCCGGCCATCTTGCGGCGCTTGCTCGACAGTGAAGAACCGAACACTTTGGCTCTCAACAGCCATGCTCTGGGTGAAGAGGAGATAAAGGTGGTGATTGGCACTGACGGGCGTGTGAAGGAAATCAGCAAGACGTGCAGCATCAGCGAGGCTGTGGGTGAAAGCATCGGTATAGAGAAGATGAGTGCCGGCTATACGGCTGCCCTTTATCGCGAAATGGAGCAGATGATTGAGCGTGAGGGTTTGTCCAACGTGTTTTATGAACGTGCTTTTGAGCGGCTCATACCTCAGGGGCATACCTTCGCCGTTACCGACACCACCGACCTGTTTGCTGCCGAGCTGGACACCATCGAAGATTTCAATGATGCCAAGCAGAAAATACCGACTTCATTGTATTGAATTGAAACTTTAATTATTTCGATTAAAAATATGGTCCACTATGACATAGACGCGCTTCATCAATGCACACTGCGCATTATGCAGGGCATTGACCGTACCTGTCGCGAGCATGGTCTGCGCTATTACATCTTTGCCGGCACGCTCATCGGTTCGTTGCGTCACAAGGGGTTCATTCCCTGGGACGACGACATGGACATAGCCATGCCCCGTCCCGACTATGAGTTGCTCATCCAGCACCAGCGGGAGTGGCTGCCCGACAACCTGGAGATGGTGTGCTACGAAACCGACAAAAACTATCCGCAACCCTTTGCCAAGATTCAGGATGCCAACACGACCATCATTGAGCGCCTACACGAGTACTATTTGGGCGGGGCCTACATCGATGTGTTTCCTCTCGACGGTATGACGTCCAATCCTTGGAAACGGGCCATACACTTTGTGCGTTACTGGTACTACAAACGTCTGATTTACTTTAAGGGGCGCAATCCCTATAAACATGGCCGCGGTCCCTCGTGCTGGGTGCCCGTGTTGATTCACAAGTGCTATTCCATGGATTTCATCCAGCGCCGCATGCGAGCCCTGCAGATGGCCTACGATTACGATGCCCATGACCTGGTTTGTGACCACGACGACGGCAAGCGCGGTGTGTTTGGAAAAGCATGGTTTGGCATACCTCGTGATTATGTTTTCGAGGGAAACAGTTTCCTCGGTCCTGAGAATGCTGATGCTTATTTGACGCATAAATACGGTGATTACATGACGCCGCCTCCGGCAGGCCATCACCGGCAGCACAATTTCGACGTTTTGGAACTGGATACTCCCTACCGCGAGTACGCCAAGAAACATCCCGGCAAAGCCTATTGAGGCGTGGGGCGGCTTGTTGGCTGAGCTAACTGCGTCTTCATTTTTCTAACTCCGTTTTCGTCCGGCCTAAATCCGATTTGGGCGCCACTAACTCCGTTTTTGTTTACCGGAGCCCCATTTCGAATCTGCGAAGTGAGGCTCCGGACTCATTTTGTTGCATTGCCCTCGAGCAAGGGCGCGTTTTGCCATGACCGGAGGTGTGTGCCGGGGCGAAAACCAAGATGGCGAATTTTTCTGTGATTTTTTTGAAACTTTCCTTTGGAAAGAGGACGGGAATTGTGATAAACTTATTAACTTTGCAGTTCATAGGTAAATTAGCAATATTATGGCAGACAAAAAAAAGATACGTACCGCACTGGTGTCGGTATTCCATAAGGACGGTCTGGACGCGCTCCTGGCCAAGTTGAACGCTGAAGGCGTGAAGTTTCTCTCCACGGGTGGCACCCAGAAATTCATTGAGAGTCTGGGCTATGATTGTGCCAAGGTGGAGGACGTGACCACCTATCCCTCCATACTGGGAGGCCGTGTGAAGACTTTGCATCCTAAAATATTCGGAGGCATACTCGGTCGCCGTGAACTGGAGAGCGACGTGCAGGAAATGGCGCAATACGAGATTGAGCCCATAGACCTGGTCATTGTGGACCTCTATCCGTTCGAGCAGACCGTGGCCAGCGGCGCCAGTGAGGCAGACATCATCGAAAAGATTGACATAGGCGGCATCTCGCTCATCCGTGCGGCCGCCAAGAACTTCAACGATGTGGTCATCGTGCCCAGCAAGGCCGAATACCAACCCTTGCTAGACATCGTAAATGCCCAGGGCGCCGAAACTACGCTGGAGCAGCGCCGTCGCTTTGCCGAGCGCGCCTTTGCCACAAGTAGCCACTACGATACGGCAATACACGCGTATTTTGACAAATAAGTAGCAGACACAGTAGAAACAGAAGAAAATACAGGGGAGAAAGCATAATGGGATTCTTTTCATTTACCCAAGAATTGTCGATGGACCTTGGCACAGCCAATACCATCATTATCAGTGACGACAAGATAGCCGTCGACGAACCGTCGGTGGTGGCGCTCGACAGCCAGACAAACAAGATGATAGCTGTCGGTGAGCGTGCCAAACTGATGTACGAGAAAAACAACAACAAAATCCGCGTGGTGCGTCCGTTGCGCGACGGCGTGATAGCCGACTTTAACGCTTGCGAACAGATGATGCGCGGCCTGATAAAGATGGTGAACACCGGCCACCACTTGTTCTCACCCACACTGCGCATGGTCATTGGCGTGCCCAGCGGTTCGACCGAAGTGGAGCTGCGTGCCGTGCGCGACTCGGCTGAACATGCCGGTGGACGCGACGTTTACCTGATATTTGAGCCTATGGCTGCCGCCGTGGGCATTGGCATAGATGTGGAAGCTCCCGAGGGAAACATGATTGTGGACATCGGTGGCGGAACGACTGAAATTGCCGTGATTTCCCTGGGCGGCATCGTGTCGAACAACTCCATCAAGATGGCCGGTGACGACTTGACCGCCGACATTCAGGAATACATGGCCCGTCAGCACAACGTGAAGGTCAGTGAACGTATGGCCGAGCGTATCAAGATACACGTGGGTTCTGCCCTGACCGACCTGGGCGACGATGCCCCTGAAGACTACGTGGTTCATGGTCCTAACCGCATTACGGCCCTGCCGATGGAGGTGCCCGTATGCTACCAGGAAGTGGCCCACTGTCTGGAAAAATCCATTGCCAAGATTGAAACGGCCGTATTGACCGCTCTGGAAAATACGCCTCCTGAACTGTATGCCGATATCGTGAAGAATGGCATCTTCCTGACCGGTGGCGGTGCCCTGTTGCGCGGCATCGACCGCCGTCTGACAGAGAAAATCAACATTCCTTTCCACGTGGCCGAAGACCCATTGCACTGCGTGGCCAAAGGCACGGGCGTGGCCCTGAAGAATGTTGAGCACTTCTCGTTCCTCATGCGATAAAAAACGTTTTTCACAGCTGAGACAAGGTGAACAATCTGTCCGAGTTTTTCAAGAAATACAATCACTGGTTTCTGTTTGTATTGCTTGAGGCGGCCAGTATTATATTGTTATTCCGCTTCAACAACTATCAGGGCAGTGTGTGGTTCACTTCGGCCAACCATATGGCCGCCGAGGTGAACCGTTGGCATCACGATGCCGTGGGCTACCTGAATCTGAAAGACGTGAACCAACGTCTCAGCGCAGAAAACATGATGCTGCAACAGCAGATAGCTCAGTTGCGCGAGGCTCTCGACATGCAGGACGACTCGCTGGGTGCCAACGACCGCGTGGTGCGCGAGGCCCTGAGCGGTTTTACACTGATTCCGGCCCGCGTGACGTCTAATTCCATACTGAAAAACGAAAATTATGTGGTCATAAACAAAGGCCGTGCTGATGGAGTGGAAACGGAAATGGGCGTTGTCGGCGGGGGAGGTGTCGTAGGCATCGTTTTCCTCGCTGGTGAGCATTATTCGCTGGTGCTTCCCATTGTCAATGTGAAGTCGAACATCAGTTGCCGGCTACGTGGCCAGCGCTTCTTCGGCAACCTGCAGTGGTATGGCGGCAGCACGTTGTTTGCTTATCTGAACGACATCCCGCGCTATGCTAAAATCCGTGTCGGCGGTGTGGTGGAGACAAGCGGCTATTCCGAAGTGTTCCCCCCGGGACTGTTCGTGGGCCGTGTGACTCAGATAGCCAATGCACCTGACGGCCTGTCCATGCAGTTGAAAGTAAATCTCGGCACCGACTTTGCCAACTTGAGTGATGTCAGTGTCATTGTGAACAGAAACAAACCCCAGATAGACAGTCTGAGGGTCGATTTGGAATCATTTGAAACGGCGCAGAACGGATGATAGGCACATTTTTGAAACGGTTGTTCTGGTTGGTGGTACTGATGCTTCTGCAAGTGTTGGTGTTCAATCACGTGCAGATATTAGGCTATGCCACACCGATGCTCTGTGTTTATCTCATACTGCTGTTCCCTCTGGGCACTTCGCGGAGCCAGATTTTGTTGTGGGGCTTCGCCACGGGATTGCTTCAGGACATCTTCACAAACACGCCGGGCATGAGTGCGGCCAGTCTGACTCTGGTAGCTCTGTTTCAGCCTGATTTGTTGAAACTCTTTGCTTCAAAAGATTTTGTCGAAAATGAAGATGCCCCTGTGCCCTCGGCCCGTTCCATGAACTGGCCCCCTTTCTTGCGCTATGTGTTTGTAGCGGTGCTGATAAATCAAATGGCGTTCTATCTGTTGGAAGCCTTCAGTTTCTTTAACCCCATCGAACTGGGTATCAATGTCGGCGGAGGTACACTGATGTCCTTCTTGGTCATTGTGGCCATGGAAGGTGTGCGCAAGGGATACACCAAGAAGCAAAATCCATGACCGGCCTCAATCTCGATAAGCGTAAGTATATTATTGGGTTGGTGGCCATCTTAATCGTCATCGTATATCTGCTTCGCCTGCTCTCGTTGCAGATTATGAGTGATGACTACAAGCGAAATGCCGATTCCAATGCTTTCTTGAAGAAGATACAATACCCGGCCCGTGGCCTCATCATGGACCGTAAGGGCCGGTTGCTTGTGTATAACGAGCCGGCCTACAACATCATGGTCATCATGCAGGAGCAGCTTGGTGTGGACACGCTCGACTTCTGCAACACTGTGGGTATAACCAAAGAGCAGTACATAGAGCGTATGGCTGAGATCAAGGACAGCAAGAAGAACCTTGGTTATTCGCGCTTCACTCCCCAGTTGTTCATGAGTCAGATACCTGCCAAAGAGTTTTCTGTTTTTCAGGAGAAACTGTTTAAGTTCAAAGGTTTTTATGTGGAAAAGCGTGCCATCCGCCACTATGCCACTACCTGTGCCGCCCATGTGCTGGGCGATGTGGCCGAAGTGTCGCAGCTTGATGTGGACAGCGACGAATATTATCGTCCCGGCGACTACATAGGCAAACTCGGTGTGGAAAAGTCGTACGAGAAAGACCTGCGCGGGGTGAAAGGTATGAAAATTATGCTACGCGATGTCCACGGACGCATCAAGGGACATTATCAGGATGGTCAGTTCGACCGTGTGCCTGAACCCGGACGCAACCTGACACTCGGACTTGACCGCGATTTGCAGGCCCTCGGTGAGCGTCTGATGCGTGGCAAACTGGGCAGCATTGTGGCTATCGACCCACAGACGGGAGAAGTGCTCTGCATGGTGTCATCACCCACGTTCGATCCCCATCTGCTCTCGGGACCTGACCGCGGCAAAAACTATCAGAAACTCTATGCCAATCCCATGAAGCCGCTTCTCAACCGTGCCATCATGGGACAATATCCGCCAGGCTCGACGTTCAAGACCTCGCAGGGACTCACGTTTCTGCAGGAAGGTATCATCAATACCCATACGGCCTATCCTTGTTACCATGGTTTCCGTTACGGCAGGCTCCATGTGGGCTGCCATGGCCATGCTTCGCCGGCTGCGCTGGCCTATGCCATCCAGACCTCGTGCAACAGCTATTTCTGTTGGGGATTCTACCATATGATGCAAGCCAAGCGCAAGTATGGCACGGTCAACAACGCCATGAACCGTTGGAAGGACTACATGGTCTCCATGGGCTTCGGTTACCGCCTGGGCGTGGACCTGCCCGGAGAGAAACGCGGCATGATACCCAACGCCGAGTATTACGACAAGCATTACCGTGGCAGTTGGAATGGTCTTACCGTCATCAGCGACGCCATCGGTCAGGGCGAGGTGGCCCTCACGCCCTTGCAGATTGCCAACCTCTGCGCCACCATAGCCAACCGGGGGTATTACTATATTCCTCATGTGGTGCGCAGTGTCGAAGGCCGTCCTACCGACACCACCTACACGCGAAAGCACTATACCATGGTGGAGGAGAAGTATTACAATTACATCGTCGATGGCATGCGCCGTGCCGTGCTCGGCGGTACCTGCAAGGGGGCCAACTTGCCCGGACTTGATGTGTGTGGCAAGACCGGTACGGCTCAGAACCGTGGCCGCGACCACTCTGTCTTCATCGGTTTCGCCCCCATGAACAATCCCCGTATCGCCATTTCCGTCTATGTGGAGAATGGCGGTTTCGGTGCCCATTTCGCCGTACCCATCGGGGCGGTTATGATAGAACAATACCTGAACGGCCATCTCTCGCCCAGCGGGGAGAAACGGGCGGCGGCTTTTGCTTCAAGAACCATCGGTTATGGTACAAGACAACGCTAACGGACAAAAGAGCCTCCTGCGCTCCATCGACGTGATAACGATTGTTATCTATCTTCTGCTCATTGCTGCGGGATGGATCAGTGTGGTCGGAGCCAGCTATAACTATGGTGATACCGATTTTCTTGATTTTGCGGCGCGTTCGGGGAAACAGCTCACGTGGATAGTCTGCTCTTTTGTACTTGGGTTGGTCATTATGCTTACTGACGACCGCATCTACGACACCTTTGCCAACGTGATTTATGTGGTCATGATGGGCATATTGCTCGTCACCCCATTCATTGCCACCGGCACCAAGGGCAGTTACTCCTGGATACACCTCGGGCCCGTCAGCATCCAGCCGGCCGAGTTTGCCAAGTGTGCCACAGCGCTGGCCTTGGCCAAGTATATGGGTTCCTATGGTTTCAACCTCTCCAATCCGCGCCATTTCATCAAAGCCGTCGCCATTGTCGTGCTGCCCATTCTGCTCATCATCTTGCAGCGTGAAACGGGTTCGGCGCTGGTCTATCTGGCCTTCTTCCTTGTCTTCTATCGCGAGGGCATGACCGGCAGCGTGCTCTTCATCGGCGTGGCCGTTATCGTCTATTTCGTTTTCGGCCTGCGTTTCGATGCCGAGGCCATGCCCCATACCCTCACCAGCGTGGGCCGTTTCACGGTCTTGCTGCTCATCTGGCTCTTCACCGCCGTGCTCGTCTTCCGCTATTCACGCAACCGCAAGGAACTTAAATGGATTGTCGGCATCGGTGTCCTGCTCACCGGCGGTGCCTGGCTCATTTCACGCTATGTTAAGCCGTTCGACATTTCCTGGGTGCAGCTGGCTCTCTGTGTGGGCGTCATTGTCTATCTGGTCGTCGAAAGCCTGCGCCAGCGCTTTCCGCGGCTGGCCCTTATCGCCGTGTTCACCCTCGGCTCGCTCTTCGCCTACTATTCCGCCGATTACATGCTCAACAACGTGCTCCAGCCCCACCAGCAGAAACGCGTGCGTGTCCTTTTGGGATTGGAGCAGGACATCAACGGTGCCGGCTACAACGTGCGCCAGAGCGAAATAGCCATCGGTTCCGGCGGACTCTACGGCAAAGGTTTTCTCAACGGCACGCAGACGAAGTTGAAATATGTGCCCGAACAGGACACCGACTTCATCTTCTGCACCGTGGGTGAGGAGCACGGGTTCGTGGGCTGCGCCGTTGTTCTGGTGCTCTTTCTCTGTCTTATTCTGCGGCTCATCTATCTGGCCGAACGCCAGACCTTCGCCTTCGGTCGCATCTTCGGCTACAGCGTGCTCAGCATCTTCCTGTTCCATGTCTTTATAAATATAGGTATGGTCATGGGGCTCACCCCCGTCATCGGCATACCCTTGCCCTTCTTCAGCTACGGCGGCTCCTCGCTGTGGGGCTTCACCCTGCTCCTGTTCATCTTCCTCCGCATCGATGCCGGCCGCGAGAAATACCGGCGCTGAATAGAGTTATCTCCAATTGGCCGCCGCTATGGACTGTTCCGTGGCGGCGGATGGATTATGGGCTGGATAGAGAAGTCTTATTCCTTTCGGATGATGAGTCCCACATCGGTGATACCCGGTAGCATGACGCGGCGCATGATGTGGTTGATGCTGACGGTAACGGTTTGGCCTGTTTCCATGTGGACTTGCTTGAGCGGGCAGAGCTGTTCGAAGATGCTTACACCGTGGCCTTGGTTGCGTCCGGTGGGGTCGGTGAGGGTGCAGCAGAGGGTATCAACAACAATGGTGTCGGGTTGGCTGTACTGTTGTTTGACGAGTAGCCAGAGATTTTGAAAGGGGTAGGCCGCCGTAGTGCGCAATCCGACAGTGATGGCATAGTTTCCGCTTTTTCTCACGGTATCGCTGTTGAACGTCACCCCGTCGTGTTGTTCCCAGCCTTTGGCGTCAACAGCGCGATAGCTGTAGCAGAGAGTGCGTTCCTCTGGGGCACAGGCTGCAGTGAGCAGGAGGAAAGATGTTATCAGCCAGAATATCGGGCGGCAGTGTGTCATGCTTCGCCGGCGGTGGTAGGATTATTGGGGCGGTTTTGTTCGCCATGGTGTTCGCGCCGTGGTCCGTCGGGGCGGTTGCGTCGTTGACGGTTGCGCCTGTTGTCGCGGGGTTGGCGTTGTTCGTTGTCACCGCCGCCTTGGGCATTGCGTCGTTCGCCTTGTTGCTGGTTGTTGGAACGGTGGTGGCGGTTTTTCTTCTTCTTACGTTTGTCGAAACGGGTCAGACTGTCTTGGGTGGCCAGGTCAACGTTGCTGGGTGTCTCGAATCCGGTGTTGATGTCCTTGAGATCTTCGGGACGTCTGCCTTCGCGGTTCATCAGGGCAATTTCTTTTGCATGTTCGGCAGTGATGGTCACGGTGTTAAGAGCCAGATGCTTGTCGGTGGAGTAGGTGACCAGTCCTGCAATGATGTCACTCTTGAAGAAGTAGTATGTAGCCTTTTCTGTTTCGAGCACAACGTCGCGTGGGGGCAATTTGGCTGCCGCTTCGGTGTAAACGCTTACTTCGTAGTTGAGACAACACTTGAGCTTGGCGCACTGCCCGGCCAACTTTTGGGGATTGAGCGACACATCCTGACAGCGGGCAGCGTTGGTCGATACGGTCACGAAGTTTTTCATCCAAGTGGCGCAGCACATCTCACGGCCGCAGGGACCTATACCGCCTATGCGTCCGGCTTCCTGACGGGCTCCGATTTGTTTCATCTCAATGCGGACACGGAATACCTCTGCCAGCACCTTGATGAGTTGGCGGAAATCGACGCGTTGGTCGGCAATGTAGTAGAAGATGGCCTTGTTGCCGTCGCCCTGATATTCCACGTCGCCTATCTTCATGTCCAGTCCGAGGTCCTTGGCAATTTGGCGCGACTTGATCATGGTGTCGTGCTCGCGGGCTTTGGCTTCCTCGTACTTCAGCATGTCGGTCTCCTTGGCAAAACGATAGACGCGTTTGCTGCCGGCGTCGGCTTTGAGGCGCGATTTCTTCATCTGCAGGGGCACCAGGGCACCGGTGAGGGTAACCACCCCGATGTCGTGGCCCGGCGAGGACTCTACGGCTACGATGTCGCCTTTCTTCAGAGGCAGATGGTTGCTGTTGATGAAGTAGTCCTTGCGGGTATTCTTGAACTGCACTTCCACCAAGTCCGACATCTGTTGCCCGCCGGGAATATCGGCCAGCCAGTCGTAGGTGTTGAGCTGCTTATCTTGTCTGCCACATCCGCTGGCACTGAGGCCGCGCTGATGGCTGTTGAGTTCAAATTCGTTCATATTCGTTCCGTTTATTTTCTAATCAATATGATGGTCTTCAACGCAAAGTCGAAGAAGATGGTTTTGCTGTTAACATTTTGCTCTACATCGCGCTGTGCCCTGCTGAAAGCTTCGGTAAACTCGACGATGTTGCGTTCATTGATGAAGCGTGAGAACTTTTTTGCAAAGTCACTCTCCTTGTCAGTCATGTAGTTGAGTTCCGGCAAGTGGAAATTATAGATGAAGTTTTCGCGCAACATGTTTTGGCAATAGCTGAGAAAAGACTTTTGCTTGTCGCGTCCCCATTTGGTCACGTCGTCGGCCCACTGCTGCAGTCCCTGCACATCGCGACTATAGGCTTTGCGCATCAGATTGACGAACTCATCAAAATACGAGTCACTCTCGTTGTTGATGTTGATGTATCTTAGTGCATTCAGATAGCTGCCGCCGGCCGTGCGGGCCACCTGCACAGCCATGTTGCGGTCCAAGCCGTTGCGTTCCTGCAAGGCCCTGGCAATGTCGTCGGCACTGAGACGTTGGAACTCCATGTGCTGCGTACGGCTCAGAATCGTGGACAGGATAGGGGTCGTGTCGTTGGATACCAGGATAAACACCGTCTTGGCGGCCGGCTCCTCGAGCATCTTCAGCAGGTTGTTGGCTGCAGCGTCATGCATGCGTTCCGGCAACCAGATAATCATCACCTTGTAGCCGCCGGAGTAGGAGGCAATGCTGAGCTTGTCGATGATGTTGTCGCCTTCGGCTTCAGTGATAATGGCCGACTTGTTGTCGCTGCCTATGGCCTCGAGCCAGTCGCTCAGACCGAAGTAGTAGCCGTTGCTGATGAACTGCTTCCAGTCAGAGATATAATTCTCGCAGGTCGTGGTGCCGGTGGATTTCTTAATGAAGGGAAACGAGAAGTGCAGGTCGGGGTGTCCCATCTTGGCTATCTGGCGGCAGGCAGGACATGTGCCGCAACTGTCGCCGTCGTGTGGATTCTGGCACAGCAGATAATTGGCAAAAGCCACTGCCATCGCCAGCTTGCCGCAACCTTCCGGTCCCGTAAACAGCATGGCGTGAGGCACACGGTTCTCCTGCACCTGTCGCAGCAGCCGTTCCTTCACGTCTTGTTGACCTATCACTTCACTGAATTGCATACGCTCTTTTTAATATATCTGTTTGGCCACCTCGTTCACGCTGCGGGCTTGCCCCGTCGTGTAGAAGTGGATGCTCGGCACACCGGCCCGCATCAGTTCCTTACATTGCGCCACGGCCCATTCCACACCCACTTGGAACTGCGCCTCCTTCGTCTCCGCCTTCATCATCTCGCGGGTGAACGCTTCAGGAATGTCGCAATGGAACGAACGCGGTATGGTCGTCAACTGCTTTTGGCTTGTAATGGGCTTGATGCCCGGGATGATGGGCACCTCGATGCCTTCCTTTCTCACGCGGTCAACGAAGTCGAAAAACTTACTGTTGTCAAAGAACATCTGAGTCACCCCATACGATGCGCCCCGTTCAATCTTGCGCTTGAACCACGCGATGTCCGACGCCAGGTTAGGCGCCTCGTCGTGCTTCTCGGGATAGCAGGCCACGCCGTAGTCGAAAGGCACACCGGGCGAGGGGATAGGCTGGCCGTTGGCAAAAAGTCCCCCGTTGAAGCGGTTCACCTGCTCCTGCAACTCCGTGGTGTGCTGGTGACCGTCAGGTTCAGCGCGGAACTGCTCGTCATTCCTGTTCTTGTCCCCGCGCAGCAGCAGCACATTGCTGATGCCTAGAAACTGCAGGTCGAGCAGCACATATTCCGTTTCCTCCTTCGTAAAGCCGCTGCACAGTATGTGCGGCACGATGGGGATGTTATACTTGTACTGCAGGGCAGCCGCCACAGCCACCGTTCCCGGCCTGCGGCGCACCATCTCCACCTCCACCAGTCCGTTGTCCAGTCGCTTGTACACCGGCTCGCTGTGGTGCGTGGTGATGTTAATGTATTTCGGTCCGTAAGGCAGCAGCGTCTCCACCGTGCGCTCCAGTTCCTCAATGCCCTCGCCCTTCTTAGGTGGCAGCACCTCAAAGGAGAACGCCGTTCCCTGACCTTGGATAAGCTCTGTTATCGTCATGATACAATTAGCCAAATTATCTATTTGCAAAATTACAAAGAAAAAGAGAGAAACAAAAGCAAAACGCCCAAATAAGTGTACTGCTATCTTCACCGCCTGTGTTTCATAAGCGGTTCGGAAGGTCAATTTCTCCTCCCATAAAAAAGAATTGGCTCATGAATGACGCAAAATCGGCTCAAAAACTTGTCCGTTTGAGCCGATTCGTTCGTTTCGGTGAGCCGAGTCTAATTAGGGCGCGCTGGCAATCTTTCTGTTTCTACATCAAACCACAACTCGCGGTGGGTACTAATGATTGTAATTTTATTGTTTCTTCTTCTGTTTCTACAAAAATGCAGGAACATATTTGAAAGGTTAATGCCATGTTCGTTCTTGGCTTCTTGATGTTTGCTTCTGCCATACTCATGATATAATTAGCCATAATATACAATATGCCAAGTTTCGAAAAAGTGAGTGAATAATAAAGAAAGTAAGTCTGGTTCCTTTCTTTGTTTTACTATATGAGAGTGAAATTATATAAGTTGTAAAACGACTATTCTTAGTTTTTTTGCTGTGTGGCGCATAGAGTATAGTTATTTTCAGTAATTTTGCAGAAGAAAAATAATTGATATTATATAATGGCAAAAGAGAAATTTAGTAGGACTAAGGCCACAGGATCGAAGACATTGTATGCTGTGATGCAAGAAATGAAACGGCGCGGAGGTAGTATTCCGGTCAAAGATTTATATCCTTTTGTAGAGAATAATGTTGAGTTGACACCATGGGAATGCGAACGTGCAGGAAAAATGCAATATATTCGTTGGACTAATAGTTTCCAGTTTTATTCGATAGACTATGCGAAAGCTGGGTTTATTTTGAAGAAAAATGGCATGTGGTATCTAACCCCTGAAGGGGAAAATGTTATTAAGAAATCAGCCAATGAGGTTATGAATATTGCAGAAAACGCTTATCGTAAATGGAAACGTTTAAATACAGTTGAAGAATATAAGGATGAACCTTCAGATGATGCACAAGAAAATGCAAATGATGTAAAATTGGAACAATTAGAGTCTGATGCCCGAGAAAGTATAAAAGATTATTTAACAGCCAAAGACCCATATCAATTTCAAGATATGGTGGCCGCTCTTTTAAGAGCAATGGGATATCATACTCCGTTTATTGCTCCAAAAGGCAAGGATGGAGGCATAGATATTATTGCTTATGTTGATCCTCTTGGTGCACAGACGCCCCGTATTAAAGTTCAAGTAAAGCATAGGCCAGATACTGTAATAGGTGCATCTGATATCCGAGCTTTGTTAGGTGTCCTTCGAGCAGGCGACATTGCTTTATTTGTCACTAGTGGTACTTTTTCATCTGAGGCTAAAAATACTAGTACTAATTCTCGTGAGTTCATTCGTTTGATAGATGGAAATGATTTTATAGATATGTGGCAAGAGTATTATGATAAGATGTCAGATGAAGATAAGAATATGTTGCCTCTAAAGCGTATATCATTTCTAGGTAAGAACGAATAAAAAATAACTTCAAGGTTATTCTGGTGAGTTGTTTGTTAAATTTAAGAATTGCTTTTTAGGCTGATTGGGAAAAGAGGCGGCGCTTGGGCTTGCAAAGGCGGCGTTTCAAAAGTTTGAAGCGGCGTTTCGGATTTCCGAAACGCCGCTTTGTTTTGGCAGTTTCCCGGATGGCGTGGTTTTCAGATGGTTGGAGGCGGTCGTTTTCAGACGAAAAGG
>JAGAYH010000045.1 GCA_017940565.1 Bacteroidaceae bacterium | reverse complement strand
GATGATGGTGGTGGTGATGGTGCTGATGGCTGCCCTTACGCTTGTGGCCATAGCGGTGCAGGGCATCGTACTTGCGCGGGCGGTGAATGAATTTGGTCCGGTAGATGAGGCGCGCCACCTGGTAGATGATGAATGCAGAAATCCATCCGCCCAGCACGTCAATGGCATAGTGAGCACCGATATAGACCGTGGAGAGACAGAGCACGATGTAGAAGGGCAACAGGAAAAGTCCCAACTTCTTTGACATCTTCCATGCCAGCCACGCCATGATGGTGGAGAGCCCCACGTGGCTGCTGGGGAAGGCGGCAATGGGTTTCTCGCTGCCTTGGGCCATGTGTACCAGATAACTGAACGGCCCGGTGACAGGACTCTGGTGCTGCAGTTCGGTGTGCCAGCGGAACCAGTCGCCTATGGCGGGGAAGGTGCCGGCAGTCACATTCTCCATACCTATTTTAGGGAAGTAGAACTGTGGTCCGGCTGACTGCAGGAATATGAATATGACATAATAGAGCATGAACGACGTGAGGATGATGACGGTGGTGCGGTCGAAGCGGCGGAAGCAGCGCGCCGTGGCCCACAGCACGACGACGATGAGCATCAGGTAGTAGGAGAAGTAACCCAGGTTGAAGAGTTCGTTCCAGAAAGTCCCGTGCAGCGTTTGGCTGAACTGCAGCGCCGGCTGAAAACCGAACAGCGTCTGGTCGGCCAGGGCAAAAAGATGGTCGGTGTTGGGCATCAGTTTGGCAAAGTGGTAGATGTCGGGATACCAGTAGGAGAGCAATGCCAACTGGAAGAACACGCGGATGATGTAGGTCAGGTTGCAGGGATGCTTCTGGTAGAAGCGGTAGAGCAGGAACGTCACAGCCAATATGCCGACACGCCAGGCGACGGGTTCCCACCAGTTGCCCATGACACTGCCCAGCACGCCAAGCAGCAGAAATGTGAAACCACAGTAACACACCATGACCCGCTCAATGCCGATAAGGCCGGGCAGCGGGCGTTGTTCTTCAAAAAGTTGATCTAAATCCATTGTTCTTGTTTATACCACGCCACGGTTTCACGCACGCCGGCCTCAAGGTCATAACGGGGCACGTAGCCCAGTTCTTCACAGGCAGGAGCGATGTCGCAGCGCCAGTTGCGTTGTTTTAATATATGATATTTGTCGTTGTTCAGAGTGCTCGTTTTTCCTGTCTTTTTGGCCCACCACCCGCTAACATCACACACGGCGCGGAGCACCCACAGCGGGGCCCTAAGGTGCAGGACGCGCTTCACGCCGAGATACTTTTGCAACAGGTTGCTGAAGTCGCGACTGTCATACACCTTGCCGTCGGAGAGCAGATAGTTCTGCCCAGGCACGCCATGCTCCAGGGCCTGGAACACGGCCTCCACGAGGTCTTTCACATAAATGAACGTGATGTCCTGCCGCTTGTATCCCACGGCAAAGTCCACGTGTTGGCAAATGCTTTTGGCCATCAGGAAATAGTCGTGCTCCCGCGGACCGTACACTCCCGTGGGCCGCAGCACGATGCAGGGCACATCGCCCTGTTGTCTGAGAAACGTCTCGGCAGCCAGTTTGCTCTGGCCGTAGGCTGTGTTTGGATGCGGCGTGTCGAGCGATGTCAGGGGGGCATAGTCCGTTTCGTGAATGGCGCCAAGCACACTGAGCGAGCTGAGAAAGACCAGTTTCTTGGGCACCATCTGCATCTGTGCCAAGGCGGTGACCAGACGGACCGTGCCGTCGCGGTTCACGGCCATGAAGCCGTCGCGGTTTTTCGCCTTGGTGGCTCCGGCAGCGTGGACCACGTAGTCCCAGGCTCCGCCTTCGGCTTTGAAGGTCTCGAGCGACCGCTGCAGGCGGCCTTCGTCGGACAGGTCGAGGTCGATGAAACGGATGCGTGCATCGGTCAGCCACCTCCGACTGCTCGATGCACGCACACCGGCCCACACCTCGAAGCCAAGTTCCAGGGCACGTTCCACAATGAAACTGCCTATAAATCCACTGGCGCCTGTCACGAGTATTTTCATTCCGAAATTAATTCTTTATCATGTGCAAAGGTACGAATAAACGCACGTATAGCTATGCTTTTCTTTCTTGTTTTTCTGACGGAAATGCACTGAGAGGACGTTTTACGCCCTGGCGGACCACTATCTCCGTTTTCGTCGCGACGAAAACGGAGATAGGCCGACTGAAAACAGAGTTGCTTTCCCATCCGCCGGCTCCGCCGCCCAAAGACGGCGCCTCGAAAAAACAAGACGGCGTCTCGAAAATTCGAGGCGCCGCCTTGTTTCGTCCGACTATATAACGTGGCTTATTTCATGGCTTTGATGACGGCCACAATGTCGGCGGAGTCGATGACACCGTCGCGGTTCACGTCGGCTTTCTCGGCGCCGTCGGGCATTTCCTTGATGACGGCCACGATATCGGCGGAGTCGATGACACCGTCACGGTTGACATCGGCAGCATCGTAGAACATATAGTCATAGTCTTCAAGGTCGCCCACAATGGTGCCGAACTGAGCCCAAGGCGAAGCCAGATAAGCTTCCAGGGCAGAGGCATAGACGTGGATTACGGGCTTGCTGGAGAAGAGGTAGGCTGCAATGGTCGGCGGCGTAAGGGCTCTGACGAAGGCTTCCTTGACGGGCGAACTGTAGAAGACGCCCTGGCTCATGTTCTTGACCTTGGAACCGATGACGACGCGCGTGAGCTGTCCACAGTAAGCGAAGGCGTCGCCGCCGATGTTGGTAACGTTTTCGGGGATGACGATTTCCTTAAGTCCGGAGTTGGCGAAGGCCGTACCTTCAATCTTGGTGATTTTCTCCGGCAGGGTGATGTTCACCAGATTCATCATACCATTGAATGCACTCGTACCGATGGCGTTGGCCACACCGCGGTAGTTGTTGTAGTAGGCGGAACCGCCACTGGCCATTCTGGCTCCCGAGAGGTCGATGGACGACAGGTCGCCGTCCGTGAGGAGCTCGCGCAGGTATTTCACGTCGGTACCGTTGAGCGGACCGTTGATGATCGCCTTGATGGTCTGGTCTGGCAGCGAATCGGAAAGCGTACCGGCACGGGTAAGGGTGACGGTGACGGTGCCTTCGCCTTCACGGCAGGTCGGATGGAGCGTACCGTCGGCATCAATGGAATAGATGGTGAAGTCAGTACCCAGGCAATTGGGCACACAGAAGGTGGTCGAGTTAGAACCGAAAATCATGTGCTCCTCGGAGTCGAGCAGAACGAAGCCCACGCCGCCGCTGCCATGCATGGCGTAGATGGAATCGGCCTGCGAATAGGTGTAGCTGGAGGGTTCGGAGCCACCGGGGAGGTAGGACGTGAACTGACCCAGATTACCGCACTGGCCTACCTTGTCGGAGTCGCGGCGCTTCTGGCCGGGAGTGGTCAGGAAACCGGTAGTGGGAATGTAGTCGATACGGTCCTCCACGAAGAGAATCTGACGGTTCTTCACGGGATATTTTGAAATCTCTTCAAGCGTAGCATCGATATCAGCCTGGCGCACGCTGAAGGTGTGGGTGCCATAGTCGTTAATGGTCAGGTTGTCGAAGGGCTCGAAGAATCCCCAGGCGGCGAAGAAGTCGGTGAGGTCTTCCTGAGCTACCTCGCAGACCTTGCGCACAAACTTCAGCGAACTGTTGTTGGTGTTGCTCCAGAGACTCAGCGGGTCTTCGCGGAGGGCCTTGAAGAGGTTCGGCAGGAACGAAGTGTTGCGCTGGCCCAAGTGGTAGTAGAGGTAGAGCTGGAAGTACATTCGCATCATGGAACTGATGTCACGGGTGAAGAACGGCACGTGGTTGGCAAAGTCGTTCATGGTGACGGCCAGCGACAGGCCGGAAGTGGTGGAGATGCCGCTATGGAAGCGAATGTAGTTGGAGAACAAATTGTTTGACACCTCGGTACAGCCTTCCAGGTTGATGGCTCGCTGGTTGTTATGGCCCGTCTCGTGGGCGGCGCACCATTCATCGTGGTTAGCCTGGGTCACGTCGAGGGCCGACTTGATGCAGGCCAGCGAGTTGTACGACGTGCGGTAGGTTGTTGAGTTGGCCCAGCCAGACGACGAGGCATTGCCTTCGATACAGAAGTTGGGATTGTTGTAGTAGGCGGGATAGATGGCCTCGCCGCCGGTGAGATAGAAGGGAGCACCGGCACGTTCGCCGTTGGCCACGGAGACGCAGTAGCCCATGAGTTCTTTCTCCCAGACGGTGATGCTGTCGAACCAGATAAGGCTCTTGTCAATCGACCTGGGCCATACTTCCTTGTACGATTCTCTCTTGAAGTTATACACGCAGCGTCCGCCCTTCGCGGTGAAGAGTTCATGGGTGGCAGCATTGAGAAGGGCCTGATAGTCTGTATCGCTGTGACGGGAGAGTTCGTAGTAGCCGTTCACTACGCCGCCCTCAATATGTATTTTCATGTCGGGCCACTCGCCGAGGGTTTTCGTCATGGAGCGGGTGTCGGCGGTGTAGAGGATGTAATAGAGCGCATCCTTCTGGCCTTCGATGATGTTCAGACCCTTCGTGAGTTTCGTTCCTGACGTGGCACTGTAGATAAGCGTATTGCCGGTGCAGCCGGTGATATAGAGCGTAGCATCCTCGGGTATGTCGGAGTCGACGAAGACATAGAGCGGGCTCTGGTCGGCCGAATAGATGCCGGTGGGGTTGCCCATGTAGCAGCCGCCGGTGCTCATCAGTTTGGAACTCCAATAGCTGGCATCGGAGTAGGCCTGATAACTGTGTACGCGGAAGTACTGCTCGTAGGGGGCCCACGTGTTGTTCTTTATCTTCAGTGCCACGGCTATCATTGATGCCGGCATACCGACTGACGTCATGGCGGCGGTGAGTTCTTCGTCGCTCATCGTCTGGTATTCGCTCTTCAGCTGGGAGCAGGCGGCATCCTCGAAATAGCCGGGGAACGATTCCTTGATGATGTCTATAGGATCCTTTTCTTTCGGATAGGTGTCTTCGAGCTTTCCGGTGATGGTGCCGTAGTTTTTCCACGACGAGGCCTTATAGCTGTCCAGCACGTCGGAATAGACGTGGATGGTGGGGTTGCTGGAGAACAGGTAAGCCGGAGTGGCAGGCGGGGTGGCCATCTTGACGTAGGCGTGCTTCACCGGTGAACTGTAGAAGACGCCCTGGTCGAGCGTTTTCACACGTTTGCCGATGACGACCGTGGCCAACGAACTGCAGTAGGCAAAGGCATCGCCGCCCAGTTTCGTCACGCTGTTGGGTATGTCCACCTTTTGCAGGCCCGAATTGGAGAAAGCGGTGGCTGCTATGGTATAGACTTCAGGGAGGACAATGTTGCGGAGCTTGGAACAGCCCTTGAACATGCTGGTGCCTATCACGTCGTTTTCCGTCGTGTAGTCGTTGTAGTAAGCTTCGCCGCCACTGACTATTTTCACTTCGCCCAGATCCAACGTGGTGACCTTTCCGTTGTCTATCAGTTCACGGAGATATTTCACGTCCGTTCCGTTGATGAAACCGGTCACTTTCAGCTGGGTTTCCGTCGTGGTCAACAGCGTGGAGAGCGTACCGGCCGTTTCAACATTCACCGTGGTGACGGCCTTCACACCGGTCACGCCGAAGCAGACTACCGCCAGCAGCAGCAGTTGCCAAATTTTCATTAAGCTTTTCTTTTGCATGGTTCTATTTGTTTGCTTTTTAGTTTTTCTTTTGAAGTAACATGCAAATTTCCCTCTTTTTAATGAAATGAACAAATGCCAAAACAAAAAACTTTCATTTTCCGTCCCCTCCTGCCCGCCTGCAGCCTTGCCCCCTGCCGGTTTTCACGCCACACCCCGGCACGACGAAAACGCATTTGGGCCTGACTAAATCCGATTTAGGTGCGACGAAAACGGAGATAGGAATGTCCTGACGGTTTCCCTCTAAAACAAAACGGCACTTTGGTGAACCCAAAGTGCCGTTCTGCCTTTCCGCGCCCGTTCCCCGCTACCGGGTGCCGAAGAGTTCTCCGTTGACGGCGATGCCCTGGGCGTTGACATTGAGGCGGGTTCCCTGCCGTGCGTTGTTGAAGAAGAGCACATTGGCCTGCCCCTCTGCGTTGGTCACCACATTGGGGTTCCAGTAGAGCGTGCGGCGAAGGTCGGCGGGGTTGATGGCGTCCATCGTGCGGTAGTCGGGGCTGAAAAACTCGTCGGGCCGCGAAAAGCCGTGTATCAGCGTGTAGCGATAGCCCTTGCCGGCCTGGTTCCACGTCTGGCTGCCGGGATTGGAGTAGAGGAAGAAGGTGACCGGCGGGCGCACGTAGCTGCTGGAGTTGAATCCCCGTTTCAGTTCGTAATCCTCGGAGATGATGAGGGTCTTGAACTCGTGCATCTCGTATTCATAGGGCGCTATGGGCTCGGCATTGTCGCAGATGATGTGGACCGGACGGCGCTTGTAGAGGAAATCGCCTCCGCCGGGCTGATATTCAAAATAGGGGTTCACCTCCTTGAGCCAATCCCACAGGTAAGGCTCCAATTCGCCCTTGTCGAGATAGGTCTCAAGCTCATTTTCCAAGTTATAGTAGAGCGAAGCGTAGCGCTGTCCGTAGCTCTCGCCGCCCAGCCAGGTAAACCGGCTGCCGGCGTCGGGCACACGGCGCACGCCATCCTTGCGGGCCTCGGGCAACATGCGCACGTTGGGCAGCGTGTCCACCCAGTGGAACAGTTCGGGCCTGCGTGCCGTGGCCTGACGGCGCACCGCCTCGGGCGATTCCAGCATCATTTCACGCAGGTCATAAGCCCGCGGCGCCGGGGCGAAGTGACGGAAGAGCGCCACGTTGGCCCGCTGGCGGCGGTATTTTTCGTTGGTGACGGTGAAGGCTCCGAGAATGTCATCGTAGAGCGGCCGCTTCAGTTCCATGGCGAAATAGCCCAGGCTGTCCACCTGTGCCGTGCCGGTCAAGAGGTTGGCGCTGCCATAGAGAACCAGGTTCACCAGCGGCTGGGTGCCTTCCTGCTTTTTCTTCGGTTTCCAGTCGATGACACGGCCGGCAATGAGCTGTTTCATTTCAGCCGGCTGCTTCAGACGGAAGGGTGCAACACCCGCCATCTGCGTCCATTCGTAGCGGCGCCAGCCCTGCACCATCAGCAACAGGTCGAGGGCCTCATGACGGTCGTATCCCTTTTCGAAATAATACTCCGGCTGGTGCACGTAACCGCGCAGGTCGGAGGCCAGCAGCATCTCCGTCTGGATGCCCGTGCCGTCACTTGCCGTCATGGCACCGCCGTCGCGCACACTCAGCGAGAACTCGCCCTGCACCGGCTGTCCCTGTCCGTCACGCAGTGTGAAGTCCATCACCACCGGTGCATAAGGGCCGTATGCCGGCTCGTTCTGGCCTATCCGGAGCGTCATCCCGTCATGGGGAGCAACCCAGAAGAGGCGCTCGGCCAGCACTTCGCCCCGGTCGGTGAACACGGTGACCTGATTTACCCCTCCGCGGAGCTGACCTTTGGGCACCCGTTTCACGACTCCGCGACCGGCCTGCAGCGTGTCGAAGTATTCCACCTTTCCACGGCACATGACACTCATGCCCAACGTTTCCGAGAGCCCGGCAGTGGCCATGCTTATAACCACATCGCTGTCGGAGTCAAAGGCATCGACCGTGAGGGCACATCCACGCTCCTGCGGCTGTGGCAAGGCCGAACCGAGGCGTTTGACACCGCCTCCCTGACCATCGCCGGCCAGTTCCAGATAGCCGCCGCTCCAGTCGGCGGGCAACACGAACGAGCCCATGCCTTCGTGCAGCGGCGAAGTAATGAGCACTATGGAGCCGTCGTTGCGGCAAAGGCGCATCCGCTCGTTGGCGGGCATGCCGCCGGCCGTCATACGGTAAGCCACGCGGCAGGCCTGGCCTTTCACCAGATGGCCACCCTCGGGATAAAACGTCAGTTCGGGCAAAGCGCCTTCCTTGTCGGACACGGCCGTCAGCGGCCGCGCCACAACCATGCGGTTGTCGGGATTGCGCTGCGGAAGGAGCAGGTCGGTGAAGTTGAGCGTATCTTCGGGCGCATCAAAGACGGGTATCACCCGGCTGAACATGTAGCCCTGGTCCCAGTTGGTCATGGCCCGCGTGTAGGCCCTCACCTCATAGAAACCCGTAGGTACGGGACCGTCGAGGGTGAAGTCACCGTAGGTGCGCCCGTTTTCGATGGGGAGCGACTGGTGTTGCCACACGGTGCCGTCGGGGGTGAGCAGGTCCACATAGAGCACCCCGCTCAGCGACGTGGGCAGCAACGACGACGCCCGGAGCACGTAGGCCTTGAACCAGATTTTGTCGCCGGGGAAATAGCCGTTGTTGTCGAGATGGAGGTACACTTTTTCTTGAGTGAAATTGTTTTCAAACGTCGCAATGTTTTCCAAAAAGCGGCGGAACCGGCCGTCGGCATCGCCGGCATGAACCGACAGACACGCCGCGCAACAAAGGAACAGCGCCGGCAACAGTCTGTGTAATACCAAGGATTTCATCTCTGCAAAATTTGGGTTTATGCTGTCAAAATTACAAAAACTTTTTCAGAGGCAAGAGAGAATATACTTTTTTAACGGCCACGGCCATCAAAAACGAAGACGCATTTGGGCGCGCCTAAATCGGATTTAGGCGTGACGAAAACGGAGTTAGGTTCACTGACGCCTTGGCCGGGAGTTGAAAAAGCAGGCCCCGTTTAGGCGGCGGAAGTCGGGAAAATGAGTAACTTTGTGGTCGCATATGTCTAACGAAAACAAATTGTCCGCATGAAGAGTCTCTCCCTGAAATGCCTGGCCCTGGGGCTGTGCCTGACGGTAGCCGCCCAAGCCAAAATTGTGAATGTAAGTGATTTCGGCGCCTGCCCCGACGACGGCCGCGACGACACGGAGGCCCTGCGGCGCGCCGCGGCCTATTGCCGTGAACACGCCGGCACCACCCTGCGCTGGGCCCCGGGCCGCTACCTGCTGAGCGATGCCGATGCCGTGGACACCGAGCGCCGCGCCATCAGCGGCGCACTGGGCCGCGGACTGGAGGTGCAGTGGGCGCTCTTCAACCCGCAACGCCCTTATGCCACGGGGCTGGACTTCACCGGTTGCCGCAACATGAGGATAGAAGCCGACGGCGCCGTGCTGGAGGTGGCGGGATGGATGCAGGTGATTTCGCTGGTAAAGACGCACAACGTCACTATCGACGGACTGACCGTCACCATGAAACGGCCGGCAGCCACGGAAGCACGCGTGACGGCGGTGGACGACTCAGGCTACGACCTGACGTTTGACCCGCAACTCTACCAATACATCGACAGCGTGGTGCAGGGGCGCTACTACTTCTACAGCCAATCGCGCAAAACGTTCTACTACGGCCATGTGGGCGAAACAACACTGATGCGGCCGGGGCTCATCCGCGTGGCATCGGACAAATGGCACCCCACGGTGGGCGACGTGTGCATCATCCGCTATGGCGGCCACTACCGGCCGTGCATCATGGTCAAGGAGTCGAGAGACGTGACGCTGCGGGGCGTGAGCATCCTGAGCTATCCCGGCATGGGCGTGGTGGGCCACCTGTCGGAAAACATCACGGTGGAGGGTCTGCGCGTGGTGCCGGAACCGGGACGCTACAGCTCGACGAACACCGACGCCACCCACTTCACCTCGTGCTCGGGACGCCTGACACTGCGCAACTGTACCTTCAAGGGCAACGGCGACGACTGCACCAACGTGCATAATTATTATTGGTATCCTTACCCGCAGGCCGACCGCCGTCAGGTGGAGGTAAAGGTGCAGGGGGCTGACCTCCACGCCCAATCGCTCGACTATCCGCAACGGGGCGACACGCTGCAGGCCGTGGACCGACAGAGCATGGCCGTGAAAGGGCAATACGTGGTTAAGAACGTTGAAACCGATGAAAAAGACTGGAAGGTGACCGTGACTCTCGACCGGCCCATGACGGCCGATGCAGAAAAGATGTATCTGGTGAACCATACGCGCTATCCGAAAGTGTTTGTGGAAAACAATACGGTGTATTACCACAATGGCCGGGCCTTCCTGATAAAGGCTCCCTGGAGCGTCATCCGCGGCAACCGCATGGAAGGCACTACCCTGACAGCCATCAAACTGGGCGGTGAACTGAGTTGGCACGAGGGCGTGCCGGTGGAATATGCCCTGGTGGAGAACAACTACATCGCCCACTGCGGCGAGGCAGGGGGCGACGGCACGGCAGCCTGTGTGATGGTGACAACAGAGGCCCGCGAGACACCCCCTTACGTGAACCGCAACATCACGATACGCAACAATGTGTTCGACTCGAAGAAACCCGTCTGCATCCTCTTGCACGATGCCGAACACGTGACCATAAGCCACAACATCGGCCTGAAAGCCGAAACGGTCAAACAAGTGCATTGCCGCCATGTGAACATTAAATAAAACATAAACATCACACAATAAAAAGAGCCGGCCTTACGAACGTAGGGCCGGCTACTTTTAACAAATTCTGATTTTTAATTTATCGGTTGCCGCCACGGGAGAAACCTCCTCCGCTGCGACGGTTGGTTGTCTGCTGGGTGTTGCCTTGACTTTGCGTCTGACGCTGGGGCTGCTGCACACGCTCGCTGCGCTGCGGCTGCGACTGTTGGCGCTGGATCTGCTGCGGACGCGAGGTCTGCTCGCTGCGTTGTACGCGCTCCTGCCGTTGTGTGTTTTCCTGACGCTGCACACGGTCTGAAGTCTGGCGCCGGGTCTGTTGCTGACGGGAGGTTTGCTCGCTGCTACGCCGGGTGCTCTCCCGACGCCAGGTGCTCTCGCTATTACGGCTGTTATCCTGACGTTGCATGCGGGCTGGGCTCTGACCCTCGCTGCGGTTATAGTTCTGGTCTCCGCGGTTATAGTTCTGGTTACCGCGGTTATAGTTCTGGTCATTGCGGCGCTGGCCGTTGTTGATGAAACCATTGTCGCGACGGTTGTCGTTACGGCGGCCGTCAACACGCTGACGATTGGGCTGCTGTGCCGGACGTCCGCTCTGTTCGAAGCGGTGGCCACCTACGGAGAATCCGTTACGATTGGCATGCTGCGGGTGCATGGCCGGTGCGGCAGGACCTACGGGATGACCGCTGTGGGCAAAGTTGCCTCGCGGGAAGACAGTGCGCATCGGGGCATGGCCTACGTTGTGCCAGGCACGGGCGGCAGGATTGTAGTAGCGGCTGAATCCGCGAACGGCGAAGGGAATGCGTGCGGCGGTAAGGGCGCGGCAGAGGAAGTCGGTGTAGGCCTCCTGCATGGCGTTGTATCCCGTGGCATACCAAGCTCCGGTGGCCCAGCCGCCGACCCAGGTGTAGATGCCGGTGGCACGCTGCCAGGCAATGGCAGCCTGAACGCGCTGGTTGATCCAACGCTCTTCGTAGGCACGGCGATGCTGCCAGTTGTACCAGGCACGTTCGTAGTTGGCCTGCGAGAGGAAGTGCCACTCGGCCATGAGATATCCATTGTGACGCGAGGGGATGCGCAGGTGGCGCAGATACATCGGGTCGCTGTTGTAGGTCGGAGCAATGAACAGGATACGGTAGGGATTGCTCACACGGATGACGCTGACACAGTCCTCATAGAAGTCGTTGAGCAGTGCCGTGGTGGCAAACATGGAGCTGTTTGGCTCAATGAGAATGTCAAACGACAGGCGTGCCGGGTAGCCGCGGTAGTGCTCGGCCATGATGCGCCACCATGAGGTGAGACGGTTGCGGTAGAGCACAGGCTGTCCGCCGTGGGCAAAGCGCGGGCGGAAGGCTATGATGGGCACGATGTTGTAGCGCAGGCAGGCATTGACCTGACGGTCCAGGCGGTCGAAGTCGTAGTCGGTAAGCACATCGTTTTCCAAGGTGATACGCACGTGCTGTATGCCGGCATCGCTGTAGTCGGAAAGGGTTTCGTCCCAGTCGTAGGAAGAATAGTCGTTGCCGTCAGTCCACCATTCCACATCGACCCCACGGCCGAGCATGTCCTGATACTGTGCGGGCTCAATCCACTGGGCTCTCACGGGCTCAACTCCTGCGAGGATGAGGAGGAGCGTGCTGAAAAGGTACATCATCTTCTTCATGGCTTCTAACTTTTAATTGTTACCACACAATGCTGTGTTTACTTGTATGACGGCCCGGCGCACCGAAAGTTAATGCACCGGGCCGTATTTTCAATAGTTTTTAAGAAAAACGGGGCAAGTTAGTTGTTGTTCTGGCAACTATTTATTAAAAATTTCCTTAATGCTGCCCAGGCTGCCCAGCATGCCGGTGGCTTCGTAGGGGATGTAAACGGTCTTGCCGTCCTTGCCGCTGACCATATCCTTGAGCGTGGCGATGTATTTTGTGGCGAGCAGATAGCTGGCAGGGTCGGTCTGGCTCTGGCTCACGGCATCGGCCACCATACGTATGGCCTTGGCTTCGGCATCGGCCTGCAGTATCTTGGCTTCGGCTTCACCCTGGGCTTTCAATATTTGCTCCTGCTTCTTGGCTTCGGCCTGGTTGATGACGCTCTGCTTCTCGCCTTCCGACTGTAGAATGGCGCTTTGCTTCTCACCTTCGGCGCGGAGAATCTCGGCGCGGCGCGAACGCTCGGCCTGCATCTGCTGCTCCATGGCGTCGCGTACGGAGTCGGGCGGTGTGATGTCCTGCAATTCCACACGGTTCACCTTAACGCCCCACTTGTTGGTGGCTTCGTCGAGCACGGTGCGCAATTTCGAGTTGATGATGTCGCGCGAGGTGAGGCTCTCGTCGAGTTCCAGTTCGCCCACAACGTTACGCAGGGTGGTCTGCGTGAGTTTCTCGATGGCGTTGGGCAGGTTGTCAATCTCATAAACGGCCTTCACCGGATCCATGATTTGGAAGTAGAGCAGCGCGTTGATTTCAGTGACCACGTTATCCTTTGTGATGACGCTCTGTTTGGGGAAATCATAGACCTGTTCGCGAAGGTCTATCTTCTTAGTGGTCTTGATGATGGCATACGACTTGCCGTTGGGAGCCTGGTAGGAGATACGCGTACAGATTTCACGCGGACGGTCCACGAAAGGCATGATGATGTTCAGGCCCGACTGCAGGGTGCGGTCGTAGCGGCCGAGACGTTCGATGACCTGTGTCTCCGACTGTGGCACGATGAGAATGCCCTTCGAGATAAGCACAACGATGGCCAGTGCGATGATGGCCAGAATGATAAGAGGAGTTGACATGTTTTTAGAATTTTAATTCGTGATTATCCTTTTTCAATTCTCAATTCTTTTTGACGGTCAGTATGATGCTGTCGATGGCAGTGACGGTCACTACCTCGCCTTCTCCGATGGGTTGTCCGTCGTCGGAGCGTGCCTGCCAGTTATCGCCGTCAATGGTGACGCGGCCGCAGTGTATTCCTCCCTCTACCGCTTCAACCACCCGGCCCTGTTTGCCCACCAGGGCATCCACGTTGGTCTTGGGCCGCGAGGCACTGCGCCGGTTGAAGTGACGGATGAGCACCGGGCGGATGAAGAGGAATGCCAACAGCGAGCCAATGGCAAAGGCCAGTATTTGGACTCCCGTGCCCAGGCCGCACAGGGCGCACACGGCAGCCACTACAGCACCCACAGAGAAGCACAGCAGGAAGAAGCTCAGTGTGAGCAGTTCCAGGATGAATAGCACCACAGCGGCGCCCAACCAGAGGTAGAATGCAATTTCCATAATTATTCAGTATCTTTTGTTATTTCATTTTACAAAGGTAGATAAAAAGCGTGACATCTCAATCATTCTGTCCTAAAAATCGCAGATAGATTGCTTTTACTTCTTGACGGTTACCTGGTCGCGGGTGATGATGCCCTGGTCGGTCATAAAGGTTTTCCAGAAGGCATCGGTGTTGCCATACGCCTCATTGAAGGGGAAGTCGCCCGTCCAAGGGGCCACGAAGAGCCATTTGGCCTCGTCCTTTTCCATATTGGCATAGCTAGGCACCCCGTCGGTTTCGGCCAGAATCAGCATCTTGTTGGGGTAGCGCTTCTTGAGCGCATCAAAGTCGGCTTTGATGGCTGCATGGCTGCTGTTCTTTTCATAGGCGTCGCGGGCAATGAAGTCCACGCAGTCGTCACCGGGATACCAGTCGGGGTCGTCGGTCTGTGAAGTCCATATCCACAACAAGTTGTGGAGACCTTTCTTCTGGAAGTAGTCATACATGTAGCGGTAGAGCCGCTTGTAGGCTTCCGCCCCCTCGCTGCCCCACCAGAACCAGGGCTGCCGTGTGCCGTCGTCCAGACGGTTGCCTGCGGCCTCGTGGAGCGGACGCCACAGGACGGGGATGCCCTGCGACTGATAGAGCAGCAGCAAGGCTGCCACACCGTCGAGCTGCTGGCGGGCGATGCGGTTTTCGAGCGTTCCCTCCGTCACGGCCCGTGAGGGCGAGAAGTAGGTCAGTTCGTCACCGCTGGAAATCATCACGGTATAGGCATCGCGGTTGGCCGCCGTAAAGGCGTTGACAGGCACGTTCCAGTGCCACATGAAGGACACGATGCCACCGTTACGATACCAGTCGCGGGCCACTGCGGAGCGGTAGTTTACCCAACTCATGTCGTAGTGCTGGAAGTCAAACACATTGACGGCAGGATACTTGCCTGTCTTCTGGTAGATGGTTTCGGCATCGTCGGTATTGTAGTTCCACCGGGCCTGGCATCCCGAGAGCACCTTCTTTCCCCACACCTCGTCGCGCAGGTAGGCATAGAGGTTCTTGGCCGCGGCGATGGCCTCGGCATCGCAGGGATTGCTGTCAATCTGTGCCGGTGCTGTCAGTGCAAACAGAGTCGTCAGCAGCAGGAGTATGGTTTGTTTCATGGCGTATATTATTTGATTTTTCGGGTGACTGTCTGGCCGTTTTCCAGTGTCTGCCGCACAATGGTGATATCTGGCGTACGGGTCGGGGCAACCTTGCCGTCAACAGTAAAGTATTCCGTTTTCACTACCCTGCCGGCCGCCGTATTTCTTACGGCCTTGATGCCTGAGACGTAATGGCCTTCATTGTCCATCACGTCCACGCTGCCCAGGAAGACACTTTGCGCTTCGTCTGTGACGAGATTGATGCTGTAAACACCTTTCAGCCGGCTGTTGAGGGGATAGTTGAATTCGGTTGTGCCCGCCTCGACCGTGGCCTGGGCCACCTTGTCGTTGCCATAGAGAATCTGAAATGTCAGCGCTGCCCGGGTGGCCTGTGAAAAGGTTATATGGACGTTGCCATAGGTGCTGAGGTCGATGCCGTCGGCATAGTACCACCCGGCGCCTCCTTTCTTCTTCACATTGAGCAGACAGGTGGGGCCCTTCTCGCCTCCGCTGGCGAAGAGCGACTCCCAGGGGAACCAGGAATCGTTGTGGGTGGTGTAGGCTTGGTCGGGCGTTACGAGCCGTACGGCCGTCAGCGTATAGTTCACACCCTTGATGTGGATGCCCTGCTTCAGTTTCGGCGCCAGTTCAGCCGTGACCAGCAGTTCGAAGTTGCCACTGATGCCGAGGGCACCCAGTCCGGGCAGATTGGTCCACGAACTGCCGTAGGATATCTGCAGTTGCGCCCCGCTGCGAGCCGAGATGTCAAGCTGGAGCAGGCTCTCCGGCTTTACCGCCGCCAGCGCCGTGGCCGCAATGTCCTGGCAATCGCTCCACGAGGCAAACGCTTTGTTGCCGCTCCACAAGGTTCTCACCGTGGCCCCGCTGCTGAGGCAGAACCACAGGACCGGGAAAAGAATCAAAAAAAACGGTTTCTTCATTTCCTGATGATTACTCTGTCTGTATTTTGGGACAAAGATATGTAAAAACATGGAAAGAAATAGAATAACCTGCCAAAAAAATCCGACGGCCGGCCGCCGCGGCCCATGCGACCGCTTCGTGGCGCAAAGGCGGCGCCTCAGAATTTTGAAACGGCGCCTCGAAAATCACAAACGGCGTTTCAAAATTTCTAAGTCCCATTTAGGAATAAAAAAGTCCCACCCCGTTTTTACAAGGTGGGAAATGCCGTTTTCCGGTGTATGCCCTACTCGTAGCGGATGGCCTCGATGGGGTCCATGTTGGCAGCCTTTTGGGCCGGGAAGTAGCCGAAGCCGATGCCGATGACGGTGCACACGGCAAAGCTCACGAGGATGCTCCACAGGGGAATGCTTGTGGGCAGGCCGAACTTGTTGCAGATCAAAGTGCCCAAGTAGCCCACAATGATGCCGAGCACCCCTCCCGTGATGCTGATCATGACGGATTCGATGAGGAATTGGTTGCTGATGTCGAGCCCGGTGGCGCCCACCGACATGCGCAGGCCGATTTCGCGGGTGCGCTCGGTGACACTGACGAGCATGATGTTCATGATGCCGATGCCGGCCACCAGGAGCGAGAAGGCGGCGGCCACTACGAGGATGATGGTGATGGTGTCCATGGTGCTCGACATGGTCTGCATCATCTCTTCCTGAGAACGGATGGTGAAGTCGTTGTCTGCCTCGCCGGAAATTTTGTGGTTGGAGCGGAGCACCGTGGTGAGTTCCTCAATGGCCTTGTCGGTCAGTTCCTCGGTCAGGGCGGAGCAGTTGATGCTCGACAGGTAGTTCTGCGCCAAGACGCGCTTCATGACGGTGGTGTAAGGGGCTATCATCAGGTTGTCCTGGTCCATGCCGAAAGAGTTGTAGCCCTTCGACTTGAGCACGCCCACCACGCGGAAGGGAATGGACTTGAAACGGAGGGTGCGGCCCACGGGGTCCTGGCCGTTGGGAAAGAGCTCGTCGGCCACGGTCTTGCCGATGAGGCACACCTTGGCGCTTTTCTTCACGTCCTCCTCGGTGAAGCATTCACCGTCGCTTACCGACCACTGCTTGATGTCGAGATATTCGGGCATCTCACCGTAGAGCGAGGTCGAGGTGTTGTTGGCGCCGTTGATGGCCTGGCCCGAAGCGGTCACCTCAGGGCTGACGTGCGAGATGAAGCGCTTTTCCTGGTCAATGCGCTTGTAGTCCTCCACCTTGAGGGTCTGCATGGCGCTGGGGTCCTGGCGCACACCGCCGCGCATGTCGGCACCGGGGCGTATCATGATGATGTTGGTGCCCATCTGCGAAATGTTCTGGCGGATGCTCTCCTTCGAACCCTGGCCGATGGCCATCATGATGATGACGGCGGCTACGCCGATGATGATGCCCAGCATGGAGAGGAACGAGCGGAACTTGTTGCTGGCTATGGCGCGCAGGGCCACCTTAAACAGATTGATTATATTCATGCTTGAACTTTATACTATTAGTTACCTTACGCCCTAATCGTCCTGCGGCTTGGGCAATTTTGCCAGAGCCTCGGCGGCCGAGAGGATGTTGGTGTTGATTTCATCGGAGCGTATCTTTCCGTCGCGCAACATGATGTTGCGGCTGCTGTAGCGGGCAATGTCGGGGTTGTGGGTGACGAAGATGATGGTGCGCCCCTCGGCATGGAGTTTCTGGAAGAGCACCAGCATTTCAAACGACGTGCGGGTGTCAAGGTTACCGGTGGCCTCGTCAGCCAAAATGACGGCGGGGTCGTTGACCAGAGCACGGGCTATGGCCACGCGCTGCATCTGTCCGCCGGACATCTGGTTGCTCTTGTGGTTGAGCCGGTCGCCCAAGCCCACGGCCTGCAACGCCTTGACGGCGGCTTCACGACGCTGGGCGGCACTGTAGCGGCTGTTGTACATCAGGGGCAGCTCCACATTCTCCACCGAAGTGCTTTTGGCCAACAGATTGTAGTTCTGAAAGACGAAACCTATCTTCAGGTTGCGCAGGCGGGCCCGCTGGCGCTTCGACATGGTGCGCACACTGACACCGTCAAGGTAGTATTCGCCGCTTGTGGGCGTGTCGAGGCAGCCCAGCTGGTTGAGCAGGGTTGACTTGCCTGAGCCGGAGGTGCCCATGATGGTGACGAACTCGCCCTGATGCACCTTGAAGCTCACGCCACGCAGGGCGTGTACCGTCTCGGAGCCTACGATGAAGTTGCGCTTCACGTTGTCGAGTTCAATGATGACTTTCTTGTCTTCTGCCATGGCGGTGCGGGATTACTTGGTCGCCTTGTTGTTGCTGTTACTGTTGCCTGTGCCGCTTTTCTGATTGTTGCGGTTGCGCGGTCCGGGCATGAAGGGGTTGCTGTTTTGCTGTTTTCCGCCCTCTTCAGCAGCCACGACAGAAAACTCGGTGATGACCTCTGTACCGGCGCTTACGCCGCTCACCTCGGTCACATTGCCGTTGCTGATACCCGTTGTCACGGCGATGGCCTTGAAGTCCTTGCCGTCGCGCACCCAAAGTTTGCTTTCGCCTTCACAGTCCACTATCTTTTCATCGTCTTGCAGCAACTCGGGACTGGGTGCGAAGCGCAGGGCTTTTGAAGGCACCACGAGCACACCGCTGCGCTCCATGGTGTAGATGGTGACGTTGGCCGTCAAGCCCGGCTTCAATTTCAGGTCATTGTTTGGCGCCGAGATGACCACCTGATACGTCACGACATTGCTCTCCGTGGTAGCTTCCTGGCGCACTTGGGTCACATTGCCCGAGAAGACGTCGTCAGGGTAAGCATCCACCGTGAACGTGACGCGCTGGCCTTCCCTGACACCGCCGATGTCGGCTTCGTCAATGTCGGCAATGACGCGCATGTCGGTCAAATCCTTCGCAATGATGAAGAGGGTCGGCGTGGTCATGGCCGAAGCCACCGTCTGGCCTTCCTCCACTTCCTTGCTCAGCACCACGCCGTCGATGGGGGCCGTGATTGTGGCATAGCCCAGGTTGGTGCGCGCCTTCTGCACGTTTTGCTGCTGCACCCGCACTTGGGCCTGCGCCTGCTGATAGCCCAGGCGGGCGTTTTCAAAGTCGTTGGCGCTCACCAGCCCTTTTTCGTAGAGGGTTTTGTAGCGGTCGTAGTTCGACTTCTGATAGTTCAGGTTGCTCTGGGCATTACTCAGGTTGCTCTGGGCGCTCACCAGTTCGCTCTGCAGGTTGGTGCGGTCGAGCTCGGCAATGACCTGTCCTTTGTGTACCACGCTGTTGTAGTCCACATAGATGTGACTGATGATGCCAGACACCTGTGTACCCACTTCCACCTTCGTTACGGGTTCAATGGTACCCGTGGCCGTGATGCTGGTGGAGATGTCTTGCAGTTCCACCTTGGCCGTGGCATATTCTGTTTTCTTCTCTTTGCTGCACGAAGTCGCCAGCATGGCGAGCAGCAGCATTCCCGTGGCGGCCAGAGCCGCTGTCTGTAGTTTCATATAGCTTCTTGTTTTTATTCTCGGTTATAACTTCACCTGCTGCCCCTGGTAGAAGCGCAGCATGGCCAGATTGTAGAGGGCGGTATATTTGCACTGCAGCAGGTTTTGCCGGGCCTGGAGCAGGTCGTTCTTGCCGTTGGTCAGTTCCACGATGTTCTTCAACTGTTGTTTGAACTGTTCCGACACCAGGTCGTAGCTGGCTTGGGCGCTTTTCACCTGAGCCTGTGCGGCGCGGTACTGCTGTTGCGCCGAGGTGGCCTGCAGCCAATAGGTTTCTATCTCGCTGTAGAGGCGTTTCTGCGTGTCCTGCAGTTGCAGCTGGCTGCTCTCGGCGGCCAGGCGGGCCCTGTTCACGGCCGATTTCGTCTGGCGGTTGTCGAGAATGGGGATAGACACGGTCACGCCCACGGAATTGCTCCAGTTGTTCTTCAGCTGCGTGCCGAAGGCGTTGTCCATGCCGCTGCCGTTGTTCGTTCCCACACCGGCGTTCATGCTCACCGTGGGCAAGTAGCCGGCCTTGGCGATGTCCACCTCCAGGTTGCTGGCCTCAATGTTGAGACGGTCGCTCTCCACCTCGGGGCGCACTTGCAGGGCAGCCTCGTAGATGGCTTTCTTGGTGGGTACGGGAGCCAGCACCATGGCTTCGTTCACATTGGGCACGGCCACGTCGAATGCCTCCTCGCCGTGCAGTTCCAACAGTTGTTTCAGCTGCAACTTGTAGTTCTCCACCTGGGTCTGGGCGCTCACCAGGGCATATTCGTCCTGGGCCACCTGGGCTTCGAGCTGGGCCACATCGACCTTGGCAATGCTGCCCACGCGCAGGAACTCCTGGCCGCGCTCCAACTGCAGTTTCGAGGCTTTCACTATCTGGCTGTCCACGCGCACGGCTTCGGCCACATAGAGCAGCTGCACGTAAAGCTGCGTGATTTGCTCTTGGATGCTGTTGGCCGTTTCCTGCGTCTGCAGGTCGGCCATCTGGCGCTGGTAACGGCTCAGGGTGACATTCTTGCGGTTTTTGCCTCCGTTCCATATGGTCCAGTTGGCGTTGAGACCGTAGTTGCCGTTGTAGTTGGTCTCGTTGCTTGAAGTTGTCATGGTTCCGTTCGTCAGGTTGATGGTTGACTGGCTGAACGGGCGGTTAGTAACCGATTGGTTGGTACTGGCCGACAGGCTGGGCAACAGGGCTGCGCGCGAGGCACGCTCGTTTTCTTCGGCCGTGGCGGCAGAAATCAGGTTTTGCTTCAACTGAATGTTGTTGGTCAGGGCGTAGTCGATACACTCTTGCAGCGTCCACTGCTTCTGCGCTGACAGGAACGTTGTGCAGGCCGTCAGCAGAACCAGCGATGTTATGTATTTCTTCATTTCTGTTTAGGATAAATCATTGATACAAGACCATCGTGCGGTCATTGTTTAAGACCGCCGGAAAGCCAAAAAGTTTAATGGAAGGATGAAAGCCGGCGGACTGGTTTTCCAATTTTTTTTGACATAACGGAGACAGAGGTCCGATTTCGGCCGTTACAAGTGGGACTTCGGCGCGCAGAAACGGCGCTTCGAAATTTCGAAACGCCGCTTCTGTCTGACCACATTTGAGAGCCGATGAATATCAGCAGATTACAAAACCGCTGAAATTCTTCCAAAAAATTTTGACATTACTTCATGGCTTTGATGACCGCCACGATGTCGGCCGAGTCGATAACACCGTCACCGTTGACGTCGGCTTTCTTGTCGCCGTCGGGCATTTCCTTGATGACGGCCACGATGTCGGCCGAGTCCACCGTGCCGTCACGGTTGACGTCGGCGGGATTAAGGGTGACATTGACCACTACTTCCGTGCTGACCACGCCGGCCATCACGGTGATGACGGCGGTACCCTCCTTCTGGCCGGTAATGACCCCTTCCTTGGATACCTTGGCCACGGTCGATGCCGAGGACTTGTAGGTGTAGGTGGGATTGGCGTCGGCGGGCAGCACGGTCGGGGCGAGCGCAAACGTCTGGCCCACCGACAGGTTGACGGTGTCATCGGGCAGCGCCACGGAGGTGGCGAAGGTGTTGCCCAGCATGCGGCTCTTGAAGTCGATGATGTCGGCCGCTTTCAGCCCGAGGGAGTCAGTGCAATACTTAAAGAATTTCTCTTCCAGGGTGTTGCCCTTGATGCCCTTGATATAAGACATCTGCTTCGACAACTGGCTCTTGCCGCGGCCAGTCTGATAGTGCGAGAAGGTGGTAATCTCGTAATCCTTGTAAAGGTCGCTCTCGCTCACGCCCAACACGCCCTCGATGATGAAAGCCAGCGTGCCCGTGCGGTCGGCACCGATGGCGCAGTGGAAGTAAACGGGGCGGTTGGCCTTGACGCAGGTCATCACATACTGCAAGTCCTGCTTGTAGAGATGGCGGCCGGCGGTCATGCCGTCGTAATAGACGTCACTGTAGGAGTGGGCTATGCGTTTGTAAGTGACACCCGTGCCCAGAGGCGAGGTGGTGATGTTCTTGGCTTCCGAGTCATAGCGCAGGTCCAGCTCGGAGCGTATGCCCACCTGCTTCAGTATGAGGGCGTCGTCGGCCGTGATACTGTGGCCGCCGTTGAACTCGGCGCCGCGGTAGATTTTGCCATAATGTATGGAATAGCCGCTCAAGGTGGGCCACCCCCCGAGGTCGCGCATGTTGGCCGCGCTGTTGGCCTTGATTTGGCGCACCTGGCCGGAGGTGGTGAACGACGACGACACCAGTTCGCTCTCGTTGCCGTCGGCCCCGGTGGCCACCACTTTGTAGTAATAGGTGTTGCCGGGAATGAGGTTGTAGATTTCACAGAAAGTTTCCTCGGGCTTGACACTGACAGTAGTGGAGCTGGCGAAATCTTCGTCAAGGCTCCATACCACTTTCTGGGCCGTGGCCGTGGCGCTGGGCGTCCAGGCCACTATGGCTGGTGCAGGTTGGTCGCGGCGCTCGGGCGGAGCCACATTGTAGCTGTTCACACGCGATGAAGCCGCGGTCGAATAGGTGAAGTCGTGCACGAAACCGCGCACGCGGACGTTTTCGAGATTATAGTCCATGGCGCACACACCGGACTTGACGGGACGGAAATGCCACATGGCGCGGGTGGCCTCGGCGTCGTCGGCGGCATAATTGAATGTGGTCACCTCACCATTGTCAGCCAGACGGTAGGTGGGCGTCGTGGCCGTAGAGGAATACTTGCTTTGCAGCTTGAAACGGCCGCCGCCTGCCCACTTGATGATTTGGGCTTTCGTGGGGGTACGCGTCAGGGCGATGTATTTGCCGCTGCTGGAGCCGCCTACGCTGCTGCCGATGTAAAAAGTGTTCTCCACTGACTGGATGGCCCAGTTATTGTCGTTGCGGGTCACCTTGAAGCAGAACTTCAGGCTGTCGGGATTGAACGGCGCCGCCTTCAAGCCCTGCTGGGAGTACGAGGCCATATCGCCATAGAGGGCCTGGCCGGGTTCATAGACATTCTCTATGTAGTAGTAGCCTTCGTTTAAGGGATAGATGTACAGGCCGTTGTAGGCTATGACGACGTCGTTGATGGCTTCGTTGATTTCCTTTAAGGTGGCACTCTCGTCAAGGGCCTCGGCGTCCTGCAGGGCCCCGGCAAGGCTCTTGACCGGCGCGGCCGAATAGAAACCGGGGTCGGTGCCCACCTCTGCCTCGGTAGGCAGCAGGGCCTTGTATTTGGCTATGGTGTCCTGCAACTGCTGGTAGGTAAATTCTATCCACAGGTCACCCACGATGTCATAGGCATTCCAGGCCGCATTGGCCTTGAAGGCTTCGTACATCATGGGATACACGTGAACGGTGGCGCCGGTGAACGAGAACGTGTAGGAGCGCAGTTCGGGCACGGCGTTGCAGTGCATATAGACGTCGTATTTCTTGCCGCCATAGATGCAGAGCTTGTCGCCCCACTTGTTGGCAGCGATGTTTTTGCCGAAGACTATCTTCACCAGCTGTTTGTTATAGCCCAAGGCTTCGTAGTCCATCAGGGTCACGGAATTGGGCACCGTGATTTCCTTGATTTGCGTCTGGCAAATGGCCTTGTAGCCCAATTTCTCTATTCCCTCAGGCAGGATGATGGACGTGATGTCGGCATAATTGAAGGCATAGTCGCCGATGGCGGTGACCTTGTATGTCTTCCCGCCGTTGGTGACCGTGGCCGGAATGACGATGTCGCCGGTGTAGGTGCTCTTGTTTTCCGACGAGGGCTGCTCGGCGTTGGGGTAAGTGACCGACACCGCATTCGAGGCCGTGATGGCATACTTGATGTTGTCGACCGTGAAACTGCTGGCATCGTCACCGTCAGCTGCCGGCAAACCGACGGCCGCCGGGGCGTTGCTGACGCCGAAAGCATTTACATTTTCCAAAATCTGACCCTGCGCTGACAGGCACATGCCGCATACGAACAGAATCAACCAGGTCATCTTCTTCTTCATACTTATAAGGGGCTAATTATTACTTCACACAGACATATTGGGCTCTAAGAGACGAACGTCACTTATCAAAAAAATCTTTTAATATGTGCAAAGATATTATTTTTCATCGAATAGGCCAAGAGAATGAGGAACTAAAAAAATCTCCGGCCGCCCCCAGAGGCCGGCAGGCGGCAAGGGTTACCTCAAAAAATTGATTTTTTTGACAAAACGGAGACAGAGGTCCGATTTCGGCGTTCACAAGTGGGACTTCGTCGCGCATACGGGGCTTTTCTAAATTTCGAAACGCCGCTTCTGTCTGACTATATTTGAGAGTCGATGAATATCAGCGGATTACAAAATCGCTGAAATTCTTCCAAAAAATTTTGACATCACTTCATGGCTTTGATGACCGCCACGATGTCGGCCGAGTCGATGACACCGTCACCGTTGACGTCGGCTTTCTTGTCGCCGTCGGGCATTTCCTTGATGACGGCCACGATGTCGGCCGAGTCGACCGTACCGTCGCGGTTGACGTCAGCCTTCTGGTAACCGCCGGAAGGAACGGGATTGTCGGTGTCCTGACGCCAGTTGTCCGTGCCGAGAGCTGCCGTTATGGAACCGTCGGCCAACGTTTCTGCCGTGACGGCCGTGGCCGTGGGCACGGAGGGAGCGGAATGGGACGTGCCGATGACTCTCTGGCCCGAAAGCATATAGTTGTTCACGAACATCGAGGCATTGATGTTCCGGTTGCAGCTGCCGATGATGGCACCGGTGCGTGTGGCTCCGCTGGGCACTTCGTAGGTACCGATGCTCAGGTTGTTCTTGCAACTGAAATTGGACTTGCCCATATAGCCCACGATGCCGCCCACGTATGCCTCCTTGTTGGTGGCCTTGAGCGTACCGATGAACAGGTTGTTCGACACCGTGACACCTGAGCCGGGATTGCCGGCCATGCCCAGGATGCCGGCCACCTGCATGGCGGTGGCGTAGCCGTTGGCCGTGCCGGCATAGACACAGCGGTCAATGGTGCTCTGCGTTTCCTCACGGGCAATGATGCCGGCGATGCGCACGTTCTTGGTGGCGTTGGGAGCTTCGATATCGACGGCGCACCAGACGTCCTGTATCAGGTTCTGGCCGTTGGCCCAGGCCACTACGCCGCCCACACAGTCTTCGGCCGTGTTGCCGGTGTAGGTCACTTTACCGGAGAGAATGAAGTTTTTCACGGCATTCGTGCCCGTGCGGTAACCGATGAAACCGGTGTACTTGCCAGCCTGATTGACGTTAAGACCCTTGATGGCGTGGCCCTGACCGTCGAAGGTGCCGGTATAGGGATGCGCGTCATTGCCCATGGGAGCCCACAGGCGGTCCTCCAGATCGATGTCGGCCGTGAGTCTGGCATCGTAAGCCGCACCGTTGAGGACTTGGGTGGCATACCAGAAGAGTTTGCCGCCGTTGTCTATCTCATAAGAACCGTCGCTGCCTTTCGTGGCCGACTGGTAGGGTTCTGTCTGACAGGTGCAGAAGCCGTTGACATAGTTGTGGGTGTGGTCGCCGTCCTGCACAACGGCCGACGTGCCTTCGTAGGCGTAGCCGTCGGTGGCGGCAGACGTGGATATTTCCAATTTGTCAGGACCGAAGTGCACCCGTGTGATGTCAGCAAGCACGTAGTTTTTGGTCTGACCGGCGCTGTTCACCACAAGCTGCAACTTGTCCATTTGCGCTGTGGCGGTCAGTATTGCGAGCCCTGACATCAGGGCGAAGAAAAATAACTCTTTCATAAAGCCATATCGTTTACTGATTATTTTGCTATGATGATATTCGGCACCTTGCGCACGGAGCCGCCGCTGGGCGTGTTGATGACACCCTTTCCCTTGACCCACAGGGTGGATGAGCCGCCGCCGTCAAGATTGATGGCATCGACCAGACCCAGGTACTTGGCCAGTTGGGCCATTTGCGGGATGGTCAGGCCGTCGGCTTTGCCCGACTGGCGGCCATCGACAACGACCATATAGACGGTGCGGTCGGAGGTCACGCCTATCATGGAGCGGGGATTCACCCCGTCGAAGGCCTGGCTGTCGGCCACGAAGGGGGATTGTTCCACCCCTTTGAGGCGAAGCAGATGGCCGCTTACCATGAATGCGTCGTAACGCGACTGCCAGGCTGCCAGTTCCTCGCTTGTCGTGGTTTCGTAGTCGTATTTGTCAAAGTCTATCTTGCCGTCTTTGAAGGCCACGATGCCTGTGCAGCGGGCCGATTTGCCGCCTTCGCACTGCATGGCGCCGTTGTACCAAAGTGCCGTGACGGGTTCAAACGTTGACATGTCGAAATAGCTGCCGTTGATGGCCACCGTAGCTCCGGCGGCAGCCGCCAGTTTGTCGGTGCCGTTGGCTTCCTGGCCAGGCTTGTGCACCAGACTGCTGGAGAGAGCGCTTTCGGGGTATTTCACGATGGAAATGGTTTGCGCGCTGTTGAAGAGCGACGGGAACGACACCGTGCCGTACTGGGCGCTGCTGCTCACGGTTTGCCAGTTCCAGTCGGCACGGGCCAACGTCAGCGAATCGAGGTTTATCTCGCCCGAGGCGCCGGGGATATACATGAACGTGCCGTCGAAGACCACATCGTAGGTGCCATCCGCGGCAGCAACTACAAACTTGCGGCTGTCGGCATCGACCAGGAATTGGCTGGCACCGGTGAGGCCCGTGCTTATTTTGTAGTCGCCGAAACTGATGGTACCGTTGCTCGACAGCGTATAGGTGGTGCCGTTGAGCGACTGCGACACGGCGGCTCCGTCCATGCTCGGGGCGGCGGCCAGTTTCTTGCGCTTGAAGAAATAGGATTCACCGAAATAGACGGGACTGCCCTCATAGGTTTTCACGCCTTGGGGCAGGGTTGCCGGAGTTTCCGAATAGTACATGTTCTCCAGGCAATCAACGCTGGAGGTAAACGTAGTGCCGTCGGTTTTGGTGATGCTCACCACTTGCTTCTGGCTTTCATTGGCTTCGTAGGCAAACGGAGCCACAAGCAGGTCGGTCCAGCCGTCGGCACCGGTGGTGACGAAGCGGCGCTGCTCCGGAACGATGGCCAGGGCCGTGGCCTGTGAGGCCGTGGGAATGGTGGCCACCACAGCCCCCTTGGTCACGTCATAGTCCTGGAGGCTGTTACCGGTCAGGATGTAGATGTGTCCGTTCAGATATTTGCAGTCGCCCAACTCGCCCGACACGCTGGCTGATTTTTCCACCGTTACCGCAGAACCTTGGGCCGTATAGCCCGCGGCGTCTTCACTGAACTGATACTGCTGCACGGTGTAGGGGGCGTCGCCTGGGGTCGAGGCATAGTCGATGACCCAGAACTGTCCGCCGTCAAAATCCCACGCGGCCACGGCACCGCCCGACTTGTCGCTGAAGCCATACGTGTGCACTACGGCATCGTTTTCCACATCGATGGCTTTTACCGTCAGGCTGGAACTGTTCGACGTGGAACCGGTGGCATAGGCCACGGGCGTGTCGCCCCCGGCAAAGTCCACGCTGCCGAAAGTGATGTCGGCGGCTTGGCTCAGCGTGGTGAGCGACTTGACGCTCTCACCCGTGGCCAGGTCGTAAACGGCGTAGCCGCCGGGTGTGAACTGATAGTAGCGGCTGCCAAAGCAGGCACCGGCCGCCGTGCCCTGAGGCATTGTGGCCGTGCGGGCCACACTCTTGTAAACATTTTGGCCGGTAAAGGTTACATAGGGACCATGGTAGGTTCCCAACACATAGTCGCCGTCGGCGGCAAACGAAATTCTCTGGTTAGCCGCCACCTGCAGCGACACCATGTCGCCGGTCTTGCGCTCCACGTTGGCATACACGTTCTGGGCATAGGCACTCAGCGCACGGCCTGCCAGCAACAGGCAGACGATGGCGGTTGTTGTAAGGGTTTTTACTTTCATATTACAATCGGATTTGTTTCATTTTGAGTTACAAAGATAGTGATTATTTTTCCAACCCCCCAAATTGCAACGCCTTTTCACCGGAGTTTTTTTACGAAGACCCCGTTTGCATACCACGAAAAAGCCGATATGTTCAGCCAGTTTCCCGCGCAGTGCAAAGTGATTGGCTGGCATCGCTCGGGAAGGCCCTACTGCGCATGGCTACGCCAGCCTTACGACACCCGGTCCGCATCCCTCTACTCTTCTGCAGTGGGGTTTTGTAAAGATTTTTTGGAATAATTCCACCGGTTTTGTAATCCGCTGATATTCACCGGCTCTCAAATGTGGTCAAACAGAAGCGGCGTTTCGATATTTTGAAACGGCGTTTCTGCGCGCCGAAGTCCCACTTGTGAACGCCGAAACAGGACCTCTGCCGGAGAAATGTCAAAAATTTTCGCCATACAGCCGGAGGCGGGAGCCTCAAGCCCGGTTCTGGCGGAGACGGCACAAAAAAAAGGCGGTGCACCCCCGGGGGGCACACCGCCAAACGTGAATTATGAGAAATTATTTTACTTCACGGCAATCTTCTTCTTGCCAACGATGTAGATACCCTTCTGGAGGTTCTTCACGCCGGTGCCGAGATACTTGCCGTCGACGGTGTAGACGCCGTTGCTGCCTGCATTCTTCAGGGCAACTGCCGTCTTGACACTTTCGAGCAGTTTGTCAATTGCACTAATCTCGATGTCGTCGCCTTCGGCAACGGCTGCCTTGAGCTGGCTGCGGTCGATGTAACCCGTGTGGCCTTCGATGAACGGCTCATAGTCGGGGGTCATCTTGAGTTCGTTGTCCACGAAGTAACCGTAGATATCCTCGCTCGGAGCATAGCCGTGGAGCACGCCTACGAGACCGTTCTTGGTGAGGGCTTCGGTGGCGAAGGTTTCGGGAGCCTCGACGCCGAGAGAAGTTACCTCAGCCGTTTCGGGATCATAGCTTTCGGGATCGCCGGCCACGAGGATGAACGGCTCACCGGCTGCGATGACGTCACCGTCGGCATAGGGCGAGAGCACGAGGGTTTCGTTGCCCTCTTCCTTACCGTTGACACCCTTGATGTAGTAAGCCTTCATGCCTTCGTTGATGGCGTAGAACGACTTCTGCTCGTAGGGCAGCGTAACGATGGAGATGGTGTTGTCGATGACAGGAATCATCACGGCAGTCACGTCTTCGTCAACAGGCAGGAAGGTCCAGGTGGCGGGCTCGTCCTTACCCAGTTCAGAAGCGTTACCGGCTACGAATGCATCGTAAGCGGCATAGAGCGAATAGTGACCGGTGTTGGACGGATCGGCACATGCCAGACGGATTTCACCCGGAGCCACAAACTCGAGATTGTAGGGAGCGGGGGTCTCGGACATGCTGCAGCGGTTGGTGTTGCGGGTCACGGCGATGTAGGTGCCGGTAGCGCGGTTCTGCAGGGCAATGGCCGTGTCACCGAGGTTGACGGCACGCCACATGATGTACGGGTCGTAGATGTTTTCGATTTCTTCAATCTCACGGTTGAAGTGACCGTGGCGCAGATTGTCCACACCGTTCTTCAGGCGCTGCTCGGCCGAGTTGTTGGAGCCCGGATAGATCAGGTTGCCGTTGACGATGGTGTGATAAGGACTGCCGCCCATTTCGGGATCGGTGTTGCCGTCGCGGCTCAGGTCGGTGCTTTGGATGTAGTACCACTTGCCCAGTTCAATGGACTTCTGGGCAGCCTTATAGGCGTCGAATGCCTTTTCAAGGTCGGTCAGACGCGTGGCGATGTCGTTGGCCATGGGCTTCTTGTGATCCCACTTGTCGGCTTCAACGAGGGCAGCCTCGATGGCTGTCACGTCTTCTTCTTCTACCTGACCGTAGTCAAGACCGGCACCGAAGGTTTCGGCGTATTCACGTACTTCCTGAATCTTGGCGAAGATTTCCATGGTGTCAACCATGAGGGCTCTCACGCCTTCAATGGCAGCACGGAGGGCGGTGATGTCGCTTTCCTTAGCCGTGTTGGCCGATACCTTGTCGCGGGCGCTGGCCAGCTGGCTGGCGAGTTCGTCGCAAGCGGGTTTCAGACCGGGGATGTAGGTGTACTGCGAGTACTCGGCATTAGGTGTGGCGGGGTAGGCCTGGAAGGCACCGAGAACGAAGTAAACGTAGTTCCACTGACGATAGTGGCTCTCGGTGTCGAGCACGGAATACTTGAGGTACTTGTAGGGCTTACCCAGCACCACGGTGTGCTCGTCGGAAGCGGCACCGCTCAGAACGGTGGGATAGTATTCTTCAATCTTGGTCCATTCCTTGTCATATTCTTCCTCGTCGTTGGAGGCATAGATGACCACGCGGCGCGGACGCATCTGCTGGCCGGTATAGGAGTAACCGCTCGGCACACGCGAGGCCTTGTTCACTCTCAGGGTGAAGGTCTCGACAGGATCGTTGAAGGCCACCTGCAGATATTGGTGTTCCGTCATGCCGGCGGAACTTACCGTGGTACCCCAGCCGGTCGTGTTGTTCAGGTTGCCCTTGCTGTTCACGTCGATGAGCGCGCCAAATTCTGCACCGTCCTGGCTGGAGCTGGCGCTGAACTGGCTGGCATCGGTGATGAGAGCATTGTCAAAGTCGGTGTCGTAGGTGAAGCAAGCGTTGTAGGTGGTCAGAGCCGGGTCGAGGAGAGCTTCCAGACGGGCGGTGAGACCATATTGCTCCACGATGGGGTTGATGATTGCCAGCGAGTCTTCGGGCACACGGACGAGTGACCACTGCGAAACGAGGTCGCTCTTGTTGGAGAGGGCGCCCACATAGGCCGAGCGGGCACCGCCGCCCCAGCAGTCGAAACCGTAGACATTGTCCGGGCGCTTGTTGTTGCCAAGCCACCAGATGCCGCCGCCCACGCTGCTGAAGATCTGCTCTGCCTCGAGCTCTTCGGTCATATCGACAAAGCGCCATTCGGTGAAGGCTTCCGACTTCATGTAGCCGATGTAGGTCTTCAGGGCATAGTTCTGCACACTGAAGTTACCGCTTTCCAGACGCTTGATTTCCCAAACCTGGTCGGGGCTCGTGCCGTCGAAGGGTCCCCACATCAGGGAGTTGTCGTTCACGGCACGGATACCGATATCGTAACCGCGCTTTTCAACGAGGTTGGGACCGCCTTTGAGGTAGTAGAGGCCGTCGGTGATGGGCACCATGTGGGCCTCCAGCTTGTCGAGGGCGGCCTTCAGGGCCTTGTAGGCTTTGTCCATCGTGTCGTCGTCGCCTTCGTAGAGGGCATCCTGAGCATCGGCCAGGACTATTTCATATTCAACCACGTCTTCCTCGGGATAGCAACCGGGGTCTTCACCGGCGATGTAAGCTCCGGTTTTTTCTTCACAAACACGCACCAGGTAGCTCAGACGGGTGTAGGGGTCGTTGCTTTCTTCGCTGCAGAAGATGGCGAAGTCCAGACCGCAACCGCCCGACTTGTTGATGAAGTGGATGGCGATGACGTTGTCACCATGAGGATTAAGGGCTTTCAGGGCGGCTGCCGAAATTCTCGGAGTGATGTCCTCGTACCGTTGGTCTTGCCAACCGGTAGCCTGGAAGGCCTTCACGCCGTTGAAGTAAATTTCCGGGTCTTCGTCCCATGTAAGTTCAAACTTGAGGCTGGAGATGTCTTTCACATCCAGCTTCACCGTCTTACGCATCCAGCAGGTGCTGGGCTCGAACAGGGTGCGGACGGTGCCCATACAAGCGTCGGCGTTGCGGCCGAAGCCGGCTTCGTCGGTGTCCCAGTCGCTGTCGTCGAAGTCAACAGCAAACCAGTCGTCCGAAATCATTGTTTCGTCCGTGGTCCATTGCCACAGTTCGGGATTTTCATCGTTAGAGCGCTGAACTATGTAATACTGCGCGCTAACGGTGTTCCACAACGTGCTGCCTCCTAAGAGCAACAGCAGAGAAAGTAAAATTTTCTTCATTTGCAGAAATAATTTAGTTAGTAAATCAGTTTATTTAGTTCTTTTATTTTTCGTCCATTTTATCTCATGCCACAAAAGCGGACACATGGCTTTGCAAAATTAACAATTTCATTGAGACATAGCCAAAAGATGCCCGTCAAATTCAGCCGTTATAGACGTTTTTTAACGTCTTGGCCGCCATTACGGCCGAGCCGGTTGTTGCGCAATCGATTGTGCAAAGGTATAAAAATGTTGATTACTTGCAAAGAAAAGAGCAAAAAATTTTTCTTTTCGGACAAAATTCTTGCAATTTTCCCGTTTTTCCACTCCGCGAAGTCCTGAATTGTCATTTTCCGGCTCAAAACACACATCGGACCGCCGGCAGGAAATTCCGGCCGCACCATATGCGGTCTCGTCTAAACTAACTCCGTTTTCGTCGTGACGAAAACGGAGTTAGTCATTCACCGGTCTGCCCCGGGCAACGTTTTCCGGCAACCGTCAGCCACGGGGAAAGCCCTTCCCGTCCTCAGAGCGAAAGGGCCTCAGCCAGTGTGGTCACCGAGGGAACGAGCCTCAGGCGGTCGGCGCTGCCGGTACGGGCATAGCCTCCGGCCTCGGCGGCGCGCAGCAGATGCAGCAACGGTTCCCAGAAATGGTGCAGGTTGAGCAGATAGATGGGTTTGCCATGCTCGCCGGCCTGGGCCGCGGCAAGCATGCTGAAGAGTTCGTCGAGCGTGCCGGCTCCCCCGGGCAGCACCACAAACGCATCGGCCTGTTGCTGAAGGAGCCATTTGCGCTCGCTGAGGTTGCGGCACGCCACACACTCATCGACGCACGGGCTCACCAGACCCGCTTCGACCATGTAGCGCGGCACCACGCCGATCACACGTCCGCCAGCCGCCTTCACGGCCTGCGCCGTCACCTCCATGAGCCCTTTCCTCACCCCGCCATAGAGCAAGGTGTGGCCCTGACGGCCAATCCATTGGCCAAACGACCCGGCGGCGGCCACCACATCGGCGGGCAACCCCTCGGCGGAGGCGCAAAAGAGAGCTACGTTCATCTGACGGCAAGGCATTCTATCTCCACCCGGGCTCCCTTGGGCAGAGCCTTCACGGCAAAGGCCGAGCGCGCGGGGAAGGGAGCGGTGAAAAACTCGGCATAGACAGCGTTCATCTCCGCAAAGTCGGCCATATCGGCCAACATGACGGTGGTCTTCACCACGTTTTCCATACCGAGCCCGGCTTCGGCCAGTATGGCGCGGATGTTGGCGAGCGACTGGCGCGTGAGTTCGGCCACGCCGCCTTCGGCCATCTGGCCTGTGGCGGGGTTGATGGGCAGCTGGCCCGACACATAAACACATCCGCCGGCCTCGACGGCCTGGCTGTAGGGACCGATGGCGGCAGGGGCACCGGCTGTGGCAATGGGTTGTTTCATTCTTGTGGATTTTGGCAAGTTAGACTTAATCATTTTTGCAAATTTCGGGTTTTTCGATGGAAGAAACAACAGAAAAGCCTATTATTTATTAATTTTGCACCCGCTATGAGAGAATTTCATCAAACGACGCTGGCCAATGGCCTGCGCATCATACAGGAGCCCTGCCCCACGGGCGTAGTGTACTGCGGTCTCATCGTGGGTGCCGGCACCCGCGACGAAGACGAGGCCGACTCGGGTCTGGCCCACTTCTGCGAGCACACGACCTTCAAGGGTACCGTGCGCCGCCGTGCCTGTCACATACGCAACGGCCTGGAGCGCGTGGGCGGCGACCTGAACGCCTATACGAACAAGGAGGAGACGGCTTACTACGCCACGGTGCAACAGGAGGACTTCGCCCGTGCGGTGGACCTGCTGTGCGACATCGTGTTCCACAGCACCTACCCGCAGCACGAACTGGACAAGGAGAAGGAAGTCATCATCGACGAGATAGACAGCTACCGCGACTCGCCGGCCGAACTCATCTACGACGAGTTCGAGTCCATGCTCTTCCGCGGCCACGCCCTGGGGCGCGACATTCTGGGACAAGCCGACCGCCTGCGGCAGTACACCACCGACGACGCCAGACGCTTCACGGGGAAATACTATGTGACGGGCAATGTGACGTTCTATGTGCTGGGCAACGTGCCTTTCAGCCGCGTGGTCAAATTGGTCGAAAAGGCCACGGCCGACGTGCCTGCCGCCAGTGCCTGCCACGCGCCGCAACCTCTGCCCGACTACGTGCCTGAGGTGCGCACCGCCCACCACGACACCCACCAGGCCCACGTGGTGATGGGAAACCGCTGCTACGGCCGCATGGACCCGCGCCGACAGGCTCTGTTCCTGCTGAGCAACCTGCTGGGCGGTCCGGGCATGAACTCACTGCTCAACGTGAGCCTGCGCGAGAAACACGGGCTGGTCTATACGGTCGATTGCTCGTCGTTCCACTACAGCGACTCGGGCGTGTGGAGCGTCTATTTCGGCTGCGACGAGGACGATGTGGAGCGCTGCCGCTCGCTGGTGCTGCGCCAGCTGGACCAACTGCGCGAGGAGCCCCTGAGCACGGCACGACTCAATGCGGCGAAGAAGCAGACCGTGGGCCAACTGCTGCTCAACTGCGACCACTTCGGCAGTTACGCCATCGCCATGGGCAAGGCGTTTGCCCGCTATGGTGAGCACCGCGATGTGGACGACACCATACGCAAGATACGTGCGCTCACGGCCGAGGACCTCATGGAGGTGGCGCGCGACATCTTCCGAGAGGACAGGCTGACCACACTTATATATAAATAAGGAATAAGGTGACATACCAAAGCGGCGCCTCAGATTTTCGAGACGCCGCTTCAAAATTTCGAGGCGCCGTTTCGTAAATTTGAAACGGCGCCTCGTTGTTTATCACGCGCTACTGCGGACGCAGCATGTAGAAGCACGAAGTCGTATAGAAATTGCGAACGTAGGGAATACGGCCCGGCAGAGACCACAGCCGGCGGGGACGCAGGCCGAACTTGACGCGGTAGTGGGGATTGATGAACCAGAGAAGGCGGTCGATGGTGACAAAACGTTCGTTCCGCGCATGCCGCTCAAAGGTTTCGATGGGGCAACGGGTCTGCTTGATGCTGAGCAGTTCGTCCACCACGCCGGCTGTCTCGCCAAACGATTGCAACATGTTTTTATACAACCATGAAGGGAGCAGATGGAACCACGGCAGATGGCTCAGCACGCGGCTGCGGCAGATTTGCTGATGGCCCCCGAAAGGCATTTGCCAGGCGGGAAACGACATGAAGAGCAGCCCGTCGGGGGCGAGGTAGTCCTTGATGTTGCGCAGGAAAAGGGCCTTGTCGCCGATGTGCTCTATGACGTCGTGGCAGAGGATGAGGTCGAAACGGTGGCGGAACTCGGTCAGCCTGAATATGTCGCTGGCAATAAATTCGCCCTCGGCCCCGGCAGCCTGAAACTGGGCGCGGGCAACATCGATGCGCGAGGCGGCCATGTCAACGCCAAGCACGTGGCATCCGTGGCGGGCAAAGGGCAACAGGTTGCCTCCGTCGCCACAACCTATCTCCAGCACGCGAAGGCCTGGCTCAATGGGGCGGAAACGCCCGATGTAGGGCATGAAATAGCGCTCGCTGGTCTCGGCCAGTTCGCGGAAATAGCGGGTGCGGTCTTTCTGACGTTCTTGCATGGATGGTTAGAGATTATTCTCGTTGGTTTCAGCGCGATACACCGGGAATGTTTTGAAAATATAGCCTTGCGACTGCAGCCACTCGATGCTGCGCGGCAGGGCATACCAGAGTTTGTCTGCGCTTTTGAGGGAATCGTGGAAGGTAATGATGGAGCCGGGCCGGGTGTAGTGGCGCACGTTCCAGAGCACCTCCTTGCCGTTGAGGCGGTTGCTGTAGTCGCGGGTGACGACGTCCCACATGACGAGTTTGTACTTGTGGCGGAGGAAATAATACTGTTCCCACTTGAGCCAACCGTGGGGCGGACGCACCAGGTCGGTATGGAGCAGGTCGTTGGCCTTTTCAACGTTGTTCAGATAGCTGCGTATGCCGTGACGCATACCGCCAATGTGGTTATAGGTATGGTTGCCTATACGGTGCCCTGCATCCTTGACCATCCGGTAAATGTCGGGATACTTGCGCACATTGTCGCCCACCATGAAGAAGGTGGCTTTGACGCCGTACTGCGAAAGCAGGTCAAGGACGCGGGGCGTTACTTCGGGAATGGGCCCGTCGTCGAACGTGAGATAGACAGCCTTCACATTCGTATCCATACGCCAGAGGGCGTCGGGATAGATGTGGCGGAGCCAGTCGGAAGGCTGTTCTATGAACATTTATTTAGAAAGCTACGTTGATGCCTTTGCTCTGAAGGCGTGCGTAATAGCTGCTGGTCTCTTCCAAGAGCGACTCGGCTTCCTTGACACCGGCATCGCGCAGGTTGGAAACAACAGAGAACATGCTCGACAGGTTGCGGGCACACTCGCGCTTGTTGCTCTGAATGTCGTTGGGCGAATACTCCATATACCAGTCGAGGTACTGCTTGGCAGAGCGGTAAACGGTGTTGTAGATGGCCATGGCTTTTTCCTTCTTGCCGCAAGACATGAAGATGCTGGCCAAGTCGGTGCTGCCGCCCAGATTGTCGGCGTAGGTAAGGGTGGACTCGGGAATGTTCTTGTCGATGAACTCGGCCACCTTGAGGGCACGCACACTGTCGCCGCGCGCCATGAGCTGGAAGGCCAGCAGGCTGTAGGTGCGGCGGTGGGTGAGGCACATGCGGGCCACGGTTTCATCAAGATAGACACCCGGTTTGTTGATATCGCCGAACTTGAACTTGTTCATCATATTGTCATACATCTTGTCCACGTCAACACCCATACCGGAATTATAGGCATCGAAGGGCGTGATGCGGTAGGTCAGGCCTTCCTGTACGAAGTGGCTCTCCAGATTGAGGAAATTCGACGGGCCTACAGTCATGGCGAAGTAGAGCGGGCGCTCCCAGTTGCACTCGGCCAACATCTCGAGCAACATCAGGCTGTTCTTGTAAAGGGCATTGCGGCCTTCGAGCGAAATGACCATGTAGTCGGGTATCTCGACACTGTCGGGAATGGTCATGCCTGAACGCTTCACTGCCTCCTTGTCAATGGGCACCACAATGGAGTCGGTGGGAATGACTTTCATCTGTTCATTCGTGCTACGCACCCAATACTTCAGGATGTTCTTCAGCTCATAGGGATTCTCGCCGAGTTCCTGCTTGGCCTGTTCAGGATTGGTCTTATAGTATTCGTCAATCATGGCCATCATCTCGGGCCGCACGGGCACGCCTTCGTTGGTACCGGCAACGTATTCGTAACGGTTCCAGGTGATGGGTACAGCGGGCGATTCATAGGCCGGGCGGCGCATCTGGTCGATGTACCAGGGGGTCTGCAGGTAACTGAGGTTGCAGACACGGGCGTCGGTGCGCACGCCCTCCACCTCCTGGTTATACCACAGGGGGAAGGTGTCGTTGTCGCCGTTGGTGAAGATGATGGGATTGTTTTCTGCCTGCAATGAATTCAGGTAATTCTGTCCGAAGTCGCGGCAGGTGTAGCGGCCCGAGCGGTCGTGGTCGTCCCACGTCTGTGTCACCATCTGTATGGGCACGAGCAGGCAAAGGGCCGAAACGACGGCGGCTTTCACATTTTCGTTCATCTTGAACTTCTTGAGCCATTCCACTATGGCGGCCACGCCCATGCCAATCCAAATGGTGAAGGCGTAGAACGAGGCGGCATAGGCATAGTCGCGCTCACGGGGCTGCGACGGCGTCTGGTTCAGATAGACCACGATGGCAAGACCCGTCATGAAGAACAGGAAGCATACCACCCAGAACTGGCGTATGCCCTTCTTGCCGCGGAAGGCTTGCCAGCACAGTCCGAGGATACCCAGCAGCAGCGGCAGCATGTAGAACACGTTGTGGCCTTTGTTATTCTTCAGGTCGTCGGGCAACTTGCTCTGGTCGCCCAGACGCAGGTTGTCGATGAAGGGAATACCGGTGAGCCAGTTGCCGTGCTCGGCTTCGCCGAAGCCCTGAATGTCATTCTGGCGGCCGGCGAAGTTCCACAGGAAGTAGCGCCAATACATGAAGTTGATTTGGTAGGAGATGAAGAAGCGCAGGTTCTCCACCTGAGTGGGCATCTTCACCTGTACGATTTGCCCGCCGCGGTCGTAGTCCACCATACGGCCTTCCACGCCGCCCATCCAGGCTTCGTAGTCCTGCGGATGCTCGTTGGAGTTGTCCCACATGCGGGGGAAGAGCATGTTTTGGGCATACTTGTAGTCGCCCTTGTTGCCTATCTTTTCGTACTGGTCTTTTTCGTCAGCACTTTGTTTCTCCTTGCGTTGCCAGATGGGCGCGCCCTTTTCGCGGACGGGCACCATGTAGTCGCCCTGCCGTTCCATCTTCACCTGCGACGTGTAGGCCGGACCGTAGAAGAGCGGTGTGGAACCGTATTGCTCGCGGTTGAGGTATTCACCGAGGGTAAAGACGTCTTCCGGCGAATTCTGGTCCATCGGTGGATTGGCCGTGGAGCGTATCACGATGACGGCATACGTGGAATACCCTATCATGATCATCAGGCAGCAGAGCAGCGTGGTGTTGAGCACACGCGGCAGTTCGGCATACTGGCTGATCTTCTTATAGCTGAACAGGGCGTAGCCCAAGGCGCCCAGCACGATGGCGGCCACGATGACGGCGCCCACGCCGAAGCCATAGAAGGGGATGCCGAGCATGGCGATAGACAGCATGAACGACACATTCATGCGCTTGTGGCTCTTGGCCGTATAACTTTCGTAGATGCCCCACAGAATGGTCGCCGTGAGCAGCACGATGTAAACGATTTCACCCGTGTTGAACGACAGGCCGAGCGTGTTGACAAACAGCAGTTCAAACCAGCCGGCTATCTTCACGATGCCCGGCACGATGCCATAGAGCACCAGGGCTATGAGCACGAAACTGAATAGCAGGGCCAGCAACGAGCCGCGCAGGTCGCTCTTGTCGCCGGCTTTCTTGTAGTAGAACACCAGCACCATGGCGGGGATGCACAGCAGGTTGAGCAGGTGCACACCTATTGACAAACCCGTCAGGAAGGCGATGAGCACCAGGTAACGGTCGCTGTGAGGCTCGTCGGCGTGGTCTTCCCACTTCAATATAAGCCAGAACACCAGCGCAGTGAACAGCGAGGAGAAGGCATATACCTCACCCTCGACGGCGCTGAACCAGTAGGTGTCGCTCCAAGTGTAGGCCAGCGAGCCCACCAGACCGGCTCCCATGATGGTTATCAGCTGCGAAGTGCTTTCCACCACACCCTTGTGGCAGATGAGCTTGCGCGTCAGGTGCGTGATGGTCCAGAAGAGGAACAGGATGCCCGCGGCGCTCAGCAAGGCCGACATCATGTTAATCATCTTGGCCACCTGCGAGGGGTCGCCGGCAAACTGCGTGAACAGATTGCCGAATATCATGTAGAATGGTGCGCCGGGGGGGTGACCTACTTCAAATTTGTAAGCCGTGGTAATAAACTCGGGACAGTCCCAGAAACTGGCTGTCGGTTCAATGGTGGAGCAGTAGGTGAAAGCCGCTATGGCAAACACCAGCCAACCGAAAATGTTGTTAATCGTTCTGTATTGCTTCATTACGTAATGTTTATTTTCGTCCAAATCAGTGGGCAAAGGTACTCAAAAAGATTGGACTGCGCAAAATCTATGTCTTAACTTTTGAAAAAACGTGCGGGCACAGGCGTTTTTTGATAACAGCAACAGCGCAAGTTGCGATTTTCGCAACTAACTCCCGGTTACAGACAGGCGGCTTTAACACTTCTATAACCGGCTGATTGTCACAAAGATTTCAGACGCCAAAAACGAGACGGCGTTTCGGTGCGACAAAGGCGGCGCTTCAAAATTTTGAAACGCCGCCTTTGCAG
>JAGAYH010000044.1 GCA_017940565.1 Bacteroidaceae bacterium | reverse complement strand
CGCCGCCACCGCCAATGACGCCGCCTCCGATGACGGGTTGTTGGCCTTCGGTGGTTTCGGCAGCTTCGGCCGTTTCTTCTGTCTCTTCGGGATGCACTTCATCGTCGGCATAGAAATCGTGTTCTTCGGTAAGTTCCACTTCAGACTTGTCGAACGGACGGTCGAAGGCCGAGAGGAAGAACACCACGACCTCCGTGCCCATGCCGAGGAACAGCATCAGGTTGGCTCCCGGCAGGTGGGTCAGTTTGAAGAGTGTACCTAAGATAACGACTGCGGCACCCCAACTGTATGCGTAGTTGAGAAAAGTTTGGCCCGGTACGCTGTCCATCCAGCGTTGCAGGCGTACCACGAGGTTTATTCTTGAATCTTTCATATAGGGATATTCTTTATGGAGTCGGTTCTTATATTGTCTGGTTTACTTGTTTTTGCTCGTCGTTGTGGCCAGTGAGCGCACGCAGCGGAATCCGATGTAGCAGCGTGGCTGGTTTTGGTATTCGTAGGTACGCCATGCGGAGCGTATCATGCTTTCGGGGTCTTTCCATGAGCCACCGCGTACGCTCTTTTTCTTCAGGGCGTAGGGGTCTTCAAGGGCAGCCTTGTAGGTCAGTTCAGGGTTGAGGTCGCTCATGCTGACCACGCCGGCTTGGGTATAAACCGTGCTGGTCCACTCGGCGGCGTTGCCAGCCATGTCGTACAGGCCGTTGGAGTTGGCGCCGTAGATGCCTACCTTCGAAGTGATGAGGTTTCCGTCTTCAGTGTAGTCGCCGCGGTCAGGTTTGAAATTGGCGTAGTAACAGCCTTTCTTGTTTTTCATGGCCCCTTCGGTCCACGGGAAGGGATTGCCTTCCTTGCCGCGGGCGGCATATTCCCATTCTATCTCGGTCGGCAAGCGGTAGCGCTGCAGCTGGCGGGCTTCACCCTTCAGGCCGCGCAGCAGGTAGTCGGTGCGCCAGGCGCAGAAGGCTTCGGCCTGCTCCCAGGTGACACCCACGACGGGGTAGTCGTTGTAGTCGGCGCTGCTGAAGTAAAGCCGCAGGTAGCGTTCGTTGTTGGCATTGGTGAAATCGTTCACCCAGCAAGTGGTGTCGGGATAGACGCTCACGATGTAGGTGTTCAGGAAATCGTAGTAGCTCGACAGGGGGCGGGTTATCGTTTCACGTACAATCTGGCCGTCATCGTTGATGTAGGCCGTGTCTTTTGAGATCATCACCACATGGTTCGGGTCGGTGGGACGGTCGGTGTTGAGGCTGCGTTCGGCGGGGTTGAGGCGGTATTTGCGCATACCGGCCTTGGCGTAGTCGTAGAATTCATAGCGGTAGGTCAGTTGGCTGGCGTCGAGCATACGTTCGCCCGTGACGGGATGGATGTAGTAGAGACTGTTGATGGCCAGTTCCTCGCTTTCCGTGGGGTTCTTCCAGGGTATGGGCCGTGACCAGTCCAGATAGGGTTTTTCCAGCGGGTTGCCCTCGCGGTCTTCCGTTATTTTGTAGGCTTCCACTCCGCCATAGTTGGGGTCGGCCAGACGTTCGCGGATGATGGAGTCGCGCACCCAGAACACGAACTGGCGGTACATGGAGTTGGTCACCTCGTTGCGGTCCATCCAGAAGCCGTCCACCGAAATGTCTTTTGTCGGCACGTCGGCGCCCCACAGGGTGTCGTTCTCGGCCAGGCCCACTTTCAGGTAGCCGCGGTCCACCTTGACCATGCCGTAGGGTGTGGGCTCGGTAATGGCCCGGCTTGATACGCCTACCACTTCACCGCCCGAAAGCGCACGGCTGCCGCCGCCGAAACACGATGTCAGTACGAACATCACGGCAGTAGCCATCAGCATACTCACTGTTCTCATATTGTTCAGTCTTTTTCGCTTCATTTGTTCTTTTTATAAATATAATGTGGAGCCTCAGTCGGCTTCCTGTTGGTTTCTGTCTTTATGTTTTATAGCCACCTCACACTTTTGTGCCGGTTCTTGCCTTTCTTGTACAAGTCCAACTTGTGTTGATAGCTCAGCACCACTTCGTGTGCTCCGTGTTCCAGGCCGACGCCGGAGGTGTAGGCTTCGTAGGAATAGCTCAGTACCACGCCGTGGAACCGGCCTCCCACAAAGAGCGCCGCCGAGTGTTCGGGACTGTAGCTGCCGCCGGCAAAGAGTTGTTTCGTGTCGTTGTTATATTCCAGCCGGGCCGAGACGATGGCTTTATACTCTGTCCCGTCGTATGTGGCAAACGCCGTGGGATGTATTGATAACAACGGATTTCTCAACTGGATATTGTATCCGGCAGTAAAATAATACGAGCGTTCCACTTTGATTTGGTTCTTTTCTCCCATCTTCACCGTCGGTGCCGTCAGGTGTTGGCTCGACAGGCCCACGTACCAGTTCTTGTGGTCGTACCATAGGCCGAAGGCGGCGTCGATTTTCGAGCCGTTCACCTCCGAAGTGGCGAACACATCGTCTTCGCTCTCTTCCAAGTCCACCTTTGAACCGTCGAACGTTTCGTTCAGCATGTCGCCCTGTACGCCGAATCCCAGCTGGCCTCCGAAGAGCTTGAAACGGTAGGCATATTGCAGGCTGAAGCGTTTGTGCGAGAACAGGCCGATTTCATCGTTGAGGAAAGAGAGGCCCAGGCCGTGGCGCGGGTTGACGAAGAACATGGGCAGGTCCACGCCGGCATACATCGTCGCCGGAGCGTTGTCGTATCCCGACATCTGCGCGCTGTATGCGCCGATGACGCGCAGGTATTCCGTGGTACCTGCGGCTGCCGGGTTATACTGCGGCTGCAGCATCCAGTAGTGTGTCAGCGACGGGTCATACTGTGCCCGTGTGCCCAGTGCACACAGCCACAGCAGGGCCAGACCGGTATATATGCGCCATTTTTTCATAATCCTATTTCAAATAACGCCGTTTCCGCGCGTTTATTGTAGTTACCTTAGAAAAACTTTCGAAAAAGCGAAAAACATCAAAGGCGGTGCCCCGAAATTTTGAGGCGCCGCCTTTGCGTTTCCATGTCGTGACCTTGTCGGCCGTTTAGTTCTTCAGGAAATATTCCACGCTGGTGACCACGCGTACCTTCTTCATCCACGGGGTCTGTTCGTCGCGGTTCTCGATGGAGAAGAAGCCCTGGGTGGCGCGCTTGATTTTTCCGAGCTTGCTGCCGGAGTCTTTGGCAAATTTTTCAGCGGCTTCGCGGGCGTTTTTGGTGGAGGCCTCGATCATTTCGGGTTTGATTTTCTCCAGGCTGGTGTATTCGTAGGTTACATCGCCGCCATATTCGTTGCTGACCACGTAGATGCCCTGCTTCATGAGGTCGCTGACGGAGTAGGTCAGGTCGTGCACGCGTTTCACCTGTTTGGTGGATACGGTCACGGTCACGTCGGCCACGTAGCGACTGCTCACGTTTTCAGGTTTCCAGTCCTGCATGCGGTAGTCGGTCACCTTGGGCGCGCTGGTCGTGATGTCTTTGGCGTCGATGCCGTTGTTGACGAGGTAAGTCTTGATTTTGTCTGTAGCCGACTTGGCCTGATTGTAGATGTCGGCCACGTCGTCGGAACGCAGCTTGCAGCGGATGGGCCAGGTGGCCTTGTCGGCGTCAACGATGCGCTCGCTGAAGCCGCGCACTTCGACGGTGCGTGAGCGTTCTCCAAAAGATTCAATGCCAAAGTAGATAAATGCGCCGGCGCAGACGAGGCCCAGCGCGATGATGAGTGATTCAATGCGTAGATGCTTCATGTTTTTGTAGAGTTTTTAATTGTTTCAGGCGGCAAAGGTAAGCATTTTCTGCCGACTCTGTCCGCTGTAAGAGAGAATTTGTCGTGGTCAGGCACTAAATTTTCTTAATTGGCGGGAATCTCGATCATGACGACCGAGTTCGGCTCCATCTTGAGGGCGATGCTGCCGTCCTTTACCTCGAGGGGTATTTCGGTGTAGAGCCGTCCGGAGTCAATGACGTGGCCTGTGGCCGTTCCATGGGTCGTGCCCGGCATGCTGATGGTGACACTGCGGCGTCGCACGGTGTTGTCGTTGTCGGTGTAGAAACTGACAAGGATGCCCAGCCGGCCGTCCTGGCCCGTGGCGGCGGTGGCATAGATTTCACTCTCGTCGCTGGTCACCTTCACCTGCGTGCCCAGTTCGGCCAGCCGGCTCCAGGCGTAGAAGGGGTAGTAGGCCGGGGTGGGGTGCATGGTGTACATGTCGAACAGGCCGTTGAACACCGTTTCGGGCCGTGCGTCGTAGTACATCAGCATATCCACCGGCGCGTCTTGGCACAGGCTCATCACTGCCGAGCAGAAGGCGGCGCCCTTCTGGTTGCGCATGTTCTTCAGGCTGTAGAGAAACTCGTTGGTCCAGTTGCGCACATAGTTCCACTCGTTCAGCGTGGTCTCTGTGGCGGTGTAGCCGTATCTGTCGAGGGTCTGGCGTATGCGCCGGGCTTTCTCGCTCATCACCTGCGGCTTCGTGGCGTATTGGTGCCACGAGAAGAAGTCGATGGGCACCTTCTCCCTGACCATTTGCTCCAGGAATGCGTCCATCCAGTATTCGCCGGCAAAGGCGGGGCCGCCTATCTTCAGTTGCGGGAAATACTTCTTCAGGTGTTTGGCCGCGATGGAGTAGAAGTCGAAGAACTGCTGCTGCGTGCCGCCCCAGGTCAGCCGGTTGTCCTCAGGGTCATACTGCGCCAGGTCGGCCTCGTTCCATATCTCCCAGTAGCGGATGTTCCAGTGGTGGCCGTCGGCCCAGCCTTCGTTGTAGTGGCGGATGATGTGCTCGCACACCTGGGCCCACTTCTTGAAGTCCTTGGGCGGGTTGATGCCGTACTTCTTCACGTGGTGCTCAATCTTCTGCCCCAGGCGGAAGAACACCTCCGTGCCCATCTGCCGGATGCGGTCGAGATACCAGTCGGTGATGGCGAAGTCGTAGGCCGCCGGGTCGTCGGCCCGTCGCGCGAAGTCGGGGAAGATGGCCGTGATGTCCACCGTGTGCTCTCCGCCATAGCACTCGCTGAACGACGAGTCGTGGGTGCGGGCAAAGGGGAAGCGCGCCGCCTTGTAGGTCTCGAAGTTGTCCTTCTGTTGCGAGTTACCGTTGCCATAGGGGCCGGCCGGCCCGTTGTTCACCCCGTTCATGGGCTTTATCTTGCCCACCGCCTGCGAGCGGTCCACGGTGATGTCGGCCTGCCCCGCCAGAGCCAGCAGCAGGGCGGCCGTTGTCAGAATGATGTTGCTCTTTGTCATAGACGCAGTTGTTGTGATGGCGTTATTGTTAAAACCTTACAAAGGTAAGCATTCTTTGCCAAAGAAGGCTTGCCCATGTGAAAAAATAGCCTTATTTTTGCATCGGTGAATACAAAACGTTACGAAAGAATGAAGCGAAGAACACATCTTTTGATGTCGGCAGCAGCCCTGCTCCTGCTGACGTTTGGCTGGCCCTCTTCCGCCGGCGCACAGCAATACCAGTTCGGCTATCTCAGCTACCGTCAGGCCCTCCAGGCCATGCCCGAATACACCGCAGCGCAGCAGTCGCTCAGCGCCTTGAAGACGAAGTATGACGACGAGGCCAAATACAACGAGGAAAAATTCCGCAAGATGTTTGCCGACTTCCTCGAAGGCCAGAAAGGCTTTCCGCAGGAAATCATGCTCAAGCGCCAGAAAGAGCTGCAGGTGGCCATGGAGCAGGGCATCTCCTTCCGCAAAGACGCCGAGCGCCTGCTCTCGAAGGCTGAAGACGAGCTGATGAAGCCCATCGTCAGCAAACTCGACAGCACCCTCGCCCTCATAGGCCAGGAGAACGGGCTCATCTTTATCATCAACACCGACAACCGCGATTTCCCCTTCATTCATACCCAGGCCGGCAAGGACCTCAGCGATATCGTCAAGGCCCGTCTCGAAGGCCGTGTGGTGCCTGTCAATGTCAAGCCGCAGCCCGACCCGGCGGCCACGGCAATGCCCAACCCCACAACGACGCCCGGGCCTGACCCCGCAGCCGCCAGAACGGAATGAACCGGCCATTGCCCTTCACGCCAGGGCCCATCGGCGTGTTCGACTCGGGTTTCGGAGGTCTCACCGTGCTCCGCGAAATCCGTGCGCTGCTGCCCGAATACGATTACCTCTTCCTCGGTGACAACGCCCGCGCTCCCTACGGCACGCGTTCCTTCGACGTGGTCTATCACTACACCCTCCAAGGCGTCATGGCCCTCTTCCGCCGCGGCTGCCAGCTCGTTATCCTGGCCTGCAACACCGCCTCGGCCAAGGCCCTGCGCTCCATACAGCAGCACGACCTGCCCCGCCTCGACCCCCGCCGCCGCGTGCTTGGCGTCATCCGTCCCACCGCCGAGGTCTCCGGCCGGCTCACCCGCTCGCGCCACGTCGGCATCCTCGCCACCCCCGGCACCGTCGCCTCCCAGTCCTACGACCTCGAAATCCGCAAACTCTTCCCCGACATCACCGTCACCGGCGAGCCCTGCCCCATGTGGGTGCCGCTGGTGGAAAACTTCGAATACGACCGGCCCGGCGCCGACTACTTCGTCCGCCAGTCCGTCGGCCGGCTTCTCCAGCGCGACCCGCAGATAGACCTCATGATACTCGGCTGCACCCACTTCCCCTTCCTCCTGCCCAAGATACGCCAGGCCGTGCCCCAGGGCGTCACCGTCATTGCCCAGGGCGAATACGTAGCCCGCAGCCTTGAGGACTATCTCCGCCGCCACCCCGAGATGGACGCCCTCTGCACCCGCGGCGCCACTTGCCGCTACCTCACCACCGAAGACCCTGAGCGCTTCGACGAGACCGCCCGCTTCTTCATGGGCGACGACGTGCAGTCCGACCACATCGACCCGGAAGAAACATAACGTCGGTAATTCCCAAGTGGCAAAGGTCGGAAATGTAAAAAATTTTCACCGCAAATCCGGCGGTTTTGTAATCCGCTGATTTTCATCGGCTCTCAGAACTGTCAAAACAGAAACGGCGTCTCGTCATTTTGAAACGCCGTTTCTGCGCGCCGAAGTCCCACTTGTGAACGCCGAAATCCAGCCTCCTTCCCCCGGTTGTCAAAAAAAATTGGAATTTACGCGATTCCATAAGGAGACGTGTAGGCCCCACCAAGAAGATTTGAGTCTTAAAATATAAATAATGTTAAAATG
>JAGAYH010000043.1 GCA_017940565.1 Bacteroidaceae bacterium | reverse complement strand
GATGCAAAATTACAAACTTTACACAACACAAACCAAATCTTAAACCAACTTTTTTACAAGTTTTTTCCATACAAAACAACAACCAACTAACGGACAGCATCATAATCATTGAAATATTTTCAGAGAATCTTGGCTGATTTGCCGATTGACAGACGGAAACTTGACCATATACGGTGGGAAAAGTTCGTGTAAACCGACAGGCGGCATCTTGATTTCACAAGATGCCGCCTGTCACAAATGGAAGTTCTATACTGTTATACCTAATAATATATAATATATGCAGCTACATTAAGAGAGCAGTCCCTCCTGACTATCATCAACGGCCTTTGGCCTTGAACCGCATCTTCAGGTCCGCCACCACAGGCCGGTGGTCAGAAGCCTCCGGCTCAACGACCACTTCATAATGCTTTGCTTTGGCAGGCATCGTCTTCGTCGTAGCAATATAGTCGATACACTCATTCGGATTATCCGCGGGATAAGTGCTGCGTTTGCCGGTATTTATCTTGAAACATTTCTTCAACTCTTTCAGCAATTTCGAATTCGGATGATCGTTCCAGTCTCCGGCTATCACGAACGGCTTTTGCCAACGCTGGGCCTCAGCCACGATGATGGGGACCGACTCCAGACGCTCCTTTTCGTTCAGGTCAAGGTGCGTACAGGCCATCACATAGTCCTTCAGTTCCACCACCAGCAAGACGCGAGGCTCTTTCCCTGGCAATGGAATGCGCTTCACACTCAGCGGGCGTTCGCGTGTCAGAATTCCCACGCCATATTTACCCCCGTCATATTTGATGGCAGCGGCATAGGTGGGAAAGTAATTAGCGCGCCGGGCCAGTTCGTCCAGTTGGTAACGCTGATTGCCACGTGTCGTCATGCTGTCCAGTTCCTGAATGGCCACCACATCAGGCTGCTGTTTAAGGATTACCCCCGCCGTACGGTCATAGTCCAACTTCAGGTCCATGCCAGCGCAGTGGCGCACATTGTAAGTCATCACTCTCACCCGTCCGGGCTTGTCCGACGGGTTTTGTCCCTGGGCCACGGGGCCCGACAGCAGCAGTGCGATTCCCAGAATCAGGCTGCCTGATACACGATATTTTTTCATCTTCTTGATTTTTTCGGAATACAAAAGTAACGAAAACTTGTCATTCAGCATGCACGCACACTTAAGAAAATCATACCGGTCAAAAGCCTCGCCCGTCCGGAAGAAAAACCTCGGCGCCCCGGAATTTTCCGAAACGCCGAGGTTGGAATATTGGGTCGGACAGGGAATAAATAAGGTCAAATAGGGAGTGATAAGGTCATATAAAACCTTATAAAGCCCTATCATGCCTTATTTCATCGCCTTGATGACCGCCACGATGTCGGCCGAGTCGATGGCTTTGTCGCCGTTCACGTCAGCTTTCTTATCGCCGTCGGGCATTTCTTTTATCACCGCCACGATGTCAGCCGAATCGACCGTGCCATCCTTGTTCACGTCGGCAGGATTGGCCGGTGTGTCAAAGGTGAACAGGCATTGGATATCTATGAATTTTTTAAAATAGTTTGGAAATTCCACCGTCGCCTTCTCGCCATTAATCAAGACCGTCAGGTCCTCCTTGCGCTGAGGGAACAAATAGGGCGCTGTTGACATTATGGCCGGCAAGGTCAGTCGGTAGGTCACGCCGGCCTCCAAGGTTGTGGTCCACGGGCTGAATTCCACAAAGAGATCGTCTTCTGGCACATATTTTTCCCATACAAGAGACTGTTGTCCATTGAGAGTGTATTGGGCACCCTCCGCCACAGTCAGTTTGGCGGGCGGATTCTTTCCCACGGCAATCGGGTTGCCTGTCAGTGACACTTCAGTTATCCTGAACTTTTCGTCAAAGTAATATGTGCCATAAACCATATTTCCGGTCGCTGACTTACTGCTCTTACCCACTTTGCCATTGACCGTGAACACGCGATAGGCTCCATATTCAGGACGAAGGTCAATGATGCTGTCACCGGTGGCCTCGATGCCCATTTCAATGAAATAGGCCTTGTTGTCTTCAAAGACGGCATCATTACTTAAATTTTCCAATCCGCCGCTCGCTCCGTCCACTTCCCACCAACTGATTTGGGTTACCTTGTAGGCCGGGCTAAGTGTCCGGGCCGTGGTGGCCGGCTTCTGGCCGGGCACAGGTTCGTCTATGGCCACGTTGAGGTATTTCACCTGACGCCGAATGGCCACGTTCGAGGCAAAGAGACCTTCATCCTCACCATTGCCCTTGATGCCGCCGCCCCGGTTATTGTCCCAACCATAACGGTGGTTCACGTCGCCGCAAAGTATCATCTCGGGCTCGGTGGCTTTCATGCCGCCAAAGAGCCCAAAGCCGTCGGAGGTATTAATTATGAAGTCGCACCAGTCGAAGGTGATGGATCCAAAATCGGCATTATTGAAACCCACACCACCATACTGTCTGACATTCACGGTAAGGTCCTTGAAGGTCACGTTGGGTTTGCCGCCACTGGCGGCAACAGAAGTGGGCTGAATGACACGCGGTTCGATGTTTAGCGTACCCTTGCCATAGACGGTGTGAGTGCCGTTACCGGTGAACACCAATCCAAGGGTAAATACGCCGCTCAGTGAAAACTTGCCGTCCACGCTGATATTGAGCGTAGGATTCAGGTCGCCGCGTATGATCAGTCCGGAATGTCCATTGGGATCGATGACGCCGTCGTTCAGGTGGAGCACGTTGGCCTCGGCATCGTAGCTCCACTTCCCGCCTCCGCCGTATTCAGCATAGTTTTCTTTCGTTATAAGTGCATTGCCTATGGCGAAGCCCAGATATCCGACACTTTCGGAAGCAATGAAGACCCATGTGCCGGCGACCACGTTACCCCCGGCATCGCAAACGGTCATTTTGGGGGCGTTCCACGTCGCGCCGACGGGCAAGGTGATGGCATGGTCGTCTTCCAGAATCAGTTCTTTCCAACCGTCGAAGGTGTAGCTGGAACCTTTTGCACGCACCATGGCCTTATCCTTGACGATGAGCGTGGAGCGTGCCAACGAGAGGGTACGTTGGCGATAGTAGCCCTTCAATCCGGATACGTCGCCCTCGGCAGCCAGTTCCACCTGGCCCGAAACCGTAAGTTTCTCCGCACGGCTGTAGAGACGCACGGCCGTGGAACCTGTGACGGTGAGCGACCCATTGCCCGTAATCGTCGTATTGCCATCCAGATAGATACCGTTGAAGGCTGCGTTGCTGGTGCTGGCACTCACCGTCACTGTACCATCAACCGCTATGGTCAGCCCGTTGACCAGACTATAGATGCCATTGCCATAGCCCGTGGCTGCTTGTGACGCTGAACCAGTGCCTGCAACAGAAGCGCCGTTGCTGAGGGTCAATGTCAGGGTTGCAGAGTCGTAACTTACCTTGCCGTCACCCAACACATCGCCCTTGTTGGCGTCGGTCACCTGCGTGCCGCCCACCCACAAGTCATAATTGGCGGCCTGAGCCGTGGTCCATGCACCCATGAGAGTGCAGACAATTGTGAAAAAGACAAATTTCTTCATAGTTCTATTCTTTTAATTGTTTATAGGCACAGAAAACACCGTGCGGCAGGGACACGTTCGTGTCCTTGCCGCACAGCTATGGTTGATGATTCCTTTAAGACTAAATGT
>JAGAYH010000042.1 GCA_017940565.1 Bacteroidaceae bacterium | reverse complement strand
GCACACGGCACCGTCGCTCTCGGTACTCTTCGACACAACCGTGGAATTGATGATATCCAATTTGGCGTTATAGGAATTTCCGAAAGGACCGCAGACACCCCATTGTCCCGAGGCATCCACGTCGGCGTCTTTCAGAGTCAGTGTGGCTGTCTTACTGAGGAAGAGCGCGGCATCATTCGTGCTTCCCAGTGTCAACTTGCCCGGGCCGGTAACGGTCATGTCAACTTCCGACTTTAGGGCCGTGAGCTCCTGATTGTTCAATGTCGCATCACCGGCAACATAGACGGTCAGTCCCTTGATTATGTTTTCTATAATGCTATTGCCATTGTAGGTCTTGTCTCCTTTCACCGTGAGCACGTTTTTCTCTGCGTCGTAACTGAACACACCGTCACGCAAAACGTCACTTTCATTAACTTCGCCCACTTGCTTGCCACATACCCAAAGGTTGTAGTATACCGGCGGATTATCCAAACTGCGGATGATGGCAGTGACAGGCGACGGCTGGGCCCAAGTACCATATGGACCGACATAATAAGGCGTTTTAAGCGGATTACCGTTACCGTCAACATAATTTTTCTTACTGGCATCCCATGTCACATTTTTAGGATAGACAAAACCCCAGCCGTCACTGAAGACCAAGGGCTTTTGGCATATTTCCCGTCCTGCCTGCCGCATGATGACGGTGGCATGGTCGATTTTTACAAAACCATTTTTATTATTATTATTTATAAAGAATTCGTTGTAGCAATCCATATCCATCGTAAGGCCTTTGAAAACTATATAGCAGTCATGGTCGCTATAATTCAATATACGGACAGAGGAACCACGGAGATATAATATGTCATTCTCCGTTCCTTCGACACAAATTCTATTCTCAGCTGCACGAATGAGAGGGTATCCGCACCCAAAGGTTAAAGCTTCTATGATACACTTGCCCTTGATGCGAATTGTGAGAAGAGAGCCTTCCTTAATATTCGCGATGCCTCCATTGTTAGCCCCGGGCCAAGCGATATGGACATTATCCAACGTAAGCGTTCGGGTGGCGGGGTCAAACGACACCGTACCATCGTTTTGTATAAGATTAGTCCATTTCAACAGATTCGTCAACTGGTCATAGTTATCATCTGTCACTGTAACGCCGCAAATAGTGAAGCCATAGTCCTCTTCAGCCTGAACCGGCATTGCCCACATGCTCACCAATAAGGAAAGAACCGGCAGTAGAAACAGTCTTTTCATAACGTTTTATTTTTGATTACTAGTTGCAAAGATACGAACTTCCGTCTAAAAATCGAAAAAACGGACATAAAAAAGCGATGCCTCGTACAAACAAGGCATCGCTTCGGATATCTCTTTTTATAAAACTTGGAGATCAGAAGGTCAAATTCAACTTCAGCCGCAGTCCCCACTTGTGGGCACGCGGATTGTCAAGATAGTTCATGCGGCGCACCACCTGGACGTGGAGTACCTTAAATATATTATGCACGCCGGCATAAACCTCCCAATAGGGCTGCGACCCCATGACATAAGAAGAGTATTGGTAACTGCCGTCGTTCATGAAGTGGCCGGGGAAGTACATCAGGCGGCTGTCGCCGGGATTCTTCTCGGGATTGTTCTTGTCGGAAAGGGCACCATAGAGCATGTTGAAGCCGAGACATTCGCGCCATTTGAGCTTACGGAGCAGCGGGATGCGGTTGAAGACACGACCGTTGAGGTCCCAGAACACCATGAGCGACGTGTAGCGGTCGTTGAGGAACTCCATGTTGCTGAGCATGGAGAACGTGCCGTCGTTGAGGATGTACGACTGGTTACCGGCCGGCATGATGAGTAGCGGGAAGGGCACGCGGTCCCACTCGATGCCACCCTTGAGGTGAACGTCAATGCGTCCTGCCGTAGGTATCCAGAAGCGCTTGTAGATGTGGCCCTCGGTGAAGTTGTAATTATGTTTGCCTCCCATAAAACCGTTGAGGCCGACGGTGTGTTTCAGTTCAAAGACGGGGGGCTCGTGGTTGACGGCGAAGCGACGCTGCTTGGTGTTGACGTATTTTACGCCGGGCTGGAAGTTAAGGCTCACGGTAAAGTCGGACGTATTGAGATAACGGCTCCACCTGGCGGGGTCGTTCGTCGGAGCGCCGTTGCCGTCGAGGTATTGGTAGAACAGACGGCCACACGGCTCGTCGCGTTCCCGCTTGAACTCTGTCTCCAACCGCAGACCGATGCGCCACTCGCGCTGGTATTTCAACTTGAAACGCTGGTAGTACATCATTTGGTCCACCGTCTGGAACTTGAATGAGGCAAAGACATTGTCCTTGTCGGAATTCATGAACTTGTCAGTGGGGCTCATCACGTCGGTCTGATACGATGCCGTGATATTGTTCATGGGAAACTCGCCGGGCATGTATGCCTTTTTGTTGATGGCGTAGGTAAGCTCGCCAAGCCCCTTGACGCGGTGGTCCTTGAAGCCGTATGCCACGTAACCCTTGGCAAACAGGTGCGGGTTAAGGTTGGCCGTGGTCTGGGCTCCGGCACGCAAGCGGAGGCCATCAATGAAGTTTTGCGAGATAAAGGTGTTTACCGGTCCGATGTCCACCAGATTGGGTTTATCCTCCGAAGTGGATGTCTCCACATAGTTTTCGATGAAGGCTTTGGACAGGAAGAGGAAGAAATTGAAGTTCTTCATCTTCTTCATGTCATGTACCAGGCCGCCGAGGTCGCTCTCAGACTTGGTCAACTCCACTGAGCGGCTTTCGGTCCAGAAATCCTTACTTCGCAGTTTGGCATCGGCCAGCGTCAGTTTGTTGCCGGGGAACTTGAATTCCTTGTGGTCTATTTCCTTGAAAGCATAGTCGGTGTAGCTGGTGGTGCGCTGCACATGGAACTTCGTCAAGTCATCGGTCACCTTCAGCTGCACTATCATCTTGTCGCTTGATATCACTTGCTCGCCCGTCGGCAACGTCACGAACTCCTGGTCCACGTTGAGGTGCTCCACCCAGTTCACGTCGGAGCGGCGCGGAATCTCGAGCGCCACCTTGCGGATGCGGTAGGTGCCGTCCACCATGACGTAGAGGCTGCCCATGAAGCCGAAATCCTGCGGGTTGTTCGGTGTCAGTGTCACTTCGAGACAACGGTCGCCGCCTATCATCACGGTGTCACCGAGAAAGTAGCGGTAGAAACCTATGGCATTGCGCGAACTGATAGGACTGATGAAAGGAAAGCGCAGCAAGCGCACATTGTCCTCGTAGATGTCCACGTCTGTGAATGCATCTTCGAGCACGGCATTGAAGATATCGCCCGTTGTAAACAGTTGGTTCAGCCCCGAAGCCCGTTCACCGGTCACAATGTCTTTTTCCGACAGGGGATTCTTGCGATAGATGTGACGCGAAATGTTTTCCTGAAATGCCACGGGCAGGATGAGTTTTCCAGTTTCCTTGCACGTTTCCACATGGTCTTTCAGAAACGGCATGCTCTTGAAACTGCCTTCCTGAAACACCTTTTCGGTAAATTCGTTAATGGCAAACGTCAGTTTTTGGTATTTGTCGTAGCTGAAGTAATCGTACTTACGCAGGTCGTTGTTCTTCTTGGCGGCAATGACCTTGCGCATGAACTCCACGGCCGGGTTTTCCTTGCGGCTGTACTTCTTGCGCTTGCGTTTCACAGAGGCTTCCTTCAGCATGCGCTCCTCCACAGGCAGGCTGACGTTGACCACGCGCTCGCCCTCCTTCACTTTTTTGGTTATCTTGCCGTAGCCGATGCTGGAGAAGATCAGCGTGCCGTCCATGCGGACGATGGAATACTTTCCGTCGTAGGCCGTGGTCGTTCCCACCGTTTTGCCCTCATAGCGCACCGTGGCGAAGGGCACGGGTTGACCGGTCTTGGCGTCGGTCACCACGCCGGTGATGCGTGTGGCCTGGCCCATTGCCGACAATGCGGTCAGCAGCAGGAAAATCGGGAAAAGGAGAAGTCGTTTCAATGTCGTGGGTATTATTAGTCTATTTCTTCGTCTGCCTCGTAACCGCCCATCTCGCGAAGGGCATTCTTGAGCATGGTGTATTGCTGGTAGAGGTTGTTCACAGCCTCCTCGCCTTTCGTGTAGTCGTGCATCGGGTTCTTGAGGAAGAAGCTCAGGAAGCGCTGCGTACCGTAACGTCCGGCACGGGCGGCCAGGTCGGTGAGCAGACACAGGTCGAGCGCCAGCGGCGCAGCCAGTATGGAGTCGCGGCAGAGGAAGTTGATCTTTATCTGCATGGGATAGCCCATCCATCCGAAGATGTCGATATTGTCCCACCCTTCCTTGTTGTCGCCGCGCGGCGGATAGTAGTTGATGCGCACCTTGTGGAAATAGTCCGTGTAGAGGTCGGGCTGCACCTCGGGCTTGAGTATTGTTTCAAGCGTCGAGAGTTTGCTCACCTCCTTCGTGTGGAAGTTGTCGGGCTCGTCGAGCACCAGTCCGTCGCGGTTGCCCAGGATATTGGTCGAGAACCAGCCGTTCAGCCCCAGGCAACGGGTGCCAATGATGGGGGCGAAACCGCTCTTCACCAGTGTCTGGCCCGTCTTGAAGTCCTTGCCGGCGATGGGCACGCGCTGCCGTTCGGCCAGCTCCCACATGGCGGGAATGTCCACCGTCGTGTTCGGCGCTCCCATGATGAAGGGCACGCCCTCCGTCAGGGCGGCGTAGGCATAGCACATCGAGGGAGCCACTCTCTGGCGGTCGTCGGCCTTCATAGCAGCCTCCAGGTCTTTCAGCGAACCGTGCACGCTCAGGTCCACCGGCACGTAAATCTCCGTCGAAGCGGCCCAAATCACCACCAGACGGCAGCAACCGTTCTTCTGCTTGAACGTGCGGATATCCTCACGCAGCGCCTCCACCATTTCCCAGCGGGTAGGCATCTTGCCGGCAGCGTTCACTTTCACATTGTCGCCGTCCAGACGCTTGGCATAGTTCTTGTCAAAAGCCGCCTTCATCGGCACGATCTGCTCCAGTTCGTCGCGCACGGGATTGATGTCCTTCTCCTGCAGCACTTGGGCATACATCGCTGCCTGATAGGCCGACTGCGGATACACGTCCCATGTGCCGAACACGATGTCGTCGAGACTGGCCAACGGCACGATGTCGCCGTAGGCCAGATAGCGTTTTTCCGCACCGCGTCCCACGCGGATCTTGTCATATTGTGTCATTGAGCCCACCGGTTTGGCCAATCCCTTGCGTGCCATCAGCACACCCGTCATCAGCGTCGTAGCCACGGCGCCGCAGCCCACCACCATGATGCCCAATTTGCCCTCAGCGGGCTTTACAGTCTGATTACTCATAACTTTATATTTCTGATGCTACCTTAAAAAAGACAGCTACGTTCGTTCTAAACTGCAAAGATACGAAATGTTCGCAAGCCCACGTATCTCCTGCCCCGCTTTTTTTGTTTCAATCGGCGAAATGCCTAAAAAATGACGGAGAGTTCCACGAACCCTCCGTCATTTCATAGATACTTCCATTTATCGTATGTCTCTGGATGCACAGGGATTGATGAAGCCGGCTATGGCAAAGTAACCGTTTTCATAATTCTTGAGATAAAGTCTCAGGCGATAGGCATCATCCCCTTTGGGCCCGACAGAGTATTCGTCGTGGCCCAACACTTCAATGTCGTTTTCAGTAATGGGCTCCTTCAACTGGATGTCCAGGCGCATTTTGCGCCAGTTATAAACGCCGTCTTCCGTTTTAATGCCCTGCAACACCTCTTTGGTACAGCGTATGAAGTAATCTCGGGTGAAAGCCCTCCAGTCGGTCTCCGTTTGCAGGCGGTTGAAGAAACGCGCCATCCATTTTAGTTTCTGCCGCACGAGAGGGTCCATCTCAATGTGCCGGGCCGGATTCACCAGTCCGTTCATCACATATTTTCTGTCGTCTTCCAGACGTATCCGGACGACACTGCTGTCGCCCTCTCCGTTCACATACACGTTAAACCAATGGCCGTGCGCCGGTTTGACGACGGGCTTATGAATTCCTGCGCCACGATTCTCCTTTTGTGTAAACAGACTCCAGTCGGTCGAGCCACTTTCTTTTTGCAGCGTGGGGAGGAGCACCGAGTCCAGATGATTGCCATACTTTGTGTTCATGTCCGTAGAGCCCAGGTCGGCATAGAATTGTTCCAGGAACAAGGCGCCCTTTTTGTAAAACCTCTTCTTATGACGTTCCCATTTGGCCTGTTGCCGACGCAGTTTAACCCATTCGTTGTATCTATCTATTCTTTCTGGTGTTGCCAATTCTGTGTTTCGGCCCAAAAACTGGCCATAGTGAAAAAGCTCGAAGGACCTTTCGAAGGAATCCGTCAGAAAATCGGGAGCGTATGTCATTTCTTGATAACCCAATGAACGATAATACTCGTCTTTTGAGTCACTCAAAGCGGCGGAGCATGCACACAGCGCGCTCGCTACCATTCCATAAACCAGCAAAATTGGTACGATTCGTTTCATTTATCCAATGTTTTATTTTATGGTTTGTGTTGGCAAAGATACGATTTTTCAATGAAAAATGAACAATGAATAATGAAAAATGAACAATGAATAATGAAGAATGAGAGTAACGGTCATGCAGGCGAAGTTATGTTTTTGTGACCTCAATCGGGTGTGAAGTTGCGAAAAACGCAACTAAAATCGGGTTTTGTAATGCGTTGGTTGACAAAGGGGTTGGAAAAACAAAAACAGAAGCGGCGTTTCAACACTTTGAAACGGCGTTTCTGCGCGTAGAAGTCCCACTTCAAAAATCCGAAGTCCTACCTCCAATTAACAGTTTTAACTGTTCCGTGTTAAAAGCGTTAATCCGGTCCGCCCCGCGGGAACCTTCCATAACGGACCGCATGAAAACGGGTCTGGAAAGGTTCCGAAAATTTCCTTTTATAATTATTATATCGGCAGGGGCAGAAATAGAAAAATTTTTCGTAAGTTTGCGCCAATATTAACTCAATAACTTTAACCAACAAACTGTTTGAAATATGGCACTGCATATTGTTAATCATCCGATGGTGCAGCACAAGCTGACACTGATGAGAATGAAAGAGACGTCAACGCGCGATTTCCGCGAACTGCTGCGCGAGATCGGCATGCTGATGGGTTACGAAGTGACGCGCGACTTCCCTCTGCGCGACATAGAGATTGAGACGCCGATGCAGAAGACGGTGGCCAAGGAGATTGCCGTCCGCAAGACGGTAGTGGTACCCATCCTGCGCGCCGGTCTGGGCATGGTGGAAGGCCTGCTCATGCTCATGCCCTCGGCCCGCGTGGGGCACATCGGCATGTATCGCGACGAACTGACCCACGACCCCGTGTTCTACTACTACCGCATGCCGGCAGGCAAGGACCGCACGGTCATACTCACCGACCCCATGCTGGCCACCGGCGGCAGCGCCTGCGACGCCATCCGCCGGCTGAAGGCCGACGGCTATCACGACATCCGCATGATGTGTCTGGTGGCCGCTCCCGAGGGCGTGAAGCGCGTGCAGACGGAGCATCCCGACATAGAAATCTATACGGCCGCCCTCGACAACGGGCTGGATGAAAACTGCTACATCCTGCCGGGCCTGGGCGACGCCGGTGACCGTATTTTCGGAACTAAAACCAAATAACAGAATATATGAAAGATTCAACGCCAAAAGCCGTCTACGACGCACGCGAACTCGGCAAGAGCCGAATGCTCGTCCTGGGCTTCCAGCACATGTTTGCCATGTTTGGAGCCACCATCCTCGTGCCCACCATCACGGGCCTGTCCGTATCAGCCACCCTGCTGTTTGCCGGTCTCGGCACCCTGCTGTTCCACTGGTTCACGAAGTGGAAAGTGCCCGCATTCCTGGGCTCCAGTTTCGCCTTCCTGGGCGGTTACGCCACCGTTGTCGTCATGGGCAACGAAATGGGCATGAGCCAGAACGAGGCCCTGCCCTACGCTTGCGTGGGCGTGATGGCTGCCGGCCTGCTCTACTTCGTGCTGGCTGCCTGCGTCAAAGCCTTTGGCGTGAGCCGCGTGATGAAACTCTTCCCGCCGGTGGTGACAGGACCCATCGTCATCTCCATCGGTCTCATCCTGGCCGGCACGGCCGTGAGCAGCATCCTGACAAACTGGTGGATTGCCCTCATCGCCATCCTCGTGGTCATCGTCTGCAGCATCTGGGGCAAGGGCATGGTGAAGATTATCCCTATCCTGCTCGGCCTGCTCACCAGCTACATCATCGCCGCCCTGTGCGGTCAACTGGAGGCCCCCAAGGTGGAGGCCCTGCAAAACGCCGCATGGATTGGCCTACCCTTCAGTTTCGAGGACACCGGCATCTATGCCCTGACACAGAACAAGTGGGATTTCCTGATTTCTTCCATCATCGCCATCATGCCCATTGCGCTGGCCACGATGATTGAACACATCGGCGACATCTGCGCCATCAGCTCCACGACCAACCGCAACTATCTGGAAGACCCCGGCCTGCACCGCACCCTCACCGGCGACGGAGCCGCCACCATCCTGGCTTCCCTCTTCGGCGCTCCGGCCAACACGACCTACGGCGAAAACACGGGCGTGCTCAACCTGACACGCGTCTTCGACCCCCTCGTGGTCCGCATCGCCGCCGTCATTGCCGTGCTGCTGAGTTTCTCACCGAAGTTTGCCGCCCTCATCTACGCCATGCCCGCCGCCACCATCGGCGGTGTGTCGCTGATACTCTACGGTATGATTTCCTCCGTCGGCATCCGCAGCCTCGTTGAAAACCACGTGGACCTGACCGACTCGCGCAACCTCATCATCACGGCCCTCACCATCACGCTGGCCATCGGCATCAGCTACGGTTGCGAAGGTGCTGCCCTCAAGTTTGGAAACATCGGCATCAGCGGACTGGCCTGCGCAGCCATCATCGGCATTCTGGCCGCCGTCATCCTGCCGGAGAATAAGAAAATCACCCTCCCCGAAGGACCGAAAGAGCCTGAAGTTTAATCTTGACCGTAAGGTGTAAAACATACAAACGCGCTCCCGCCACGACGGGAGCGCGTTCTGTTTTTTGTTTGCAAACCGGGGAATCAGCGTGTCAGGCTGTGCGAGGAGAGCCAGGCGGTGAAAGCATCGCGGTAGAGGTCACCGATAGGAAGTTCCGTATTGTCGTCCAGCACAACGCGGTTTTTATTGACTTCCTTGACTTTTTCAAGATTTATGATATATGAACGGTGGATGCGCATGAAACTGGCGGCCGGCAGGCGCTCGGCCAAGTCTTTCATATTAAGAAGCGTCACCAGCGGCTGACGTCCTCCGGCAAAGTGGAAACGCAGATATTCGCTCATGCCCTCCACATACCGGATTTTGTTTATGTCAATGCGCACCACTTTGTAGTCGGCTTTCAGGAAGAGTACATCGTCGGACGTCTCGGCCGGTGCTGCCGCCGACTGGTTGTGGAGCAAACGGAAACGTTCGCGCACCTTCTCCGCTGCACGCTGGAAGTCGGCTGCACCGAAGGGTTTGAGCAGGAAATCAACGGCATCGACCTTGTAACCTTCCAGGGCATACTCGGAATAAGCCGTGGTGAACACCACCAGCGGCGTCACTGCCAGTCCGCGCACCAGGTCAAGCCCGCTGAGGTCGGGCATGTTGATATCGAGAAAGAGGGCATCGACCGCCTGCTGTTCCATCTGCTGGCGTGCTTCCACAGCACTTTGGCACAGTCCCACACACTCCAGCCACGGCACCTCGCCAATGTATTTCTCCAGTTGCTGCAGCGCCAAAGGCTCGTCGTCAACAGCCAGACAACGTATTTTCAGTTCGTCACTCATTATTATTAGTCTTTATGTTCACATTTTTCGGTAAGCGGAGCGAAACGGTGTAGGTCTGCCCGTCCTCCTGCACGTCGTACATCTGCCGGTCGCCATAGATGAGAGCCAGGCGCTTGGTCACATTCTCAAGTCCCACGCCGCCCTTATGGGTGTCGGGCGTCACCTCCGCCTTGCTGTTACGGCAAGTGAACATAAGGTCGTTGCCTTCGGCCTTGAGATTTACCTCGACAAACGAGGGATGGACGTAGCTCACGCCATGCATGAAGGCATTTTCCACGAAAGTGACGAAGATGAGCGGAGGCACGGTGCTCTCCGGCAGCGAGGCAGGCAAACCCACATCGATGCGGAGTCGGTCGGTGTAGCGCAACCGCATCAGATTGATATAGTTTTTCAGAAAAGCCACCTCACGGTCCAGCGGCACCCAGTCGCGCGCACCGTCATAGAGCATGTAGCGCATCATGGCCGACAGCTGCAGGATGGCCTCTTTCGAGCGTTCGGGGTCAATGTCAACGAGGGCATGGATGTTGTTGAGGGTGTTCATCAGGAAGTGCGGATTGATCTGGAACTTCAGGTATTCCAGCTGGTGGCTGATGTTCTGCCGCTCCAGTTCGTGCAAACGCTGGGCATCCTTGGCCGACTTGTAATAGAACTTCACGCCGATGTTCATGCCGAACATGAGCACCAATACCACCAAGGGGATAACCACACGCTCCTCCGGCCGGCGCATGGGACGGTGAGGAGGCCGCTGGTTCCGACGGAAAGCCGCCGCGTGGCCATCGTCGTGTGCCACGGTGATCTCTATGCGGGGAGCGGGGGGCGGCATGGGCGGACGAAACGAGAAGCGGCCGGAACAGTTGCCCACTATGAAAAGCGACAGCACCACGGCTACCATGGTAAAGTAGAGCGACTTGCGCTGCTTATAGACCAACAGCGGGGCCAGGAACGCGTTGTGGAGGACGAATATGGTCAGATACAGCAGGAAATAGCCCCAGATGTAGAAGATAGGCTGCCATGCGAACGAGAATGTCGTATCGGAAATGGAACGGACATACACCGTGATGATCGGGGCCAGGAACAACAGGCCCCACAGTGACATGTAGAGCACGTTCTCGGAAGTAAGCAGTTTGTTCGCCCTTAGTTTCATTCCTTTCGTTTAACCGTTTAAACGCAAAGGTAACCATTTGTAGCCAACTGGCAAAACAACTTTCAACGAATTGTTCTTTTTTATCAGCAAACGTCCCGACTGCCGCCAACGTATCCCCCAAACGGGCATGGACCACACGCACGACACCTTTTATATACCGTAACAGCAAGTATAATGCCGCGTAGTTACGAAATTCGCAACTAAAAAGCGCCTTTGCAATCCCCTGGCAGCCAATAAGGTTGAAAATGTAAAAACAAAGGCGGCGCCTCAAAATTTTGAAACGGCGTTTCAAAAATACAAAACGGCGCTTCGTTTTTCCGAAGTCCGGCCCGAAATTAACCGTTTTAACACACCGGTGTTAAAAGCGTTAATGCGGCGGGGCGGCGTTCGGCAACAGCCCACGATGATAGAAAAAACAGGGAAATAAGGACACATAAAAAAAGCGCTGCCGGCCTGTTTTCACAAACGGGCCGGCAGCATTCGATAAAAATCACTATGAAAAACACCACTTTTGCATCTAATAAACTACTTATTACTTTCAAATGCTTTACAAAATTACAGTTTTCATCCTCACCTACCAAACCTTGACCAAAGAAAATGGCCGTTTTTCAATAAACAGGCATTTTTTTCAGCGAAATTCCACATATTGGCCCGAAAAATTTATTTTTTGCATCAAAAAGTCATTTTCCGCGAAGTTAAGATTAACTTTGCATACAATTTACAGACTTCACACCTTTAGAAAATGACCAAAAAGGATATCCGACAGTTGGGCCTCAGCGCCCTGCTACTTACGGTGGTCCCGGCATGGGGCCAGCCCACCGCCGCCAACATCCACAGCGAAGGCCATCCGCGCCTGTCCTGCACCAGCATCATGGTGGGCCGGCAGGCATCGGAAGACGGCTCGGTGATGACCTCCCACACCTGCGACTCATGGTACCGCACGTGGATGCAAATCGTTCCCGCCCGCGACCACAAGAAGGGCGCCACCACCGCCATCTACGAAGGACGCATGCACACCGAGAGCGCCCAGGACAGCACAAAAGTGCGCTGCCGCGGCACCATTCCCCAAGCCAGCCACACCTACCGCTATCTGGACACCGCCTACCCCTGCCTGAACGAGAAACAGCTGGGCATCGGCGAGACCACCATCGGCGGACGCGACACCCTGCGCAACAAGGAGGGGCTCTTCTTCATCGAGGAACTGCAACGTGTGGCTCTGGAACGCTGCACGACGGCACGCGAAGCCATCCGGCTGATGGGACAGCTGGCCAAGGAATACGGCTACGGCGACAGCGGTGAATGCCTGACCGTGGCCGACCCCAATGAAGTGTGGATATTTGAAATCTTCGGCGAAGGCCCGAAGAAGAAAGGGGCCGTGTGGGCTGCCGTGCGCATTCCCGACGACGAGGTGTCGGTGTCGGCCAACATCTGCCGCATCGGTGAACTGCATCTGGACGACACGGACCACTACATGGCCTCGGACAACGTGTTCGACGTTGCCAAGAAACTGAAACTCTGGGACGGCAAGGAGCCCTTCTGCTTCTGGAAAGCCTACAGCGGCGGCAACTACTTCGGCGAAAAGAAAAACTACAGCGTTCGCGAGCATTTCATCCTCGATGCCCTGGCTCCCTCGCTCCATCTGAGCGACACGGTAGAAAACCTGCCGCTGAGCGTGCGACCCGATGAAAAGGTGAGTGTGGAACGCGTGATGCAACTCCTCGGCAGCTACTACGAAGGCACGGCGAAGAACCTGAGCGGACGCCACAAGCTGCCGGGCAAGAAAAATCAGGACGGCAGCGTGGCCGACAGCACCGTATCGCCCGTGTCGAACCCCTGGATGCGCCCCGACGAAATCAACATGTACTACGCCATGGGGGACTCGACGATGAAAAACATCCGCACCGTCAGCGTGCCCTGGTGCGCCTACAGCACCGTCATACAGCTGCGCTCATGGCTGCCCAATGAAGTGGGCGGCGTGGTGTGGATGGCCCTTGACAACCCGGGACAGAGCCCCCGTTTCCCCATCTTCAGCGGTACGACCGAACTGCCCAAGAGACTCCAGACCTGCGGCCAGCACAGCGACCGCGACGATGCCGCCCTGTGGTTCTACCGCAAGGCCAACCGCTTGGCCACCGTGCGCTGGGGCACCTACCGCAAGACTCTGGAGCCCGCCCGCGACTATTTCATCGAAAAGGGCCTGCGCGAACTGCCTTTCGTCGAGCAGACATGGCAGACGCTCAACGCCAGCGACCCGAAGAAGGCGCAACAGATGCTCAACGGCTATACAGCCGACTTCTTCGGCGCCACCATCAGCCGCTGGGACGAGATGGCGCGGACCTTCTGGCGACAGACGTGGACGGGATTTTAGAATTATAAGGACATATAAGAACGAAACGGAAAGGCGTCATTCCTTGATGAATGACGCCTTTCCGTTTATAACAATTCTTCCAGCCGGTCGATGCAGGCATCGGGCAGCGACTCGTCGTCGGGTGAGCCGTCCCAGTTGCGGCCGCGCAGCCACACGGTATGGCAACCCAGACTTTTGGCAGGCATAATATCCTTCATCATCGAGTCACCCACCACGCAGACATCCTGAGGTGGCAGCCCCAAAAAATCAAGAGCTTTCCGGAATATAGCCGGGTCGGGCTTGCGCACTCCCACGACGGCGGACTCCACAACGGTCTGGAAGAGCTCTTCCATACCAAAATCACGGAGCACGCTGTGCATATTGCCATAGAAATTGGTGACGAGCACCAGGGGACAGCGCCCGCGCAGTTTCAGGAGCACCCTGCGCGACTCCTCCGTGTGCCGACGGGCCACGGCGTAGCAGTAGTCAACAACAGTGGAGAGCAGGGAATGGGGGGCTTTCAGGTATTCAAACTGCAGGGTCACTTTCTTGCGGAGCACGTCGCGGAACGTGTCGGTGGCAACAATGACGGGCTGCCTGGCCAGGGCGCGTTCGGCATAGACGTAGGCTTCGCGGAACTGCTGTTCCGTCACACCGGTGCCGGCGTGGAGGTAGCCGTCCCAGAGGACGTGGGCCCAGTGGGTGCCGCCAGTGTCAAGCGTGCCGCCGTAATCGAAGATGTATGCGCCTATATCCGCCTTCGGTTGGCCTAACTCCGTTTTCGTCGCGACTAACTCCGTTTTCGGTTCATCGGGACGGACACGCCGGTTGCCCACTTTCATAAGCAACACGCCGACGGCAATCCAGAAAAGCTCGCGCACCCGGGTAATGAGACTCATGTAGAGCCCGAAAGCCGGCGACAGGGCCAGTCCGCCCACCGCCAGGGCAAATCCGCCCTCGCGGGCACCGAGTTGCATGGGCGAGAAGAAAAAGAGGTTGGCAAACAGCGAAGTGAAGGCCATGATGAGCACGCAGTCAAGGAAATTGACCTCGGGCGTGAGTATCTTGAGTATGAAAAAGAGCTCCATACTGGTGAGCACGCGGGCCACGAACTCAAAACCGAAGGACGCATAGAACGTGGAGCGGCGCCGGCTGTGGAGTTCGGCTATCTGACGGTCGATTTTCTGCAACGCCTCCTGCTGACGGGCATAGAAACGGGCGGCCCACCCCTTTACCAACGGAATGGACTGCAACAAACGGAACGTTTTGACCACCATGCCGCGCTGATAGCCCCGCATGAAGAAATAAACCAGAAGCAACAGGACCACCGCGGTGACGGCCAGAAGCATGCCCATGAAGAAACTGACCTTATACATGGCCGCATAGAGCACGATTGAGGCCAGCCAGAAGCAGATGTGGGAGAAAATGTGCATCATCACATAGAGGATGACGCTCGACGTGGCCCGCGGTGTGCCCAGAGCCGGCGACAGCTCCATGATGCGGTAAGGCTCGCCGCCCATGAGCCCGAACGGGGTGGCGTAGTTGAGCGCAAAACCAGAAACGGTGAGTTTCAGCACACGCCAGTAACCCACGGGCGCCGGCCGCTCGCCGTTGTGGATGAGACAATACCACGACGCGGCATTGAAAGCATAGATGACAACCCATATCCCGATTACTCCCACCAGCCAGTAACCGGCGCGGCACAGGGCGGCCCACAACTGTCCGAAATCGACGTCGAGCGTGAGGAACATGACGACAACGGCGGCCAGACCGAAGGCAAAAAACCAGTTGCGCAGTTTGGGGGACATGGGAGTTGAGAGATTAGAATTGAGAGATTAGAGTTGGGAGATTATGGTCTGGAGGCGTTGATGATATTGTCGGCAAACCGGCGGCTCATCCGCTCGTGACGGCAGTGCATGTAAATGTATATGGCGGAGAACACGGTGATCTCAGCCAGGGGATAGAGCCAGGGGATATTGAGCAGGCAGGCGGCATAGAGTGTGAATGCCCGGCAGTTGAACGTCAGAATGTTTGCATATTTCATCAACGGCAAACTCTGCTGGCGGAAAGCCTGACGGAAGTCCTCACCGGGCTCGCCGCCACACTTCTCGCGGAGAGTCTGCATCAGACGTTGGAACTCAGGAGTCAGTTCCTCCTGACGCCGGGTGTAACGCACGTAGAAGAACAAAAAAATACGCCACCAGAAATTGCCTTTCTTGGGCGTTGCGTCGCGCAGGGCCTTCTGCTGCACGTAGGTGTCGAGTTCGCTGTCGGCACCGGGCAAGAAGTAAAGGTGAATGTTGCGGTAGTAGTCGGCCAGCTGGCTTTGCCGGGCATGACAGATAGTTCCTGAAAAAATGCAGAGGGCGAAGATGCCGATACCCCAAGGAATATCGGTCAGGGGAATGGGCTGATGGAACAGCCGCAGACAGATGGCCACGTAAATGCAGAAGAACCAGATGTCGCCTGCAAAGCCATCGAGCAAACGTCCCCAGTGGGTTTTCTGTCCCGTCATGCGCGCCAACTGACCGTCGGCGCTGTCGTAGAAATTGGCCCACATCATGAGCAGCACACCCGCCAGGTTATGCCAAAAGTCGGTGAAATAAAACATCACAGCCGCCGCCATACCCAGAAGAATGGAGAAAATGGTCACCACATTGGGATGAACGTGCAGCCGTTTGAAGAACAGAGCCCAGACGTAGCCGATGGGACGAGTGAAGTGAATGTCGAGCCATTCCTCGGTATCCATCGACTTAAAAGTCGCCTGCAGTTTACTCCGTTCAGATGCCATCGTCCAAATGGGTTTCCAGCAAATCGGCTATGGCTGTGGCCGCGTCGCCGATGCAACGCGAGAAACTGGGCCAATCGTTGAAATCAATCAGTTTGAATTGTCCCCGCTCGTCTATCACGGCATCGCCACCGTAGATGTCAATACCTATCAAACCGGCCAACCGCTCGGCCTCGTGGTTCAACGCCGTGGCGCTGAAAGTATAGCCGCGTGTCAGTCCGTTTTCACGTTCATGGCCGAAGCGGCCTTCGCCTTCAGGATAATACCAATAGAAGAAGCCGGTATCTTTGACACCGTAGAATTTCACCAGGTCACCCGCCAGATGTTCACTGGCCACCACAGCGGCTATGCCACGCTTGTTAAATCCCAGCAGAGCCGCTTTGAGTTCCTCTTCGTTGTGAACCTGACACACATCGTCGGCCGACATCGACCATCCGTCGGCACGCTTCAGCCACAACGGACCGGAAGGCAATGTAAATTCAGAGGAAGCCGTATCCATAAGCACCGTTTTGGGCATGGGCACATGATTGGTCTGCATCAGAGCCGTCAACGCTTCACGGCGGCAGTTTCTCACACCCTGGGGAGCATTGACCACACAGCGGCCGTCGAGGGCGGCCAAGGCCTCCGGCGAACGCGCCATGGAAAAATACAAATTGGCCCTCTGGGGGAAACGGTCTACATCGGTCTCAGAAACTATTTCCACATGATGACGGCGCAACATCAGCAGATGCGTCACCGATTCCATGATGGCCGTGTCGTTGGAACGGGGGGAATACACCTCCGCACGCATAATTCCTACCAATTTACTCATAATGTATCTCGCTTAAGAATTGTTCTGCTTTCGCGATGTCAGCGGCATGGTCCACGTCCAGGATTTTGCTGAATGGCCACGCTTTCAGTTTCAGACCGTCGGCCACCAGTTGCCGTTGGAAATTGCGCATCCGGCTTTGTCCTGCGGCCACACAGCGGCGTAGCGTGTCGAGGGCCGGCGGTGTCAGGCAATACATGCCTCCTGAGATATAGCGGCAGCCCGTGGGGTTGTCGTAGAAGCCCGTAATGTTCAAGTCCCCGTCGGTGCCCACATAGAGCGGCCGCTCGTCGTCCACATAGTCGGTCACTGCCATCAGTCCGTCGGCACTGCCCGAACGAAAGGCTCTGATGTAGCTGTTAAACTCATCGGGGCGGAACACCGTGTCCACCGTGGTGAGGCAGAAAGGACCGTCCTCAAGCCACTCGCTGATGGCGTGGAAACTGTGCATTGAACTGGGTGTGGCGGCCACTTTCAGCCGCAGGGGGCAGGGCGAGGTGCGGCGTTCTTCTTCCATCTTGCGGGCATGCCTCACCACCTCGGGCATCCGTTCGTTTACGATGACGGCCACCTCCGAGGCTCCGGCATCGGTGAAGATGCGCAGCAAGCGGTCGAGCATGGGTTCGCCCGCCAGAGTGACCAACGGCTTGTTGGCGGCCACGCCCTCTTGCTCGAGGCGTGAACCGTCGCCGGCGGCAATCACCGCAAATTTCATTCTATCTGGCCAGCGGCGGTGCGCTGGGCATAGGTCTTACTGTCACGTTCCTGAGCCACAATCTTCAGCGGGTTGGCCGAAGCCTCGTCCTCGCGTTCACGGTTGCGGTAGATGTCGATGGCGGCATAGACGGCCTGGCGGAACGAGTTTTCGTTGGCCACGCCCTTGCCGGCAATGTCGAAGGCCGTGCCGTGGTCGGGCGAGGTGCGCACCACCGGCAGTCCGGCGGTAAAGTTCACGCCGTCGTCCATCGAGAGAGCCTTGAAGGGGGCAAGCCCCTGGTCGTGATACATGGCCAGCACCGCATCGAAGTGCTTGTACTGTCCGGCGCCGAAGAAGCCGTCGGCCGAATACGGGCCGAAACACTGTACTCCTTTCTCGCGCATGGCTTCAATGGCCGGTTTGATGAAGTTTTCTTCCTCGTCACCCAGCAGGCCGTCGTCGCCCACGTGCGGATTGAGCGACAGCACCGCTATGCGCGGGATGGAGATGGTGAAGTCCGTCTTCAGACTGTCGTTCAGTATGTCTATCTTGCGCTCTATGGCCTCTTGTGAAATCGACGCCGCCACTTCTTTCACCGGCATGTGCATCGTCACCAGAGCCACACGCAGCGACTGGTTCATCAGCATCATCAGGGCCTCCTGGCCTTCGCCGAGGGCTTTTTCCAGATACTCCGTATGACCCACGAAGGGGAACTCGCTCGAACGGATGTTTTTCTTATTCACAGGTGCCGTCACCAGCACGTCGATGTCACCGTTCTCATAGTCCTCCACAGCCCGCTGCAACGAGAGCAGCGCGGCCCGGCCGCTCTCTTCCGTGGGCTGGCCCAGGTCCACCTTGATTTCCTCGTCGAACACCGAAATCATGTTCAACCGGCCGCTCTGCGCCGCCTGGGGCGAGGACACCACCGTGAAGTTCGTCTCCGAACCCACGGCCCGGCGGTGGAACGTGGCCACCTTGGCCGAACCATAGACGATGGGGATGCACAGGTCGCACATCGCGGGGTCTCCGAATGTTTTCAATATCAACTCATAGCCGACACCATTGGTGTCGCCGTGCGTAATTCCGACACGTATTTTTCCGTTGTTCATCTTAATCTTATTGTTTCAACCTACAAAGATACTATTTTATAATTAAAAACCGAAAAATGAACGTCAAAAATCCTCGCCCGCACTTCCGAAGCGCCTGAACGGCGAAAACGAAAACGCAGTTGGAGCGGCCTAAATCGGATTTAGGAAAAACGAAAACGGATTTGGAATAAACGGACCGCCCTCCCGTGTCTCACAAGTTCCCCACGGGGGCCTTGGCACTCCTCAGGATGCCTCGCCCTTCTTTCCTGCCGTGTTGAGCAGTCCGCAGGCAGCGAGGATGTCCTGGCCACGGGAGGCACGGAGGGTGGCAAAGAGGCCGTGCTGCGTGAGACGGTCGCGGAAGGCTTTCATCTCAGCCTCGGTGCACCCTTGCAGAGGGGAGCCGGGGATGGCATGGAAGGGAATAAGGTTGACACGGCAGTCGAGTCCGCGGAGCAGGCGCACCAACGTGCGGGCATGCTGTTCCGAGTCGTTGACACCCTTGAAGAGGATGTACTCGAAGGAGAGGCGGCGCTGGTGGTTGCCCAAGCGCACCTCGCCGCGACGGAGGTCGCGGCAGAAATCGTATTGCTTCAGTTCTTCAACCACACGCTCTATGGGATAGGCCTTCTCGGCCGGCATCCACTCGGCCCGCTGCGCGGAGGTGGGGAAATGGAGCGAGACGGCCAGATTGCAGTCGCTGGCGTCGAGAAAGCGGCGTAAGCCCCCAAGCAGGCCGACGGTGGAGACGGTGATGCGCTTGGGGCTCCATGCCAGACCATACGGGGCCTGCAACAGCTGAGTGAGCCGCAAGACGTTGTCGGTGTTATCGAAAGGCTCGCCCTGCCCCATGAGGACCAGGTTGGTGAGTCGGTCAAAGTGGGGCGAACCGTAAATCTGATTGAGCATATCGGCCACGCTGAGGTTGCCTTGCAGCCCCTGGCGGCCGGTCATGCAAAACTTGCACCCCATGCGGCAGCCCACTTGGGTGGAAATGCACAGGGTGGCGCGGTCGTCGGTGGGAATATAGACCGTCTCCACATAGTCGCCACCGAGGGTGCGGAAGAGGTATTTTTCGGTGCCGTCGGCCGAGACCTGCGTCTTCACGGGCCGTGAGCGTCCGACCAGGAAACGGCTGTCGAGACGCTCGCGGGCGGCTTTGGAAAGGTTGGTCATCTCGTCAAACGAAAAGATTTGCTTGGCATAGAGCCACTGTGCCATCTGCTTGGCGGTGAACTTGGGGAGGCCTTCGCCCTGCACCACCTGCTGCAGCTCGACCAACGTGAGGCCGGAAAGTGCGGTTTTCTCCATTTTGAATCATTGCATTTTGTGGTGCAAAAGTACATTTTTCTGCCGAAAACGAGGGAATTCGGTGGCATTATCCTCCATGGAGATGACCGTTTCAGCAAGTTTTTCTTTATCTTTGCACCATAATAAAGTATCAAAGCAATTATGGAATATCGTATTATGGGCCGTTCAGGCCTCCGTGTCAGCGCCATCGGCATGGGGTGTGAGGGGTTTATAGACAAAAGCGAGGAGGAAACACGCCGCATCTTCGACTACGCCATCGACCACGGCGTGAACTTCATGGACCTCTACTCTCCCAACCCGGCAATGCGCCAGGCCGTGGGCCGCGCCCTCGGGGAACGCAGAAACGAGTTCATACTGCAGGGCCACCTGTGCACCGTGTGGGAGGACGGACAGTATCTCCGCACCCGAGAGCCGGAAAAACTGGCACCGGCCTTCGAGCAGCAACTCCGGGAACTCGGCACGGACTATCTGGACGTGGGCATGATACACTACGTGGACGCCATGGACGACCTGAAGGAGGTGATGGAAGGTCCCGTCATGGCCTTTGCCCGCCGGCTCAAGGCCGAAGGCCGCATCCGCTGCATCGGCATGAGCAGCCACAACCCGCAGGTGGCCATCGAAGCCGTCAAGTCCGACCTCATCGACGTGCTGATGTTCAGCATCAACCCCTGCTACGACATGCAGCCGGCATCGGAAGACGTGGAGGAACTGTGGGCTGAAAAGAACTATGCACACGCACTGCAGAACATCGACCCACAGCGCGAACGGCTCTATGAACTGTGCGAACAGCGCGGCGTGGGCATCAACGTAATGAAAGTCTATGGCGGCGGAGACCTGCTCAGCGAGAAAAACTCGCCCTTCGGACGGGCCTTTACCACAGTGCAGTGTCTGGAGTACGCCCTGTCACGCCCCGGCGTGGCTTCCATCATGACGGGCATACGCAGTCAGGAAGAACTGCAGCAGGCACTGGCCTGGTGCAATGCCACGGCCGAAGAGCGCGACTATACACAGGTGATGCAGGGCATGACGCTCTTCTCCTGGAAAGGCCACTGCATGTACTGCGGCCACTGCGCCCCGTGCTCGGCCGGCATCGACATCGCCATGGTCAATAAACTCTATAATCTGACCGAGGCCGAAGGCATGGTGCCTGAAACTGTAAGAGAACACTACAAGGCGCTCAACGTCCACGCCTCCGACTGTATCGGCTGCGGCCTGTGCGAGCCACGCTGCCCCTTCGGCGTGGAAATAATCCAAAGTATGGAGAAAGCTGCCGGACGGTTCGGCTATTAGCACGCCATTCGTACAAATAACCATTTTTTTTCTATCAAAACCCATTCAAATTACAAAAATGAGAAAATTGATATTATTATTTGCTCTGCCCATACTGACACTGTGCGGTCTCGGTGCACAAACACTGCCAACATTCAGCACTGACGGGAATGAAGTGTGGTACCTCATCCAGTTCCGCAACGGCGAAGCCGCCCTGCAGGATATGGGCGAAGGCGCCGTGCTCAAGACAGTGGCCATCGACAAGAACAACAAGTCGCAACTGTGGAAAGTCGTCGGCACACAATCGTCCTGCGAAATCATAGGACAAAGCGGGCGCCATATCTACTACAACGGCAGCCGTTACGCCACTTCGGCCTCGAAGACGGGACAGTTGAAACTTGTCGCCACCGGCAACACCAGTTACGCCCCGGCTTGGGAAATACAGACGGTCTCCATTTCCGGACAATCCATGAACCAATGGGGTGGAGCCGGAGCCGGACGTGAGCTCGGTTCTTGGAATGCCGGCGATGTGAACAATCCCTTGCTGTTTGTCGAGCCGGCCTCCCTGCCCGACACAGATCCCGAACCACAGACCTTGACGGAATGGGCCTGCGCCGCCAACACCGCGTGGAAGCCCGAAAACCCGCTCACCTTATGGTACACCGTTCCCGTCACCCGTGCCACGGTCAGTGACCCCTGGATGGAGTATGCCCTGCCCATCGGAAACGGTCAGCTGGGCGGCATGGTCTATGGCGGCATCCGTCAGGACATCCTGCAATTCAACGAAAAAACCCTGTGGACCGGCTCATCGACCGTCTATAATCGCGACGGCGGTTACCAAAACTTCGGCCGGCTCTACATCACCGACACTTCCGAACGCTTCGGAACGACAACGGCCAAAGGTGTCAAGGACTATGTACGCACGCTTGACCTGTCGGAGGCCGTGGCTACCGCCGAATGGAAGAACACAGACAAGTCGGTCACCTTCCGCCGCGAATATATCGCCTCTCATCCCGACCAGGTGCTGGCCATACACCTCACCGCCAGTGAGCCGGGACAGTTGAGCCAGCACTTCTACCTGTGGAACGCCCACAACCTGCGCGGCACCTACGCTGACGGCGAAGGCACTTTTTCCGGGAAACTCACCACCGTGTCTTACAATGCCCGCATGAAGGTCATTGCCACTGGAGGCACCACTACAACCGATGAAACAGGCGTCAGTGTGGACGGCGCCGACGAGATACTGGTACTCATTGCCGCCGCGACCGACTACGATCCGGTGGCCAACGGTTTCGTGAGCCACACCGCCGAACTGGCATCACGGGTCAAGGCCACCATCGACCAAGCGGCAGCCAAGTCATGGGAGGCTCTCCGCAGCAACCACGTCAGCGACCATCAGGCGCTCTTCAACCGCTGCACCCTGGAACTCGAAGGGGCCACCAATGCCAAAACCACCAACAAGCTCATCGACACCTATGCCGGTCTGACCAGCAAAACACTCCTCACACGTTCCAAAGACGCCCGTATGCTGGAACAACTCTACTTCAGCTACGGCCGTTACCTGCTCATTGCCAGTTCGCGCGGCATCGACCTGCCCAACAACCTGCAAGGCATCTGGAATCACAAGAACAACCCGCCCTGGTGTTCCGACATCCACGCTAACATCAATATCCAGATGAACTACTGGCCGGCCGAAATCACCGGTTTGCCGGAAACACACGAGAAATACCTTAACTACCTTTACAACATGGCCATGGTGCAACCTGTATGGAAAAACTACGCCACGGGCAACGGCACCGACGGCCGTTATCTGCACCACACCACAGGTTGGGCCTGCTACACGGAGAACAACATATTCGGCTGCTGCACCGACTGGATGGCGGCCAACTATCCCGAGGCCGGAGCCTGGAGCGCCGACCACCTCTGGCAGCACTACCGCTTCACCCTCGACCAAGAGTTCCTCCGTCAGAAGGCCCTGCCCGTCATGCTGTCGGCTACCCGCATGTGGATGGAACGGCTGAAACAGGCCAGTGACGGCACGTGGGAATGTCCCAACGAGTTCTCACCCGAGCATGGTCCCGTGGAAAACGCCACGGCCCACTCCCAACAAATCGTGTGGAACCTGTTCCATACGACCATTCAGGCCATCGAGGTCCTCGGCACCACCCAGGCCGGCGTGACTGGCACCTTCTTAAATCAGCTGAAGGAAAAGTTTGATAAACTCGACGACGGGCTCCACACGGAGACCTACAGAGGTGCCACCCGCGAAGGCATAGCCGCTGGCTCCACCATCCTGCGCGAATGGAAATACACCGACTTCGCCACCGGCAACGGCAGCGAGACCGGCCACCGCCATCTCAGCCACCTCATGGCGCTCTATCCCTTTGCCAACCTGCCGGCATCGAGCCCCTACTACGCTCCCGCCGTGCGCAGCCTCACCCTGCGCGGACTGCCCTCCACCGGCTGGTCCATGGGGTGGAAGATGAACCTCTGGGCCCGCGCCCTGCAGCCCGACCAGTGTGTGGAACTCTTCCGGCGCGCCTTCCGCCACAGCACCACCTACGGCACCGACCAGTCGCAGGGTGGCGTATACTACAACCTGTTCGACTCGCACGCCCCTTTCCAGATTGACGGCAACTTCGGCGTATGCGCCGGCATGGCTGAAATGCTGCTGCAGAGCCACACCGACACGCTCCAGCTCCTGCCTGCCCTGCCCTACGTTTGGACCAAAGGCAATGTGCGCGGCCTGCGCGCCGTGGGAGCCTTTGAAGTGGACGAGAGTTGGGACGAGAGTGTACTGACCCAAGCCGTCATACGCAGTCACCACGGCAAACCCCTGCCCGTGGCCTATCCCGGCATTGCGGGCTACGACGTGACGGATGAGAGCGGACAGAAGGTCGAAGTACAAGTGCTCTCGCCCGACCGCATCCTCATTTCCCCGACCACTGCCGGAACCACATACATTATCAAGAAGAAAGACGAGTCGGGTGTCAGCCTGACCCTTGCCGGGAAAAACGGCCTCGCACTGTGGTACGACCTCAACGGGCACCCCGTCAACGAAAAAAACGCGCACCTGTCCCAAGGCATCTATGTTTCGAAAGGAAAGAAGATAGCCGTCAGATAATGTTCCGCACCAGCACACCCGCCGACCGCCGCCCTGTTCCCCCAGTGCGGCGGCCGGTTGTCTTCAAAGATACACACTGAAGCACTAAATCCGTTTTCGTCGCCTCTATATCCGTTTTCGTCATGCCTAAGTCCGTTTTTGCCACACCATGCCGCCGACGGATGGCGCAAAAAATCGTAATTTTGCAACCAGAATCCGTCACGTAAATAAAGATATACAACAAAAACAATACTGATATCCATGCACATCCGTACTGACCGTCCCTTCCTTTTGGCCACCCTCGTGTGCCTGCTGTGCGCCACGAGCACCCTTGCCGCCACGGGGCAGCGCGAAAAAGCGCTCACCCGGAAACAGGCCCTGCTGTGTGAAGAACAACTGAAAGCCGCCTGGCTCGATTCCGTGCGCACCGCCACGGGCGATGCCTATAACCGGAAAATGGTACAGGCCGACAGCCTGACCATGCGCCTTGACTGGAAAATCTTCGGCAGTCCCGGCCCTCACGGTTACGCCCTCTACATATCGCTCCACGGCGGAGGCGGCACGGCTCCCGAAAACAACGACCAGCAATGGCGCAACCAGATGAGACTCTACCGGCCGAAAAACGCCGTTTACCTGTGTCCCCGCGCCCCATACAACTCATGGGACCTCCACTTCCGCAGCGGAGTGGACGAGATGTACCGCCGCATTATCCTCATGGCCCAGGCCTGGTTGCAGGTGGACCCTGACCACGTATACATCATGGGCTATTCGGCCGGCGGCGACGGCGTGTGGCGCCTGGCCCCGCGGCATGCCGACGTGTGGGCTGCAGCGTCCATGATGGCCGGCCATCCGGGCGACGTGTCGCTGCTCAACCTGCGTAACCTGCCCTTCATGATATGGTGTGGTGAACAGGACGCCGCTTACGACCGCAACAGGCAGTGCCGCCAGCGCATTGCACAGATGGACTCGCTCCAGGCCGACGACCCCGAGGGATATGTCCACCAAGGACACATCATCGAGGGCAAAGGCCACTGGATGGACCGCATTGACACGGCGGCCGTGGACTGGATGGGAAAATACTCGCGCCAACCCTATCCCAAACGCATCGTCTGGCAACAGGCAGACATCGTGAAGCCTCACTTCTATTGGCTCACCGCTCCAACCGACGAACTGAAACGGGGCAAGCAGGTGCGTGCCGAAGTGCAGGGCAACACCGTCAGCATCGAGCGCTGCGACTACTCACGCCTCACGCTCTCGCTCAGCGACCGCTTGGTCAACCTTGACCGTCGTGTCACCGTCGTCTACAAAGGGCGCACCCTATTCCACGGCAAAGTGAAACGCCGCGCCAGCACCCTGCGCCGCACTCTCTACGGCCGCAACGATCCGGCCTACATGGTGCCGGCACAAATAGAGCTGGTCCTGCCGCGTTCATGAGAAAAGTCATCGGCAGCGACACAAACGCCGTCTCAAAAATCAGAAGCGCCGCTTCGGAAATCCGAAACGGCGCTTCTGTTTTTTATGTCATACGCATCCTATACGCAAATCACTTCTTCATGTCGAAGCCGAGGCGCACACCATCGTAATTCTTGCTGATTTCACCCACGGTCTGTATCGTTTGGTCACCGCTGAGTGCAGCGATGGTCTGGAGCACGGTGAGCAGTTTCTTTGACTCAAAAAGGAAGCTCACGCCACCGGAAGTGCGCTTGGTGTAGCACGTCATGTTCAACAGGAGGCTTTTCAGTTGCAATTGGTTCTTCTTCTCGTCGAAGGTGTACTTTCCGCTGAGACTCTTGCCGCCTATCTTGGCCGCATAGGTGCCGTCCTCGTTGATGGTCATGAAGGTGTTTTCGGCCGTCAGGTCGAGTTTCTGATAATAAGGCAGCATCTTTTCCTTGATTTGTGCTGCCACCACTTCGCCGCCGGCCTCGGCCAGGGCTTTCTCGCTGGTAAAGGCACAGCCGGGACCGGTGTATCGCCAAGTGCCTATGAGTTGGGCCTGCGTCACATTGTCAAGGCCGAGCACGCTGGTCAGAACGTTGCCGATGGTGCCGGCATTGCCCAAGACTTGTCCTAAAATACTCCCGCCACTGCCGGCGGTGCCGGTAGTGCCGCCAAAGCCACAACTGGCCAGGATAACAGTGCAGCCCACGAGGACTGCCATACAATACTTTTTCATGCTTTATAATTTGTCTTTTACGTTACAATCTTTCTGATTATACTGGATTAGACCTGTTTCCAGAGGTTTGGATTAAAGCAGCGTGTGATATTTCAGCAATCCGTCCATCGGACTGCGGCTCACGGTGCCCATCGTAAAGCCTTCCTGCCGCGCGGCCTCAGCCAGTTCGTCGCAGAAAACGGCGGCGATGCTTCCGATGAAATGCACGGGCAAGTCATGACGGCCGTAAGCCCGCACGTTGCGTGAGAAAAAGCGGCGGAAACGCGCCACTAGAAATTCGCGGACGCCGGGAACCTCGCGATGGGCCCCGATGAAACGGGTGAACGAGGCCAAGTAGCGGTTGGCCATGGGACGGCGGTACACATTCTCTATGACAAGCGGCTGGGTCTGGCCCGTTTCGTTTTCGAAAGCCTCCTTGAGGGAAGCCGGCAGGATGCCTTTATACAAATCGGCCACAAAGTCGCGGCCCAGGGCGGCGCCGCCGCCTTCATCGCCGAGGATGTAGCCAAGTGCCGGAGTGTTCTGCACGATGGTGCGGCCGTCGTAAAGCCCGCTGTTGGAACCGGTGCCAAGAATGCAGGCCACACCGGGTTCATGGCCGCACAGGGCACGCGCTGCACCGAGCAAGTCGGACTGCACCTCCACCGTGGCGGTGGGGAAAAAGCGCTTCAGCAATGATGTCATGCGCCCGGTCTGAGCCGGTGTGCAGCCCGAGCCATAAAAGGCCAGACTGTCGGGTGGCGTGCCGAGTTTAGGGGCCACTTCGTCGCTGACGGTTTGGCATAGGGATTCGTCGGTCTGGTGAAAGGGGTTCATCCCCAGTGTTTCGAAACGGCAGTCAATGCCTTTGGCCGATGCCAGGCACCAGTCGGTCTTGGTGGAGCCGCTGTCGGCTATTAACCATTGCTTTTCCATAGCGTTCTATCCACGTTTTTTTACACCGAACGAGGGGTCTATCTTTACCAGACGCGCCACAAAGACGGTGGCAAGGCAGCAAATCATGACGAGGATGAAGAAGTTCACATAGCCTACGGCCTCCTGCAGCATGCCGGCGAACATGCCGGGTATCATCATGCTCATGGCCATGAAGGCTGTGCAGATGGCATAGTGTGACGTCTCGCTCTTGCCTTGCGCAAAGTAGAGCATATAGAGCATATAGGCCGTGAAACCGAAGCCGTAGCCGAACTGTTCCACGAAGATACACGAGCAAACCACGAACATGCTGTCGGGCTGCACCATGCTGAGATACACATAGACCAGGTCGGGCAACGTGATGCTCCACACCATGGGCCACAGCCAGCGCTTCAGTCCGCCGCGTGTGGTCATCACTCCGCCCAAAATGCCGCCTATGGTCAGGCCGATGAGCCCCAGTGTGCCGCTGGCAAAGCCTATCTGCGCCGTTGACAGCCCCAGTCCCCCCTGGCTCATGGGGTCCACCAGGAAGAGCGGACTGATTTTCGTCAGCAGGGCCTCAGGCAAGCGGTAGAGCAACATGAAGGCGATGGCCAGCCAAACGCCCGGTTTCTGGAAGAAGGTGGCGAAGGTCTTGAAGAAGTCCTGCAGTATCACCCGGAAGTAAGCCCAACGGCTCCGGTTCTCCCCACCCTCCTGCTTCAGGTCCATGGTGGCGCGGTCTTCCTTGGGCCGCGGCAGTATGAACAGGTGGTAGCAGGCAAAGATGAGGAAGACCACCGCCACGCCGAGCATGGTCACATGCCAGGCGCGCGGCACATGGCGGTAGTAGGTTTCCAAACTGCCGGCTATCATCAGCGTGAGACCTTGACCGGCTATGTTGGCCACGCGGTAGAACGTGCTGCGGATGCCCACAAAGAGGCTCTGCTGGTAAGTGTTGAGCGACAACATGTAGAAGCCGTCGGCGGCAATGTCGTGGGTGGCGCTGCTGAAGGCCACCAGCCAGAAGAAGGCCAGGGTCCACTGCACCGCATTCGAAGCCTCAATGGTAAAGGCCACGCCGGCCAGTCCCGCACCGGCAAAGAACTGCATCACCACAATCCACCAGCGCTTGGTGCGGAAGAGATCGACCAGCGGGCTCCACAGCGGCTTGATTACCCAGGGCAGGTAGAGCCAACTGGTGTAGAGCGCCGCGTCGGTATTGGACAGGCCGAGACGCTTGTACATCATCTCGGCAATGATCATCACCATCACGTAGGGAATGCCCTCCGCAAAATACAGTGTGGGAATCCAAGCCCACGGGTAGTTTTTATTGACCGGTTTCATGCGTTTCGCTTATTTCGTGCAAATTTACAAATATCGCTGATGTTGACAACAAAGAATACCAAAGTTTTTCGTCACGACCACATCGGGACACAAAGGCGGCGTCTCAAATTTCCGAAACGGCACTTCAAAATTTTGAAGTCCCACTTCGGGAAAAAAACATGCGTTTTCGTTCGCACGAAAACGCATGGGTATGCAGACACGTCTCTTTTAGGAAACGGCAGGGCTAATAGAGACGTTCCAAAACGGCCCCGCGGTAGTAGTGAAGCAATATCTGTTCATAGGTGTAGCCCTTTGCGCCCATCACGGCGGCTCCTATCTGGCACAACCCCACGCCATGTCCCCAACCGGCACCGGTCAGGACGAAGCGACGGGGCACATCGCCTTCAAAGTCCTCCCTGTCGACCACGAAAGCCGAACTGTAGAGGTGACTTTCCGAGAGTGCGCGGCGTATCTCCAGTTCCTTGCCGACGGTCAGCGTGCGTCGGCTTCCCACAATGCGCAGACGACTCAGGCGGCCGCTCTTGCCGCGCTCCACAGGCACGAGGTCGAGGATGTCACCAAAGTTCATACCGAGTTTTTTCGTTATCAGCGCCTGCAATTCGTCCTGCGTATAAACCACTCTCCAACGGTAGAAATCGCGTGTCTCGCAGTCGTAATCGTTCAGCACCTGACTGAGCACCGCCACGTCGTCCGTATGGCAGAACGCATCGGGCGACGACATAATCCACTGCCGTGCCGCCACCTCGTCGCTGAGATCGGCATCCGCCCCGTCAGGCGTGTCGCGCAGCGCAGGCAAGTACGGAAAATCTTTGTCGCCCCAGCACGTGTGGAATTCCTCGGTGACCCCGCCGCAACACTTCGAAAAACGGGCGTCACAAAGTTCACCGCCACTGGTGAGCACCAGTCCGCGCGTGGCCTCCACGGCACGCCGCGCATTCTCGTTGACCACACGCGTCAAACCCTGATAACGCTGGCAATGGTCGTCGGCACAGACATCAAACAGCGTATGCGCCTCGCTTTCAGTCCAACGGATAATCTCATCCGCCGATTCGCGTCCATTTAAACCAATTGAATGGTCTGCTTTATCAGACGTCCGGCGTTCTATTTGCGCCAACAGCCAACTGCGGCTGATGACTGCCGCCGCCTTCAAAAACTCCAGACTTGCCGTCGGTTTCATCTCGCTGCTGATGACACTCACCAGATAGTCCTCCACCGGCACCACATTGACGGCTGCCACGCGGTCGCCTTCGACGATGAGACGCAATTGGCCACCGAAGGTTTGCGCCTCCTGACGCTCCCAATGATAGGTTTTCCCGATGGTTACGTCAAGAAGCGTGAACGTGCTCTCCGCGCTTTTCGGCACAAACAGCCATTCGTCACAGCGCTCTCCCTGCCACTCCACGGAGCCAGCGGCCCAGGCCACCGCCTGCCCGCCTGTCACCTCGCGGCCACGGCACACAAACGGTCCGTTCAACTCAAAGCGAACGACCCGCGCGTCCATGATTCCGACATGTACGCGCGGGTCGCTTTTTATGATATCACTCATATTAATTTTGTTCTTCATATTATATTCTATCTACACATCCCTTCACTTCCTCCTCGGTCAGCGTGACCTCGCGGAGGATGGCCGTGGCCTGTTGCGGCGTGAGACGGTCGAAATCTTCGCGGCGCGGAGTGATGAGCAGACCTCCCATATCGACGGCACCGGGACTGATGAGCATCTGCGCATCGCCCTCTTCAAAGTAGCACTGCGGGCGCAGTTTGCAACGGGGAATGAGCGTAACGACCAAATGGTCGCCTTCGCGCCAACCGATGAGATTGAAGCGAGGCTCGTCTTCGCCCTCGACTACGGGGAGTGCCGACGTCAGGCGATGGAACAACGATTCGTCGGGCGAACCGGTCTTCAGTTTCATGACGAACAGCGGATAGACGAAGGTGTGCAGTACGTAGATACCCTCAGAAGCCGAGGACACCACGACAGGTTCCAGGGCGGCGGCATAGCGTTTCCAATCGCGTTGCAGAGGAATCTGTCCCTTCGCGCCCAACTGCAGATGGGCATGGTCAGGAGCTGAAGCCCCGCACTGGGCGCCGTTGTAGAACACGATCAGGTCGGGCAACGACGCCGCCAGTTCACAAAGGGCACGGAACTGGGGGGCTGCCTGCTGGGGCAGGTGGCGGCGTGTGGGCAGGGTGAAATGCTTGGGCAGGATGGGGAACGGATTGACGCACAACTGGAAATCTCCGAGCAGAGACAGATGTATCTGCTCCGCGGGCTGGTTATGCTCACAGAGGAAGCAGGGACGCTTGCTGATGGTCGCCTTGTCCACCTTGGCACCCGTGGAACGGATGCGGGCGGGGTTGAATTGTGCCTCCAACGAGACGTCTCCGCAGGCCAAGGTCCGTGTTTCCACCGCCGTTGTCAGTTCTTCAAAGCGCCGGCGCACCTCAGGCCAGGCCGCCAGCTGGCGTTCAAAAAAACGGTCAACCTCTGCCGAGTCGGGCTTGCGGTTCCAGCGGCCCACCATTTGGCACCGGGCACGCAATTCCAGTGTGCGCAGGCGGTCCTTATAGAGATTGTTCTTATTTTGTTTCTCAATGGAAAGGGCTGCGTCGGAGTTGCCTTCCCAACGGCGGCACAGGTAGAGCACATCGTAGATGCGGCCGATGCGCCATTGGCGCGAAATGCGCAGACCCAGGGCATAGTCCTCGCCGTAACTGGTGTTGGGAAAGCCCAGGCGGCGGAGCAACGGGGTGAAGAATGCCCGGGGCGCGCCAAGCCCGTTAATGCGCAAGGCATTGTTGCGTCCGTTGTCGTCGGTCCACTCGCGGTGGTCGATAATGCCCGGCGGCAATGTGTTGAGTTGGAAGTCCACCAGCTTGTAGCTGCCTATGACCATGGCGGCACGCTGCCGGTGGAAGGCATCGACGATGCGCTGCAAGGTGTCGGGGCCGCTGTAGAGGTCGTCGGAGTCGAGTTGCACGGCAAAGCGGCCGCACTGGGGGCTGCACACGGCGTAGTCCCAGCAACCGCCGATGCCCAGGTCGGTGCGTTCGGGTATGAGATGGACCACGCGGCGGTCGTCGCGGAACTGACGTATCTGTTCCGTGGTGCCGTCGGTGGAATGGTTGTCCACCACTATCACATTGAACGGGAACGCGGCTTTCTGGCTGAGCACACTGCGGATGGCATCGGCAACGGTGCGTTCGCGATTGCGCACGGGAATGATGACAGAAGCCTCCACGGGGAAATCGCCTTCAGAAAAGTCCACGTCGTCCAGTTCATCGGGGGCCAGCCAGCCGCCTATGGCCTTGAGATGGGCCGTACAGATCTGTTCCATCTCCACTTGTACCGCGCGCTGGGCGGGATTGACGTAGTCAAACTGCCGCTCGCCACTCTTCCGCAGGTCGCTTTCCTCCTCGGTGTAGAGCATCTCGTTGAGGTGGAACAGACGGCCCTCGCGGCTGCAGAAAAGGCGCAGGTCGTAGAGCCCGCCATAGTGCCACGCCGGCGGATTCGACTGGGCATAGCGTTTCAGCACCCCGGTGCGCAGCATCAGCAGCGAGCCGAAGTCGAAGTCGTTGCGCAGGGCACCTTCCTGATAGTCGATGAGCGGATGCTGGCGCACCTCGCCCTGCTCCACGCAGTAGTGGTCGGCATAGCCCCACACGCTGTCGCCGTCGTCGAGCACATCCCTAAGGCGCTGCAACGCCCTGGGACCCACCGAGAGCGGCGTAGTCTTCACACTGAGCAACACGTAGGGGGCCTCGGCCGCCCCGGCTATGGCTACGAAGGTGGCCGCCGACAGGGGATTGGCCGTCGGCAGCAGCGAGCAGGATGCCGGCAGGGCCGTGCCGGCTGCATCGGGAGCACCCACCAGATAGATGTGGCGGATGTCGGGCTGGGGTTGCAAATGCTCAATGGTTTTGAGCGTATCTTCCATGGTTTCATGCCACAGGAAGCAGTCTATTGTTTTGTTCAAGGCCATACTGATTACTAATTTGCCACAAATTTACGCCAAAAATCCGAAATAGGAAAGAACGGAGGCCGCTTCGTTGCATTCCGCCCCCGTTTTGTGAAGACGAAAACGGAGTCAGTCGGCACTATGTCCGTTTTCGTCGCGCCCAAATCCGTTTTCGTGTCGCTCGCCTCACCTCCGGAAAGCAACAAGGGCCTCCCGCGCCGGCGGAAGGCCCTTGGCTGTCTTTGGCAGCCGCTCAATCGAGCACCTGAACGGTCCGCTTGCCACGGGCGTCATGGTAAATGAGCTGCTCCTCGTCCAGATCGTCGATGGTCACCGTGTCGCTGCCGCTTTCCGGGCGGAGCACCAGCCGGCCGTTGACGATGTTGTAGTCACTGAGGTAACGGTTGAGAAGCGTCAGGTTGATAGCCGTGACGAGCGTCTGGCTGTCGGGTGTAGTGAGCAGGTAATAGCGGTCGCCGGGCTGTGCGTCGCCGTAGATGATGCCCTCGGTGCCGTCGTCGGCCGTGCGCGTCACCTCGACCGTGTCGCCGTGGTCGCTGATAAGCACGAAGGTGCTCATGCCGAAATCACCGGCCTGGCCGTAGAAGGCACGGTCGGCCGGCAGCGTGTCCAATGCGACGGTGTCGGCCGTGTCGGCGGGAAGGTCTTCAACGGCAGGGGTGGCCTTGTGCTCGCAGGCACCCAACAGAAAAATGGAAACCAGCGCGATAAGCGGGAAAATACGGGTCTTCAACATGTCAAACAGGTTTATTTCTGCCGCAAAATTACGCATTTTCGCAGAAACACGCGTTTTTCGGACGAAAAAGATGCAAATACTGCACGTTATATCAAATAATAGTTGTAATTTTGCGGCCGATTAACGTCCTTCGGGACATATTGTCTAACCCTTTAAAGTAACCATTTAACAACAAGTCATGAATGATTTGAAAAATGTAATGCCTCTGGAAGACTTCGATTGGGAAGCCTTTGAACAGGGCACTGTAGAAACCGGTCAGCAGAAAGAAGAGACCGACAAAGCCTATGGCGAAACCCTCAACCAAGTGCAGGAACACGAAGTGGTGGAAGGCACAGTCATCGCCATCAACAAGCGCGAAGTACTCGTTGACATAGGCTACAAGAGCGACGGTGTAATCAGCTCAAGCGAATTCCGCTACAACCCCGAACTCGCCGTAGGCGACAAGGTGGAAGTTTACATCGAAAAAGAAGAAGACAAGAAAGGCCAGCTCCTGCTGTCGCACAAGAAAGCCCGCGCCAAGCAGGGTTGGGACCGCATCAATAACGCCCTTGAGACGAAAGAAATCGTCAAAGGCTTCATCAAGTACCGCACTAAGGGCGGCATGATTGTCGACGTATTCGGCATCGAAGCCTTCCTGCCGGGCAGCCAGATCGACGTGAAGCCCATCCGCGACTACGACATCTTCGTAGGCAAGACGATGGAGTTCCAGGTCATCAAAATCAACCAGGAATACAAGAACGTGGTCGTTAGCCACAAGGCCCTCATCGAAGCCGAGCTCGAAGCCCAGAAGAAGGAAATCATCGGCAAGCTCGAGAAGGGACAAGTGCTCGAAGGCACCGTCAAGAACATCACCACCTACGGCGTATTCATCGACCTGGGCGGTGTGGACGGTCTCATCCACATCACCGACCTCAGCTGGGGCCGCGTGAACGATCCGAAAGAAATCGTCGAGCTCGACCAGAAACTCAACGTGGTTATCCTCGACTTTGACGACGAAAAGAAGCGCATCGCCCTCGGTCTGAAGCAGCTCACCCCGCATCCTTGGGAAGCTCTCGACGAGAACATCAAGGTGGGCGACAAGATTAAGGGCAAGGTAGTCGTAATGACCGACTACGGCGCATTCGTTGAAGTGGCTCCGGGCGTAGAAGGCCTCATCCACGTCAGCGAAATGAGCTGGAGCAGCCACCTGCGCAGCGCTCAGGATTTCCTCAAGGTAGGCGACGAAGTGGAAGCCGTGGTGCTCACACTCGACCGTGAAGAACGCAAGATGTCGCTCGGCATCAAGCAGCTCAAGGAAGATCCCTGGCAGAACATCGAAACCAACTACCCCGTAGGCAGCAAGCACACCGCCAAGGTACGCAACTTCACCAACTTCGGCGTATTCGTTGAACTGGAAGAAGGCGTTGACGGCCTCATCCACATCAGCGACCTCAGCTGGACCAAGAAAGTGAAGCACCCCTCCGAGGTAACCCAGATTGGCGCTGACATCGACGTCGTAGTCCTCGAAATCGACAAGGACAACCGCCGCCTCAGCCTCGGCCACAAGCAGACCGAAGAGAATCCTTGGGACGTATTTGAAACCGTATTCACCGTTGGTTCCATCCACGAAGGCACCATCATCGAAGAGCATGAGAACGGCGACGTCATCCAGCTCGAATACGGCATTGACGGCTTCGCTACCCCGAAGCACCTCATCAAGGAAGACAAAACCAAGGCCCAGCTCAACGAAAAGCTGCCCTTCAAGGTTCTTGAGTTTAATAAGGTAACCCGCCGCATCATCCTTTCGCACAGCCGCACCTTCGAAGACGAACAGCGTGCCGAGCGCAAGGCCGCCAAGGAAGCCGCTCCCAAGAAGCAGCAACAACCCGCCAGCGAAATCCCCGCCATCCAGAACCAGGCCGCCACGACCTCTCTCGGTGACCTCGACGCACTGGCCAAGCTGAAAGCCCAGATGGAAGACGCTGCCGAAGAGCCCAAGAAGGCTGCCAAAAAGACCACCAAAAAGGCCGCTGCCAAGAAAAAAGAAGCTCCTGCCGTTGAAGAGGCTCCCGTAGCCGAAGCTCCCGCAACTGAAGAGCCCGCAGCCGAGGCACCTGCCGTTGAAGAAGCACCCGCTGCTCCTGAAGCACCTGCTGCCGAGACAACGGAGACTCCCGCTGCCGAATAACCAATCATGCCTGGCGAAAGCCAACAACCATAGAACGGGTCGGGTCCCGCACATGAAGACCCGGCCCGTTCTTCTATATTATAATAAGGTATGGAAAAGTTCGAAATACACATCCTCGGATGCGGTTGCGCCGTGCCCACCACACGCCACAACCCTTCGGCCCAAATCGTCAACGTGCGGGACAAGCTCTCACTCGTCGATTGCGGTGAAGGCACGCAACTGCAGATGCGCTACCACCACCTGCGCTTCATGAACCTGCGCAACATCTTCATCTCCCACCTCCACGGCGACCACTGCCTGGGACTCATCGGACTGATTTCTTCCTTCGGGCTGCTCGGCCGCACCGCCGACCTCCACGTCTATGCCCCCGCCGACTACGACGACCTCTTCCACCGGCAACTCGACATCTTCTGCCAAGGACTCGAATACCGCGTCGTCTTCCACCCCGTCGACACCACCCGCCACGACTGCATCTACGACGACCGCTCCGTCAGCATCCACACCCTGCCCCTTGACCACCGCATGCCATGCTGCGGATTTCTCTTCAAGGAAAAACCCACCCTGCCACACATCCGCCGCGACGTCACCGACTACTACGGCATACCCGTCAGCCAGCTCAACAACATCAAAAACGGCGCCGACTGGACTCTGCCCGACGGCACCGTCATCCCCAACAGCCGGCTCACACGCCCCGCCGCAGTCCCGCGCAGCTACGCCTACTGTTCCGACACCGCTTACAAGCCCGACCTCATCCCCCTGCTCGAAGGCGTCACCCTGCTCTACCACGAGGCCACCTACGGCGACGACCGTCAGGACCGCGCCGAGAAATACCGCCACAGCACCGCCCGCCAAGCCGCCCGGCTCGCCAGCGAATGCCATGCCGGCCAACTCCTCATCGGCCACTACTCCGCCCACTATCCCGACGAGACCGTCCTCCTCCAGCAGGCACGCGAGGTGTTCCCAAACACCATCAGCGCCAACGAGGGCATGAAAATTTCATTATAAATATTCATAACATCCATCCACTTCCTGATAAACAATACTATGGTATCATTTGTCATTCTCGACTACAACAGCAGCCAGCTCACCGCCCGCTGCGTCCAGTCCATCCGCCAGCACGTACCCTCATCCCACTATGAAATCATCATCGTCGACAACGGCGGACAAACGGGCAACGCACTACAACTTGACAAACTCGCCGCAGCAGACTGCCGCATCGTCCACTGCCACATCAACGGCGGTTTCGGACTTGGAAACCAACTCGGAGCCCACCTCGCCAAAGGCCAATACCTCTGTTTCCTCAACAGCGACGTCGAACTGACCAACGACTGCATTACCCCGCTCACCACATACCTCACCAGCCACCCCAGGACAGGCTGCATCACCCCACGACAGACCCGACCCGACGGCAAACCGGCACGCTCCTTCCGCCATAACCCTGCCATACGCCACAGAATATTCGGCTACCGCCTCTTTGAAAAGCTATGCCCGCACCAGTATCCCTCGCGCGACAACATGCCCGAGACACCCTTCAACGTACCCCAAATCAACGGCAGTTTCATGCTCTTCCCCTCCAAAACCTTCTGGGCCATCGGCGGATTCGACACCAACATTTTCCTTTTTTACGAAGAATACGACCTTGGCATGCGCCTCCGCCGCAAGGGATTCACCTGCACCGTCTATCCACAAGCCACCTTCCTCCACTGCCACGGAGCTACCATAGACAAGACACAAACCCATCGCAACATCCGTCGCGAACTCCTCATCTCACAAATCTACGTCTACCGAAAACACCACACCTGCCTCCACGCCCTCGCCTACCAAAGCCTGCTGCTGTTGGAACACCTCTTTCGTCCCCACCACTGGTACCTCCTGCCCATCCTCTGCCGCGGCGAAGCCCTCAGCCGCTCCCTCCGTCACACCACTTGGCAAAAGCCAGAGCAGCCGGAGCGGGCATAAAACCGCCCTACAAAATCTCCCTCGCGCCGCCCAAAAGCAAGAAGACGGCGTGCATGAGCCAAAAAGCGACGCTTAAAATGAAAATAAAGCTTTTATTTGTACAAATAAAGGCTTTATTTGTGTAAATATAAGTTTTATTTCTCCGAATAAAAGCTTTATTCGGATTTTAGGCGGCGGTATAGCCGTTTCAGGCGGCGCTATGGGAACAATAGAGAGCGGAGCGGCAGTATTTAGCCATCATCGGGCGCAAAATGGAAATAAAACCGTAACTTTGCACGACGTTTACACCCCGCAACCATGGACTTTTGCGCTATCGACTTTGAAACGGCCAACGGCGCTCCGAGCAGCATCTGCAGCATCGGGGCGGTGGTGGTGCGCGACAGCCGGGTGGCCGACCGCATCTACACACTGGTGTGCCCCGAACCCGAGTACTACTCCTACTGGTGCACCCGTGTACACGGACTGACGTTCGAGGACACCTGCAACGCCCCTTGTTTCAGCGACGCATGGGCCGGTGTGGCGCCGCGCATCGAAGGGCTGCCGCTCATGGCCCACAACGCCCGTTTCGACGAGGGTTGCCTGCGGGCGGCCTTCGACACCTACGGCATGGCGTGGCCCGGCTACCGTTTCCACGACACGTTGCGGGCCTCGCGCCGGGCCTTCGGCCGCAGTCTGCCCAACCATCAGCTGCACACCGTGGCCGCGGCCTGCGGCTACGACCTGACCCGCCATCACCACGCCCTGGCCGACGCCGAAGCCTGTGCGGCCATTGCCTTATACCTGGAACCATATTTTGACTTATGACCGAACCGCAAATTACCCGACTCACAGAAGCCACACCCGACAGCCTCTCGGCCGTCAACCGGCTGCTGCCGCAGTTGAGCACGCACGCCCAACCGCTCACACTGGAAGAATTGCAAGCCATAGCAGACCATTCCTGCCTGTTCCTGCTCGTCGCAGACGGCAATGTCGCCGGCATGCTGACCCTGACCAGCTATCGCTGTCCCACGGGGCGCAAGTGGTGGGTGGAAGACGTGGTGGTGGACAGAGCCTGGCGGGGCCGCGGACTGGGCTGGCTGCTGCTGGAGCACGCCATGGCCTACGCCCGCCAAGCCGGCCGGGGCACCCTCATGCTCACTTCGCGCCCCTCGCGGAGCGAAGCCAACGCCCTTTACCGCGCCCTGGGCTTCCAACCGAAAGAAACGAACGTTTATACCTATTTATTTATAGGTTCAGAACGGGACAATACGTAAAAAAAGAAAAAATATTGCATTTTCTCATCGAAAAATTTGCTGGTAATAGAAAAACTCCCTACTTTTGTACCCAAAGAATAAACTGCAATGAAAGTAACTAAGCACATCGTACTCGCCTCTCTGGCCTTGGTGCTCGTGGCAGCCCCCCTGCGCGCCGAAAGCGTGTGGAGCTTGTCGGAAAACCAGTTGGAGCAGGTGGAGACGCAGGAAGTGAGGATTTATGTCAACGGCAGCAACGTGCGCGTCACGGGTGCCGCCAAGCAGACGATGTACGTTTACAGCGTGACGGGCGAATGTGTGGCCACCTACCGCATCGACGGTGAGGACAAGACCATTGCGCTCTCACAGCCCAAAGGCGTATATATCATCAAAGTTGGCAAAGTAGCCCGCAAGATTTCCCTGCGTTAAGGCCCCGTAAGCATCAGAAGCGCCATGAAGCACCTTTCCGGAGCGCTCCTCATCCTTCTGGTAACCTTGGTGGCCGCCTGCAACAGCAATACGGCTGAACATCCTTACAGAAATTTATCATACAAGAGCCTGAGACATTGGCACAATGACGGATATGTGATAAGCAATTCACGTATCCGTCATTTTATTGACAGCCTTCGCACCACGGTGAGCACCCTGTGCGAGGCCGACCGGCTGACCGACGACTATTATGCCCGCAGACAGCCTTACCTGTGGATAGACCGCGGCGGCACCGACTTGCGCAGCGACACCATGATGAAATGGGTGGAGGAAGTGGCGCGCACGGGACTGCCCGAAAGAAAGTTTTACCTGCCCCAAATCCGCGAAAACCTGCGCCGGCTGCGCGCCCTCGACTTTGACGCCGCCCACACCGTCAGCCGCACCATGGCCACACTGGAATACTATCTGACACGCGGCTATCTGCGCTACGTCAGCGGCCAGCGCTTCGGCTACATCAGTCCCCGACAATTCCTCAACCACCTCTCGCCCACCGAAGGCGACACCACGGGCAAGCGCTTCGACACACTCTTCGACATGCCCACACAGCACTGCAATGCTGACTTCTTCCAACACGCCACCCAAAGCATCGGCCACGGACTGACGCCATTTATCGAAGAAACACAGCCCGACAACCCGCTCTACACCCGCTTGCTCGAAGCCTTGACGCAAGAGCCACGCGAACGGCGTGCCCTCCTGGAAGCCAACCTCGAGCGGGCCCGGTGGCACACCCCGCAACCGCCGGAGAACGGACGCCGCGTCATCATCAACCTGCCCTCGCAGCAGCTGGTGGCCTACGACGACAGCGACCATATCACCACCATGAAGATATGCTGCGGCAGCACCAGCCACAAGACGCCTCTGCTCTCCGGCCGTCTCAGCCATATCGAACTGAACCCCTATTGGAACATTCCCCTGAGCATCATCAAGAAAGAAGTGGCCCGCCACGCCGGCGATGCCGACTACTTCAGCCACCACCGCTACGAAATAGTGGACCGCAAAAGCGGCGTCACAGTATATCCCGGCAGCCTCACCTCCGACCAGCTCGGTAGCGGCAACTACACCGTACGCCAACAACGTGGCGAGGGCAATGCCCTGGGACGCATGATCTTCCGTTTCCCAAACGGCCACGCCATCTACCTGCACGACACCAACAACCGCGCCGCCTTCGAGCGTAACTGGCGTTGCGTGAGCCACGGCTGCATCCGCGTGGAGCGGCCTATGGAGCTGGCGTCCATCCTATTGCCCGACAAGGACAGCATCTACATGGACCGCCTGCGCCACACCGTGGGACTGCTTCCCCAGAGTTACCGTGGACAGACCTTGCTGGCTGAAGAACGCCTGGCTACACTCAACAGCTGCATGCTCAGCCCCCACGTGCCCGTCAGCATCATCTACTATACGGCCTACCCCACGCCCGGCGGCACGTCGCTCTCCTATTATCCCGACATCTACGGTTACGACAAGCCCCTTGTCGACGAACTCCATAAAATATAAGTATGGCACGCATCACCGACAAAGAAATCATGGAGCGGCTGTCGCAACCCGGGGGCCAACGGGCGGCCTTTGAACTGCTGGTGCGCAAGTACACCTCACAGCTCTACTGGCAGATACGTCACATGGTGACCTACCATGACGATGCCAACGACGTACTCCAGAACACCTTCATCAAGGCGTGGACCAACCTCGACAACTTCCGCGGCGATGCCAAGCTCAGCACTTGGCTCTACCGTATCGCAGCCAACGAAAGCCTCACCTTCCTGCAGCGGCGCCGCGACACCGTCACCATAGACGACCCCGAAGCCGACCTGGCCAACCGGCTCGAGAGCGACCCTTACTTCGACGGCGACGAAACAGACCTCATGCTGCAGCAAGCCATTCAGACATTGCCCGAAAAGCAGCGGCAAGTATTCAACATGAAATACTTCCAGAACATGAAATACGAAGAAATGAGCGAAATTCTCGACACCAGCGTCGGGGCCCTCAAGGCTTCCTATCACTTTGCCGTGGAGAAAATAGAAAAATATTTTAATGAACACGATTAAACCTTCACCGGCACCCTCCGTCTAAAATACACAAAGTCACAATATCATGAGGAATCTAAACCTGACAGAAAACGCCGCAGGGCGCAATCCCTTCACAGTTCCCGAGGGCTACTTTGAAGATGCCGCCACACGCATCATGGCCAGCCTGCCCAAGCAACAGCCCGAGCAGACAGTGCCCGCTGTCACCGTAAAGACGGAGAAGATTACCCTCTTCACACGTGTGAAACCTTACCTCTACCTGGCCGCCACCATCTGCGGACTCGCCTTCGGAGTGAAGGTGTACGAATACCAGCAGCGCTACTTCGCCGAACACCAGCCCACCGCTGCCGTACAGTTTACCGACGAAGACATTGACAAATACGTCAATGAAGTCTGCGACTTCACCATGCTCGACGCCCAGGACATCTATGCCTACGCCACCACCGGCGAATAAAACCAATCGGAAACTAACCTGAACAACTATACGACAATGAAAAAACTACTTTTTACCCTCACCGCCCTGCTCCTCCTGACACTCCCCGCCGGCGCACAGGATGAGAACAACAAGGGCAAGACCTGCCCGTGGCAATATCACGGCCAGAACATGCGCCAACAAGGCGACCACCGCCCGGCCTTCTCCCCTTGGGAATATATGAAAGCAGAAAACGAATTTGTCACCCGTCACGCCCAGCTCACCGTGGTCGAGGCCAACTATGTGTGCCCGCTGCTGCACGAGATGAAGGACAAGTTGCGCAAAACCGATTTCGAGATTCACCGAATACTCAAGCAAGCCTGCGAAGGCAACCTCTCCAACTCGGACAGCCGCGACACCCTTGACAAAATCCACGACCTGCAGGCCAAGAAGCAGAGTATCGAGAAGGAATACCACAAAAAGATGCTCAAACAGATTTCGGCCAACAAACTGCTGCGCGTCATGCGCGCCGACATGAAGTTCGACCGTTTCATGCTCCGCAATATGTTCGGTCGATATCAGACGAACACCAAAGAGAAATAAGACGACACACCCTCCCACAACCTCAATCACCGCCCCGGTCATACAGGAGCGGTGATTTTTTGTTGCTCTGCCACCAAATCAGCTCCCCTGAAGCCAGAACGCTCACGACAATCCTCAGGCCGACAGCACGGCGCCCGCATAGGGACAGACTCACAGCGCACCCATTTTCACTAACTCCGTTTTCGTAGCAACGAAAACGGAGTTAGTGCATTCCAAATGCCCTTTCGGAAGGCTTTTCTGCTTTTTCACAATCAATGGAGTTGTAGAAATAATTTGTAACTTTGCAATATGAAACCTTTGCCAAGAATAACGACTGCGGTCATCGGACTGACCATGCTTTTAAGCGCAACGACATCGGCGGCGCGCACCGTGACGTTTGAAATCAATGTGGCCGAACGATTGCAGCGCCTCGAAGGTTGGGGCGTCTCGCTGTGCTGGTGGGCCGGACAATGCGGCCGGTGGGACGAGGCCAAACTGGACACCCTGCTCCACTGGATTGCCGACAAGGACGGACTGAACTACAACGTGTTCCGCTACAACATTCCAGGCGGCGACGATCCGGAGAACCGCCACTGCGACCCGCATCACATGGGACGCGGCAAGGGACTGCGGGCGGAAATGGAAGGTTTCAAGCCGGAGGCAAAAGGCAAGTACCACTGGGAAGCCGACTCGGCACAGCGCCGGGTGCTCCTGAAACTGCGCCGACTGCGGCCCGACGACCTGATGGTGGAGGCGTTCAGCAACACGCCACCCTACTACATGACCGTGAGCGGATGTGCTGCCGGACACGACGAGGCGGGAAATGATAACCTGCGGCCCGAATGCCGCAAGGACTTCTGCCGTTATCTGGTGGACGTATGCAAACACTATAAAAAGAAGTACGGACTGGAATTCACCAGTCTGGAACCGTTCAACGAGCCGCAGACCAGTTACTGGGGCCGTGGCGGCGGTCAGGAAGGCTGCCACTTCGACATTGCAACCATGATGGAGGTGAGCCGCATCCTGAGCCGCATGATGAAACGGGCCCGACTGAAAACACGCCTGTCCGTGACTGACGAAACTTCAGTGAAACAGTCAATCAAAACCTTCGACGCCTTCCAAGCCCAACCGGAGACGATGGCGGCCATCGGGCAATGGAACACCCATACCTATGAGGCCGACAGCCTGAGCCGCGTGAAACTGAGCCAGCGGACGAAAGGAGCCGGCATTCCCCTGTGGATGAGCGAAACGGGAGCCGGTGGCAGAGGACTGGAAGGTAACTTGCGCCTGTCCAGACGGCTCATGGACGATCTGAAACAACTGCAGCCCGTCGTGTGGTGCGACTGGCAAGTGATGGAGGAAAACAACGACCAGTGGTGCACCGTCAGAGGCAGTTTCAAGGAAGAAACATTTTGGCGGGTGAAGAACTACTTCGTCAGGATGCAAGTGACACGGTTCATTAAACAGGGCTACACCTTGCTCCATGTGGACGACGCCAACAGCATTGCCGCCCTGTCGCCCGACGGCAATGAACTGGTACTGGTAAGTCAGAACAATTCGGACTACAAAGTAAACTTTTCCGTACGTCTGCCATTTCTAAAATCTAAGCTTAAGACCTCCGTCAAACGCTACATCACCGACAGCAGGCACAACTGCGATGCCATAGCCACAGCACGCCCCGACAGCGAAGGCATCCTGACATATACCCTGCCAAGGCAAAGTATCAGCACTTTTGTCATTACGGCTGAATAAAATAGCGTTTACCGGCAGCTACGTGAAATATTTTCGCTACTTTTGCAGTTATAGTAATACAATAATAAAAGAGAAGGCATGAAAGCGGTGATTTTGGCCGGTGGTTTCGGTTCAAGGTTGAGCGAAGCCACCAACATCATACCCAAACCGATGGTGGAGATAGGCGGCAAGCCCATCCTGTGGCACATCATGAAGACCTACAGCCACTACGGCATCAACGACTTCGTCATATGCTGCGGCTACAAGCAGTATGTCATCAAGGAGTATTTTGCCAACTACTACCTGCACAACAGCGATATGACGGTGGACCTGTCGAACAACTCCGTGGAGGTGCACTCGAGCCACGCCGAACACTGGCGCGTGACACTGGTGGACACGGGGCTGCAGACCATGACAGGCGGACGTGTACGCCGCATCGAACCCTACGTGCACGGCGAGCGCTTCCTGCTTACCTACGGCGACGGCGTGGCCGACATCGACATCGCCGCCACGCTACAGGAGCACGAGGCATCTGGGGCTGCGCTGACCATGTCGGTGTATAAGCCGCAGGGCAAATTCGGCGCCGTGGACATTGACCCGGAAACAAATCAGGTACGCGCCTTCCGTGAGAAACCCGAAGGCGACGGCAAATGGATAAACATCGGTTTCTTCGTATGCGAGCCGGAAGTATTCAACTATCTGCCCGACGACGACACCGTGGCTCTGGAGAAAGGACCCCTCGAGGCTTTGGCCCGCGACGGAAGAATGCACGCCTACAAGCACCGCGGCTTCTGGAAACCGATGGACATGCTACGCGACAACAAGGAGTTGAACGAATTGTGGGCTGCAGGCAATGCCCCATGGAAGGTATGGTAAATCCAGAATTCTATCAGGGGAAGAGTGTGCTCGTCACGGGCCACACGGGATTCAAAGGCTCGTGGCTGTGTCTGTGGCTCTGCCGCATGGGAGCCAAGGTCATCGGCGTGGCCCTTGACCCGCAGACCAGTCGCGACAACTACGTGCTGTCAGGGGTAGGCAAACGCATGGAGGCCGACCTGCGGGTTGACATACGCGACGGAGAACACCTCACACGGATTTTCAAACAATACCAACCCGACATTGTGTTTCACCTGGCAGCCCAACCGCTGGTGCGACTCAGTTACGAACAGCCTGTAGCAACCTATGAGACTAACGTGATGGGCACCATCCACGTGATGGAAGCCATGCGCCAGACCCCCAGTATACGGGTGGGTGTCATGATTACCACCGACAAGTGTTATGAGAATAAAGAACAGCTGCAAGGCTACCGCGAAGACGACCCATTGGGCGGTTACGACCCCTACTCTTCGTCGAAAGGAGCTGCCGAAATAGCCATCAGTTCATGGCGCCGCAGTTTCATGCATCCCGACGAATACCGGCACCACGGCAAGAGCCTGGCCAGCGTGCGGGCCGGCAACGTAGTCGGTGGCGGCGATTGGGCCAAAGACCGCATCGTGCCCGACTGCATCCGTGCCATGGAAGCCGGCCGCCCCATAGATATCCGCTCACCGCGGGCCGTACGTCCCTGGCAACACGTGCTGGAACCGTTAGGCGGCTACCTGCTGCTGGCACAAAAAATGTGGGAAGAACCTACAAACTACTGCGAGGCCTGGAACTTCGGACCTCTCCAAGAATCCGTGGCCGACGTGTGGACCGTCGCTTCCAAACTGGCCGAATACTACGGCGGCGGCACCTTGCATGACGCTTCTGAACCCAACGCCGTACACGAAGCCAAACTGCTGACACTCGACATCACGAAAGCACAGCAACGTCTGGGCTGGACACCACGCCTGTCGTTGGATGCAACACTTCAGCTGACGGCCGACTGGTACAGGCGCTACCGCGCGGAGGATGCCGGACGGCTGTGTGAAGAACAAATAGACCGTTACCTCAACGTATGAACATATTTATCACTGGTGCCACAGGCTTTTTGGGACAACACATCGCCCGTCAATGCGCAACCGAGGGGCACCATGTGCTATGCTTGCGACGGGCCACGTCACCACACACGACCTTAAACGGCGTAACATGGGTCACGTCAGACAGTTCACAATGGGAAAGCGAAGTTAAAGCCTTCTGTCCCGACGTACTTATCCATGCTGCCTGGAGCGGAGTGGATGCAAAGGGGCGGAATGACGGCAAGGTGCAACAGGAAAACGTAGAGATGACCGAACACCTGCTCCACATGCATCCCTACAAGCAAGTGGTGATGCTCGGCAGTCAGGACGAATACGGAAGAATCGACTCTGAAGTAGACGAAAACCAACCGTTGCGGCCTCTGTCGGAATACGCAAAAGCCAAAATCAGCTGCTGCGAGCATCTGCAGGCCTACGCCGGGAAACACGGTTTGGCATGGCAATGGCTGCGCATCTTCAGCGTCTATGGACCGGGGCAGCGGCCACAATGGCTCATCCCAAGCGTCATTGGCCATTGCCTGCGCGGAGAAGCCATGGACACCACCCGCGGCGAGCAACGCTATTCTTACCTCTACGTTGCAGATTTTGCCCGTGCCGTGGTCTCCACCCTCGGAAAGAAAGGCAAAAGCGGCATCTACAATCTGTCTTCGGCCGTTCCCGTCACCCTCAGCACATTGTTCCACACCATCAGACAGCTCACGGCCTCAACCACCGAGTTCCGTCCCACTCTGCCCTACCGCGAGAACCAGTCGATGATTATCTTGGGCAACGCCAACAAGTTCATCCATGCTTTCGGTCCCTTCGAACGCACCTCATTGGAGGATGGTCTCAAGGCCACCATTGAATATATACAGAACAACCAACAACTATGACCAGCATAGAATTTGCAAAACGTATTCGCCGCACAGCCATCTCCATGGTTCACCGCGCCCACGCCTCACACATCGGCGGCGCGCTCTCCATGACCGACATTCTGGCCGTGCTTTACAGCGACAGGCTCAACGTCAGGCCCGCCGAGCCCCAATGGGAAGGGCGCGACCGGCTGTTGCTCTCAAAGGGCCATGCCTGCGTGTCACTCTACGCCGCCCTTGCGCTCAAGGGCTTCTTCCCTGAGGAGTGGCTCGACACCTACGGCACCGATGGCAGCCTGTTGCTCAGCCACATCTCACACCACGTGCCCGGAGTGGAAATGTCTGCCGGCAGTTTAGGACATGGTTTGCCCTACGCTGCCGGTTTAGCGTTGGCTGCCAAGCGGAAGCACCAGCCACACCGCGTCTATGTCATCCTGGGTGACGGCGAAATGGACGAAGGCAGCAACTGGGAAGCCCTACTGTTTGCCGCTCATCATCGGCTCAACAACCTTTGCGCCATCATTGACTACAACAAGATACAGAGTTTGGGCGACACCAACGACGTGATGCGCCTCGAACCCCTGGCCGACAAGTTCCGTGCCTTCGGTTGCGCCGTGGCCGACATCGACGGCCACAACCACGAAGCCCTGGGCGATGCCTTCGAGTCTTTCATCCACGAAACAGAGCGGCCCACGGTGGTCATTGCCAACACGGTGAAGGGCAAGGGCGTCTCTTTCATGGAAGACCGCCTGGCTTGGCACTACAAGTCACCCGATGACGAACAATACCGACAAGCTATGGAGGAACTGGCCTTATGAGAACGGCATTTATCAACCAACTCATCGAAGAAGCCGCCCGCAACGAGCGCATTTTCCTTATCGTTGGCGATTTGGGATACAACGTGGTTGAACCGTTCCGCGACCGTTTCCCCGAACGCTTCCTCAACGCCGGTATCGCCGAGCAGAACATGACCGGTGTGGCCGCCGGACTGGCCCGTGAAGGCTACAATGTCTATATTTACTCCATTGCCAACTTCCCCACCCTGCGCTGCATCGAGCAGATACGCAACGACGTGTGCTACTACAGCGGCAACGTCAAGATAGTGGCCGTTGGTGCCGGCTACGCCTACGGCAGCCTTGGTGTAAGCCACCACGCCACGGAAGACGTGGCCGTCATGCGTGCCCTGCCCCAAATGGCCGTAGCCTCTCCCTCCGACCCCAGCGAAGCCCGTGCCGTGGCCACGCTCTCGGCCGCCTACGACGGCCCCATGTATATCCGTCTGGGCAAAGCCGGCGAGAAACAGGTGTTCCCCTCCGGCGCCTCTCCCGTCGAAATGGGCCAGCCTCACTGTTTGCGCGAAGCGGAGAGCCCCAACCTGCTGCTTACCTCCGGCTCCATCCTCAGCGAGGCCGTCACACAGATAGAGTCCCTCGGCATTGACACCGCCGTCTATACCCTGCCGTTCATCAAGCCCCTCAGCGCCGACGCCCTGGTCCAACTGGCCGAGATGCACCCCAACATCGTCGTCCTGGAGGAGCACCAGAAGAGCGGAGGCATAGGCTCTGCGGTCATCGAACAGCTCAGCGACGCCTTCGCCGACGGCACCTTGAAGGCTTGGCCCCGCATCCGCCGCGTGGCCACAGGCGACTGCTACCTCTCTACAGCGGGTTCGGAACCCTACATGCGCCGCAAGGCCGGGCTCACGTTGCTCCGCGAATACTTCGAAACCAAATAAACCTGAATAGCCCGACGAAAAAGAACAGCAGCCAAACGGCAAGACGGCCTGACGCCAACGGGAAACGACAGACAGCCGAACGGGCAAGACCGACGGCCGGCCCGGTGCTTCTAAGTCCGCTCTCGTTTTCACTAAATGCGTTTTCGTTCGCACCAAATCCGTTTTCGTTGTCCATACGCCCGCAAAACCAGAACCGATGAATCTCCTGCAACGCCTCATCCGCCTCGTCGGCATCGACAAGTCCATCGCCTACACCACCGGCGCCCAAGCCGTGGGCGCCGTGGGCGGCTTCGTCACGTCGATGTTCATCCTCTGGTGCCTCACCAAGGAGGAGCAGGACTACTACTACACCTTCAAGAGTGTCATGGCCCTGCAGGTGTTCTTCGAATTGGGCATGAACACCGTCATCACCCAGTTCGCCGCCCACGAAATGGCCCACCTCGGCTGGCAGGGCCACCGTCTGACGGGCGACGAACGCTACCGCTCGCGTTTGGGCTCACTGCTGTCCTTCAGCACCAAATGGTACATCGTCTTCGCCTTGCTGCTGCTGCTCACCCTGACCTTGGGCGGCGGCGCTTTCTTCGCCCACTTCGCCTCAAAATACCACGGCGTGGAATGGCAAACGCCCTGGCTCATCCTCTGCCTCACCACCACGCTCCATCTGATGCTCACCCCGCTCTTCAGTTTCCTGCAAGGCTTGGGCAAGGTGAAGGAGGTGGCCCGCTACTTCTTCTGGAAATACCTCATCTACACCCTGAGCGTCATCGTCAGTTTCCTGCTCGGCGCCAAGCTCTACGCCCTGAGCATCGGCAACATCACCTATGTGCTCACCTCGCTGGGCTTCCTGCTGTTCACCCCTCTGGGCAAGATCATGGCCGGCGTGGCCCGCGAAAGGGTGACGGAGCGCATCGCATACTTCAAGGAAGTCTTCCCCTTCCAGTGGAAAATAGCCGTCAGCTGGATTAGCGGCTACTTCATCTTCCACTTCTTCAAACCCGTGCTCATGGCCACCGAAGCTCCGGGCGTGGCCGGACAGATGGGCATCACCATCGACGTGCTCACCGCCATCCAAGCCCTCACCCTGAGCTGGACCAACACGAAGGTGCCCACCTATTCCGGTCTCATCGAGCAACGGCGCTACACGGAGCTCGACACCCTCTTCGGCCGCACCCTGCGACAGGCCACGGCTGTCAACGCCCTGCTGCTGCTCGCCTTCTTCCTCATCATGGCAGGCTTCAGCGGACTCGGCATCACCCTGCGCGGCGTCAACGTGGCCGAACGCTTCCTGCCCCTGCTGCCTCTGGTGCTGATGATGATACCCGAATACACTAACCAGTACGTCTCCGGCTGGGCCATCTACCTGCGCTGTCACAAACAGGAGCCCTTCATGGCCCAATCCGTCGTCATGGGCCTCAGCACCATGCTCACCACCCTCGTCTTCGGCCGCCTCTACGGCCTCATGGGCATCACCGTGAGCTACTTCATCCTCTCCGTCGGCCTGGCCCTGCCCTGGGGATACCACATCTTCCGCACCAAGAAACGCCAGTGGCACGGGGCCACGGCTGACCTGTAAAAAACAACTTTAGAAACCCGCGACATGGACAACCTCGAAATCATCGTCATCACCTACAACCGCGCCGAGCTGCTCGGCACCACGCTCGACCGCCTCGCCGCCAGTCCCTTCAGCACCTGCCGCATCACGGTGCTCAACAATGCCTCCACCGACCACACCCAGCAGGTGGTCTGGCAGAAGCAGTCACTCTTCACCAACCTGCGGCTGGTCAGCAACGTGGTCAACATCGGCGGCGACGCCAACATACTGCGTGCCGTGGAGTTGGCCACCGCCCCGTACCTGTGGATTCTCGCCGATGACGACTCCTACGACTTCACCGACGTCAGCGACGTGCAGCAAGTGCTGGCCCAGGGCAGCGTTGACCTCATCCACGTGGGTGCCCACACTGGCGTGGCGTGGGACAAGGGCGGCACCACCGCCACCCCGCGTCAACTGGTCCGCCAGGGTTACCCCTATTTCCTCTTTTCCTCCTTCCTGCCTTGCAATATCTTCCGCCGCGAGGCCTTCCTGCCCCACCTCATCGCAGGCTACAAGAACATCATCAGTCTCTACCCTCACATGCCCTTTCTGCAACATTTCTATACGGAGGACAAGCCCATGTACATCGCCCGACGGCGCATCGTCAGCGCCGGCATAGGCGCGCAGGCCTACGACCACACCGAGCAATACCTCGGCTGGCTGCGCACCAGCCGCATGCTGCCCAACCGGCGCGACGCCATGAAGTGCCTGCGCCAGCAGTTTTTCCTTGACAACAACGTCGATATGGCCCTCTACTACACCAAGCTCTGCCTGCGCCAGCGCGCCTACCGCCCGGGGTGGCCATGGATGTTCGGCAGTCTCACCGTCATGGAAAAGTTGCGCTTCTTCCTCGTCCCCATCGGCCGCGCACTCGTCCAGTTGGGCAAACTCACCGTGCGCCTCGTCCGCGCCACGGGCCACGGGCTGCGCCTCACATGGCGATTTCTCAAGGCCACGGCGCGCTACATCGCCAGCCAGTGCCGCGCCACGGTGCGGGGCATCCGCAACATCATCAATAATCTGAAGGACGACGAATAATATTACATAAAGACCAAAAGAAAGCGCGCATTCCCCGAACCGGGAACTGCGCGCTTTTGATTTTTGTCTGGAACCACAGAAACTATTTCTTCAGTTTGGCCAGCGTCTCCTTGAGCACGGCTATCTTCTGCTCGGCATCGCTCTGTTTCTTGCGCTCCAGGGCGACCACGGCTTCGGGGGCATTGGCCACGAAGCGCTCGTTGGAGAGTTTCTTCAATACACCGGCAAGGAAACCTTCGAGGTGCTTCAGGTCGGCCTCAGCCTTCTCTATCTCGGCACTGACGTCAATGAGATGGCCCAAGGGCACGGCGAACTCGGTGGTTCCCACGATGAAGGCCGATGCGTCGTCGCTCTTTTTCTCCACACGCTCGGCAGGCGTGGTGCCGGCCATCTTGGCCAGCAGACCGCCCAGGGCCTCGATGGGGTTCTCACCCACTACCTGGAGAGAGAGTTCTTCCTTTTTGGCGATGTTCTTGGCATTGCGGATGGCGCGCACGCCCTGGACGGCGGTCTTGAGCAGAGCCACGGCATCGAGCACGTCTTTGTCAGCCGGACGGGGGGCGTCAATGGCCGAAACATCAACCATAAGGCTTTCACCCTCGCCGCGCTCGCTGATATGTTGCCACAATTCTTCGGAGATGAACGGCATGAAGGGATGGAGCAAGTGGAGCAGGTCGTTGAAGAAGTCCTTCACTTCCTGCAGTGTCTTTGTGTCGATGGGTTCACCGTAGGCTGGCTTCACCATTTCGAGCAACCAGCCGGAGAACTCGTCGGTCAGCAGACGGTACACCTCCATCAGGGCCTCGCTCAGACGGTATTTTTTGAAGAGGTCGGCTATCTCGGCGGCACTGCGGCGCAGTTCGGCTCCGAACCACTCGGTGGCTTGGGCGCACACTTGCGGCTGTGGGCCATCGGTGGTCTGCCAACCCTCGATGAGGCGGAAGCAGTTCCATATCTTGTTGCAGAAGTTGCGGCCCTGCTCGCACAGGCTTTCATCAAAGAGTATGTCGTTGCCAGCCGGAGCGGAGAGCAGCATGCCCATGCGCACACCGTCGGCACCGTAGCGTTCGATGAGGTCGATGGGGTCTGGCGAGTTACCCAACTGCTTCGACATCTTGCGGCCCAGCTTGTCGCGGACGATGCCGGTGAAGTACACGTTCTTGAATGGCATCTTTCCGGTATATTCATAGCCGGCCATAATCATGCGGGCCACCCAGAAAAAGATAATGTCGGGACCGGTAACCAGGTCGGCCGTGGGATAGTAGTAATTGAATTCCGCGTTGCCGGGCTTGCGGATACCGTCGAACAGACTGATGGGCCAGAGCCACGAGGAGAACCACGTGTCGAGCGCATCTTCATCCTGCCGCAGGTCGGCAGCGGCCAGGGCGGCGTTGCCTGTCTTCTGACGGGCTTTCTCCACGGCCTGTTCCAGCGTTTCGGCTACGACAAAACCACCCTCGGGCAGGTAGTAGGCCGGTATGCGATGGCCCCACCACAGCTGGCGCGAGATGCACCAGTCCTTGATGTTTTCCAGCCAATGCTTGTAGGTGTTCTTGTATTTCGTGGGATAGAACTGTATCTCGTCGTTCATCACGGGAGCGAGAGCCAGGTCGGCAAAGTGCCGCATCTTCAGGAACCACTGCATCGACAGTTTCGGCTCAATGGCCACGCCCGTGCGCTCGGAGCAACCCACCTTGTTCGTGTAGTCCTCCACCTTCTCCATCAGGCCGGCAGCCTCAAGGTCTTTCTCTATCTGCTTGCGCACATCGAAGCGGTCCATGCCCACATACAGGCCGGCGGCCTCGCTGAGCGTGCCGTCGTCGTTGAAGATGTCTATGCTCTTCAACTGGTGCTTCTCGCCCAGCATATAGTCGTTCACATCGTGGGCTGGCGTCACCTTCAGGCAACCCGTACCGAACTCCACGTCCACGTAGTCGTCCTCTATCACGGGAATCACTCTGCCCACAAGCGGCACGATAACCTTCTTGCCCTTCAGCCAGGCGTTTTTCGGGTCATTGGGATTGATACACATGGCCGTGTCACCCATGATGGTCTCCGGACGCGTCGTGGCCACCACGGCGTAGTCCTTCAATGACGTGTCGGGACTTGCCACTTGGGAATAGACAGTGGCATCGTCGGGAGCCACGTAGTACTTCAGGTAATAGAGTTTCGAGTGCTCCTCCTTATAAATCACCTCCTCGTCCGACAGAGCCGTCTTGGCCTTCGGGTCCCAGTTCACCATGCGCACACCACGGTAGATGAGGCCTTTGTCATAGAGGTCGCAGAACACCTTGATGACACTCTCGCTCCTGACCTCGTCCATGGTAAAGGCCGTGCGTTCCCAGTCGCACGAAGCGCCCAGACGGCGCAACTGCTTCAGGATGATGCCGCCGTGCTCATGGGTCCAGTCCCAGGCATGCTTCAGAAACTCCTCACGCGTCAGGTCGCTCTTCTTGATGCCCTGCTCGGCCAGGCGGTTCACCACCTTGGCTTCTGTGGCTATCGAGGCATGGTCGGTGCCCGGCACCCAGCATGCATTCTTGCCTTCCATACGGGCGCGGCGCACCAGTATGTCCTGTATCGTCTCGTTCAGCATGTGGCCCATGTGCAGGATGCCCGTCACGTTGGGCGGCGGTATCACCACCGTAAACGGCTCGCGTCCGTCAGGCTTTGAACTGAACAACTTATGGTCTTCCCAATACTTATACCATTTGCCCTCAACCTCCTGAGGGCTATACTTACTTGCAAGTTCCATCTTACTTATACAATTATTTTTTTGTATTTATTGAAATGCAAAAATACAAAAAAGGCACGAAACATGGCCCAATCTACTTCAGTTATCAAACCATTATTTCTTCACATACACCTTATGCGAGCCGCGGCCGCTGGTGGTGATGCCCGTGGCGTCGGCCTCGGCGGCAAAGCGCTGCAGTTCCTTCGTGGCGCCCGAACGGCTCAGGCCGGACAACTTCCAGTAGTCGCTCACGCGGGCAAACTCATGGCTTTCCAGAAAGCGCGTCAGTTGGGCCAGGCGCTCTTCCGGTGTGGTGCGCACCTCATTGAGTTTCACCGTGCGGCGGCTGCGCTTCAGGTGGGCGCGGCTGGTGGCCTCGCTGAGCAGCATCTTGTCGGGACGGAAGTTCATGCCCGACACGCAGAACTGTTCGCCATTGAGCTTGTGGGGCGCGTTCATCTCCTCGGGCTCCACGTCGGGAGCGTAGCCCAACCGCGCGCTGAAAGTGCCCAGCCCGTCAATCTTCACCGAGTGGCCGCGCGCCGTCAGCTGCGCTATGGTCTGCGACAGGGCGCTCACCACACCGCGCACGTTGCTTGCCGGCACATGACAGTTCTGCACCATCCAGTCCACCACTTCTTCATACGTCAGACGGCCCATGTTCTTGAGCTTCGGATACACCTTTTTCTCTCCCGTGCCCTGCATGTCGGGCATTTCTCTCAATCTGAATTCACTCATTGTTTCTTTATTATCAATATGTTACTGTTTAATATCTTCGGGGCGGCCTCTCATATCGCCCTAACGCCTGCAAAAATACAAATAAAAGTTTTATTTGCAAAAATAAAGGCTTTATTTGTGTAAATATAGATTTTATTTGTACGAATAAAAGCTTTATTCTAATTTTAGGCGGCGCGGCGGAGATTTCGGGCGGTGCGGCGGAGATTTCGGGCGGCGCGACGGAGATATTACGCGGCGCGGAGAAGATTTCGGGCGGCGCATGTGGCGGCAAAAACGGCGTCTCGGAAAAACGAAAACGGATTTAGGACGCACTAAATCGGATTTAGGCGTGAGGAAAACGGAGAAAAAGCGTAAATTTGCAGGTGTAACGAAAACGAGAATGACCATGGCAATGCATACACGCGAGGAACAGCTACAGGCGTTCGGCCGCCTGCTGGACATATTGGAAGAGCTGCGGGAGAAGTGCCCGTGGGACAGCAAGCAGACCAACGAGAGCCTGCGGACGAACACCATCGAGGAGGTGTATGAGCTCTGCGATGCGTTGGCCGCGGGCGACGACGGGAACATCTGCAAGGAGCTGGGCGATGTGCTGATGCACGTGTGCTTCTACGCCCTCTTCGGCAGCGAGAAGGGCCGGTTCGACATTGCCGACGTGTGCAACCGGCTGTCGGAGAAACTCATCTTCCGCCACCCGCACATCTACGGCGAGGCCAAGGCGGAGACGGCGGGCCAGGTGGAGGACACCTGGGAACAAATCAAGCGGAAGGAGAAGGACGGCAACAAGACGGTGCTGGGCGGCGTGCCAAGCGCCCTGCCCGCCCTGATCAAGGCCTACCGCATCCAGGACAAGGCACGCCACGTGGGCTTCGACTGGGAACAGCGCGAGCAGGTGTGGGGCAAGGTGAAGGAGGAAATATCGGAGTTTGAGGCCGAGGTGGACCGCATGGACGCCGACAAGGCGGAGGCGGAGCTGGGCGACGTGCTCTTCAGCCTGATCAACGCGGCACGGCTCTACCACATCAACCCCGACAACGCCCTGGAGCGCACGAACCGCAAGTTTATACGCCGCTTCAATTACCTGGAATCGAAAACCCTGGCCCAGGGCCGCGACCTGAAGGACATGACGCTGGCCGAGATGGACGCCATCTGGGAAGAAGCCAAACGGAGGGAGAAGGAATGAAACGGCCGGTTATCATCTGTCTCATCGTTTTCGTGCTGGCGACATTGGCGTCGGCAGCACAGACGGGCATCCCGATAGGCCGGTTCGGCGTGTCGCCGAAGAACACGGCGGCGCAGAACAGGCAAAAGCTGCAACGCGCCATCGACCGGCTGTCGGCCTCGGGCGGCGCGCTCTACGTGGAGCCCGTCGAGGGCGGCTACCCCATGGACGGGGGCCTGGTGCTGCGCAAGAATGTGTCGCTCATCGGTGTGCACGGTCCCACGGGCCGCGGCACGAGCACGGCCGACGCCACGGGACCGACGGGGTCGCTCTTCGTCATCCGCGACCGGAGCGAAGCGTTCATCCGGGTGGAATCGGGCACACGCCTCTCGGGCATACAGTTCTACTACCCCGAACAGTCGTGGGACCGGGCGGACGGTATCGTGGCCTACCCGCCCACCATCACGCTGGCGGAGGGGGAGAACGTGGAGGGCGTGACGCTGCGCGACCTGACCTTCTACGGCGAATACTTTGCCATGGACTTCCGCGCCACACCGCCCAACCGCTGTGAGCAGATACTCATCGAACACTGCTACGGCTACCCGCTGAGCGGCCAGTTCATCGCCATAAACCACTGCACGGACATACCGCGCCTGCTCCACTGCCACGTGAACCCGGCCAACATGCGGGCCTTCGGGCGCCACTTCAAACCGGAGGTGATAGACCGCGTGGTGAGCCAAAAGAAATATACCTACTGGATAGACTACACCGACAACGCCCAGATGATGGACCTCTTCACCTTCGGCAACTACGGGGGCGTGTGCCTGGGCCGCGAGACGTACGGGCAGCTGACGAACTTCAACTTCGACTGCGTGCAGATAGGCATCTACAAGGACGGCAGCAACCAGAAAAACCGCAACTGGCAGATAAGCCAGGGCTCCATCATTGCCAACACGGGCGAACGGGCCGAGGACGTGCACCCCATCGTGATAAAAGGCTGCGGCCACACGTCGCTGACGAACGTGGAGGCCTTCTCGGGCGGCAACCCCGTGCTGACGGACTACGGCGCCTCGCAGGACTTTCTGCTGACCATCGGCGACGAGCCCGGCACCATCACGCTCACCGCGTGCCGCATGCAGGGCTACACGGCCGACAAACCCCTTACGCTGCACAACCCCAACGCCCGGGTGAGGGCCATAGGCTGCGTGGACAAGGAGGGAAACTTCTTTGACTTGTAACATATACCCACCTAAACAATAACAATATGGACAGACGAAGTTTTTTGAAACGCATGGCCGGCATGGGAGCCCTGGTGGCCACATCGCAACTGCCGGCACTGGCCGAGGACGACCCGACACTGTTTCCCAAACGCGGACGCTTTGAGCGGCTGGCCCTGAACTACGGCACGGTGAACATCGGCTTGGAAAAGCCGTTCTCAATCCTCCACATCTCGGACACCCACCTGACGGCGGTCTATCCCCACGAGGACGAAAAGAAACAGCAGTTGCACAAAATACGCACAACCACCTTCGGCGGCCGGCAGGAGGAGGCACTGCGCGACTCGCTGGACTGGGCCCGTCAGCACGTGGACTATGTGGTACACACGGGCGACCTGATAGATTGGCAGAGCGAGGCCAACTTTGACCTGGTGAAAAAATACTTCGGCGAAGGCGTCGTGGGCTGCCTGGGTAACCACGAGTTCAGCCAGCACATGTGGCTGAGCGAGCCGAAAGAGACCGGCACAGAACAATACAAGGATCTCACCCGCAAGAAGCTGCAAGAGGTATTCCCCTACGACATCGAACTGCAGTCGCAGGTCGTGGGCGGCGTAAACTTCGTGACGCTCGACGACGTGTACGGCTACGTGACGGAACGGCAAGTGGAACTGTTCCGTAAAGAAGTGAAGAAAGGCCTGCCCATCGTGCTGTGCATGCACGTGCCCTTCCACACGGAGAACATCTGGCGGGCTGACATCCGCTTCTGGCACGACGAGAAGAGCCGCTTCAGAAACGTGGCCCCCGACCCCTCGGGCGAATACAAGAGGCAGCAGGATGACCCCGTGACCAGCGCGTTCATCGCCTACCTGAAGACGGAGCCCCTGTTGAAGGCTATCCTCGCCGGCCACCTGCACATCACCATACAGGACCAGTTCTCGCCCACCGCCACCGAATATGTGGTGGGCGGCAATTTCCTCTTCCACGGCGAGGAAATACTGTTCATATAGAAAACAGAAAAGGCAGCCCGACGTTGAAGGCTGCCTTTTCTTATAGAGATTACACGGAGGTATTACAGTTTCATCACGCGCTTGAGCTCGAGGTTTTCGTAACCCTCGGGACAGTGGGTGGAGAGATAGACGGTGGGGTTGTTGCGGATGAACTCGCGGACACGGTCGAGCGTCTGGCGTGCGGCGGCCCCGTCCTCGAAGATAATGCTGAGCTTATTGGCCTTCAGGGCAGCGTCGCAGTAGGTGACGTCGCCATGGAACATGTAAAACAGGCCGTCGTTCTCGCAGATGACGATGCTGTTGCCTTTGGTGTGGCCCTTGGCCTCGATAAACCAGATGCCTTCGGCCACCTGCTGGGCGTTGGGGAAGTTGTGGTAGGGCGTGCCGTATTGGGCACGGACGATGCCGGCTCCTTCCAGTTTCATGGCATCGGCATCCTCGGGCGAGATATAGACTTCGGCATTGGGGAAATATTTCAATGCTCCCGAATGGTCGGGATGCTTGTGGGTCACCAGAATCTTGGTGACCTGCTCAGGCTTGTAGCCCAAGGCTTCGAAACCGACCATGTAGTCGGCCACGGGTTCGCCCATATAAAGCGGCGCGCCGAACTTCCGGGCCGGAGCGTTGTAGCCGCTCTGGAAGCCGGTGTCCACGAGGATGACCTCCTTGCCGGTGTCAATAAGGAAGTTTTGCAGACTGCTGCGGTAAATGATCTGTTCGTCGAAGGCTTCCTTGCCCTCCTCGCCCCCGAAGGCGAACGGCTGGTTCATGAAACCGCCGTCGAACATGCGAATAGCTTTTATTTCCATTCTTATATATTGCATTACTAAATTATCTTCGTTCATTGTTCTATTGTAAAATAAAAATGATAATGATTAACTATAGTATCTAATTCTCTTTCAGATCCTCTAATAAGCAGAGAATATTTTTCATTCATGTTATCAAAATGAGTAGCTTCCTCATCTGTCCAGTCCTGATTATTGGCCCAATCAACTATTTCTTGTATTGTTGTTACTTTATAATTTGTAGAACATTCAATAGTATCTGGCACTATTTCAGAGAAGTTTTTAGTTTCAACTTTTTCTTTCTTCTCTCCACACCCTATAAGTAGTAATGTGATTACAACTAATAATAACTTCATCAAAAATAATTAGATTGTCGTTTGAATAAATGATCTCAGATTTTCCAAATCCTGATTATTGGGATGGCGGGAGCGTTTTCTTACGCAGTTCCCCCTGTCACCGGCAATGCCGCCGGTCATGTACGAACTGAGGTCAAATGTTTTCTCTTCCATCTGTCTTTTCTTTCATTGTGTGTTATCCCAATACCACGTCCAACACCATCATCAACACAAAACCGACGGCAAATCCGATGGTGCTCAGGTTACTGTGTTCACCCTCCGAAGCCTCCGGTATGAGTTCTTCTATAACCACATAAACCATGGCTCCGGCGGCGAAGGCGAGGAGATAAGGGAGGGCCGGCATTATCATCGAAGCCAACAGAACGACCACCAGGGCTCCTGCCGGTTCAACCGCACCGCTCATGGTTCCAATCAGAAACGAGCGCCAGCGGGAATTGCCGGCCGCCCGCATGGGCATGGAAACGATGGCTCCTTCGGGCACGTTCTGTATGGCGATACCAATGGATACAGCCAGGGCCGCCGTCATAGAGAGCCCCGAGACGCCGCCTTCGGCTCCTGCAAACACGACGCCCACGGCCATGCCTTCAGGCAGATTGTGCAGGGTAACGGCGAGAGTCAGCATGGCTGTGCGTGAAAGGTGAGAACGGGGGCCTTCAGGTTTGTTGGCACCCATGTGGAGATGGGGCGTCAGTTCGTCAAGCAAGAGCAAGAAACCGATACCTAAAAGGAATCCCACGGCTGCAGGCATCACCGACCACACGCCCCCGGCATTCTCCAGCTCCATAGCCGGAATGAGGAGCGACCATACGGAGGCAGCCACCATCACGCCCGAAGCAAAGCCCAACAACGACTTTTGGAGACGGGGAGACATTTCGTCTTTCATAAAGAAGACGAAGGCTGCCCCCAACATCGTTCCGAGCAGAGGAATGAGAAGTCCGATGGCTAACGTCATAACCGCCTATGTCCTTATTCTTTTGCTGCGATGACTTTTTCTGCCATGCGCTTGCCGGCATCGAAGGCACTCTGGAGGTCATTGTCCCAGTGCTCGTCGCGATACGTATGCTTGGCTTCCTCTGAGAAACCTGCAAGTTCGTAATTGGCATAATTTCTCACCTGACAGGTGTTGTAGGCGTATAGTTTATCGGGCTGTCCCAACGCACGGATGATGCAGTATTCCATCGAGCCGTAGCCTTGACTGTTATTTTGGTCGGGCAGTCCGTTCATCGTCTCCACCAGCACCACGGGCATGCGTTTCGGTGCTGTCAGGCTATAGTCGTTGTATGAGAGCCAAGGGAACGCCAGACGCTCCAGGAAGGTACGCATCTGTCCTGTCACGTCGCCAAAATAGACGGGTGAGCCCAACACCAAACCGTCGGCCTCAGCTATCTCCTGCAAGACGGGGGTCAGGGCGTCCTTAAACTTGCAGACATTCGACACCTTGCCCTTCAGTTTACAGGCCATGCACGACATACAGCCTTTGTAGTCGAGTCCGTACAGCCTAACGGTTTTCACTTCTATTTCTGAACTCACCGCGTTTGCGCCTTCGGCAAACTTCTGCAGCATGGAGGCCGTGTTGAATGTTTTGCGGGGGCCACCGTCGATTATGATGATTTTCTTCATTTCCGTTTTTATTCATCTAAACAATAAGGAGGGGCAAGCCCTCCTTATTGTTTATACCAAAAGGCTTACACTTGGGTGAACAGCCAGTTTTGCTTGCCGATGCACTCGATCATCTCCAGAGCGCCCTGGCTCCAGTAGAGGTCTTCCTCCTCGTCGGCCAGATAGGCTTTCATGATGTCGTAGGTCGTGGGGTCGTTCACCAGGGTTTCCATGCACTTGTAGAGCAGGTCCACGCCGGCCTTCTGAATGTCGAGGTCAGCCTTCACGTACTCCACGGGGTCGCACACCAGGGCACGGCTCTTGGCACCGTCGAACTTCACTTCGCCGCCGAGGTCGAGAATGCGCTCAACGAACTTCTCCACCCATTCCATCTCTTCATTGAAGTGGTCGATGTATTTCTGGCCGAGCTTCGTGAAGCCTTGGGATTTGAAAATCTGTCCTTGCAACTTATGCACCAGTGCACCTTCAGTCAGTCCCGTTGCGAAGAACTGCAGTGCTTCGATTGATTTCTTTGCGTCCATAATTCTGTTATTTTTTTAATTAAACATGTTTGATGGTTTTTGGACTGCAAAGTTACGAAAAGCCGACGACACATTTTTAATCCACGCCGACACACAATTTGTCTGAAACGATACAATTACGCGAAACTTTTCGTACTTTTGCAGCATGTACAGTCTGAAAGAAGCTTGGCTTAAGATGAACGGCAGCCTGCCCACTGAAGATTGGGACGGAAAAATCTACTGCACCGAGACCGATGCGGCCATGACCTTCCGCACCAACAAGACCCAGGGCTTCATGGCGGCCTACACCTTCACCCTCGTCACCGAAGGGTGGCTCACGATAGTCTATAACGGTCAGGAGCTGACTCTCGAGACCGACGACCTCTACATCTATTCGCCGGGGCTGCAGGTGACCGTTCTCGGCGTGTCCGAAAACTACCGCGGCATCTGCCTCCTGGCCGACGAGCACCTGACCATCGAGTCGCCCGTGGGCCACGACCTGGTGCACATGGCCTACCGGCCCATCGTGCAGCTGCACGAGCCCAAGCAGAAGCTGCCCCACGCCGATGCCCTGCATCTGGCGGAAAAGATGCGCGAAATCGTGCGTTATATCCTCTCGGACCATATCTATAAGGCCAAAATCCTGCAGATGCTCTACGCCGTGTTCCTGCTCGACTTGCAGGACGTGCAGGACAACGCCCTCCCGCTGCGCCAGGTGCCGCTGCGGGTGGAAGAGCTCTTCATCGGTTTCATACGCTTGCTGCCGCTTCACTTTGCCCGCCACCACGACATTGCCTTCTATGCCGACGCCCTCCACATATCGCCCGTTTACCTTTCGCGCATCGTGCGCCAGGTAACCGGCCGCACCGTCGTCGACTACATCAACCAGATGCTTGTCACCGAAGCCTCGTTTCTGCTGGCCACCACACCGCTGACCATCGGCCAGGTGGCCGACCGCCTCCACTTTGCCGACACCCCTTCGTTCAGCAAATTCTTCCACCGCCTGAAAGGCACCACACCGAGAGCCTACCGGCACAACATATTGTAATGCCTTCACCCCACCGGCGCAGTGCCGGACGTAGTGTGTTAAAAACCCGGCCGACACCGGCGGGATGCTTTTAACACTTCTGAGAAACCGGCTCCAACTTCGTCGCTCAGAAACGACGTTTCAAAAATTTGAAGCGGCGTTTCAAAATCACAAAACGCCGCTTCGTTTTCAACACACCAGAACAGCATTGTCAATCAATAAATTACAAACGTGTTAATTCCAGCGTTTACCGAAATACTTTTAGTTAATAAAATCGCAACTACAGATTCCTGCTCCCTCCACTGATTTAACATTTCAGTACGTCATTTGCACCAGGTGGCATTTTCAGTCCAAGGAGGTATTCTCTGGATTCCACCGTTTATTCGTATCTTTGCATCATCACAAATTACGATTGACATGATACGCAACACCTGCCTGTGGCTGTGCTCCCTGCTGTCGATAGCCGCAGGAGCCGAAACAGCATTTGAGAACGAACGGGCCCGCTGGCTGGAAACGGCCGAGCGGTCGAAGCCCCAACTCCACTACCGCACAGTGAAACCCGTGGCCGTGGTGACGGCCGTGAAGGACAGCTCGGCCTATCAGGGCTGGCGCTACGAGAAGACCGGGGAGCCGGCTGAACTCTATGCCGACAATTTCAACCGCCGCATGACGGTTACGCTCGACTTCGGCGAACATCTGGTGGGCTACTGCTCCTTTCATATAAAGGAACTCACCCTCCGTCAGGACGCCCCCGTCCGACTGAAATTCACCTTCGGCGAAGTGCCGGCCGAACTGAACGTGCCGCTCGACCCTTGGCGGGGCAGCCTGAACCGCGCCTGGATGCAGGACGAAGTGGTCACCGTCACGGACGTGGGCAGCGCCATCCGTATAGCGCGCCGCGTGGCCTTCCGCTACCTGAAGATTGAGCTGATGGGCCACAGCAGCTGGGATTTCGCCATCGACAGCATCAGCACCGTGGCCCAATCGTCGGCCAGTGGAGTGAAAACGGCACTGCAGCCCGCCTGCCCCGACCTGGTGCGCCGCATCAACGACGTGGGCATTACCACCCTGCACGAATGTATGCAGACGGTCTATGAAGACGGCCCGAAACGCGACCGGCGGCTGTGGGTGGGCGACCTGTACCTGGAGTCGCTTGCCAACCGCTACGCGTTCAAGGACAACCTGATAACCAAACGGTGCCTCTACCTGTTCGCGGCCCTGGCAACAAAGGGCGGCGTGGTCATATCCAACTGTTTTGAAACGCCGCAACCCCATGCCCAGGAGATTTCCGTCTGCCTGACCTACAGCCTGCTCTGGAACTCCACGCTGTTGGAATACCTCATCGACACCGACGACCGCACCACGGCCAACGACCTCTGGCCCGTGGCCCTCAAACAGGTGGAAGCCGCTCTGGCCTACGTCGGCGACGACGGCCTGTTCGACCGTCCCCGCTGTCCGCTGTGGCTCTTCTTCGACTGGCGCGACGGCCTCGACGTGGCCACACCCATGCAGGGGGCCACAATCTTCGCCCTGCAACAGACCTACGAACTGGCCCGGCGGTTGGGACGTGAGAATGAGGTGAAGTCATATCCGGCCCTGATACGCAAAATGAAAACCGCCGCCCGCAGACACTTTTACAACAGCAAACGCGGGGTGGCCGAAAGCGGGCCCGACAGACAAGTGAGCGTGCTGGGCCAGACCTGGCTCATCAAATCGGGCGTACTGACAAAGCAGGAAGGGGCCATGGCCATACGCACGGCTCTGGCCACGAAGGAATGCGTCATACCGGGCACGCCCTACGCCACCCACTACCTCATCGACGCCATGCTGCTGTGCGGCATGAAGCAGGAAGCACGAGACTACCTGACAGCCTATTGGGGCGGCATGGTGGAGAAAGGAGCCGACACCTACTGGGAGGCCTACGACCCGAAGGACGACTTCATCAGTCCCTACGGATTCCACGCCGTCAACAGTGCCTGCCATGCCTGGGGATGCACGCCGGTTTACTTCATCCACCGCTATCCGGAGGTGTTCCAACGCTGAAACGGGAAACTGCCCGCGAGAAACGGATAAGGACCAAAGGAAATGGGAACCCGTCTAAAAAACAGGTTCCCATTATTCTGAGATGAAACACAAATGCAAAAATTATCAATCCGCCAGCAGACGGTTGATGAAGTCGTCGAGGTCCTTGTCGAGCCCCTTCATCAACTCTTCACTCTCCAAGATTATCATATTGTCGTCAACGAGATACAACTCGCTCACCGTTTCCTTGTTTTCGTCAACCATCAGGAGGCTGAAAGGCTTGAGCAGACCCAGGTTTTCGAGCAACTGCTTGCGCTCACGAAACATCTGCTTCAACTGTTCGGCGGCCTGCACATAGAAATTATCATCCTGGTTATCAATCCAGTCGTCAACTGTCACACTGCACAATTCCTCATCGTCATCGTTCCAAACAATCAGTTCACCGCTGTCGGGTTTCACCTGAAAACTCAAGTCGGTCATCACTTCGTTTTCCTGCTCCTGGGGAAAGCGTTTGGCTAATTCTCTCAGCAACTCGTCAATGCGGGCTGCAGTCTGGCTGTTGACATTCATACGTTAGGTTTATTGAATTCGCCGTCAAATATACAAAAATGATAGGGAACGGGCTCGTTTTTCCTTGAAAATTTTGCCCAGGCACCCATTTTTATGCAAAAAATTTGGTTGACTCACATAATTAACGTAACTTTACAAACTGAATCGTATTGAATAGTTATTAAAAACAACGACAGAATGAAGAAAATACGTTTTAGCCTGGTCTACCGCGACATGTATCAGAGCAGCGGTAAATATCAGCCAAACAAAGAACAATTGGAGCGTGTGGCTCCGGCTATCATTGACATGGGTTGTTTCAGCCGTGTTGAAACCAACGGAGGTGCTTTTGAACAAGTGTGCCTGCTGCGGGGTGAGAACCCCAACGAGGCTGTGCGCACGTTTACCGCTCCTTTCAACAAAGTGGGCATACAGACCCACATGCTCGACCGCGGCCTCAACGCCCTGCGCATGTACCCCGTGCCCGCCGACGTTCGCCGGCTGATGTATAAGGTTAAGAAAAAACAAGGCACCGATATCACCCGCATCTTCGACGGCCTGAACGACGTGCGCAACATCATTCCCTCTATCCAATATGCCAAAGAAGGCGGCATGATACCACAGGCCACGCTGTGCATCACGACTTCGCCTATCCATACGGCCGAATACTACAGCGCCATCGCCGACCAGCTCATCGAAGCCGGCGCCACGGAAATCTGCCTGAAAGACATGGCCGGCATCGGACAACCCGCCATGCTGGGCAAGCTCACGGGTATGATTAAGAAGAACCACCCCGAAATCATCATACAGTACCATGGCCACAGCGGTCCCGGCCTCTCCATGGCCAGCATTCTCGAAGTGTGCCGCAACGGTGGCGACATCATCGACACCGCCGTCGAACCGCTCAGCTGGGGTAAGGTGCATCCCGACATCATCTCGGTACAGAGCATGCTGAAACACTATGGCTTCGAAGTGGCTGACATCAATATGGACGCCTATATGGAGGTACGCAAGCTCACACAGGAATTCATTGACGACTTCCTGGGCTACTTCATGAACCCGGCCAACAAACTGATGAGTTCACTCCTGCTGGGCTGCGGACTACCTGGCGGCATGATGGGCTCCATGATGGCTGATCTGAAAGGCATCATGCAAGTCATCAACAACACCCGCAAGGGCAAAGGCCTGCAGCCATACAGCGAGGACGAATTGCTTGTGAAACTCTTCAACGAAGTGGCCTACGTATGGCCACGCGTGGGGTATCCACCGCTCGTAACCCCCTTCAGCCAGTATGTGAAGAACATCGCCCTGATGAACCTCCTCACACTCGAACAAGGCAAACCGCGCTTCACCATGATGGACGAAAACATGTGGGGCATGATACTCGGCAAGAGCGGACGTCTGCCGGGCAAAGTCGATCCGGAACTGGTGGAACTGGCCAAACAAAAAGGCAAGGAATTCACCGACGTCGATCCACAGACGCTCTATCCCGACGAGCTCGACAAGTTCTGTGAAATGATGAAGAAAGAAGGTTGGGACACGGGCAAGGACGACGAAGAACTCTTCGAACTGGCCATGCACGAGAACCAATACCGCGATTACCGCAGCGGAGTGGCCAAACAGCGTTTCGAGGATGAGCTCAAGAAGGCCAAAGCCGCCAAAGCCCAGCCGGCCCATGCTGCACCGAAGGCTCAGCCCAAGCCCGCTGCACAGCCTGCTGCGGCAAAGGTTGAAGAAGACATCCCCATCATCGCCACAGAGACGGGCCCCATCGAATGGGAAATGGCTCCCGCCGACCCCGACATGGCGCGCTACCGCCGTTACGGCTCCAGCCGCTACCGCGACGATGCTTTCTTCCTCATGGAAAGCCTCAGCACACGCTTGCTTTACATACCTGAATCCATCGGCGGGCGCAAGATTGATATCATTGCCAAGCAAGGTCAGAACGTGCGCCGCGGCGACATCATCGGATACGTGAGAGGCAAATAATCCAAAAGCGCATCGAGACTAACAACCATAAAATCCCTTCCGCCCTGTTGGACGGAAGGGATTTTTCATGCCACTCTGCTCTTACGAAAAGCAAAGTAAGATTTGTTCTAACGTATGAAGTGCATGGGTTGCCAAGGCTCGCGTTCAGGATATTCGGGCTGGCCGCCAGCATGCAGTTTCTTCAGCAGGAAAGCCATATTGTCGGCCAGGGTGCGCATGGTCTGCATGCCTTCCAGGTCAAGGCGCGCTTCACCGGCTTCGCGACCGTAAACAATGTTCCAGTATTGCGATGTCACCACCGGCATATTCATCATCTGGAACGCGATGCTCAGGGTTTGGAAAGCGGCTGTGGCTCCGCCGCGGCGGCATACGGCCACGGCCGCGGCAGGTTTATTCTGGAACAGGGCGCCGGCCGAGTAGAGCATGCGCTGCACAAGGGAAAGCACGCCGCCGTTGGGTTGGCCGTAATACACCGGTGAACCCACTATCAGGGCATCGGCCGCATGCATTTTTGCACTGACGGCATTACACAGGTCATCATCGAACACGCAGCGGTTGTCCATCTTCTCCTTGCAGCGGTTGCAGGCGATGCAGTTGCGCACGGGTTTCACGCCGAGCCACACCTCTTCACTTTCTATTCCGTTCTTCGCCAGTTGGGCCGCCACCTCCTGCAGGGCCACATGGGTGTTGCCTTGGCGACGGGGGCTGCCGTTGATAAGCAATACTTTCATCTGAATTATTCGTTTGCAGTTGATTCTACAAAGATACGAAATTTCGTCTGACTGTCACTTCTTCCAGGCAAACATTTTATCCACGTCGCCGCGGGTCATCTTCGGAGTGACAAGGCTCACCAGCCACACCACGGGGAATCCGCCCACCATGGCTATGGCGCCACAGTTGATGGGATTGATGGGATTACCCAGGAGCATGTTCACCGTAGTCAGGCCCACACCCCAGATGAAGCAGGCCCAGACCGATGCCGGAGTGACGCCGCGCCAGTAGAGTCCCAACATGAAGGGGGCCAGGAACGCACCGGCCAAAGCACCCCACGAGATGCCCATGAGCTGGGCTATGAACGTGGGCGGATTAAGGGCGATGAGCAGCGAGATAGCGATGAAGAACACGATGAGCACACGCATCACCACTACCTTGCGGCGCTCCACCCGCTCGGCTACCACATCGTCGATGCTCCCCTCCTCCACTTCGCCGGGCAACGATTTCTTGTCGCGGTAGATGAGGTCGAGCGTCATGGTCGATGACGAGGTGAGCACCAGCGAGGCCAGCGTTGACATGGAGGCCGACAGCACCAGCAGCACTACCAGGGCGATGATGAAGTCGGGCAACGTGGCCAGCATGGAGGGTATGATGGAGTCGAAGTCGAGACGGCCGTTGGGCAACGTCGGCGGTGTGCCGAACAAGCGGCCGAAACCGCCCAGGAAGTAGCAACCGCCTGCCACAATGAAGGCAAACGCCGTACTGATGATGGTGCCGCGGCGTATGGCACTCTCGTCGGTGATGCTGTAGAACTTGCCCACCATCTGGGGCAGTCCCCAGGTGCCCAGCGAGGTCAGCACCACCACGCCCAGCAGGTTCCACGGGTCGGGGCCCCACAGCGAGGCATAGGGCGTCGTGCCCGCAGCCGCTCCTTCGCCGGGCAATTCGGCCATCTTGGCCATGGCGGCCGACAGGCCGCCCTGCGACGACAGCACGGCGGCTATCACCGTGACGATGCCAAAGAGCATGATGACACCTTGTATAAAATCGTTCATGGCCGTGGCCTTATAGCCGCCCAAAATGACATATACGGCCGTCAGCACGGCCATCAGCACCACGCAATACTCGTAGGGGATGCCGAAGCCCATCTCGAACAGCGTCGATATGCCTTTATATACGCCGGCGGTATAGGGAATGAGAAACACGAATGCAATGACGCTGGCCACGACGCGCAACTGCTGGCTCTGGTAACGCGTGCCGAAGAAGTCGGGCATCGTGCGGCTCTCGATGTGCTGCGACATCAGTTTCGTGCGGCGGCCAAGCACCAGCCAGGCCAGCAACGAACCGATGACGGCGTTGCCCACGCCTATCCAGGCCGACGACAGGCCATACTTCCAACCGAACTGGCCGGCATAGCCCACAAACACCACGGCCGAGAAATAGCTCGTGCCATAGGCAAAGGCTGTCAGCCAAGGGCCTACGGCGCGGCCTCCCAACACAAATCCGTCCACACTGCGCGACTGCTTGCGCGAATAGAATCCCACGGCCACCATGACGGCCAGGAAAACAATTGTCAAAAGAATTTTAATAAACATGTCCTTACTTTTTTCTTTAATACAATTGCCGGCAAAGGTAAGCAATATTTTTACAATATGGAAACTTTTCAATCATTTTACTGACATTTTTTAGTTTCAAAGAGGAAATCGGCTACATTCTGTCGTCTCCGGACATTTTCAGACGGTTTCGATGATGACTTATGTGACAACGGTGAAAGTAAGAACACAAAATTCCAAAAAAACTTGACAAACCGATGACAGGGGGCTGATTTCGGCCGTCAAAAGCGGCGTTTCAAAAATCAGAAACGGCGTCTCAAAATTTTGAAACGCCGTTTCTGTCTTACCACATTTAAGATCCAATGAAAACCAACAGATTACAAAACCACTGGAAAAATGGCAAAGAATTTTGACAAAACCAAATAGGGCGATGTTCCGATGGAGCACCGCCCTATTATTATATAAAAAGGAAGTATCTAACGTATGGTGCCGGTCAGTTCGCGGAATCGCGTCAGCAGGTTCCAGACGGCATCCTCCGACAACACGCCGCGTTTCAGACCGGGAGGCAGGAGTCCGGCTTCGTCGTCTTCGAAATCCTTGCGCCAAAGCGCACTGCCATAGTAGTCGGCCAACCGGCGGACATCGTCCTTCACAGCTTCCAGTTGCTCAAGGGCGGCCTCGGCAGCTTTCACGGCGGTCTCGGCACGATCGAGACAACGCTCCATCTGTTCTATACGTTCCGTCTGGTTCATATTTCCGATGACTGACGTTGGTGCCGACGGTCCGGTTACACCAGTCCGCGGCCGTGGCAGTTCTTGAACTTCTTGCCGCTGCCGCAGGGACAGGGGTCGTTCCGGCCCGGCATCTTCTCCTTCACGATGGGCTGCTGGGGCTGGCGGGCACGGGTGTCCTGCTGTGCGGCAGCCTGCTGGTTGGGATCGGCCAGGTTGGTGTGGCTCTCGCGGTATTGGTCGCGGCGGGTGCGCTGTTCGGGAGCGGCCTCACGCACTTCGTCGGGGGCCTGCATGGGTATCTGGCCGCGCATGAGGATGCCCGAGGTGCGGTCGTAGATGCGGCTTATCATCTGGTCGAAGAGCTGCACGCTCTCGAGTTTGTAGATGACCAGCGGGTCTTTCTGCTCGTAGCTGGCGTTGCGCACGGAGTGCTCCAGGTCGTCGAGGGCACGGAGGTTTTCCTTCCACTCGTCGTCGATGATGTGGAGCAGGATAGATTTCTCGAACTGCTTGACGAGCGACTTCGACTCGGTCTCGTAGGCCTCCTTCAGGTTGCACGTGATGTTATAGACGCGCTTGCCGTCGGTGACAGGCACGGCGATGTTCTCGTAACGGTCGCCTTCGTGCTCATAGACTTGCTTGATGACGGGAGCGGCCACCTCGGCCATGCGGTCGGTGCGGCGGCGGAAGTTGTCCATGGCCGTCTGGAAAGCACGTTCGTAGAGGTCTTCGCGGGCGGCCTCGCCATTGAACTCGGCTTCGGTGAACGGCACCTCCATGGCCAGTACCTTGAGGAAACCTTCCTTGCAGCCTTCCCAGTCGTTCTTGTCGATGATGTCGACGCAACGGTCCCAAATCATGTTACTGATGTCCATGCCGATGCGCTCACCCATGAGGGCGTGGCGGCGCTTTTCGTAGATAACGGTGCGCTGCTTGTTCTTCACATCGTCGTATTCGAGCAGATGCTTACGTATGCCGAAGTTGTTTTCTTCCACCTTTTTCTGTGCGCGCTCAATGCTGCGGTTGATGATGGGCGACTCGATGACTTCGCCTTCCTTCACACCGAAACGGTCCATAACTTTGGCGATACGCTCACTGGCAAAGAGACGCATCAGATTGTCTTCCAACGAAACAAAGAAGACCGAAGAACCCGGGTCTCCCTGACGTCCGGAACGTCCGCGCAACTGGCGGTCGACACGGCGGCTCTCGTGGCGCTCCGTACCGATGATGGCCAGACCGCCGGCCTGGCGCACTTCCTCGGAGAGCTTGATGTCGGTACCACGGCCTGCCATGTTGGTTGCTATGGTAACGGTGCTCGACTGGCCGGCCTGGGCCACGATGTCGGCTTCCTTCTGGTGGAGCTTGGCATTGAGCACCTGGCAGGGTATCTTGCGGATGTCGAGCATACGCTTGAGAAGTTCGGATATTTCAACCGAGGTGGTACCTACGAGCACCGGACGGCCCAATTCGCGCATCTTGACGATTTCATCAATCACGGCGTTGTACTTTTCGCGTTTTGTCTTATAAACGCGGTCGTTCATATCCTTACGGATGACAGGGCGGTTGGTGGGAATCTCAACGACATCGAGTTTGTAGATGTCCCAGAATTCACCGGCCTCGGTAATAGCCGTACCGGTCATACCGGCCAACTTGTGGTACATGCGGAAGTAGTTCTGCAGAGTGATAGTGGCAAAGGTCTGCGTGGCGGCTTCCACTTTCACGTGTTCCTTGGCTTCGACAGCCTGGTGCAGACCGTCGCTCCAGCGGCGGCCTTCCATGATACGGCCGGTCTGCTCATCGACAATCTTCACTTCACCGTCAATGACCACATATTCGTCGTCGCGGTTGAACATGGTGTAGGCCTTGAGCAACTGCAGGATGGTGTGCACGCGCTCGCTCTTGACGGCATAGTCCTGCAGGAGTTCGTCTTTCTTGTTCAGACGTTCTTCGTCTGACAGCGACTTGTCGTTTTCCAGTTCAGCCAATGCCGTAGTGATGTCGGGCAAGACGAACAGCGTGGGATTATCCACTTGCTTGGCAATCCACTCGTTGCCCTTGTCGGTGAGGTCAACGCTCTTCTGCTTCTCGTCCACGACAAAATAGAGCGGGTCGGTGGCCTCGGGCATACGCTTGTTGTTGTTCTCCATATAGATTTCCTCCGTATGGAGCAGTCCGGTCTTTATACCCGGCTCGGAGAGATATTTGATGAGGGCCTTGTTCTTAGGCAGGGCCTTGTGGCTGCGGAAAAGAGCCAGGAAGCCTTCTTGCTGTTTCTGCTTGTCTTCCGACGAAATCAGCTGACGGGCATCGGCCAGATAGTTGGTGGCCAGTTTGCGCTGTACTTCATACAGACGTTCAATAAGAGGCTGGTATTCCTCGAACATCTGGTCGTCACCCTTGGGCACGGGGCCGGAAATGATAAGCGGCGTACGGGCGTCGTCGATGAGCACGGAGTCTACCTCATCGACAATGGCGTAGTTGTGGGGACGCTGCACGAGATCCTTCGGACTGATGGCCATGTTGTCGCGCAGGTAGTCGAAACCGAATTCATTGTTCGTACCAAAGGTAATGTCGGCTTGGTAGGCCTTGCGGCGGGCCTCGCTGTTGGGCTGGTGCTTGTCGATGCAGTCCACGCTCAAGCCATGGAACATGTAGAGCGGTCCCATCCACTCCGAGTCACGCTTGGCCAGGTAGTCGTTCACCGTCACCACATGCACGCCATTGCCTGTCAAGGCATTCAGGAACACAGGAAGAGTGGCCACAAGGGTTTTACCTTCACCCGTGGCCATCTCGGCAATCTTACCTTTATGAAGCACGACGCCGCCAAAGAGCTGCACGTCGTAGTGCACCATGTTCCACTCGGTATCGTTGCCGCCGGCTACCCAGTGGTGGTAGTAAACGGCCTTGTCGCCTTCTATGTCAACAAAGTCGTGTGTGGCGGCCAGTTCACGGTCGAAATCGGTGGCAGTGACCTCCACGGTCTCGTTCTCGGCAAAGCGGCGGGCGGTGCTCTTCATGATGGAGAAGGCTTCGGGCATAATCTTGTTGAGTTCTTCCTCGAAGCGTTCCAACACTTCCTTCTCCAGTTTGTCGATGCGGTTGAACACATCTTCACGGTTCTCGATGGGCAGGGTTTCAATCTTTTCTTTCAGTTGGTTGATTTCCTCACGCAGGTCGTCTGCCGAGTGTTGTACCTGATACTGCAGTTCCTTGGTCTTGGCACGCAAGGCGTCGTTGTCCAACTGGTCTATGGTCTCATAGGTTTTCTTTATGGTTTCGACATACGGCTGTATTTCTTTCATGTCGCGTGTCGATTTGTTTCCGAACAGTTTGCTTAAAATTTTGTTTATATCCATATTGTAATTGATGATTTCAAATTGGTAATTGAGTTTTTTGAGAAATGCGGGTTAATCGGCGAAACCTCCCAGGGCCGCCGTGGTACAGGCGTTGGGGGCACGGATGCGCATCACCTGGGCCAGGGTCGGCGCAATGCAGTCGGTGGTCACGGGGGTATCGACCGATGCCGAAGTCACCACGCCGCAGCCGAAGAATATCAGGGGGAAGGGCACGTACGACTCGCGTACCAACTGTTCTTCCTTCGTATTTTCATTAAAAAGTTTCCAGCCCGGAGCCACCTGCACCATGATGTCGCCCGAGCACTTCGGGTTATAGCTGTTGCGGATGCGGCTGATACCCGGCGTCCATGCGCCCAGCAACAGGCGTTGCGAGGTGTACACGTCTTTCACGCCTTCGGACTGCAGCAGAAGTTCCTGGGCGCGGCCCAACACGTCGGAGAGGGCCAGTTGCTTTGATTCAAGCAATTTATGGTTGAGATACATCTCGTTGCCATGGCAGGCTTCAACATACTGTCCCTGGCCGTAGAGGGCCATAAGATACATGTTGAGCAGGTTGGCCGTGCGGTTGATATAGAACGTACCCGTCGGGATGCGGTATTTGGCCAGGTCGGCCGACTCTTCGTCGTCGTATCCGGTCGAAGTCAGAACGAACAGGGCATTGCCCGCACCCACCTTGCTCTCCACCGCCTTCAGCAGTTGTCCCAAGGCCTTGTCAAGCCGCACGTAGGTGTCCTGCATCTCCATGGGATAGTCACTCACGGCATGGCCGTCGAAGTTGCCGGCGTAGTAGGTCACAGAGAGGTAGTCGGTCACCTCGTCACGGCCTACACCCGACTGTTCCACACAAGTGCGGGCAAAGTCGGTCACATATTCGTTCACCAGTCCGCTTGTTGTGAAAGCGGCAAAGCGATGGGTGCCCTTGAATTTGTGGCTGAAGGGTTGCTTCATGCCGCCCGAGGGGAAATAGCTGAAGTTGCCGCTCAGCGTACTGAACGGTTTCCACGTATAGTTGTCTATATTGTCGGCCAGCGACGTTTGGTTGGCCACCATGGCCCAGGCAGGGAACGCGCCGTAATAGCTCGTGCCACACCATTTGCCTGTCAGAGTATTTATCCAAAAAGCCCCATCGGCGGCGTGGCCGGCGCCCAGCACGGCGGCGTCGCGGAAGGGGGCAATGCCGTAAACCACGGCCTTACCCTCAGTGGCGGCTTTCAGTTCGTCACCCACAGTGGACACGGTCAGGAAGCGTGGCGACGACTTTTCGCCCGTCAGGTGACCTTCATACGACGGATCGTCCACGCAGAAGACGGGACGCAGTGTAGAGCGGTCAAGCCACGTGTCGTTCACTATGCCGTGTTCATAGGGCACCGTGCCCGTGGCCACCGTAGCCACACAGGCGGCGCGGTTGAGCCGGCTCTGAGGATATTCGGCATGCGTATAGACGCGGCCTTCCTTGAGCAAGCGTTTGAAACCGTCCTCACCATAGATGGGAAGGAAGGCCTTCATGTAGTCGGCCCGCAGGTGGTCCACCGTGATGTTCACCACCACGCGCGGCACAGAGCGCATGTCCTGCGCCTCTGCACTGGCAAAGGCCAGCACAGCGAGCAACGAAGGTAGCAGGTATTCTATCTTTTTCTTCATTTACCTTTTAACCGATTGATTTCTGTTTTCTCAGTCGGAGCGCCAAGCACGGGGCAACCATACGTTGGCCACACTCCTTAATAGCAAACACAATGCCAAAACCATCACCGTTCCACTTATTTCTTGCGGAATCAGTGCGGCAGCCACCATGAATGCCGCTGTCCACACGGCAGCCACCCAATGATATAGGGCCGTACGTCGCTGCCGCTCTGCCCGCAGAGTCCAGCCGAGGAACACCAGCGGCAGGGGGTTGAGCAGCAGCACCAGCCAGTTGCTGTCCACGGCGGGGTGGTCAGAGCAGAAGAACAGGAAGGCCACGATACAGCCCGCCAGTCCCTGCGCCGTCAGCAGCAGGGCGTCGTAGCCCCAGGCCAGCCGGTGGCGTTTGCGGTCCCAAAGGGTGATGCATACCGTCAATGCCAGCAGTCCCAGGGCACAGGCCAGTGGCGACAGGGGGAATCCCTGCTCCAGCGGCACTTCGCGCAAGGGCACGAGCATTTCGCTGCGGACCACCAGCGGGCGACGGCCGCCGGCGCTGTCGCTCACCGAAGCTTGCAGCAGGTCTTCCTGCAATATGTCGGGGGCGAACTGCTGGGCCGGGCGCGGGGCCGGACGGTCGGCTTCGGCGCCGAGCAACAGGTCCTGACCGAAGTAGGACCACTTGTAGGGCGCGCTCTGGCGGTGCACGATGTCGCGCAGCGACTGACGTTTCACCTCATTATTATACTCTATCTGCCCGTCGAGCGCCCGTGCTATCATGTCGCGCACCCGGGTGGCGCAGTTGTCGTAGAAGAAGTTGTAGCGGTAGGTGCGGTTCTCCGGCTGGCAGTTCTCCACCAGGGCCCGGAACAGCCGCTGTGCCTCGGCCTGCGACAGGTTCAGATAGTCGGCCCTGACCGACGACCCGCGAGCCTCATACTCCCGCTTGAAATATTCCAGCGGCGCACACGCCACCATGTAGTCGGTCTTGCCACGCACGAAGCGCCATACAAAACCCGGCTGGCTGTAGCTGAACACGCCGTAGTTGAAGACATACGTCTGCCCGCTCCGGGCACTGCGCACCAGCAGGGCCGTGTGGCCGTAGTACTCATACACCTCCTGGCCCGGCGAGCACGTCAGCAACGCCACCTCCAGACTGTCGTCGGAGGCGGCTGACTGAGCCGTCGTTGCCGCCGCAAGGGACAGCCAGACCAGCATCAGACAAACACGTCGGATGATATGTGCCATATTAGGGAACAAAGGTACGAATAAGCGAAGACATGAGAAAATAAAACGGCCGATTTATTTCCTTCGCTATTCCGTAAACCCCTCAGGAGCGTTTCAAACACTTCCAGAAAAACCGGAAAATCTGCAAAAAGACAACGAAAACGGATTTAGGCAAAACGAAAACGGATTTAGGCAAAACGAAAACGGATTTAGACCGGACCAACGCCGCTTTCGTCACATGGAAACGGCCACGCCGGGAAACAAGTCGCGCTGACTTAATTATGAAGCATGTTTTTCTGAACTCTGGACAATTCTTCGTAACTTTGCCACAAATAAAGGAAAAATATATGGCAAACGACGGAAAAATCAAGTTGCTCTTCATCTGCCTGGGCAACATCTGCCGCTCGCCGGCGGCACAGGGCATCATGGAGCACCTGGCGGAGGTGCGGGGCGTGGGCCACCGCTTCCTGATCGACTCGGCCGGCATCGGCAGCTGGCATGTGGGCGACCTGCCCGACCGCCGCATGCGGGAGCACGGACGCCGCCACGGCTATACATTCGACCACCGCGCACGACAATTTCACGCCTCGGCCGACTTCGACCGCTTCGACCTGATACTGACCATGGACGATGCCAATTTCGTGGAGATTACCGGGCAGGCTCTGACCGACGAGGAGCGTGCCAAAGTGGTGCCCTTGGCCCGCTTCCTGCGCCACCATCCGCAGGCACACGACATCCCCGACCCTTACTACGGCGGCGACGCCGGTTTCGAACGCGTCATCGCCCTGCTCGAAGATGCCTGCGAAGGACTGTTGGAGCAATTCGCGCAAAAAAATATGGATATCGTACCATAAACTGCTTGAATTATTCAAAGAACCGTTAGTTTTTTGTTTCTACTGCCCATAGTTACTCTTGAATGCGCCATTCTGCCATATTCGAAGGCTGAAATTTTTTTGCTTCTTTTTGTCACAAAAGTAACCGTCCTGCGTCATAAAGATGAATGCAGCCCCCAAAACAAAGCCACGACAGACCAGCTTATCAACATGGATGCTGACCAGTTTAAACAAGCCATCGGACCACTGAGTGGAGAGCTCTACCAATTAGCTTTCCACATCATGGGCAACCGCGACGATGCGCTCGATGCTGTTCAAGACCTCATGTTGCACCTCTGGCAAAAGCGCGACCAGCTCCATGCCGTGGTCAGTCTGAGTGCTTTTTCTGCAACGAGCCTCCGGCATCTGTGCATCAGCCGCCTCCGCCAGCGTCAGACACACCATTTTATTATGCCCGACACTGAAACGCCCGACCTCGCCGACGAACCGGAGAAGACCTTCAGTGAACGTCAACTGCTATCGGCACAGCAACTGATTGACAAACTCGAAGAGCCCACCCGCTCGGTGATGCGCCTGCGCTACCGCGCCGGCCTTTCTACTGCCGACATCGCCACAGCAATGGGAATGAGTCACGCCAACGTCAGACAGATTCTTTCACGTACATTAAGAAACTTCAGAAAAATCATACTAAAATGAATACAAATCAATCCAACCGCCCGTTCATCCTTGAACAGTTGCACGATATTCCGCAAGTGGAGGTTCCAGAAAACCTTGACGACCTGGTATTTGCCAAGTTGGACAAGAAAATTGCCGCCGAGCAGCGTCGCTCTCCGTCGTTCATCAGGCGATATTCCCATTGGTTTGTCGCTGCCAGCGTGTTGCTTGTGATTGCCTTCAGTTTCCACTTGGCTCAGCGACTCGCCTACCCCGACGCTTCCGAACCGCAAAACATGGCCAAGGTCAGTGAAGCCGAACTTTTCAACAAGGTCGATGCCACTCTGTCCTTTTTTTTCTCGAACATTTCTGACAGTCAGCAACAAACTGAACAAGCAATCAACTCCCTGATGAGTCCGGACGATGCTTCCTTATTATAACAATCATAATTATTTAACCTACAAAAAAACTACCCTCATGGAAAAGTTCTTACTATACCCCTTTAAGAAATGGCAACTCGCCTTACTCCTCATTGCACTTCCTGTTTTTGCCCACAGTTCAAAGACAACACGCGAACAGGAAGTAATATTTACACTGAAAGCCAACCTGAAGCATCTGCCCAAGACTCTCTACATCAGCAAAAGCCCATATCCGAAAGCAGGTGAGGCAGACACCGTGCACGTAGTGAACGACAAATTTGTATATACCCTTCCCGCCAAGAAATACACATCTACTGAACCTTGGATATATCTGACTAACGGCAATAATCCCATTGAATCTTATCTGGTAGTTCCAGGTGAAGTGATGACGATCAAGGGCGATGTCCGTTCCGACGTTGAAATCGGCGGCACGAAATTCTACAAAGAATGGGGCGCTGTAAACCGCTTGCTGCAAACAATAGAGGATGACAATAACGAAGAATCGCTCATCCTGAATTTCATGAAAAAGAATCCCGACAACGAAGCCGCATACTTTCTTCTTAGGAGGATGGAGGAAATTGCGCCTGATCGCATAGAAGAGGCTATCGCTATCATTTCGGATAAAGTTCGTAAGGGGCGTATGAAGGAGTGGTACGACGACCAGTTGACACGCTTGCGTAGCCGCATAAAGGACAAACAGCTGCAACAAACCTTGCAGGCCGGCGGTCGCGAAGTCCCCGACTTCACCCTGAACGACATCAATGGTCGTCAACTCTCACTATTTTCACTCCGCGGCAAATATGTCGTGTTGGATTTTTGGGGCTCCTGGTGTGTTTGGTGCATGAAAGGTGTACCTAAAATGAAAGAATACTACAAGAAGTATGCAGGCAAATTTGAGATATTGGGTATTGACTGCAATGAAACTGAAGACAAATGGAAGCAAGCTGTTAAGGACTACCAACTGCCATGGTTAAACGTTTATTGCACCAACGACTCGAATGTAAAGCGCCTATTCGGCATCAAGGCTTACCCCACTAAAATCATCCTCGACCCCGAAGGAAAAATCGTCATGTCGGTTGAAGGTGAAGACCCCTCCTTCTATGATAAACTGGATGAACTTTTCAGTAAAGAATCATAAACACTATGCGCTAATCCTATATAAACAAATACATCATCACAACGGTATGAAACACGCTATCTCTACAGTTTTGCTACTCTTTCTCAGCATGGCCACAATTGCGCAAGAAAGCTTCATCAACAAGTACAAAACAGACAATAGTCCGTATAACATGTGTAGTTGCACCTATCTGCCCGAATCCATGATAGCCGGAATGAAGAGCGAACTCGAAAGCAAATATCCCACAGAGTTTGTCAAGGGACTTCGTACTCTTACTATCATAGAAAATTGGGGACACACCTATAATGAATCCTCCACGCTGCGGAACCAGATGATAAACGACTGTAAGACGCTCAATTCTCTCACCAAACGGGGCAAGAAGGTATACAATGTCATTTACAGCAAGAAAGGCAGTAGCCAAGAATTTAACGACCCCAACTCGGGTTACAACATCATTTATTTAGGCAAGATTGACGAACAGAAGACCAAGCAACTTCAAAAAAAGCAACCCAACATGCATGTTTACTCTGAAATTGTATGTTTCATTTTCAAGATTATTCTCAATAACAAAAACTCCGAAAAAGTCAATGACCGAATTTTTCTGTTCGAAGGTGAATTCACCGACAGTATGCTTATTGGATTCAATAAGCTCAGCATGAATACACCTGGCCATTTCCACTATTTTGACATGTTGCACCCCACCAACCGGCTGGACACAGAAAAAAATATTGCCCGCTGGCCGTGGGAAACTTTCAGAGAATAAAACCGAGATTACGTTCACCTAAAAGTCACCATTCCGTCTTCAGTAAAAACCATCGAAAAACAATCCAACCCAACAGTAAGTACGTGAATATCCAGATATTCGTACGGTCACCTTCAAGTTGGAATAGATGTTATACACCCATAGACGAAAGTCTATTTTTAGATTCAGTGACCCAGCCGACTCTCACGAGCCGGCTGGCCATTTTAGCAGGGACGTTTCTTTGACAGATTGAAAAAGCGCTGCACCTCCTGCACGGCTTCATCGGTCACACCTTCAGGCTAGCAGAATGACCGTTCCATAGCGATGTGAGCTGTCTTTATGCAAAGGGTACTGCCAAAATATCAACTTTTTCAAAGAAAGCAAGCAAGGGGAGGTTAAAATATTGCAAATACGCGGCTATCCAGTAACTTTTATGTAAATTTGTACGCGAATTGTGCGCGTATGAATCTGATTATCGATATCGGCAACACCGTAGCCAAGTGCGTGGCCTTCGACGGCAACGACGTGGCAGAGCACCAGTTGGCCGACAACCGCACGCTGGACGGCCTGGTACAACTGGCCGTAAGGACACGGCCGCAGCGCGCCATACTCTCCAGTGTGGTGCCCTTGAACAGTGACATGCGCCGGCGGCTGGCCCTGTTGCCCTGTCCGCTGACAGAACTGACACACGCCACACCGGTGCCCATACGCAACGGCTACCGCACCCCGCAGACACTGGGCAGCGACCGCCTGGCCGCCGTGGTGGGGGCCGCAAGCCTGAAACCGGGCAAGGACCTGCTGGTCGTCGACGCCGGCACGTGCATCACCTACGACCTGATTGACGCCACAGGGCTCTACCACGGCGGCAACATAGCCCCGGGACTGCACATGCGCCTGGCGGCCATGCACCACTACACAGGCAAACTGCCCCTGGTGGGCGCCGAAGGAGAAACGCCCCTGACAGGCTACGACACCCAGACGGCCATCCGCTCGGGCGCACTGCAAGGCATCGCCTGCGAGGTGGACGGCTACATACTAAGACTGCGACAGGCCTACCCGGAGCTGGAAGTGCTGATAACCGGCGGCGACGGGCCAAAAATAGCCGTCCTGAGCAGCGAAGCCGGCACCGGCGGATACGACGAATGGCTGGTGGCCCGCGGACTGAACGCCATTCTCAACTATAACGAGCAACTACAGAAACATGAAAAAGAATAACGTCATTCTGACTCTGGCCGCACTGGTGTGCTGCAGCACCCTGTGGGCCCAAACCAGCGGCAACAACTCGCCCTACTCACGCTACGGCTGGGGCACACTGGCCGACGAATCACAAAGTTTCAACATCGGCATGGGCGGCGTGAGCCTGGGCATGCGTAGCCCCGGCATCATCAACCGCATGAACCCGGCCGCCTACTCGGCCATTGACTCGCTGACTTTCCTCTTCGACATCGGCGCCACACTGAGCACGGCCCACATGACCTACAACGGCACAAGCGTGAATCCGCAGAACTCGCGCCTCGACCACGTGGACGCCGCCTTCCGGCTGTTCAAGCACGTGGGCATCGCCATCGGCTTCAGGCCATTTTCATACATCGGATACAACTTTGCCTCAAGCGCCAAGATGACCGACATCGACGGTTACGGCGAGAGGACGGCCACCTACACCTATCTGGGCGAAGGCGGCCTGCGCCACGTTTATGGCGGTTTGGGATGGGAACCGCTGAAGAACTTCAGCATCGGTGCCAATGTGGGCTACCTGTGGGGCGACTACAGCCACTCCAGCACCGTGGCCTTCAGCGAGACAACCATACAGTCACTGCGGCGCAACTACAACGGCGAAATCAACACGTACACCCTGGATTTCGGCGTACAGTACACCCAGCGCCTCAGCAAGAAAACGACGGCCACGCTCGGACTTACGGCCGGACTGGGACACAAGATTGACCAGCAGGCACGCTTCATCAATCAAAAGCTCAACAGCGGTACCACGACAGGTGCCGACACCCTGCGCCTGGACGATGCCCACGAACTGCCTTCGACCTTCGGAGCCGGCATAGCCGTGAACCACGACGACCGGTGGACGGTCGCCCTCGACTACACCTGCCAACTCTGGAAAGACTGCCGCTCGCCCCAACTGGTGACCGACAACAACGGTACGCAGACCTACCAGATTACCAAAAACGCCTTCCAAAACCGGCAAAAGATAGCTCTGGGCGGACAATACGTGCCCAACCCCACCGGTATCCGCTTCAAAGACCACATCAGCTATCGCGCCGGCGTGAGCTATGCCACACCTTACTGCCGCGTTGACGGTCACGACGGTCCCAAAACATACACGGCCTCGGTGGGAATTGGCTTGCCCATCATCAACAAGTACAGCAACCGCTCCATGGTGAACATCGCTCTGGAATACCAACGCGTAGAACCATCGGTGAGCCACTCCATCCGCGAGCAATACTTCAGCCTGAGACTTGGACTGATGTTCAACGCCAGATGGTTCAACAAGTGGAAGTTTGAATAAGACCCTTCAGGCATATAAAGCCAGGTGACACAGTGAGCAAACACAGATACGTCCTCCCTTACTTCCTGCTGATAGCCATAGCCTATGCACTGTTCGGCTCCTGCCAGTCGGAAAAGCCCCCCGTGGCCCCTGCCGTCAACCTGCGCGACTCCGTACCGCTCATGGTCACCCACGGCGTGAGCAAACTCATCTCAGACTCCGGTGTCATACGCTACCGCATCGTGGCCGAAGAATGGAATGTATATGACAAAACCACGCCCTCGCGACAAACCTTCCCGCAAGGGTTGCTGCTGGAAAAATTTGACGAAAAGTTTCATGTGGAGATGTACATCACGGCCGACACCGCCGTATGGTATGACCAAAACCTGTGGGAACTGCGCGGAAGGGTATGCGTATGGAATGCCGACGGCACCATCTTCCGTTCCGAACTGCTCTACTGGAACATGGACCGCCATGAGTTCTACTCAAACAAATATTCCCGCCTTGTCTCACCCCAACGCAACGCCGAAGGAGTAAGTTTCCGCTCAAACGAGCAGATGACCCAATATGAAGTGAACGTAGCCAAGGCCTCCTTCCCCATCCCAGACGAAACGGAGGAAGAAGTCACCGACAAAAGCGACCAAACCGCCACCGAACTTGAAACCTTACCCTCAAGACCGCCCGTGGAAGCCCGCCCCAAGACGGAAAAGCCCAATAACAATCTGCCACCCGGCGGACACTTCAAATAGATAGTACGACATACCTTTTATTATATATAAAAATGACTACAATTGTCGCATGGACGCTTTTGGGCTCAAGCCTGATTATCCTTATGCTTTGCCAAGGAGGTGAAACAGCATTGCGCTATTCATTCAAATACCGCAATGGCATGGACTCGGACGACAGCAGCCTGACCGACAAAATGCTCGTGAGTTTCTATCGGAGCCCGGGCGTCTTGCTGGCTTCATTGCGTTGGTTGTCAATGGCAGCGGCCTTCGGCATTACTCTTGCCACGCTCCAGCTGACCGCCGGCTGGGAACCGTTCCTATGGTCCTGGCTGAACTGGCTCGTCAAGGCTGTAATCATCTTGTCCGGACTGGGCATCGTCGGTTTTTTTGTGCCAAGGACGCTCTGCGGACAACAGCCCGACCTGTCACTCCACATGCTGGCTCACCCGCTCTACATTATAGACCTCATTACGCGGCCAGTCACCCATTTGCTACTCCTCGTGGCACGTTTTCTGGCATATATTTTCGGTTCCCGTTTCAATGACCAAACCCTGGCATTTCTCTTAGGTAGCCGACAACTTATGGACCCCATGCTGCGCCCCGCCCTGTCGACCGCCGAGCCCGATATCCGCGAGAACGACATGAAGATATTCCGCAATGCCTTGGGCTTTTCCAACATCCGTGTCCGCGACTGCATCGTGCCCCGCACCGAAATTGTAGCCGTGGAGACCGACGCTTCGCTCAAGGAACTGATGCAAATGTTTGTCAACAGCGGCAAGAGCAAAATCATCGTTTATAAAGAAGACTTGGACCACATTGTTGGCTACGTGCATTCCTCCGACATGTTTCGCCCTGCCGCACGCAACAACTGGACCGGATGTATTCGCCAGATACCTGTAGTGCCCGAGTCAATGAACGCACAGAAAATGATGCAAATCTTTATGCAGCAGAAGAAATCGATTGCCGTCGTAGCCGATGAGTTCGGCGGAACCAGCGGCATCATTTCGCTCGAGGATTTGGTGGAAGAAATCTTCGGCGATATCGAAGACGAACACGACGTGGTCACCTACACCGCCCGGCAACTGGAAGAAGACGAATTCTTGCTCTCAGCACGCCTGGAAACAGAAAAGGTCAACGAACAGTTCGGCCTCAACCTGCCGGAATCAGACGAATATCTCACCATTGGAGGACTCATTCTTTTCCATTATCAGGACTTCCCGAAACCGGGACAAACCGTCACAATCGGCAACTTCGAATTCAAAATTCTCAAAACTTCAACTTCAAAAATTGACCTTGTCAAACTAAAAGTTAATCACGAAACCAAAAAAGAAAACTGAAAACTCACGCTATATCCTATCTTTTTTATAACTTTGCGTGCTCGAAATATCAATAGGAAAAATAATAAAATAATAATAACGTAATGGCAGCTTTACAAAAAATCAGAAGCAAGGCTATCTTGCTCATTGTGATCATTGCCCTGGGTCTTTTTGCATTCATCGCCGAGCCCATGGTACAGTCCATACGCACTATGCTGGGCCAGAACAGCCTGCAAGTGGGAAAAGTGTATGGACAGGAAATCAACACACAGGAATTCCAGCAACTTCTGGACTCCTATCAGGAAATGATGAAATACTCCCGTGGAGTAACAGCTCTCAGTGACGAAGAAAACGCCCAAGCCAAAGACGCCACTTGGCAAATGTTCGTCAACTACCAGCTCGTAGCCCACGAGTGTGAAAAGGTGGGTCTGACCGTCACCGATGAAGAACTGCAACAAGCCATCACAGAGGGTAGCAACCCTGTGCTGCAGCAGATCCGTGACTTCGTTAACCCCCAAACGGGACGCTTCGACGCCACAACCATGAAGAATTTCCTCACACAGTACCAGCAGATGCAGGCCAATCCCGCTCAGTACGGACAGTACATGGAGCAATTCGACCGCCTCTACAAGATTTGGAAATACGTCGAAAAATCGCTTCGGGAAAACCTGCTCGAGCAGAAATGGCAAGTCCTCATCGGCAAGAGCATCATCTCCAACCCCATTGAAGCCAAGATGGCCTACGAAGGCTCAGCCAACACCAGCGACCTCCTGCTGGCTGCCCTGCCCTACACCACCATCAACGACAACGACGTAAAGGTAACCGATGCCGAGCTGAAAGCCAAATACGAGGAACTGAAAGAAAACTTCTTCGTACCCGTGGAAACCCGCGACATCAAGTACGTTGTAGCCAATGTGCTCCCCAGCGACCAAGACCGTCAGGACCTGATGGCCGAACTGACCGAAGTGGCACAGCAGCTCGACAGCACCAACGAAGTAGCTCCCATTGTCAGCAACAGCAACAGCCAGCTGAACTACAAAAACTACCTCGTTACGAAAAACGCCTTCCCCGGTGACATCCAGAATCAGCTTGACTCTGTAGCCGTAGGCGGTGTCAAAGGCCCGTATTTCAACGAAGGCGACAACACCTGCAACATCATCAAGATGATTGCAAAGACGTCGGCTCCCGACTCTATCCAGTACTGCCAGATTCAGGTTGGCGGCACCGATGCCGACGATGCCCACAAGCGCGCCGACAGCATCTATACCGCTCTGCAGGGTGGTGCCGACTTCGCTGAAATCGCCAAGAAATACCAGCAGGACGGCAAAAAAGTATGGTTGGCATCGGCCGACTACGAAAGAGGCCAGCTCGATGAGAATAGCCTTCGTCTCATCAACACCATCACCACTTTGGCTCCCAACCAAATGGAGAACCTGAAGTTTGACGGCGGCGGTGCTGTAATCATCAAGGTGCTCGACCGCAAGGCCATGACCACCAAGTACAACGTGGCCGTAGTTAAGCGTCGTCTCCAGCCGGGCAAAGAAACCGACAGCAAGATTGACAACAACTTCCGCCAGTTCCTTACCAGCTGCAAAACGGTCAAGGACATGGAAGCCTACGCCTCCAAGTATGGTCTGACCGTACAATCCCTCAACGACTTCACCAGCGACCAGCACTACATCGGCCGCATCCCCAACTCCACCGAAGCCCTCCGCTGGGTGTTCGAAGCCAAGGAAGGCCAAATCTCACGCGACCTCAAGGACTACCGTTGCATGGGCAACAACACCGAATATGACAACCTGCTCCTCGTAGGTCTTGAAAAGATTCACAAGGCCGGTTACCGCGACCTGGCCGACGTGGAAGACATCGTACGCAGCGAAGTGCTCCGCGACAAGAAAGCCGAAATGCTTACAGCCAAACTTAAGGATGTGAAGACCATCGACCAGGCCCGTGCTATCCCCGGCGCCGTTGTCGATACGCTCAAGGACGTCGCCTTCGGCGGCATCTGCCAAGTTTCCGGCACCGGTTCCTACGAGCCCGCCATCAACGGCAGCGTTTGGAACAAGAAAGACGGCCAGTTTGTAGCACCCGTCAAGGGCTACGGTGCCGTTTACGCTTATCAGGTCATCGGCAGCAAAAAGGCTGAAGGCACTTTCAACGAAAAGGAACAGAAACAGATGATAGCCCAGCGCTACCTCGGCAACCTGCGCAACCTCATGGACGACATGAGCCAGAAAGCCAAGGTTAAAGACCGCCGCTACATCTTCTTCTAACGAATAGAAAGTAAACTGAACATTCGAGTACGTCTCCACTGCGGAGACGTACTCTTTTTTTACACTCTTCTTATCAGCATAACGGAACAGGGAAAAATCTCATCGGCGCGAATTTCAAAAAATCTTGACATTTCCTGAAAATAGGTCCGGTTTCGGCGCTTAAAGGCGGCGTTTCGGAATTTTGAAGCGGCGTTTCAAATTTTTGAAACGCCGCTTCTGTTTTGGCACATCTGGGAGCCAATGAAAATCAGCGGATTACAGAACCGCGAGATTTTTGGTAAAAAATGTTGACAAAGTCTGGATACCATTCAGACGAAAACGCACAAGACCACCGTATGGCAGTCTTGTGCGTTTATGGGTAGCACGATGATATTATTCTCGCCTCATTCCGGCAACCTTCGCGCTTTCTTCGCGTTCATTCACCGAAGTTGCGCCGCGCCCGGTCTTGCAGATAAAGGTCCAGCAACGTAATGGCGGCCATGGCTTCCACTACGGGCACGGCACGCGGCAGCACGCAGGCGTCGTGGCGCCCTTGGGCCCTGAATGTAGTGGGCTCGCCGCTGACGGTCACTGTTTTCTGTTCGCGCAACAAGGTGGCCACGGGTTTGAAAGCCACGCGGAACGTAATGTCCTGCCCGTTGCTAATGCCGCCCTGGATACCGCCGCTGCGATTGGTCGCCGTGGTCACGCCACCTTGCCCGTCAGGCACGAAGGCATCGTTTTGTTCACTGCCGCGGCCAGAGACTCCGGCAAATCCCAATCCATACTCAAAACCTTTCACGGCATTGATGCTCATCATCGCCGCAGCCAACTCCGCCTGCAGACGGCCGAACACCGGTTCGCCTACACCGGCGGGACAGCCGGTAATGACGCCCGAAACGACGCCTCCCACCGTGTCGCCCGCAGCCTTTACATCGCTTATCAATGCAGCCATGCGTGCGGCAGTGCCGGCATCGGGACAACGGACGGCATTGGTTTCGGCCACGCTCAGGTCATAGTGCGTGTAGTCGTCGGGCAAGGCAATGTCACCCACTTGCGACGTATAGGCCGTCACCTTAACGCCCAACCGGCCCAGAGCCATTTTGGCAAACGCTCCGGCCACGCAGCGCGTCAGCGTTTCGCGGGCACTTGAGCGGCCGCCGCCGCGGTGGTCGCGCAGGCCATATTTATTATAATAGGTATAGTCGGCATGCGAGGGCCGGAACAAGTCGCGCAGACTGTCGTAATCGGCCGAATGTTGATTACCGTTGCGAACCAGGAAACCGATGGGCGCACCCGTGGTACGTCCCTCAAATACGCCCGAAAGCAGTTCCACCTCGTCAGCCTCCTGGCGCGCCGTGGTCAGTGCGCTTTGTCCGGGCCGGCGACGCGCCATTTCGCGCCGCAGCAGGTCCATATCCACCACTACGCCGGCCGGCATGCCGTCGATGACACCGCCGATGGCCGGACCATGACTCTCGCCGAACGAAGTCAGGCGGAAAAGTGTTCCGAAGGTATTCATTTCTTAGAAAAATTATCTCAGTAATTATCGCCCGCAACGTATGGCCGGTTGCCGCCGGTCAGTGTGTGCGGCGGATGTCGTTGATGCAACCGCAGCTGGGGTCGTCACACTCGCACTCGTCGCCGTGACAATGACCGCATTCGCACTCGTCGTCACCGGCCATTTTCTTGGCCAGAGCGCTCATCTCCTCCAGCGAGGCATCGTGCGACACGAGCACACGGCCGCGGAAATGGAGGTCCTTGCCGGCCAGGGGATGGTTCAGGTCCACCACCACCTTGTCTTCCTGCACTTCCTCCACCACGGCGTTGAACTGGGTGCCGTCTTCGTTGGCCAAAGGTATCACGTTGCCCGGGAAAATGTGGGCCTCGTCGAACTGGCCGTCCACAACGAAAAGACTCTTGTCGAGCGATATCACGTGCTCATCGACATAGTCACCGTAAGCCTCGGCCACCGGCACCACAAAGTCGAACGTGTCGCCCTCGGCCGTGGCCTGTATCTGGTTTTCAAACGCCTCAAGGGCAAAATCCATGCCCGTCACAAACTTCAGCGGATGCTCCTTCGAGGTTTTCTCCACGATATCCCAGTTGCCCGTTTCGTTGGGCACATAGAGTTCGTACATCACCTCAACATACTTGTTCTGTTTCATCATCTCATTGATTTATATTGCAAATTTACGTAATTCTCCACAGCAGACAGCCATCACAGCGGCATAAAATCATGGCATCTCCGAAAAAAATGGCACCGGGCACGGCCGCAATGACATATTTTCCGTAATTTTGAACCCAATCTTCTAATTTACACATTAAACAATAGAGCCGTATGATTAAAATCAACCGTTTCCGGAGCCTGCTGGTCATCCTGATGGCAGCCGCCCTGAGTGTTTCCTTCGCCTCGTGCAGTGACGACAAAGACGACGGCAACGTCAGTCTTGAAGGCACATGGACCGGCGAGACCATGAAATACCAATATATTCTGACCTTCAACGCCGACGGCACATACTATCAGGAAGGCAACTTCGTGCCCCAGGAACCTACAGAAGACATCAAGCACGACTTACGCGAGTCGGGCAACTATGTGGTGGACGGCAAAAAAATGACGATGACTGCCACCATGTTCCAGGTGTACGACCAGGAAACCGACAGCTGGAAAGACCAGGCACTGCCCGAAGACGAAATCACCCTCTACTATCTCTTCTCCATAAAGGGGAAAAGGCTGTGGTTCTACGACACCGACGACACCGGCATGAAAAGTCCGGTCATGATGTTCACCAAGTCATAACCACGCCCGCCCTTCCGCCCGGCCCGGCGAACTAAAAACACCCTTCCGGAGGAGAGGTCATTTGTCAAAATTTTTCACCAAAAACCTGGCGGTTCTGTACTCCGCTGATTTTCATCGGCACTCAGATATGCCAAAACAGAAGCGGCGTTTCAAAAGTTTGAAACGCCGCTTCAAAATTCCGAAACGCCGCTTTTGAGCGCCGAAACCGGGCCCCATTCCCGGAAATGTAAAGATTTTTTGAAATTCCCGCTGACGGGAGCACAGCGCGTACCTGAGGCGGCAAACAGGCAAGCAACAGCCAGTGGCAGTTCGAAATGTCGGAACGCCGTTTTGACAACCCCGATTATCAACAGACAGAGGATATGAGCGGAAACAAAGGGATTTTTGCACATAATTAAAGAATTTAGAGCATAAAAATGCGCTTTTGATAGGATTTGACTTGTTTTTGCTGTCATTTTGGTGTAATTTTGCATGAACAATCAAAACTGAACAAGTATGAAACATCCGTTGCGCAGTTCCGTCTGCACCGAAGGCCGCCTGATGGCCGGAGCACGCGCCCTGTGGGTGGCCGCCGGCATGAAGCGGGAACAGTTTGGCAAACCCATCATCGCGATAGCCAACTCATTCACACAGTTTGTACCCGGCCACACCCACCTGCACGAAATAGGTCAGGTGGTGAAAGAAGAAATAGAACGCCTGGGCTGCTATGCCGCCGAGTTTGACACCATAGCCATCGACGACGGCATCGCCATGGGTCACGACGGCATGCTCTATTCGCTGCCCAGCCGCGACATGATAGCCGACAGCGTGGAGTATATGGTCAATGCCCACAAGGCCGACGCCCTGGTGTGCATCTCCAACTGCGACAAAGTGACGCCGGGTATGCTCATGGCCTCCATGCGGCTGAACATACCCACCATATTCGTCAGCGGCGGCCCCATGGAGGCCGGACGCTGGAACGGACGCAACGCCGACCTCATCACAGCCATGGTAGCCGGCGGCGACCCGACCGTTAACGACAGCGACCTGCAACAGATAGAGCACGCGGCTTGCCCGGGATGCGGCTGCTGCAGCGGCATGTTCACGGCCAACTCCATGAATTCGCTGACCGAAGCCATCGGCCTGTCACTGCCCGGCAACGGCACCATCCTGGCCAGCCACGCCGAGCGCGTGGAACTGTTCCGCCGGGCGGCACGGCAAATCGTCAAGAACGCCCTCGCCTACTATGAAGACGGCGACGAGAGCGTGCTGCCACGCAACATAGCCCCGAGGCCGGCTTTCCTCAACGCCATGAGTCTCGACATCGCCATGGGCGGCAGCACCAACACCATACTGCACCTGCTGGCCGTGGCACAGGAGGGCGGCGTGGACTTCACGATGAAGGACATCGACGCGCTGAGCCGCCGCATACCCTGCCTGTGCAAACTGTCGCCCAACACGCCAAAATATGCCGTGCAGGACTGCAACCGCGCCGGCGGCATACTCGGCATACTGGGCGAACTGGCCAAAGGCAACGGTTTGCTGGACCTCAACGTAAAACGCGCCGACGGACTGACGCTCGGCGAAGCCATCCACAAGTATGACATCACCGGAACAGCCATAAGCCCCGAAGCCGACCGCATCTACCACTGCGCACCGGCAGGCAAATTCACCACTCAGATGGGGTCGCAGAGCTGCCGTTACGACTCGCTCGACACCGACCGCAAGGAAGGCTGCATCCGCTCGCTCGAACATGCCTATACGCAAGACGGCGGACTGGCCGTGCTCTTCGGCAACATAGCCCAGGACGGCTGCGTGGTCAAGACGGCCGGCGTGGACGAGAGCCTGTGGCACTTTGAAGGACCGGCCGTGGTGTTCGACTCACAGGAAGAAGCCTGCGAGGGCATACTGGGGGGACGGGTCAAGAAAGGCGACTGTGTGGTCATCACCCACGAGGGACCGAAGGGCGGACCGGGCATGCAGGAGATGCTATACCCCACCTCATACATTAAATCGATGCACATGGGCAAGGAGTGCGCCCTCATCACCGACGGTCGCTTCTCGGGAGGCACCAGCGGACTGAGCATCGGACACATATCGCCCGAAGCCGCCTCAGGAGGCAATATAGGCAAGGTGAAAGACGGCGACATCATCGTCATCGACTTGCCCAGCCGGACCATCAAGGTGAAACTGACCGATGAGGAACTGGCCGCACGGCCCATCTGGCCGCTCCGCCGCAAGCGCGAGGTGTCGAAAGCCCTGCGCGTGTATGCCTCCATGGTGGCCAGTGCCGACAAGGGCGGTGTCAGAATGATTGACTAACGAAATAGGAATAATCGGAATATTCAGATTACTCAGAATAACTCATCAGGAAATGAAGAAAACCAAGATATCAGGCGCCGAAATACTGATGCGCAGTCTGGTGGCCGAAGGCGTGAAGACATTGTTCGGCTATCCCGGCGGAGCCATCATGCCGGTATTTGACGCCCTCTACGACTACAGCGACCAGCTGCACCACATACTGGTGCGCCACGAGCAGGGAGCCGTTCACGCCGCCGAAGGTTTTGCCCGCGTCAGCGGCCAGATAGGCGTGTGCCTGGTGACGAGCGGACCTGGTGCCACCAACACGGTGACAGGCATCGCCGACGCCATGCTCGACAGCACCCCCATCGTGGTCATAGCCGGACAGGTGGGTGCACAGATGCTGGGCTCGGACGCTTTTCAGGAGTGCGACATCGTAAACGTAACCCAGCCAATATCAAAATGGGCTTACCAAATACGCAGTGCCGAGGACATCACCCGCGCCGTGAGCCTGGCTTTCTACATCGCACGCAGCGGACGCCCCGGACCGGTGGTGCTCGACTTCACCCGCAATGCTCAGGTGGAACTGGCGGAATATGTGCCAAAGACCGTCGGTTTCCAACGGGGCTACGAAGCCGTACCGCCCACGAAACCAGGCAGCATTGAAGCCGCCGCCGCCATGATAAATGCCGCAAAGAAACCGCTCGTGCTCATAGGTCAGGGAGTGGAACTTGGCGATGCACAAGAAGAGGTGCGCACATTGATTGAAAAGGCCGACATGCCCGCCGGATGTACTCTGCTCGGTCTCTCGGCCCTGCCAACCGGCCACCCGCTCAACGTAGGCATGCTGGGCATGCACGGCAGCCTGGCATCGAATGTCAAGACACAGGAGTGCGACCTGCTCATCGCCATAGGCATGCGCTTCGACGACCGCATCACTGGCAAGGTGAGCACCTATGCCCGACAGGCAAAAAAAATACACTTCGACATCGACCCGGCTGAAATAAACAAGAATATTGCCGTCGATCTGGCCGTGCTGGGCGACTGCAAAGAGACCATTGCCGCCGTGACGGCACTGGTCAATGAGAACAGTCACAAAGCCTGGCGCGAGAGTTTCGAAGAATACAAAGAGAAAGAGCAGCGCATTGTCATCCAGCCCGAGGTATTCCCTAAGAACGGACCACTGAAAATGGGTGAAGTGATAGAGTGCGTAGCCACCCGAAGCCAGGAGAAAGCCGTAGTGGTGACCGACGTGGGCCAGAACCAGATGTTGGCTGCCCGCTACTCGCGCTTTACCCAAAAACGCAGCATCGTCACCTCGGGCGGCATGGGCACCATGGGCTTCGGCCTACCTGCAGCCATTGGAGCCACTTTCGGCAGTCCCGAACGCACAGTTTGCCTCTTCGTAGGCGACGGCGGACTGCAAATGACCATCGAGGAACTGGGTACCATCATGGAACAACAGTGCCCAGTGAAAATTATACTTCTGAACAACAACTATCTCGGCAACGTGCGCCAGTGGCAGCAACTGTTCTTCGACCGCCGCTATTCGTTCACTCACATGCTCAGCCCTGACTACGGCAAGATAGCCGAAGCCTACCGCATACCCTATGCCCTGGTGACAAAGCGCGAACAGCTCGATGAAGCCATCAACCAAATGCTCACCACCCAAGGGCCCTACCTGCTCGAAGCCGCCGTCATGGAGGAAGACAACGTGCTGCCCATGTGCTGCCCCGGCAACGATGTAGACGACATGCTCCTGGAAATATAATAACTACGACATGGAAGAAAAGACGCTTTACACCCTCATCATATTCTCAGAGAATGTGGCCGGCTTGCTCAACCAGATTACCTCGGTATTTACCCGCCGTCAAATCAACATTGAAAGCCTCAACGTGTCAGCCTCGAGCATCGAAGGCCTGCACCGCTACACCATTACCTGTTTCTGCGACAAAGACACCATACGCAAGATGGTGGGACAGATTGAAAAGAAAATCGGAGTGGTGCGCGCCCAATGCTTCACCAGCGACGACATCTTCATCCAGGAAACGGCTCTCTTCAAAGTGAGCACGCCCAAGATGCTGGAGCACCGTGAAATCTCAAAAATCATCCGTATCCATTCAGCCAAAATCGTGGAAGTGAACCCCACCTATGCCATCGTGACCAAGGATGGCATGACGGAAGAAATACTTTCCTTGTTCAACAGTCTGATGCAATGGGACTGCGTGCTGCAGTACGTGCGCTCCGGTGCTATTGCCATCACGAAGAACAAACGCGAACTGCTCGACGAATACCTGGCTGAGCGCAAAGAACGTTACGAAGCCTGAAGCATGGTACAAAAGGTAGATTCATTCACCTACACAGTAGAGCCTTTCGACGACGACTTCACGGGACGCCTCTCGTGGGCCGTGCTGGGCAAGCACGTGCTGGCCTGCGCCGAGAACCACGCCGGAGCACGCGGCTTCGACCGTCTGGAGAAGGACGGGCACCGCTACCTCTGGGTGCTCTCACGCATCGTGTTCGAGATGGACGAGTGGCCCCGCCGCGGCGAACGTTACACCATTTCCACATGGATACGCCAATACTACCGCTACTTCACCGACCGTTGCTTCGATGTGGCTGATGCCAACGGGAAAATCATCGGACGCGTCTTCACCATTTGGGCCATGATTGACGCCGAAACACGACGGCCGCAAGTGCTCGAAGGACTGTTCGGACACACGTTCGACCCTTTTATTGAAATGGACCGGCCCTGCGACGTGCGTCCTTTCAGCCGCATCCGCGTAAACAAAGAGCAGGCCGCTGAAACGCGCCACACTTACTACAGCGACATTGATGAGAACAACCATGTGAACAGCATCCGCTACATTGAGTTCATTCTCGACGCCTTTCCGAAATCCTCATTTGAAGGGCGTGAAGTAAGCCGCATCGAACTGGCATACAATTCTGAAACCCTTTGCGGCGACACGCTCCAATTCTTCATGGAACAAGCCGAAGACAGCGACTGGCACGTGTTAGTCCGGAAGAATACGGGCGAAACCGTCTGCCACAGCGCAGTCACATTCAAGAATACAAAAAACTGATAACAACCAAAAATAATTACAGAAATGGCACAAATCAATTTTGGCGGCGTCATCGAAGAGGTGGCCACCCGCGAAGAATTTCCATTGGCAAAGGCACGTGAAGTGCTGAAAGACGAAATCATTGCCGTCATCGGTTACGGCATTCAGGGCCCTGGCCAAGCTTGCAACTTGCGCGACAACGGCTTCCGCGTCATCGTGGGCCAGCGCCCCGGTAAGACCTACGAAAAGGCCGTGGCCGACGGTTGGGTACCCGGCGAAACGCTCTTCTCCATTGAAGAGGCTGCCGAACGTGGCACCATTGTCTGCATGCTTCTCAGCGATGCGGCCCAGATAGACCAATGGCCCAACATTAAGAAACATCTCAAGGCTGGCGACGCCCTCTACTTCTCACACGGCTTCGCCATCACCTACAAGGAACGCACCGGAATCATCCCGCCCGCCGACATCGATGTCATCATGGTCGCTCCCAAGGGCAGCGGCACCTCCCTGCGCACGCTGTTCCTCGAAGGTCGTGGACTCAACAGTTCCTACGCTGTCTATCAGGACGCCACCGGCCGCGCCGAAGAGCGCACCCTTGCCCTCGGCATCGGCGTAGGCTCCGGCTACCTGTTCAAGACCGACTTCAAACGTGAAGTCTATTCCGACCTCACCGGCGAGCGCGGCGCCCTGATGGGAGCCGTACAGGGCCTTTTCCTTGCCCAGTACGAGACACTGCGTGAGCACGGTCACACACCATCCGAGGCTTTCAATGAAACCGTTGAGGAGTTCACGCAGTCACTCCTGCCCATGGTCGGCAAGAACGGCATGGACTGGATGTACGCCAACTGCTCCACCACCGCCCAGCGCGGCGCCCTCGACTGGATGGGACCTTTCCACGATGCCATCAAGCCGGTCATGGAACGCCTCTACCAGAGCGTGGCCAGCGGACAGGAAGCACAAATCAGCATTGACAGCAATTCCAAGGCCGACTACCGCGAAAAGCTCAACGAGGAACTCCGCCAGATGCGTGAGAGCGAGATGTGGCGCACCGGAGCTGTCGTACGCCAGCTGCGTCCCGAAAACAACTAATCATCGGTCTGGCTCGAATTGTCGGTCACACAAACAATAGCATTACCACCATGAACAAGCAATCCCGATTAGTTCTGATACCCGTGATGTTCTGCTTTTTTGTCATGGGTTTCTCAGACCTTGTAGGCATCGCCTCCAACTATGTGAAAGCTGACTTCAGGCTGAATGATGCCACTGCCAACCTGTTGCCGTCGATGGTGTTCTTCTGGTTCCTCATCTTCGGCATTCCCACTGGCATGCTGATGAACAAAATCGGACGGAAGAAGACCGTGATGCTCTCATTGGCGCTCACTGTGGTTGCGCTGCTGCTCCCTTTGCTGGGCTATTCGTTTGGCATCATGCTCGTGGCCTTTTCTCTTTTGGGCATCGGCAACGCCATCCTGCAGACGTCGCTCAATCCCCTCGTGGCTTCGGTTACCGGGAACAGACACTTGTCGTCAACCCTCACTTTCGGGCAGTTCCTGAAAGCCATAGCCTCCTTCATCGGCCCCATCCTGGCCATGTGGGGAGCCACCAAGTTCATTCCCACTGCAGGCTACGACTGGCGTGTACTGTTCCTCATCTTCCTGGTTATAGGCATTGCTGCCACCCTGCTGCTGGGCATGACGTCCATCGTAGAGAGCCAGCCAGAGAACAAGCCGTCCAGCTTCAAGGACTGTTTCGCCCTGCTGGGCGTGCCCGTGGTGCTGCTCTCCTTCATTGCCATTATCTGCCATGTTGGCATTGACGTGGGCGTAAACACCACGGCACCCAAGATATTGATGGAACGGTTGGGCATCACACTGAACGACGCCGCCTTTGCCACGTCGCTCTATTTCATCTTCCGCACCATCGGCAGCCTCACCGGCTCGGCCATCCTGCGAATGATGAAAGGACGCACATTCTTCGTCATCTCCATCATTCTCCTGGCCATCGGCCTGGTGGTACTGCTCTACGGAACCGGACGCACCGTGCTCTATGTGGCCATTGCCCTGCTGGGCCTGGGCAATTCCAACATCTTCGCACTGATTATTGCCAATGCCATCACGCAGATCCCCGACAAGCAGAATGAGGTGAGCGGACTGATGATCACGGGCATCTTCGGCGGAACGGTGTTCCCCCTCGTCATGGGATTCATGAGCGACCGCTTCGGACAAGCCGGCGCCATCATCGTCATGGCCGTCGGCGTGCTCTTCCTGCTGACCTATCTGCGGAGCATCAAGAACTGATTCAGGAAACATCCCACACCAATCCGTCGCCGCTTCACATCCTGAAGCGGCGACGTTTTTATAACATATCCCCTGTTCCCCCTTCACAAAAAAATTTTCATAAAAACTGGCAGAAAAATTTGGTTTATAAAATAAACTTGTTTACCTTTGCACCGTGATTCGTTTCTCCTAAGAGGACAATCACCATTTTTTGACCCTTGTGGTTTATTTTATAAACCGTCCACGAGACGTGAGTCGTCCGAAGCCGGCAGAGCGATGACAGACGTGCGAGTGGACTCAAAACAAAAGAAAACATGGAAAATGAAAATCTGAAACAAGAAAAAGTGATGTCGGGGCTTGAGAGTCTCGAAGTCATCACGAGTATGATTCAAAAGACGAAAGAGGCCAGCGGCGTCCATTCGGGCGACGGTTTCATCGTCTGGGGCTGGACCACGGTAGCCATTGCCATCGCCACCAGCGTGGCCTGCTTCGTTACCCGCGACGCCCATTGGAACCTCCTCTGGTGGCTGGTGCCGGTCATCGGGTTTCCGTTGAGCTACTGGGTCAGCCGCCGCCACAAGCCCACCATCACCACCTATACGGGCGACACCGTCAACAAGTTGTGGTGTGTAACAGGCATCGCCCTGGGCTTGCTGGGCATCCTCTTCTGGCTGCTGAAGATGCCGGCCATTTACATCATGCCGCTCGTGCTCATCCTCACGTCCATCGGCACCAGCACCACCGGGCTTATCATCCGTGAACCCCTGGTGACGTGGTTGCCGCTCGTCGGTTTCTGCATCGCCATATGGATGCTCAGCCTGTTTTTCGCGGGCAATTACTCCTTCTGGTCGCTGGCTGGCATGGGCGTGGCCATGCTCGTCATGATGGTGATACCCGGCCACTATCTCAACCACAAATACAACGTTAAGAAATGAAAGAGCTCGATCCCCTGTTGCACTCGCAACTGCGGTTGGCCATTGTCAGTATTCTGATGAGTGCGGTCGAAGCCGACTTCGTTTATCTGAAAGAGCAGACGCAGGCCACAGCGGGCAACCTGAGTGTACAAATCGACAAACTGCGCGAAGCCGACTACATAGCCGTCGAAAAGACCTTCGAAGGCAAAAAGCCGCGCACCGTGTGCCGCATGACCGACACGGGGCGCCGGGCCTTTGAAGACTATGTGCAGACGGTCAAACTCTATCTGCATCTGTAATCGGCCATCCCCCGTTTCTGTCCCGGACCCCGCACCTGAGGTTCGGGACAGTGTTTTCAAGTGAACAAAACGACCACTTCATCCGCTCTGAAGTTGCGATTTTCATAACTAAAAATACCCCTCACAATTCGTTGATTTTCACAGCTCCCAAATTTGCCCCAACAGAAACGGCGTTTCAAAATTTTGAAACGCCGTTTCTGCCGTCCGAAGTCCCACTTCTGAAACCCGAAGTCGGACCAACGGCCCCGGATTTTAACATTGAAAAGTTAAAAGCGTTAAAGTGCGCGACCGCTGAATTACAAAAAATACGTCACGTAAAAAACGCCATTATTCATACCATCCATTCGACGCTCACTTGAGCACCTTCTCGATGGCATCACGGAGCAGGTAGAACTGGTGCACCTGGCCGCTGAAGGCAATGCTGCCCTGGCCTTTGCGCAGGTTCTCCACCACCTGTTTCACTGTGAAAGGGAGGTCGGCTATATGGATAAACCCGTTCATTTCGAGCGAGGCGGGCATGCGCTTGAGATTGGCATCGAACCAGTCGGCCAGTTCTGCCATCTCTTCCTTTGTGTATGAAGTCTTATAGTCCATGTTTTTATGATTTTCCATCGGCAAAGATACAAATAAGCTGCAGTTTATTCACAACTTTACATAAGTTTCTCGCGTTCGGAAAAGCCCAAAATTGAAAAACGGGTCTTTCATTTTTGGCGTTGCACTCACTTAATCGTAACTTTACATAAATTTCTTGCGTTCGGCAAGGCCCGAAATTGAAAAACGTGGTCTTTCATTTTGGCATTGCACTCACTTATTCGTAACTTTGCACCTCAAAATTAAGACAGAAACGAAGACATGAATATCTTAGAACTGAGCGAGCAAGAACTGAACCGCCGCAAGAGTTTGGACGAAATCAGGCAGATGGGCATCGACCCCTACCCCGCCGCCGAGTATCCCACCAACGCCTTCTCCACAGACATCAAGGCCGAGTTTAAGGACGAAGAGCCCCAGCGCCAGGTGTGCATCGCCGGCCGCATGATGAGCAAGCGCATCATGGGCAAGGCCAGTTTCATGGAGTTGCAAGATGCCAAAGGGCGCATCCAGGTCTATGTGACCCGCGACGACATCTGTCCGGGCGAGAACAAGGACCTCTACAACGCCCTCTTCAAGCGCTTGCTGGACCTGGGCGACTTCGTGGGTGTGAAAGGTTTCGTATTCCGCACCCAGACAGGCGAAATCAGCGTACACGCCCAGGAACTGACACTGCTGTCGAAGAGTCTGAAGCCCCTGCCCATCGTGAAGGAAAAGGACGGCCAGACCTACGACGCCTTTGAAGACCCCGAACTGCGCTACCGCCAACGCTACGTGGACCTCATCGTGAACCGCGGCGTGAAGGAAACGTTTGAAAAACGCTCACAGGTGCTCAAGTCGATGCGCGCCTTCTTCGACGGCCACGGCTACATGGAGGTGGAGACCCCCATCCTGCAGAGCATCCCCGGCGGCGCCTCGGCACGCCCCTTCATCACCCATCACAACTCGCTGAACGTGGACCTCTACCTGCGCATTGCCACGGAACTCTATCTTAAGCGGCTCATCGTGGGCGGCTTCGAGGGCGTTTACGAAATAGGCAAGAACTTCCGCAACGAGGGCATGGACCGCAACCACAACCCCGAGTTCACCTGTATGGAACTCTACGTGGCCTACAAGGACTACAAGTGGATGATGGCATTCACAGAACAGTTGTTGGAGAAGATCTGCCTTGACGTCAACGGCACCACCGAAGTGAAGATAGGCGACAACACAGTGTCGTTCAAAGCACCCTACCGCCGCCTGCCCATCCTTGATGCCATCAAGGAAAAGACGGGCTACGACCTCAACGGCAAGAGCGAAGACGAACTGCGCGAAATATGCAAGGAACTGAAACTGGAGACGGTGGACGAGACCTTCGGCAAAGGCAAGATGATTGACGAAATCTTCGGCGAGTTCTGCGAAGGCACCTTCATCCAGCCCACCTTCATCACCGACTATCCCATTGAGATGAGCCCGCTCACCAAGAAACACCGCGAGAACCCTGCCCTGACCGAACGCTTTGAACTGATGGTGAACGGCAAGGAACTGGCCAATGCCTACAGCGAGCTCAACGACCCCATTGACCAGGAAGAACGCTTCCAGGACCAGCTCCGACTGAGCGAAAAGGGCGACGACGAAGCCATGTTCATTGACCAGGACTTCCTGCGTGCCCTGCAATACGGTATGCCTCCCACCAGCGGCATCGGCATCGGCATCGACCGCCTGACCATGCTCATGACCGGCGAAGCCACCATTCAGGAAGTGCTGTTCTTCCCCCAAATGCGCCCCGAAAAGAAAGCCCCGCGCGACAGCGATGAAGCCTTCACCTCTCTGGGCGTGGAGAAAGACCTTGTGCCCGTGCTCCGCAAGGTGGGCTACAACCAGGTCATCCAGCTCAAGGACGCCAATCCGCAGAAGATACAGCAGCAGATAGGCGAAGTGTTCAAGAAATACAAGTTGGAACTGCGCAAGCCCAGTGTGGACGAAGTGGCCGCCTGGCTCGCCCTCATCCCATGAAGAACGCCGCCGACAGTCCCTGCGGACGCATAGGCATCATGGCCAGCGGCAGTTGGGCCACGGCCATAGCCAAGATGGTGCTTGAGAAACAAGCGCACATCAACTGGTACATGCGCCGCGACGACCGCATCGCCGACTTCAAACGCACCGGTTACAACCCGGCTTACCTGACCAGCCTGCGTTTCGACACCTCACGCATCACGTTCACCTCCGACATCAACGAACACGTGCGCAACTCCGACACGCTGGTGTTTGTCACACCCTCACCGTTTCTTAAGGAACATCTCAAGAAACTCAAGGAGCCGCTCTCCGGCAAGCGCATCGTCACCGCCATCAAAGGCATCGTCCCCGACGAGAACATGGTGGTGACGGAGTATTTCCGCCAGATGTACCACGTGCCCGAAAACCGGCTCATCGTCATCGGCGGCCCCAGCCATGCCGAGGAAGTGGCGCTCAACCGCCAGACCTACCTGACCATCGGTTGTGCCGATTTATTGGAAGCACAAGCATTCGCGAACCTCCTTGGCAACGACTATATCAAGACAAGCGTGAGCCAGGATGTCATCGGCATAGAATACGGCGCCGTTCTGAAGAACATTTACGCCATAGCCGCCGGCATCTACCATGGTCTCAAGTATGGCGACAACTTTCTGGCAGTCATGGTGGCCAACGCCACACAGGAGATGCGCCGTTTCCTCAACGTTCTCTCCAATGCAGACCGCGACGTCACTGGCTCGGCCTACATGGGCGACCTGCTGGTGACGTGCTACTCCAACTTCAGCCGCAACCACGTGTTCGGCACCATGATAGGCCGCGGCTACAGCGTCAAGAGCGCACAGATAGAAATGCAAATGGTGGCCGAGGGATACTATGGCACCAAGTGCATGCACGAAATCAACCAGAAGCTTCAGGTCGATGCGCCTATCCTCGAAACTGTCTATCGTGTGCTCTACACCCGCACCAATCCTGCGGCTGAAATGCAGCGGCTGGCCGAGACCTTCAGATAAATCATAAAACAAAACTGTAAACATAGTAATACGTAAAAAAATGGAAAGCTTACGTTTAGAACTCAGCAAAGCCGCTTCTTTCCTTGAAGCCGGCACCATTGAATCATACTTGCCCCAGGCCGCCCAAGCCCTGAAGGCGCTCGAAGAGGGCACCTGCCCGGGCAACGACTTCCTCGGATGGGTCAATCTGCCCGGCAGCCTTACTCCGGAATTTCTCAACGACATCAAGCAGACCGCCCAGACCCTGCGTCAGAAGTGCGACGTCATTGTTGTGGCAGGCATCGGCGGCAGTTACCTTGGCGCTCGCGCCGTCATCGAAGCCTTGAGCAACAGTTTCCAGTGGCTTACCAATCGCGGCGAGAACCCCGTCATCCTCTTTGCCGGCAACAACATCGGCGAGGACTACCTCTACGAGCTCTGCGACTACCTCAAGGGGAAACGCTTCGGCGTCATCAACATCTCCAAGAGCGGCACCACCACGGAGACGGCCCTGGCCTTCCGTCTGCTTCGCAAGCAGTGTGAAGAACAGCGCGGCAAGGACGAAGCCCGCCAAGTCATCGTGGCCATCACCGACGCCCGCCGCGGTGCCGCACGCACCACGGCTGACAAGGAAGGCTACAAGTCGTTCGTTATTCCCGACAACGTGGGCGGACGCTTCTCCGTGCTCACCCCGGTAGGCCTGCTGCCCATAGCCTGCGCCGGTTTCGACATCGACCAACTGGTGCAGGGTGCCGCCGACATGGAGCGCGCCACCTCCAGCCAAGTGTCCGTGGAGCAGAACCCCGCCGCCCTCTACGCCGCCGCACGCAACGCCCTCTACCTCGGCCTCGGCAAGAAGATTGAAATCCTGGCCAACTTCCAGCCCAAGCTCCACTTCATTGCCGAATGGTGGAAGCAGCTCTACGGCGAAAGCGAAGGCAAGGAGCAAAAAGGCATTTTCCCAGCTGCCGTCGATTTCACCACCGACCTCCACTCCATGGGCCAGTGGATTCAGGAAGGCGAGCGCAGCATCTTCGAAACCGTCATCAGCGTGGAGCAGGCCGACCACACCGTCCTCTTCCCCCACGACGATGAAAACCTTGACGGGCTCAATTTCCTCGAAGGCCGCCGCGTGGACGAAGTGAACAAGATGGCCGAGCTCGGCACCCAACTGGCCCACGTGGACGGCGGCGTGCCCAACCTGCGCATCGTGCTGCCCCGCATCAACGAATACTACATCGGCCAGTTGCTCTACTTCTTCGAGAAGGGCTGCGGCATCAGCGGCGGCATACTCGGTGTCAATGCCTTCAACCAGCCCGGTGTGGAAGCCTACAAGAAAAACATGTTCGCTCTTCTCAACAAACCCGGCTACGAAAACGAGAGCAAGGCCATCCGTGAAAGACTGAACCGGTAATAGTAATGGGTGACTCCGAAATACAGCATTATTTGAACAGGAACGGCTTTGAGCGCTGCGCGCTCAAAGCCGTGCTTTTTGACATGGACGGCGTGCTCTACGACTCCATGCCCAACCACGTGAGAGCCTGGGCCGGAGCCTCCGGGGAGTATGGGCTCCACCTCACCCGCGAAGACGTTTACATGAACGAAGGGCGCACGGGCAGCGGCACTATCAACCTGTTTGCCCGCCGCCAGTGGGGACGCGACGCCACGGACGAGGAGATACACGCCATCTACGAGGCCAAAGCCCGCCGTTTCAACGCCATGGACGAAGCCCCCGTCATGCCCGGAGCTCCGGAACTGTTGCAAACAGTCCGCCGCGAGGGCTTCCAAATCATCCTCGTCACCGGCAGCGGGCAGCGCAGCCTGCTCAGCCGGCTCAACCACGCCTTTCCGGGCATGTTCCACCCCGACACGATGGTCACCAGTTTCGACGTCACCCGCGGCAAACCCAGCCCTGAGCCCTATCTGAAAGGCCTTCACAAAGCCGGTGTCCGCCCCTGGGAAGCCCTTGTGGTGGAAAACGCGCCGCTTGGCGTCGAGGCCGCCGTGGCCGCCGGCATCTTTACCGTGGCCGTCAACACCGGTCCCCTGCCCGACAACGTGCTGACAGAGGCCGGGGCTGACCGCATCTACCCCTCGCTGCAGGCGATGGCCGACGACTGGCATCACCTGCAAAGCGCACTGCAATAACCACTAAAAAAGGCCGCTCCCTCACTCGGGCAGCGGCCTTTTTGGCTTATTCAATTGGATGTGGTTTAACTTTCACTTTTTCACTTTGCAAAATTACAACGGTACGGCCAAGCCTACAATCCCATAAATTAAGTATTTTCCCTTGCCGCCACTACCACATTTCAGTGAGCGGCCAACAGACGGATTTGTCAAAATTTTTCACCAAAAATCCGGCGGTTTTGTAATCCGCTGATATTCATCGGGTCTCAGAGACAGCAAAACAGAAACGGCGTTTCGTCATTTCGAAACGCCGTTTCTGCCGTCCGAAGTCCCACTTGTGAACGCCGAAATCCGGCCTCCTTCCCCCGGTTGTCAAGATTTTTCTAAAAAGCAGGGCGTGAAAACAGAAAATATACTAAATTTGGTATGCAAATATACCAAATTTGGTATGGGGTGTTCTGAAAACATCTCTCTAACTTTGCATCATCAAAAAATATCTACAAAATGAGAAAACTCAACATTTCATTGTGGCTCCTGTGCCTTTGCACGGCGATGCCATTTGGGGCGAAAGCCCAGCGAACCCTGGAGTATTCGTTAGCGTTTAGCAAAACGGATTTTTCCTTCCAGTCATTGAATGGTGATACATCGTTCATTACATCCACCGATAAAAAACCGGTTGGTAATGTGACGGTAGGTTCGGGAAAAACCGTAACTTTGAAGGCGAAAAAGGAAATAGAGTTAAAGAATAGTTTTGAAGTGCCACTTGGGGCAGAATTCTCTATAGATATTGAATAATGAGTATTTGTTATGGATAGAGCGTTTTTAAAATTTGCTGTTTTAGGTATTGTTATATTTAACAGTATCAGTCTGTACGCAGATGGCTACTCCTACAAATCGTTTGTAAAAGAAGGGAAAGTTTGGAAATTGGGTTATATTTCTGAAAGTGGACCCGTTGTTACGCGTACAATTAAAATCATGGGAGATACATTGATAAACGGTCTGTGGTATAAGAAGGTTTATACGTCTACTGAAAACAAAGAATTTACTTATTTCACAGCATTGAGAGAGGTGATTTCATCAAATAATCTTATAGTCACCCGGGTGTTTAATGAGGCATCTTACCCTGTATTGGCTTTTGATTTTAATGCACCGAACGAAGAACTAATTGAAACGGGATGGGGTGGTCAAGGAATGGTAATACATGAAAAGAAACTTATGAAAATCCGAGATTATACCATTTATTATTATAATGCCGAACGTCGTTCTTACGGTCAAAGAATCTATAGTCCACCACAAAGTTTTTATGAAAGACTTGGTGTTGTAACAGGTAGTTGTGCTATATTTTCTGTCTACGACGATTATTGGAGGGAATCACTTGTTATTTCTTGTGAAGAAGACGATCAGATTATTTACCAATGGGATGACAAAATAGAGGATGTGACAGGTATAAACTCAATTAAAACTGAAGAATTAGAAAAGAACAATAAGTTGTTCGATTTGACAGGCCGCAGGATAACGAATCCGAATAAGGGAGAATTCTATATTCAGAACGGGAGAAAAATACGAAAGTAGTCAGCAGGAATATTTTTGTCAAAAAAAATTACCACATAACTAGGAGTTTTGTATTTCACCAAGTGCTAAATATTCCAAAACAGAAACGGCGTTTCAGAATTTTGAAACGCCGTTTCTGCCGTCCGAAGTCCCACTTGTGAGCGACGAAATCAGACCTCTGCCGGAGAAATGTCAAAATTTTCGAGATTTTCTGCTCCTGCCGTGGTGTATCGCCGCCGGAAAATCTGTTTTTTGGTATTTAACATACTCTTTTATCCAGGATTTCTTTATCTTTGCAAAAACAAAAACCAGAATAAAACAAAATTCATATGAGAAAATTATTCCTACTCATGACCCTAATCGTTCTCGCAGGCGCCAACGTGCCGACAGAAGCAAAGTATTATGGCATCAAAGTGGGTGGCGTAGAGGTAACTGACAAAAATGCCTCGAATGTCACAGGCGACAACATCAAACGCGCATTGACCAGCCAGGAATGTAAAGTATCTTACAACGAAAAGACCAAAGTGCTCACACTCCGCAACGTCCGCATTGAGCGCACGGGCAAGAACAACCGCGCCGTTCTCAACGACACCTGCAACGGACTGACCATCGTGTGCGAGATGGAGTGCATCCTGAAGGCCGAGGACTCATCGCCCGTCCGTCTGAACGCCAATACCACGCTGAAGAGCGACACCACGGTCTATATCACCGGCGGTTCGGAGGATGCCATCACCGTGGGTAAGGGGGCCACGCTGACCATTGACGATGCCCGTCTGGAGATAGACGGTGGCAAGTCGAGCGGTCTGGAAGGCGCCAATGGAAGCGAAACGGTCATTATAAAAGATTCTGAAGTTAAATGCAAAGGTATCCCTGCCATCAATAGTTTGGGAAAGCTCCAGGTTACCAGTGCCTACGCCAGTTTCTCGGGTTCATCTACAAACAATGGCTACTCACCCGCCGCGGTGGGACTGAAAGCATTCGGCGTGAGCGGCGACCGCATGTGCTCTTTCCGATACACTTTCGATGCCGGCAAACAGACATTCCTCAACGAGAACGGCAGCACAGCCACAACCGTCGCCGTCACAAGAGTACTGTATATCACGGATAGCCAGAATTTCCCCGATACCAACCTGCAACAAGCCATCAAGGCGCAAAGCAAATACCACTGGGACTATTTTACCCTATCCACCAAACGGCACAAGGGCACCCTTGACGAACTGACTGCGCTCGACCTCACCGATTTGGATGTCAAGAGCCTGCAAGGCATCAATTATCTCACGGAATTGACCGAGCTCAAATGCCCGTCGCTCGACCTGGACGCCATCGACATCTCGGAACTGACCAAACTGAAAACACTGGATTGCCATTCCAACAAGTTTACCACACTGGACCTTGCAAACCACAAATACCTCACCTCGCTGGACTGCAGCTACAACGAACTGAAGACACTGGATTTGTCGGACAAACCCCTGTTGAAAACCATTGACTGCCGTTCCAACCAACTGACATCGCTGAAAGTGGCCGAGGGAAAACAATTGAGCGAACTCTACTGCCAATACAACCAACTGACGTCGCTCGATGTATCCAAAAACCCCTATCTTACCATATTCAACTGCGAGCACAACCTGCTGTCCTCGCTCCTGGTGTGCCAGGACGGCTACTTCGAAATAGACTGCTTCAGCTGCAACAACAACCAACTGAAGCGCGAGGCCATGGCGGCACTGTTTGAAACCATGCCCTTCGCCAGAAAAGGCAACAAGCTCCATCTGGTAGATCACAATTCGCCCTCAGAGCGCAACGAAATAGACGAGGAAACGGTGAAGAAAGCCCAAAAGAAGAATTGGACAATTCAACACCGCCGACGTGGCATAAACTATTGGGAGGAAACCACAGGATGCATCGATTATGCTCTGTGGATTGAAGGGAAGCACATCAACTGCCACGATGCGGCCAGCATATTCTACGACTACGGCTCAGCCTCCTTTGACCCCGAAACAAACACCCTGACGTTTAAGGCCGACCGCACGCTGCAAGGCACCGGCACGACGGTCGACACCGGCTATGGCGCAGCCATCTACAGCGAAATAGACGGCCTGACCATTCTACTGCCAATGGCATCCGGCCACAAGGCCATTAAGGTGACCGCAACAGGTGACAGCCGTCAGAACGGCATTTACCTGAAGGGCAAAACCACCATAGCCGGCGAAGGCACCCTCGCAGCCTCCGGAAGGAACGGTATCTACCACACAAACGACACGCTGACCATCGGCGGCAATGTGACGGTGGAGGCCGAAGGCACCGAAACGGGACTGGCCGGCTACATGTACAAGCAACCCCGGACTTCAATCACCCGCTACTATTCCACGCTACAGGTGAAAGACGGCGCCACGGTGAAAGCCAAAGGACAGAGCAAAGGAGCCATCTCCAATTGGAAGGAGTTGATACTGAACGACGGCCACAAGATTACTTCGCCGGAGGGCGCCCACTGGACCAGCCATGCCGTATTCGGCGAGGACGGGAGTTTGGCCTCCCTGAACGACAAATGGGTGGTTATCGAAGTGGAACAGTTTAACCCCGCCGACGTGAACCGTGACGGCACCGTTGACAGCGCCGACATCGTGGCTGTCATTAAAGAAATGCCCGACGGCGACATGAAAGCCGATGTGAATGGCGACACGGCCATTGACTCGGCCGACATTGTGGCTGTAATCAAAGCCATGAAATAAACAAATAAAAAATAGATTATGAAAAGAATTGCATTTCTCATATTAATCGTGCTCACCAGCGTGAGTTTGCGGGCAGACTACGTTCCCGCGAAAGAGAATCTGGAAAGCCGCCAGACCTTCGAGGGCTTCCGTTTCGGCATCTTCCTGCACTGGGGCATCTACAGCGAGTTTGCCCAAGGCGAATGGTATCTGAACAACAAACTCAATAAAGACGAGTATGCCAAGGCAGCCACGTGCTTCTACCCTCTGCGCTTCAACGCCAGCGAATGGGTGCGTGCCATCAAGGAGTCGGGCGCAAAGTACATCACCTTCACTTCGCGCCACCACGACGGTTTCTCCATGTTCAAGACGGCCGAAAGCAAATACAACATCGTGGACGGCACACCCTTCGGCCGCGATGTGGTGGGCGAACTGGCCGATGCATGCCATGCACAGGGTGTGAGGCTGCACCTCTACTACTCCATACTTGACTGGATACGCGAGGACTATCCCTTGGGCCGCACGGGGCTTACCACCGGTCGCACGCCACGCCCCAACTACGACAGCTACTTCCAGTTCATGAAAAACCAAGTGCGCGAGTTGCTCATGAATTACAAGGACATCGGCGGCATCTGGCTCGACGGATACTGGGACCACGATGCCGACTCCATTCCCTTTGACTGGCGTATGCCGGAATTCTACCGCTATATCCACCAGCTGAAGCCCGGTTGTCTCATTGGCAACAACCACCATACCACCCCCATCGAGGGAGAAGACTTCCAGATGTTCGAGTGCGACCTGCCGGGAGAGAATAATGCCGGCATGTCGGGACAGGAAATCAGCCGTCTGCCGCTGGAAACGTGTCTGACCATGAACGGCATGTGGGGATACAAGGTAGCTGACCAAAACTACAAGCCGGTCAGCCAACTGATACAAACCCTTGCCAAATGTGCGGCCAAAGGCGGCAACCTGCTGCTGAACATCGGCCCGCAGCCCAACGGTGAACTGCCGCAGATTGCCCTCGACCGGCTGAAAGGCATCGGCCAGTGGATGAAGGTGAACGGCCGGAGCATTTATGAGACGAAAGCCACCGACCTGCCTGAACAGGACTGGGGCGTGACCACACAAAAGGACAATAGCCTATTCCTACATGTTCTCAAACCGTCACAAACCATCGCCGTCAGCTTGGACAAGAAGCCCAAGAAGGTGGTCAGCGTGGCCGACACGACGCAGAAACTTACGTATAAGTATGACAAGCGTAGCAAACAACTTTCCATCGGCCTGCCAGAAGGCATAAACACGCCCGATTTCGTCATCGAAGTAGTCAGATGAGCCACATTCTGGAAGTGTGCACCGGCAGTCTGCACAGTGTGGAAGCTGCCGTGCTGGGCGGAGCCGAACGCATTGAACTGTGTTCGGCCCTGCCGCTTGACGGACTCACCCCGCCCGCCGAGTGGCTGCATCAGGTACGCAAGCGCTTTCCCAAACTGCACATCCACGTGCTCATCCGGCCACGCGGAGGCCATTTCGTCTATAACGAAGAAGAACTGCAGGCGATGGAGCACGACATTGAGGCCGCCGTGCCCTATGCCGATGCCATCGTGAGCGGCGCTTTGACAGAAAAGGGCGAAATAGACATAACCGCCACACGCCGGCTGGTAATGGCGGCGAAGGACCGGCCTTTCACTTTTCACCGGGCCTTCGACGTTTGCCGCAACCCCGCAGAATCATTGGAAAAACTCATTGAAACAGGTTGCCGCCGGGTACTCACCTCAGGCCAGGCACCCACTGCCGAACAAGGCATTGCCATGCTGCACCGGCTGGTACGTCAGGCCGACGGCCGCATCACCATCCTTCCCGGAGGTGGAGTAAATGCGGCCAATGCCAGAAGAATACTCGACGAAACGGGGGCCACGGAAATTCATGGTTCCGCCTCTGTCGTTTTGGACGACGGAACCAAGGAGACCTCGGCCGACGAAGTGGCCAGGATATTGGCGTGTATTAAAGCGTAGGGCTCTCGCTGCCGGTTTACAACTTCCGAATAACTTTCAACAGTTGCTCGCCGAGATTGATGGTATAGCCCTGGTGCACAGAAACCACGCGGTTGAACGAGTCGCAGATAAGGAAGACAGGCAACGACGGCGACGTCAGATTCATCTGTTCGCGTATCTCCGACATCATGTTTCCTTTGGCATCGAAGCCCCAGACCACCGTATTGGGCAATTGGGCAAATTCACTGAAATTAAAGCGCGTGGCGGCATCTTTACTCTCAAAGACCAACATCATCCTGCGGCCCCATTTCTCAAAGTCCTCCTTATATGCCGAGATATCGCGCAGGGCGTGGTTGGTGGGTTCCTGATTGGGAGCCACCAGTCCTATGACATAGTAACCGCGGCCAACGGTACTGAGCAACGATGTTTCTTGGGCGCCGTCTTCCAACGGCACATACTTGTTTTCGGCATTGAAAGAACCCAACACCTGCACCCCTTCGGCTTCTTCACGCAAGGTCAGGGGCAATGACAACTCGCCCTTCTCTTTAATTACAAACCGCTCCAGATGAGCCAACACCTTTCCGCTGGCCATGCGCCGGCCGGTAGTAAGCAGGTATTCGCCTGGCTGCAACTCCACACCGCCGGAGAAGTCGCTTTGCCAAGTGGCTTCCTCGGGATAAGTAAGCAACCGGGCACGTCCGTTTTCGAGACGGCTGAGCGTAAAGTGAATGTAATACTTCGGATTGTTGCACGTGGCCGTGGGTTGGTAATACAGTTTCAGGCGTGCTGTCCGTGAGAAAGGGGCAGCACGCTTTTTTGTAAACTCCACTTCCGACCATTCCCCTTTGCCGGCGTCATAGGTTTCCAACTGGCCGTTCACTTCGTTGACGCGGGCAGGGAAGCCCAGGCTACGGGCCACGCTGACGAAGAATATCTTCCGGCCCAGTTCGTCGGTGGTCCGTTCACGATACACGCTCATCGGCCGCATGCGCAGGCCCTGCGGGTTGTGGACATTGTCGATGGTCAAGTGTTCCATGCACCATTTGGCCAGGTCGGCCGGCCGGGATATTGTTTCGCCAAATTCTTTCCTAAAGAAAGCCTTATAAGGCGTGAGCCACTCGTTTTCCACCCGTGGGCAGAGCACATACTTGCAATGTATTTCCGTCGTGTCAGGCCGGTCTTCCATATTGTCCATCAGCACGTCCAGCGGCACATCACGCAGGTCCTTGGCCGAGATTACCTTCAGCAAACGGTCGGCCATCACCCGGCCCGCTGCTTTGTCCAGAAACGCGCGTATGACACGATGGTTACCGCGCCAGGCCTCCACGGGCATCGTCCGCTCATAGGCCTGCCGGATGCTGTCCTCATGGGCCAGCCGGCGGTTGTTCGCTGCCTGCATGTCCGGAGTCACCTCTGTCACCGAAGGGCTGGGCGACGGCGGCACGATGTCCAGTTCCAACCGCACGGGCAGCGGTTTTCCGTCGAGCGTAACGGTCACTTCACGGTCTTTTCCGAAAGACACTTTGCGAAGAGCGGCCTGCCCGTCTTTTGACACCCACAGCAACATGTCGCCACGTCCGGCCGTCAGCGAGACACGCCCCTCGCTGTCAGTCGTTTTTTGGGCCATCGTATAGAACTCGGCATAGTTGTAGAGTTTAAACTCCACCAGAGCGTCCTTCACCGCCCGGCCGCGCCGGTCCACTACGTTCACCGTCAGCATGGCGGTGGGGGCATAGTTTCCGATGACGTTGATTTCAGTGAAACAGGGTGTGCGGCTTATCACCTCCTCCGGTCCGTCGTAGGCACCGAACACCTTGGTGTGCATCAGCATGCCACGCGAGGCGCTTTCGTTGAACCATCCCTTGTTGAGCACGGCCTCGGGTTCGCAGGCTCCCAGGAACCACCACCGGCCGTCGGCCCAGGCCTCCACCCACGCGTGGTTGTCGTCGGTATGGGCCCATCGGGGGGTATAGACCTGACGGGCGGGGATGCCCACCGTGCGCAGGGCGGCCACGAGAAACGTCGATTCTTCGCCGCAGCGGCCATAGGCGGTGCGCACCGTGGCCAACGGACTGCTCGTGCGGCTGTCGCTGGGGCGGTAGGTTACCTTTTCGTGACACCAGTGGTTGACATCCAGTATAGCATCCTTCATGCCCAGCCCTACAACGCGCTGTTTCAGCTCGTTGTAGAACACCTCGCGGAAGTTGTCCAGCGTCTCATTGTTCACACGCACCGGCACCACAAAATGGCGAAATTCGCGCTCCGGCACCAGGCTGCCCCAGGGCATTTCCCGGCGCGCCTGGAGCGACATGGCCACGTTCTTCTCGTAGAACGCGCGGCTGTAGTCGGCCCGGTCGGGCAGAGGCATGTATTTGTAGAGAAAATCCACATAACCGGCGGCCGTCTGGCCCAGTGCAGCCGTGACGCACCAGAGGGCAACGGCCACAAACAATCCTTTGATGACGATTCCTTTATTCATCCTGCAATTTATTTAATCCGTTACTTTGTTCTTGCAAAAATACGAAAAACCTCCGAACCGCCCAACCCCGACCGGCCGAAAGGCAAAAGCCTCTTCATAAACCGCCGCGCCGCCGTGGTGGACCAAGGGGGCGACCCGAGAAAACGAAAACGCATTTGGGCACGACGAAAACGGATATAGGAAAAACGAAAACGCATTTGGACACGGCGAGAACCCATTCAGGCCGCCAAAGAAGTGAAATCCACGTTTCACTTCTTCTTTATTCCCTCGCTTATTCGTACCTTTGGATAAGATACTCTCGCTCGGAATAACTTTGAAGTGAAATCACCGTTTCACTTCTTCATTATTCCCTCGCTTATTCGTACCTTTGCAATAAAATGGAAATTTTTCCGTTGAGTATATACGTATGCGCGCGAAAGCGCACCCTATTTGAAACAAAAAATTACGACGTAATATGAAAAGATTTCTGACAGGCCTCCTGTTATTTGCCCTGTGTTACAGCGTGTCTCTGGCACAGTCGTCCACGATGACCGACGACCAAATCGTCCAGTTGATTCTCAAGGAAAAAGAAGCCGGCAGCTCGCAGGCACAGATTGTGACAAAACTGATGCAACGCGGTGTGAAAATACAGCAGATACAGCGCGTGCGCCAGAAGTATGAGCGCGAAATCCAGCAAAAAGGCCTCGGCACCGTTGCAGACGAAAAGATGCGGCAGGTGACGGGCCGCATGCGCACCAACAACGGTGAAGAGAAGAAGCAGAAGATGGACCGCAGTACCCAGCGCCGCATCCGCACGGGCAACACCGCCCGCCGCACCTACGACGAAGAGGACGAGGACTTCATGCTGATGCAACAGGAACTCGAAGCTTTCCTGCCGACAGACTCCATCCAGTGGCTGGAGCAACTGCTGGAGGAACAAGAGCAGAATCGCCGCAAGGTGTTTGGCCGAGACATCTTTAACCGCGAAGACCTGACCTTCGAGCCAGCCATGAACATAGCCACGCCGCAAAACTACCGTCTGGGGCCCGGTGACCTGGTGATAGTCGATGTGTACGGCGCCTCGCAGAAGACGTATGAGGTGAACGTGTCGCCCGACGGCGAAATCACCATCGAAGGCTTCGGCCCCGTACAGGTGAGCGGCCTCACCGTAGAACAAGCCAACGCCCGCCTGCGCTCCTCGCTGGGCGCCCGCTACAGCGGCAGCCGCGTGAAACTGTCGGTGGGACAGACGCGCACCATCACCGTAAACGTGATGGGCGAAGTGAGCGTGCCCGGCACCTACACCCTGTCGGCCTTTGCCAGCGTGTTCCACGCCCTCTACATGGCCGGCGGCCCCAACGACCTGGGTACACTGCGCAACATCAAGGTGTACCGCAACAACAGGCTCATCACCACAGTCGATGTGTACGACTATATCCTCAACGGCCAACTGACGGGCAACATCCGCCTGGCCGACAACGACGTCATCAGCGTGGAACCCTACGACTGCCTGGTAAACATCACCGGTAAGGTGAAACGCCCCATGTTCTACGAAATGAAGAAGGACGAGAGTCTGGGCACATTGCTCAAATACGCCGGCGGCTTCACGGGCGACGCCTACAAGAAGGCCGTACGCGTGGTGCGCAAGACCGGCCGCGAATTTGCCGTATTCAACGTCGAGGAATTCGACATGAACGTCTTCCATGTGGCCGACGGCGACTCCGTCAGCGTGGACTCCATCCTACAACGCTACCAGAACACGGTGGAAGTGAAAGGCGCCGTGTTCCGCCCCGGCATGTACCAAATGAGCAAAAACATCTACAGCGTGCGCAGCCTCATTGAACACGCCGAAGGACTGACAGAAGAAGCCTTCGTGAACCGCGCCGTCATGCACCGCATGAAGAGCGACCGCACCCTCGAAGTCATCAGCGTCAACGTGGCCGGCATCATGGACGGCAGCGTGGCCGACATACCACTGAAGGAAAACGACGTGCTCTTCATTCCCACCAAACAGGAAGCACAAATCGAGCGCACCATCACCATCCACGGCGAGGTAATGTTCCCCGGCGTTTACCAGTATGCTGAGAACGAAACACTGGAAGACTTCGTGCTGCAGGCCGGCGGCCTGAAGGAAACAGCCTCGACGGTGAAAGTGGATATCGCCCGCCGCGTAAGCAACCCGAAAGCCCTGAGCACCGACAGCGTCATCGCACGCACCTACTCGGTGTCACTGAAAGACGGCTTCATCGTTGACGGCGAACCGGGCTTCGTGCTGATGCCATTCGACGAAGTGTACGTGCGCAAGAGCCCGGGCTACAGCGAACAGCAGAACGTGACCATTGAAGGCCAGATCATGTTTGCCGGCACCTATACGCTCTCCAACGAGAACGAGCGTCTGAGCGAAATCGTGAAACGTGCCGGCGGCGTGACCGACCAAGCCTACATCGCCGGTGCACGTATCGAACGTGTTTACACGCAAGACGAGCTGGCCCGCCGGCGCACCCTCATGAAGTTAGCCTACAGCCAGAGCGGCAACGACACCATCGACGTGAGCAAGCTCGACCTCGGCACCACCTACGCCGTCGGCATTGAGCTGGACAAGGCGCTGGCCAACCCCGGCAGCGACGCCGACATCGTGATTCGCCAGAACGACCGCATCATCATTCCCGAATATAACGGTACGGTGAAGATCAGCGGCGACGTGCTCTTCCCGAACACCATCGCCTACGAAAAGGGCAAGCGTCTGAGCTACTACATCAATCAGGCCGGAGGCTACGGCTCACGCGCCAAGAAGAGCGGCACGCACATCGTTTACATGAACGGTACGGTAGCCAAGGGCAGCAAGGCCAAGATCATGCCGGGCTGCGAAATCGTGGTTCCGAGCAAGCCGAAGCGCAACACCAATGCGGCTGAAATCCTCACCATCGGCACGGGTGTGGCATCCATCGCCACCATGATTGCCACCTTGGCCAACATTCTCAAATAAAAAAAGACAATAAACAGGACAGACAGATAATTCATTCATCATGGCAAACAAGAAACCATCGGACGTCATAGACCTGGGCAAACTCATCAGAAAGGTGTGGAGCCGCAAGAAACTGTTTTTCATTCTCTGGCCAGCCACTGCCATTCTGGCCTACCTGCTCATCATCTGCGTACCGCGCTATTACTCCACCAGCGTGAAGCTGGCACCTGAAATGAGCAACACGGGCACGGGCGGTGCCCTCAGTTCACTGGCCTCATCGTTCGGCATCGACTTTGGCGACATCCAGACCACCGACGCCATCTCCCCCTTCCTCTATCCCGACCTCATGGGCGACAACGCCTTTGTGACCAAGCTGTGGAAAATGCCCGTTAAAAACCTTGACGGCGACATCAGCACCACCTACTACGACTATCTGAAGAACTATCAGAAATCGACCTGGTGGAGCAAGGCCATCAGCTGGACCATCCGGAAACTGAAGCCCAAGAAGAAGGAAATGAACATCAAGAGCGGCAACGGCCAGTTCAACCCCTACTATCTCTCCGAGAAAGACGACAGACTGGCCAACGGCGTGCGCGGACTCATCTTCATCAGCGTGGACAAGAAGACCGGCGTCATCGGCATCAACGTGACCGACCAGGACCCCATCATCTGCAAGACCATGGCCGACTCCACCACCAGTCTGCTGCAGCAGGCCATCATCGACTACCGCACCAACAAGGCCCGCGTGGACGTGGAATACTATACCAAACTCGAAGCCGAAGCCCTGAAAAGCTACGAGGAGGCCCGGATGAAATACATCCGCTACGCCGACTCCAACATCGACCCCGTGCTCGAGAGCTACCGCGCCAAGCGCAACGACCTGGAAAACGACATGCAGCTGAAGTATAACAAGTACACCACGCTCAACACCCAGCTCGACGGCGCCCGCGCCAAAGTGCAGGAGCGCACACCGGCCTTCACGCTGCTCAAAGGGGCCTCCGTGCCCGTGAAACCGGCCGGGCCCAAGCGTATGCTGTTCGTCCTGGGCATGCTCATCATGGTCACCTTCGGCGGCATAGTATATATCATCAAAGACGACATCAAGGAAGCCCTGTTCCAGTCGGAATAGGGCGGAGCCAATCAACCTTCCAGACGAAACCACAGAGCGCCCGGCGACACGACAGACCAAGATGACTGAAACGAAAACGGACTTGAAAAAGACGAAAACGCATTTAGACCATCCGAAACGGCGCCTCGGTTTTCACAGGCAGGCATTCAAACATCATTCATGGAGCCGACGAAACGCATCATAGTAAACACGCTGGCACAGCATATCAGGTCGATCATCAACATCGGCCTGTCGCTCTACTCCACCCGACTGGTGCTGCAGGCCCTGGGCGAATCGGACTACGGCGTGTTCTCACTGGTGGCCGGCGTGGTGGCCATGCTGGGCTTCCTGACCAATGCCATGGTCGTGACCACCCAGCGCCAACTGTCGTTCCTCCACGGCAAAGGCGACATGAACCACGTGCGCCGCATGTTCTCCAACAGCCTCTTGCTGCACATCCTCTTCGGACTCCTGCTCGTGGCCATACTCTGCGCCATCCGCCCCCTGCTCTTCAACGGATTTCTCAACATCGCCCCCGACCGCACGGCCATAGCCGCCAACGTCTATTACCTGGTCATCCTGTCGCTCTTCGTCACCTTCCTGGCCGCGCCCTACCGCGCCCTCTTCATCGCCCGCGAAAACATCGTCTATATCTCCATCATCGACGTGCTCGACGGCTTCTTCAAACTCTTCTTCGCCCTGTGGCTGCTCACCTACGGCGCCGACCGTCTCATAGCCTACGCCTGGACCACCGTGGCCATCATGGCATTCAACTACCTGGCCTTCGCCCTGTGGGCCCGCAGCCATTTTGAAGAAAGCGTGATGTTACCCAAACGTTCCGACATCTGCCGCCAGGACATGAAAGAGCTGACAGGCTTTGCCGGGTGGACCATCTACAGCATGGGGTGCATCATCGGGCGCACCCAGGGAGTCGCCATCATCCTTAACCGGTTTTTCGGCACCGTCACCAACGCCGCCTACGGCCTTGCCCAACACGTGTTCGGAGCCGTCATGTTCGTCTCCCAAGCCATCGTCAATGCCATCAGCCCACAATTGATAAAGGCCGAGGGCCGCGGCGACCGCCAGCACATGCTCCGCCTCGCGGAAGCCTTAAGCAAGTATTCATTCCTGCTGCTCTCCATGATTGTCATACCGCTGGTCTTCGAGATGCCCGCCGTGCTCTCGCTGTGGCTCGACAAAGTGCCGGAAAACACTGTGCTGCTCTGCCGCTTCATCCTCATCTCCGCCCTCCTCGACCAAACCACCATCGGCCTGGGCACCGCCAATCAGGCCATCGGCCGCATCAGGAACTACTCGCTGGCGGTCAACACCATCAAAGTGCTGACCCTGCCCTTCTTCTGGCTCATCCTGGCCCAGGGACACGGTGTGGAAGCCGCCATGTGGTGCTACCTCATCTTCGAATGCGTCTGCGCCCTCACCCGCCTGCCCTTCCTGAAATACACGGCCGGCCTGTCCATAACCCATTTCAGCAAGCACGTGTTCCTGCGGCTGCTCATGCCGACGCTGGCCGTAGTGCTGGTGAGCTGGGCCATTACCAATTATCTTGAGATGCCCGTCCGCTTCCTCGTCACAGGGGCAGCATCCGTCGTGACGGCCACCCTGTTCATCTGGCTCTTCGCCCTCGAACGTGACGAAAAAGCCAAAGTCGTCCAATACATCCAACGCAAGTCATGAAAGCCCTTGTCCATATATTGTCAAAACTCCCATTCAGGATATACCGCCCTCTGGCCGGAATAGCACCCAAGTTGTTCGCCAGCGTCTTCTTCCGCCAGAAGTTTCACCGCGACCTCAACTGGGAGCATCCCAGCGACATCAACGAAAAAATCAACTGGCTCAAGTTCTACGGCGACACCTCCCAGTGGCCCCTGCTGGCCGACAAATACCGGGTCCGCCAATACGTGAAGCAGTGCGGCCTGGAAGACCTGCTCGTCCCCCTCTACGGCGTTTGGCAGCGCGCTGAAGACATCGACTGGGACAGCCTGCCGGAACAATTCGTCATGAAGCCCAACAACGGCAGCGGCAAAATACTCATCTGCCGCGACAAGTCCACACTTGACACCACCCGTTGGACAAAAAAGTTCCATCAGCTGTTGAAAGTAAAATTAGGAAATGTCCTCGCCGAGCCGCACTACAATAAAATCAGCCCTTGCATCGTGGCGGAACAACTGCTTGACAACACCAAGCAGGACGTCACCTCCGCCTCGCTTCTTGATTACAAAATATGGGCTTTCAACGGTCAGCCGGCTTATATCGTCGTTTATTACGACCGTAAGCCCGGCCAAGTCACGGTCGACGTCTACGACTGCAACTGGAAAGGCCACCCCGAATACATCGTGCCGTCGGCCCATTTCCATAAAGGAGACCACACCATCCCCCGGCCCGCTGTCCTAGACAAACTCCTGCAGGCCGCCTCGCGTCTCTCTGCCGGTCATCCGCAGATACGTGCCGACTTCTATCTCGTCGACGGCCGCCCCTACTTCGGTGAACTCACGCTGACGGCCTCCGCCGGATTCAACGAGTCTTACACCTCCGAATTTAAAGAAATCCTGGGAGCTAAAACGTCCCTGCCCAATAAGACACATTAAGAAATGGTACTTCACCTGAAAGAATTACGGCTTTTGCCCTTAGCCATGAGCTTTCTTCTGATAGTTCAGACGTCTGTTTCTTTCAGTGTATTCGGTTTTCTGCTGCCCGTATCCTATGCGGTGCTCCTGCTGACCATCATGAGCTTTTTCATCATGCTCGCCATCTACCTCCGGGAGCCCCGCATGTCATACTTCGGACTGGCCGTAACCCTCTATTATTTCCTGCTCATCACCTTTACCTTTATTAATGGCACCGACCTGCAGAATGCCGTGTTCCGCGCCATGGAAGTATGGCTCCTGCTGTTGCTATTCAACTACTACAAGCATCAGTCAGGCCTGCTGCTCAAAACCATAGCCGCAGCCTATTCGGTATGCATCTACGTCAACCTGGCGGTAATGATCATATTTCCCAACTGGATGTTCGCCGCCGAAAACGCCTACGACAGTTTTCTGCTCGGAGGCAACTACAACTCCATGGGATGCCGCTTCCTCTGCGGCATCATCACGAGCATGCTGTGCATCAACTACAGCCGGAAATGGCTGGTCAACACCATTGCCATTTCCATCATATCCATAGTCACATTGACCATTGTAGGCTCCATGACATCGTTGTCCTCCATTATTCTGTTCCTCGCCTTGAGCCTCATTCCGTTCGTAAAAGTGCAAAAGGCCGTCCTGGTGGGATTCTTCGTTTCCTACGTGCTGTTCCAGGTGTTCGTGGTCTTCAGCGGCGAGAGCCTGCACCAGAACGAGCTGGCGGTGTACTTCATTGAAGATGTGTTGGGCAAGGACATGACCTTCACCAACCGTACAGGCATGTGGGATGCCGCCGGACGCATGGTGGCCCAATCGCCCCTCTTCGGCTACGGCCTGGTGGACAAGGAATGGTATCTGACAAGGATGAGCACCTTTGCCATCGGTCCGCACAACTATATCTATGCCGTCCTTATCTATGGCGGCGTCACCCTGCTCGCCTGCTTCATCGCCCTGCTCGTGGCCGCCACACGGCGCATTTTCAGTTTTTTGGACCGGTCGGCGCTTACCCTCCTTCTGGGCACAACGACACTCCTCTTCATGATGCTGATGGAGGTTTACCCGGACTTCTTCCTGATGCTCCTGCTGACCCTCATCTTCTTCTATCCTGAGCTGAATGAATCGTGGACTCGGGAAAAAGGGAGCAAGGCCGAGTGCGACGGCACCATCCCAGAGATCTCCGAAAGCCGCGTGGCTGAAACGAAGTCCGACATAGAAAATACTAAATCCGATATAGAAGAAACCAAGTCCCATATAAATTAAACCAACCATGACGAAAGACATACGCATTGCAGTGATAGGCCTCGGATACGTAGGATTGCCCCTGGCACGACTCTTTTCCACCAAATATAAGACCATAGGCTTTGACCTGAACCAGGCGCGCGTAGCCAAACTGATGAACGGGCATGACGACACGCTTGAAGTGTCCGACGAGCTGCTCAGACAGGCCATCAGCCAGCACGGCTTTGTATGCACCGCCGATATAGAAATGATTCGCGAATGCAATTTCTACGTCGTTGCCGTACCCACGCCGGTTGACAGGAACAACCGTCCCGACCTGGGGCCTCTGATCGGTGCCAGCACGACCGTCGGACAAGTCATTGCCAAGAACGACATCGTTGTCTATGAATCGACCGTGTACCCCGGCGTGACGGAAGAGGAGTGCATCCCCGTAATTGAAAAGACCTCGGGGCTTAAGTTCAACGTCGATTTCTTTGCAGGCTACTCCCCCGAGCGCATCAATCCGGGCGACAAGCTCCATACCGTGGAGAAAATAAAGAAGGTGACATCGGGTTCCACGCCTGAAGTGGCCGACATTGTCGACGGCGTGTACAACTCCGTGCTTACCAATGGCACCCACAAGGCGCCATCCATCAAGGTAGCCGAAGCATCGAAGATTATTGAAAACAGCCAGCGCGACGTCAACATCGCCTTCATGAACGAACTGGCAAAGATTTTCAACGCCATGGGCATCGACACTCACGATGTCATTGAAGCGGCCGCAACAAAATGGAACTTCATCAAACTGAGCCCGGGACTTGTCGGAGGTCACTGCATCAGCGTCGATCCCTACTACTTGATCCAGAAGGCCCAGGTCTATGGTGTCCTGCCGCGCATCATGTCAAACGCCCGCAGACTGAACGACGGCATGGGGGCCTATGTGGCCAACCAGACCGTCAAACTGATGAACAAGAATGGCATCCTCGTGAAGGATGCCGACATCCTGATTCTCGGAATAACCTTTAAGGAGAACTGCCCCGACATCCGCAACACCAAGATTGTCGACATCTATGACACGCTGTCGGAGTACACCCCCAACATCACCGTCTTCGACCCATGGGCAAATGCCAATCAAGTCAATAAGGAGTACGGGATCACCATCAAGAACGACCTGGCCGTTATTACAGCACACCGATATGATGCCATCATCTTAGCCGTGGCCCATGAGCAGTTCCTCTCGCTAGACATCCGGAGCATGCTCAAGGAAGAGGGCGGCATCGTGTATGACGTCAAAGGCGTGTTAGACCGAAACATCATCAATGGAAGACTCTAAACGCCCGACACTATCCATCGTCATCCCTTTCTTCAACCAGAAAGAACTGGTGGCAGAAATGTTCGACAGCATCCTGGCCAACGATTTCCAAGACTGGGAACTCTTGGCCGTCGACGACGGCTCCGACCCCGAAGCCATTGTTTTTCTGAAGCACTACGAAGAAGACAGCCGTATCCGGATTCTTCATCGCGACACGCAGCCCAAAGGGGCGCCCACGTGCCGCAACATCGGGATGGAGCGCGCCCGGGGAGAATACATTATCTTTTTCGACTCTGACGACTACATCACGCCGTCGTGTCTCCGCACCCGGATCGAAGCCATCGAAAAGCGACACGACCTCGACTTCATGGTCTTCCCTTCCGGAACATTCGCCGGCCATACGCTCCACACGGGCGGCACCAACGACTACGGCTACCCTGTCTATAAAGACGACCTGAGCGCCCTCCTCCGACGCACCCTGCCGTTCGTCGTAGTGAACAACATCTATAGAGCCGACGCCTTGCGCAGCCACAGCATCACGTGGGAAACGCAGTTACACTCATTCCAGGACTCCGACTTCAACATCCAGGCCCTGCTCCGCGGACTGAAATACGACTATGCCCCGACGGCGCCGGACTACGGTTACCGCATTGCCGGCAACACCAATTCCATTTCGAAGAAAATTGTATCGGAACGCCACCGCCAGAGCCATCTGTTCTTTCTGAACAAGCAATGGGAAGAAGTGCAGCGGCGCTACGGGAACAGATACCAGTTTTCCCTCTACCTGTGCGCCCTCTACATTGCCTTCTTCACTATGTCCAACGGTCTGGAAAAGGCCTACTCCAGCCAGCTGGCTGCCGTTGTCAAAAGCCATTCCCGCACACTCGGCTTCATCTACAACGCCCAAATGCGTTTTGGAATTTTCTTAAGCCGATTTGTGCCCGCCAAAAGCGCAGTCAGGCTGGTATTCGCAGTTTTCCTCATCCGGCGCAAATGGCATGAGCGCATCATTCCCCAACGTATTCGCAAAATCCATGAAAAGGCTTAGCGTCATCATCGTCACCTACCGGTCGGAGCGCGACATCTACGACTGTCTGCGCTCGTTGTGGCAGCATTGCGACATCCCCAAGGAACAACTTGAGGTTATCGTTGTCGACAACAGCCCCGAAAGTGACGGGATGTTCGCCCGCCTACGCCAGCTCTACGGCCAAGAACTCCTGCTCATCCATAACACCCACAACGGCGGCTACGGCCAGGGCAACAATGTGGGCATCCGCCAGGCCTCGGCACCGGTCATACTCATTATGAATCCAGACGTCCGGCTCATCGAGCCCGTCTTCAAGACGGCCGTTGAAGCGTTCGAAAACGACACGGCACTCTGTATGTATGGCATGAAACAAATGCTATCTGATACCGTCAAGAGCCCGCTGTCGTTCGACTGCACCAACGCCATGAACGGCTATGCGGCCCCTGTAGTATCGTCATTGTGTAACAAACTCGACCTGTTTCTCCCCCGCTGGATGTACCTTTCCGGCGCCTGCTTCTTCATCCGGAAGCAACCGTTTGAAGAGGTCGGCCTGTTCGATGAGGACGTTTTCATGTATGGTGAGGAGAACGACATCCACGCTCGTATGGTGCAGCGCTTCGGCCCTCATATGATTTTCAACCGCCACCTGCGCTACGTCCATCTTACCCTGGGGCGCCCGACATCGCCCGACACGCAGAAGAAGATGCTGGCCTCCCTCGTTCTTACCAACGGCAAACGGGGCATTTCGACCAAGCACACCCTGACCAACCGGCTCCACTATTTCCGCACACGCTGGCTCAGCGCCCGCGTCAAGCAATGGCTCGGCCGCAACAACGCTGAACATCTGGCCGGAATAGAAACCATCATAAAAGAACTGAAATCACAATTACAACAATGAAGACCATACTCCTCGTTTTCGGCACACGGCCCGAAGCCATCAAGATGTGCCCACTCGTAAAACAGTTTCAAAAGGATACGGACCACTTCCGCACCCTCGTCTGCGTCACCGGCCAGCACCGCGAAATGCTCGACCAGGTGCTCCGCGTCTTTGACGTCCGCCCCGACTACGACCTCAACATCATGAAGCAGGGGCAAGACCTCTACGACGTCACGGCCCGCGTGCTCACCGGCATGCGCGATGTGTTGAAGCAGTGCCAGCCCGATGTTGTCCTCGTCCACGGCGACACCACCACCTCCACGGCCGCCGCCCTGGCCGCCTTCTACCAGCAGATTCCCGTGGGCCACGTCGAGGCCGGACTGCGCACCCACAACATCTACAGCCCCTGGCCCGAGGAGATGAACCGCCAGATAACGGGGCGCATCGCCACCTACAATTTCTCGCCCACTCCGCTCTCGGAGAACAACCTCAAGGCCGAAAGCGCCCTGGGACAAATCGTCGTTACCGGCAATACCGTCATCGACGCCCTCCACTTCGTGGTCGAAAGATTCAAGGCCGAGCCCACACTGGCCGAAGAGCAGAGGGCCGTGCTCCAGGCCGCCGGCTACGACGTCAACCGCCTGAACGGCAGCGGGCGCCGGCTGGTGCTCATCACCGGTCACCGCCGCGAGAATTTCGGCGAAGGCTTCATCCACATGTGCACCGCCATCAAAGACCTCAGCCTGAAGTATCCCGGCGTGGACTTCGTCTATCCCATGCACCTCAACCCCAACGTGCGGCGCCCCATCCACCAAGTGTTCGGCGAGCGGCTCGACAACCTCGGCAACATGTTCTTCATTGAACCGCTGGAATACCTCAGTTTCGTCTATCTGATGGAGAAATCCCACATCGTGCTCACCGACTCGGGCGGCATACAGGAGGAAGCGCCCGGACTGGGCAAGCCCGTGCTCGTCATGCGCGACACCACCGAGCGGCCCGAGGCCCTCAAGAGCGGCACCGTACACCTTGTAGGCACCGACTACCACAAGATTATGGACGAAGTCTCCACCCTGCTCGACGACGCCGGCGCCTACCGCCGCATGAGCCAAGCCGTCAATCCCTACGGCGACGGCCTGGCCTGCCAGCGCATCGTGGACTATCTGAAATAGTCCGTTTGTCAAAATTTTTCACCAATTTTCTGACAGTTTCATAATCCACTGATTATCATCTAGCCACAGAAACAGCAAATCAGAAACGGCGTTTCAAATTTTTGAGGCGCCGTTTCTGATTTTTGAAACGCCGCTTTTGACGGCCGAAGTAGGACCCCTGTCTGTGTTTTGTCAATTTTTTTTGAAAGTTCCCGGGGCAAAACCGGCCGCTGACAGGCCGCTATTTTAGTGGAGCCATACTTTTTCTGACCTAAGAGCAGATTGTTACACAAAAATCTTCGTAACTTTGGCTTGATTTCAAGGTTTGAAACCATAAAAAGACTGTCAGGTCATGATTGTACTCATACGTTGCAACGATATTGTCTCCGACTCGCGCGCAAAGAAATATATTGATTTCTACGAGCGCGCACATCTGGACTACACGATAATAGCCTGGGACCGTCTGGGGCAATCGTCCCGGTTGCCCCGAGCCATTTATTGCCCCGTAAGAAGCCGATATAACCAGGGTGGCATGAGGGCCATACGTGACCGCATCAAATGGATGTGGTTCATCTTGAAAACGCTGCTTTTGCTAAAAGACGACTTAAAAATCCATGCCTGCGACCTTGACGCGGCTTTCCCTGCGGCCGTATACAAACTGCTGAGCCGTCGCCACAACTTTCTCCTTTTCGACGTGTTCGACTGGATTTCCGATACGCTGAACAACCAGGGCGCACTGGTTTCCAAGGTGTTTGCCGTCATGGAACGCTTTAGCACAAGCCAGGCCGACCACATCGTCATCTGCGAACCGGAACGCATCCGGCAGATTCCTTACGACATCAGTGGGAAATACAGCATTCTGCAAAATATTCCGGCCTTCCGTTCCAACGAGTTCCTCTACAACGATCCGGCCTACAGGTTTCAGAACGACCGGTTCACCCTCGTTTACGTGGGCAGCTTCACCTTCAACCGCTGCCTGGACGAACTGATAGAGGGTGCCGCGCAAGGGTACTACAACCTGAACATCGCCGGCTACGGTGACAAAGCTATCGTGGACAAACTGGAGCACCTGAAAAACCATCCGGGCATCAGGTATTACGGCAAGGTGAACTATACCGACGGATTGCGCATCATGTACAACTCCGACATTATCTATGCCATGTATTCCACGGTGACACCAAACCATCGATTTGCCGCACCCAACAAATACTACGAAGCGATGTTTGTGGGGAAACCGCTGATCACCACCAACGGCATCATCGTGGCCGACAAGGTAAGAGAAAACCGCATGGGCTACGGCATTGACGAATCACTGGAAAGTTTGATACAGCTCATCCAATCGCTCACAGCGGACGACGTGAAAGAGACATCAGAACACGCAGCGGCTCTTTGGCAACAATACCAATCGGCCACAGACCTCTATCTGAACACGACATACTCCAAAGTGATGCAACTAAATCATTTGTCAGAATCATGAAAATCATCGTCACCGGAGGCTCCGGCTTCATCGGCACCAACGTGGTGGACTACTACCGGAAGAAAGGTTGGGCAGTGCTCAACCTTGACATCCGCGCCCCCAAGCAGGCGGAGGCCAACGGTTGCTGGCAGGCCTGCGACATACTCGACTACGACGCCCTCGACGCCGCGTTCCAAGCCTTTGCGCCCGACTACATCATTCATCTGGCCGCACGCACCGACCTCGACGGACCGGCTGTCAGCGACTACCGCGCCAACACCGACGGCGTGGACCACGTGCTCCGCGCCGCCGAACGGCTGGGCGGACTCAGGAAACTGCTCATCACCTCGTCCATGCTCGTCTGCCACACGGGCTACATCCCCCGCAACCAGCACGACTACGCCCCCACCACCCGCTACGGCGAGAGCAAAGTCATCACCGAACAACTCGTATGGAACCGCCCGCCCGCCTGCGACTGGGCCCTGCTGCGCCCCACGTCCATCTGGGGACCGTGGTTCGGCGTGCCCTACCGCAACTTCTTCGACATGGTGCGCCACCGCCGCTACGTCCATCTCGGCCACCGCTCGTGCACCAAGACCTACGGCTACGTGGAGAACGCCGTCTATCAGATAGACCAAATCCTGACGACACCCACCGTCGCGACCGACAACAAAGTGTTCTACCTCGGCGATGAGCCGCCCGTTTTCATCGAAGAATGGGCCAACCAGATAGCGGCCCGGCTGGGTCACAAGATACCCCGCGTCCCTTTCTGGATGATGCGCCTGGCCGCCCTCTGCGGTGATGGGCTGGGCAAGGCGGGCATCCGCTTCCCCATGACCTCCTTCCGCCTGCGCAACATGACGACGGACAACATCGTCCCGCTCGACAACACCCTGCGCATCGCCCCCCATCCGCCCGTCGACCGCCTCACAGCCATCGGCCGCACCCTCCGGTGGATGGAGAACCATCCGTAATAAAAATTTTCAACCCACAATTTAACAGTAACCCCAATGAAACCAATCTTCCTCACCCTCGCCCTGTTCGTGGCAGTCGCCGGCTTTGCCCAGAAGGTGGAAAGCCTGCCTGCCCCCAACGCCAAGAAAATGCTGAAAATGTCGCTCGGCCAGACTCTGCAACAGCGTCAGTCCATACGCGAATACAGCACAAAGGCTATCGACAGCCAGACCCTCGGCACGTTGCTCTGGGCCGCCTGCGGCATCAACCGCCCCGCCGACGGACGCATCACCGCGCCCTCGGCCATCAACGCACAGGACATCATGGTCTTCGTCTGCCGCGCCGACGGCACCTGGCACTACGAGCCCAAGAGCCACAGCCTCATCCTCATTACGGCCAAAGACCTGCGACCCGCCGTGGCCGGACGCCAGACCTTCGCCGGCGAAGCCCCCGTCAGCCTTCTCCTGGTGAGCGACCTCGGTAAATTCCGCTCGCCCCACATGGAACTCGGAGCCATGGACGCCGGCTACGTGTCGGAAAACATCTGCCTGGCCTGCACCGCCCTCGGACTCGCCACCGTGCCCCGCGCCACCATGGACAAGGACATTCTCATCGAAGCCCTCGGCCTCGGCGAACTGCAAGTGCCCCTGCTCAACAACCCCGTGGGCTGGCCACGGGAATAACAAAATAATCCACTGTCAACCAATACCAAAGCGGACGAGCCTTGAAGGCTCGCCCGCTTTCTTTTTATAGGATACTTTTCACTGCTTTCTGATTCTTACATCCATCTTATCTCCGTTTCCTTCTTCCATTGTTACTTCGCCAATTCCATTAGACAAACTTTTTACAATGTATTTGAAGTAGAGTTCGCCATCAATATAAGTCGAAATAGTATTCCCAGAAACTTTGTAAGTTCCAGAACCATTTCCAAAATATCCACTTCCGTAGTAGGTTCCATTTTGATAGAATGTAATCGACATAGAGTACTTTAGATTATAAGGATACTTTGTTATATCAATCCATTCTCCATTTACTTTTACTGCTGTGGCACTCCATTTGCCATAGAGTTCTTCCATAGTGAACATGGAGCTGTTGTCGTCATCACTGCTGCAACTTGAAAACATCATCGGCAATACTAATGCCAAAAAAAACAATACTTTCTTCATTTTTAATACTTTATTGTTAAACTATGATTTATTTTTGGTCCTAAGGTCACTAGAAATAGACAATAAAAGAACGTGGACCAATCGCTTCGTCTACGTTCTATCAGGTATCGGCAAACACCCATGCAGCATATCCGAGCAATAGTCCACGCCATACACGCGGACATCAACCTAGAATCTTGCTGCTCAGTGAAATTTTGCCGATTTCGATAGAACAAGAATTTAAGCTAACGCCTCTTATCTTGATGTCTTTTAACGATTATGCTACATAGGCTATTCTTTTTTGATTATACACGAGCAAAATTACTCAAAAGAACGTATATGTAGAACGTTTTTCATAAAAAACATATTGCGAAAACATGTAGGGTGGGAAAAGCTACACAAAAGTCTCCCTTTTGGGGGAGACTTTTTACTAATAGGCACTGAAGATAACGTCAATGATATTTCTTAATAGCGTTTTCTTTTACCCATAGTCAAAAAATTATCTATGACTTTTGCCAAAGCCACCGGTTAAGATTGCACCGATTACGCCAATAAACAAGATGCAATCGCCAATGAGATTGAAGAAATCGTTCATTACGTTCAATAAAATCATGACTTCAAAATTTGTAAATCAGTAAACTATAATTGTTGTAAAACTCTCTACTTTGTCTATTCTTCCGTTTTCTTCGCAATAGACGTTTGCCACGATTTCGTTGCCTTGCACCATCTTTTGCCGCAACATAATTCTGGCAGTTTCTTCGGCATCATGTGTCGCACTTCCGTGGTCGGCGAAGTATTTTCTTGCCAAATCAATGCCTTCAAATTCGTAATAAAACTTTCTCATAGCTTTCCTTTTTTTATTTATGAATAATTATTTGTCCGTATTTACTTTCATGCTATCCGACGGCAACGCCACAGGGCCGTGGCGAGCCACAGCAGGAACACGCCACGCAGGGCAACGGGCATGTCAACGGGGAAGATGAGACACGTCAGAGCCACGCCCACATGGAGGATGCGGAGCGACTCGCCCGCGGTGAGGGGTTGTCCGGCTATCCATGAGCAAAGCTCGGTGAAACGGCTCAGACGGGGTTTCAGACGATTGGAAAAATGGGTGGAAAGGCGCGAAGGCAGCGCCAGGAGCGTTGCGAAACCGCTGCGGAGCGGTTCGGTCAGTTTCAGCACGAGAGCTGACAGGAGTTCATCGGTCGTAAAGTTTGCCAGCGTCAAAGCGGCAGATGTTTCCTTCTTCATTGTCTTGTTCTTTTTCGGTTTGACAATGCAAAGGAACGGGGCTTTTGTGACAGACTACGTCACACTTGAAAGTTTTTTTGTTAAAAATGCGGTTGCTGGCGTAGATAATCTAAAAATTCGGGGCAATCGACCACTTCGATGGCTCCGGGCAGCCCCAGGACGAAGCGCCCCACTCCCTTCCAACTGCATACCTGGGTGCGGAGGAGCCAATGGTCGCCGTCGGCCGACAGTTGTGCGACTGCTGCGGGATATTCTTCGAGCAGGAGTTGCTTGGCCAGTGCATTGAGGCGCAGTGTGAGGGGCTGAGTCTGCTCGTCGCTGAAGTGGAACAGGTCGGTATGGAGGGTGCGGTGGTCGTCCTCATGGCTCCAACAGACGTCGTCGAGCATGACGACCCGGCCGATGCGCTCCACCTTGAACGTCTTGCATTGACCGGAACTGTGCTCATAGCAACGGACATCCTCGTTTTGTCCGAGAAACTGGAACGGCTCAACCAGACGGTCGCTCACTGAGTCGGAGCGCAGTGAACGGTAGTCCTTGAGCACGGCCACACGGCGGTAACGGACGGCGCGGTAAAGCTGGTGCAGGTTTTCGGCAAAAACGGGGTCGGCCTGGTGGAGTTGCAGTATGGAGTTATCGTAGAGTTGCAGCAGTTTGTTTTTCAGATGAACGACTTCGGGCGAGCCGTCAGCCACCGAGTCGAGCACATTGCCCAAGAGAACGGCTTCGGAGTCGGTGAACTGGACCTGAGAAGATAATTTTTGGAAGAATGGAGACGATTTGTCCAGACGATAGTACTCGCCCGATTTCTCCACCACGAAGCCCATGCGCCGGAAGGCATCAAGATAGCGGTAAAACGTACGGGTGGATATGCCCAGCAGACGGCAGATAGCGTCTTTCGTCTGTTGCCGGTTTTGCGCAAGCATCAGCATCAGTTGCAACTGGCGTTCAAAGATATTCAGTTCCATACTTACGAAAAGTCGAAAGGCAGTTCGGGGGCCTCGATGCCCAGCAGATTAAATGTCATGCGGTGGTAGGGTGTCGTGCCACAGCGTCGGATAGCCTCACGATGGGCCTTGGTGGGATAGCCCTTGTTCTTATTCCACTGGTATGCAGGATATGCCTCGTGGAGTGCGGCCATATAGTCATCGCGGTAAGTCTTGGCCAGAATGCTGGCGGCTGCAATGGAGAGGTATTTGCCGTCGCCCTTTACCACGGTCTGGTATGGCAAACCTTGATAAGAGGTAAAGCGGTTACCGTCCACGATGATGGCTTCCGGGCGCATCTTCAACCCGTCGAGTGCACGGTGCATGGCCAGTATGGAGGCTCGCAAAATATTGATTTTGTCTATTTCCTCCGGCGTCACCACTCCCACGGCCCAAGCCAGAGCATCGCGCTCTATCTGTTGGCGAAGTTCGTTGCGGCGGCGTCCGGTAAGTTGTTTGGAATCGTTGATTTCGTCATTTTCATAGTCGGGCGGAAATATGACGGCTGCGGCATAGACGCTCCCGGCCAGACAGCCGCGCCCGGCTTCGTCGCAACCGGCCTCTACTTTCCCTTCATGCAAGAATGACTTTAGCTTTGACATTTGTCAGAACATTTTGGCGACACGGCGGATGCCACCAACGAGCATATCGATATCGTCCTTCGTATTATAAAAGGAGAACGAGGCGCGCACGGTGCCCTCAATGCCCAAGCGGTGCATCAAGGGTTCGGCACAGTGGTGTCCGGTGCGCACGGCTATGCCCAGGCGGTCGAGCAGGGTGCCCATATCCAGGTGATGAATGTTGCCCACAAGAAAAGAGACGACGGCGCCCTTGTCCGGTGCCGTGCCGAAGAGGCGCACACCGTCAATTTCGGCCATGCGCTCCATGGCATATCGGGTCAGTTCATGCTCGTAAGCGGCAATTTTGTCCATTCCGATGGCATCCACGTAATCCAAGGCCACAGACAGCACGGTGTTGCCGATGTAGTTGGGCGTGCCGGCCTCGAACTTGTATGGCAGGCGTTCAAACTCGGTTTTTTCGAAACTGACGGTGCTTATCATCTCGCCACCGGCCTGATAGGGCGGCATGCGGTCAAGCCACTGCTCTTTGCCATAGAGCACACCCACTCCGGTGGGGCCATACACTTTGTGTGCGCTGAAAGCCAGAAAGTCGCAGTCCAAATCCAACACATCCACCTTCATGTGGGGGATGCTTTGGGCGGCATCGACCAGAACGGGAACACCCTGCGTATGGGCAAAACGTATCATGTCTTTCACGGGATTTACCGTACCCAACACGTTCGACACGTGAGCCACGCTTACCAGCCGCGTCCGCTCATTGAACAGTTTTTCGTATTCTTCCTGTATGAGCACGCCCTCATCGTTCATGGGAACGATGCGCAGACGGATACCACGGCGTTCACGCAGCAGTTGCCACGGCACGATATTCGAGTGATGCTCCATTTCGGTGATGATGATCTCATCACCCTCGTGCAACAGTTCGCCGAACGAGGATGCCACCAAATTGATGCTCTCCGTGGTGCCGCGTGTAAAGATGATTTCGCTCACCTTGTCGGCCCCGATGAAGCGGCGCACGCGGTCGCGAGCCTGTTCCATACGTTCGGTCATCTGCTCCGACAGGTAGTGCACCCCACGATGGACGTTGGCGTTCATTGTCATATATAGTTCGCGCTCGGCGTCAACGACACACTGCGGCTTTTGCGTCGTGGCCGCGTTGTCGAGATACACCAGCGGTTTGCCGTAGATCTTCGTATCGAGTATCTTGAAATCTTCTCTGTTCATCACCTTCTATCATTATGAATTACCACAAAGGTTGCAGTCGCCGCAGGCACCGGCGCCGTGACGGAAGCGGTGCTCCACCATGGCCGAAAGACGTTCGCGCAGGGGCTCGAGACGTATTTGCTGGATGACTTCGTTCACAAAAGCGTGCTGCAGCAGCAGGCGGGCCTCCTCGGGCCGTATGCCACGCTGCGCCATGTAGAAGAGAGCCGTCTGGTCCAACTGGCCCACGGTGCTGCCGTGGTTGCACTTCACATCGTCGGCGTAAATCTCCAGCATCGGTTGCGTAAACATGCGGGCTTCAGGCGACACGCAAAGGTTGGCATTCGTTTCCTGCGAGTCTGTGCGCTGTGCGTCCTGCCGCACCAGCACTTTGCCGGCAAAGGCTCCGCGTGAATGGTCGTCGAGCACGTATTTGTAGAGCACGTCGCTTCGGCAACGGCCCGTCTTGTGGTCTATGAGCAGATTATTGTCCACCCGTTGGTCACGACCCGCCACCACGGCACCCATCAGGCGGGCCTCGCTGTCTTCGCCGTCGAAGGTGCAGTCGAGGCGGCATCGGGTCAAACCGTTGTGGAGCGTCACCTGGGCATATTCCAGCCGACTCTGACGTTTCAGGTTGATATAGATGTTTTCAAACAGGCGGTTCTCTTGTTCCGTTTCCTCCACGCCGTAGAGACACAACCGGCTGCCCTCGCCCACGAAGGCTTCGGTGACCGCCGTGGTCAGGAAGGGGCGCTTGTCCACAGAGTGCTCGCAGAAGAGCAGGTTCACCGCAGCCCCGTCCTCTACGATAAGGAGCACGCGGCGGCTGGTGAGCAAATTGACATCGCTGCGCATGAGATTGACGACCTGCAGTGTCGGCTCCACCTGCACGTTACGGGCCACACGGATGAGCAGGGCGTCCTGTGCCAGTGCCGTGTTGAGCGCCGTCAGACCGTCGTCGGCCGTCGCGGCCAGTCGGCCGTAATATTGGGCAAGTTCGCCGGGACGGGCCGCGTCGTAGTCGCGCAGCGAACCGACGTACACCCCATCGGGCAGCACCGTATGCTTGGCCACGGGCGAGGCGTAGAACATGTCGTTCACCACATAGTAGAGCGCCGTCCCGATGTTGGGCACGCTGCAACGGTAGGCCTTGTAGGGGTCCATGGGGAAGACCACCCGGCGCAAGTTCACGCCGTAGTCGGGGGCAAAGGCCTCGGCCACGTCGGTATATTTGTAGCGTTCCACCTTTTTCGAGGGGAAGCCCAGCCGTCGGAAATCGTCCATGGCTTTGCTGCGCAGGGCGTTCATCACGTCCGTGCTGTTCTCGCGCAGCAGCGGTTCGGCCTCTGCATACAGGGATAGATATTGTTCTTCGGCCTTACGCATCGTGCAGTTCCTCTTTTATCCAGTCGAAGCCCTCGCGCTCTATGCGGAAGCCCAGTTCCGTCGGACCTGTCTTGACGATGCGCCCGTCCATGAGCACGTGCACCGTATCGGGGCGCAGATAGTCGAGCATGCGCTGGTAGTGGGTGATGACGATGGCACTGGTTTCGGGCTTGCGTATTTTGTTGAAACCCTCGGCCACGATGCGCAGGGCATCCACGTCGAGCCCCGAGTCGGTCTCGTCGAGAATGGCCAGCAGCGGTTCGAGCATCGCCATCTGGAATATCTCGTTGCGCTTCTTCTCACCCCCGCTGAAGCCTTCGTTCACCGAGCGGCGCGTCAGGGCGGCATCAAGGGCCACCACTTTACGTTTCTCCTTCATCAGTTTCAGGAAATCGGCCGCGCCGATGGGAGTCTGGCCGCGATATTGGCGCTTGGCGTTGACGGCGGCGCGCAGGAAGTTCACCATGCTCACGCCGGGAATCTCCACCGGCGTCTGGAACGACATGAACAGGCCTTCGCAGGCTCTCACGTCGGCCGGCATGGCCAGCAGGTCCTTGCCGTTGAATGTGATGGAGCCTTCCGTCACGGTAAACTGCGGATTGCCCACCAGCACGTGGCACAGTGTCGATTTGCCCGAACCGTTGGGGCCCATCAGGGCGTGCACTTCACCGTCGCCGATGCTGAGGTCAACCCCTTTCAATATCTCTTTGCCTTCGACCGAGGCATGTAAATTGCGTATTTCTAACATGTCACCTTTTTTCTAAGATGCAAAGTTACGACTTTATTTTGGATTGACCAATCAAGACCCGATTTGTCAAAAATTTTCAGAAAAATTCCAGCAGTTTTATAAACCGCTGATTTTCATCAGGTCTCGAACATAGTCAAACAGAAACGGCGTTTCGTCATTTTGAAACGCCGTTTCTGCATGCCGAAGTCCCACTTGTGAGCACCGAAATGGGACCTCTGCCGACAGTTTGTCAAGATTTTTTTGAAAAAAGTGGCGAAAGTAATGAAATGATCGTCGCCCCAAAGGGGCAAAAGTAGCGCAGCGAAAGTAAAAAGAAAGCTCCGGAATCCGGAGCTTTCTTT
>JAGAYH010000041.1 GCA_017940565.1 Bacteroidaceae bacterium | reverse complement strand
GAAGCGGCGTTTCGAAATGACGAAACGCCGCTTCTGTTTCGTCATATTTGAGAGCCGATGAAAATCAACGAATTACGAAACCGCCGGATTTTCTCTAAAAAAACTTTACAAATTCCATCGTGAGCGCCCCACCGGCCGGGGCCCGGGAAGATAAAGAATCAAGGAATTGAAAGAAAAAGTTCAGGCATAAGTTTGGCCATATCAGAAAAGAGTTGTAATTTTGCACCCGCTAAAATATCAATTTACTAACAAATCAACTAAAAACAAAGTATGAATCAGTACGAAACCGTTTTCATTTTAACTCCCGTTTTGTCTGAAGATCAGATGAAGGAAGCGGTTGAGAAGTTCAAGGACATCTTGACTTCTGACGGTGCCGAGATTCTCTACGAAGAGAACTGGGGCATGCGCAAGCTGGCATACGCCATTGACAAGAAGTCGAGCGGCTTCTACGTTGAATTTGGCTACAAGGCCCAGCCCACACTTATCAAGAAACTCGAAACTGCCTTCCGCCGCGACGAGCGCGTGCTGCGCTACCTCACGGTGAAGATGGAGAAGTATGCTGCCGCCTACGCAGCCAAACGCCAATCACTTAAAGCAAACAAGGAGGACTAAACCATGGCAGAAGAAAGAAATTCAGAAATCAGATATCTGACCGCGCCGTCGATTGACCTGAAGAAGAAAAAGTACTGCCGTTTCAAGAAGAGCGGCATCAAGTACATCGACTACAAAGATCCCGAATTCCTCAAGAAGTTCCTCAACGAACAAGGCAAAATCCTGCCGCGCCGCATCACCGGCACCTCACTGAAGTACCAGCGCCGCGTGGCCCAGGCCGTGAAGCGTGCCCGTCACCTCGCCCTGCTGCCCTTCGTGACAGACTTGATGAAATAACCCTAAAGACATGGAGGAAAAGTCATGGAATTAATTCTGAAAGAAGACATCATAGGATTGGGTTACAAGAATGACATCGTAACCGTGAAGGACGGCTATGGCCGCAACTACCTTATCCCCAAGCGCATGGCCGTCATCGCCAGCGAAAGCGCCAAGAAGATGCTCGCCGAAGAGCTGAAGCAGCGCGCCCACAAACTGGAGAAGATTAAGAACGAAGCCCAGGCCCTGGCCGACAAGCTCGCCCAGGTGGAAGGCCTCGTCATCCCCATGAAGGTGGGTACCACGGGAACCATCTACGGCTCCGTAAACAATCTGCAGATTGCCGAAAAGCTGCAGGAAAAAGGCTTTGAAGTGGACCGCAAGCTCATCCTCGTTCAGGATGTCAAGCAGGTAGGCTCCTACACCGCCACCGTCAAGCTCCACAAAGAGGTATCCGTTGAGATACCGTTCGAAGTGGTAGCCGAAGAATAAGCAAACTTATTTGAAACAATAAACGATAACTCCTTGCGAGGTCGGAGACTACCGGCAACGCGAGGAGTTTTTATTTTTCCGGAAAATGAAAAAGGCACTATCTCTCATGCTCCTGACATTAGTCATGACGGCAGCCACGGCCCAGTCAAACCACACCGCCAAGGCAAGACCCGCAGGGAAACCCGCAGCCCAGGTCCAAAAGAAAGGCACAGCAGTCAAGACTAACGCGAAGCCCGTAGCAAAGACCAAGGCCGCCGCGGCCATGCAAAACGCCATGAAGCCACAGCCCTACACCATCCTGGGCAAAGCCATCAACATCAAGGACGGCCAGAAGGTCTATCTCGCCACGATAGAAAACCACCGCCAGAAGCGCGTTGACTCAGCCACCGTGCGCAACGGGGCCTTCACCTTCAAGGGCAAGACCCCGCCCGTGCCCCTGAGCCGCTTTCTCGTCACCGGCATGGGTTACAACACCGTCAACGCCGACTTCTTCCTGGAGCCCGGCACCATCAGGGCCAGCCTCACCGGCGGCAAACGCGCCGACCACATCACCGGCACGCGCCACAACAACATCTACGTCCACTATAAGGACACCTCCAACCTCATCGTATCCCAGATGGTGGAGCAATACACCCTCATGGGCTCCTCTTCGTCCACCCCTGACCAGAAAAACGCCGCCCGGCTGCGCGGAGACTCGCTCAAACAGCGCTACACCGAATATGCCTGCGAGTTCACACGCCGCAACACGGACAACATGGTCGGCATCTTCCTGCTCAGCGAATACTACCGGCAATTCCCCATCGACGATCTCAAGGTCATCCTCAACCGCATGAAGAAATACAAGAGCCTCGCCCTCATAAAAACTGTGCAGAAATACTATGACAACGCCGTCAAGACACAGCCCGGCCATATGCTCGTTGACCTCGACATGCTCACCCTCGAGGATGAGGCTAGCAAACTCTCGCAGACAGCAGGCCAGGGACAGCCTCTGTTGCTCTACCTGTGGAGCGGCAGCATCCCCGCCAGCAGCAGCGAGGTGATACCCCTCAAGCGGCTCAAGCGCAACTACGGCCAGCGCGGTGTGCAGTTTGCCAGCCTCTGTCTCGACGCCGACACGGCCATCATCAACAAGAGCCTGCGGCGCACCAATCCCGACTGGCCGCAATTCAAGGTAGCCGAAGGACAACAGCAGCACGTGATGAACGCGTATAACCTGAGCGACCTGCCCTACATCATCCTCTTCGACGCCCAAGGACGCATTGCCGCCCGCGGTCTGCGCCGCAACGCTTTGGAAGAAAAGTTGAAAACCCTCATATCTCAAACCAATGAAACAGATTAGCCTTACTCTCCTGTTGGCGCTCGCCATGCTCGGCGCCCAGGCCCAGCGCGTGACCACCACCGTCAGCGGCACAGCCACGGGCTTTGCCGAAGGCACCCTGGTGAAACTCTTTCTCTTTGAGCCCAACCAGCGCGACAACACCCTGCTCGACTCTGTCAAACTGGCCGACGGCCGGTTTGAATTCAAGGAAATCAGCGCCGAGCCGAGCCGCTTCGCCGCCGTCGTAGCCGTCGGCAGCGAGGAATCCAACCTCATATTCCTCGAAGGCGGCACGGTCAAAGTGACGTGCAATGCCGGTGCCACCGAAAAAATCACGGTAGGCGGCACCCCGTCGAACGATGCCCTCGCGGCCATGAGCCAAGAGTGCCATCCCTATGCCGTCGCCCTCCACGAGATTGCCGAGAAATACGAGGCTACCTCTGACGAGGCCACCAAGAAGAAACTCCAGAAAGAGTACATGGCCCTGCAAGAAGTGCAAGACTCCATCATGCGCCAGCACGTGCTCCGCCACCCCGACACCCACTTCGCCGCGTTCCTCTTGCCGCAGGTGTACTATAACATGCAGGCCGACGAGCTCAAGCGCGTGCTCGACCTCCTGCCCGCCAGCAGCAAAAACGATGCCCGCATCAAGCGCATCGCCGACCAGGTGGAGCGCCAAGGGCCCACCATGCCCGGCAAGCCTTACAAGGACTTTGAACTCGCCACCCCCGCCGGAAAACCCGCCAAACTTTCAGACTACGTGGGCAAGCACAAGCTCGTCCTCATCGACTTCTGGGCCAGCTGGTGCGGACCCTGCCGCGCCGACATGCCCGAAGTGGTGCAGCTCTATAAAACCTACCGGAAGAAAGGCCTCGAAATCGTCGGCGTCAGCCTCGACAACAAGGCCGACGCCTGGCAGAAGGCCATCGGCGACCTGGGCATCACGTGGCCCCAGATGAGCGACCTGCAAGGCTGGAAGTGCGCCGCAGCCAATCTCTACGGTGTCAACGCCATTCCCGCCACCGTGCTCATAGCAGAAGACGGCACCATCGTGGCCCGCAACCTGCGCGGCGAGAAACTGGCCCAAAAGGTGGCCGAACTGCTGCCCTGACCCAACGCCCCACGGACCTCAGAGGTCACGTCCCGGAAAAACAAGGCGGCGTCTCGAAATGTCGAGGCGCCGCCTTTGCATCTACATTCCCTCCGGAGAAACGAAAACGGACTTAGAAAAAACCAACGCCGTTTTCGTCACGGCCAACACCGTTTTCGTTCCGACTTCACGCCATTTTTAACACTCCAAACAGGCCATGTGACGCCCTTTGTCGCTCCAGAAAGATAATTTTGCAGCGTACTAACATAAAAACCAAACAACCATGAAAACAAACATCAGTCAACCGGGAGCCACTCCCGCAGCCAACCTTCCCGTCAACCGTCTGCAACTCCTCAGCCCCGGCACCACCGCCGCCCTGCCCGACGGCACCACCGCCGTATGCCGCGCCATGGCAGGGCCGTGGAGCAAGAGTCCGTGCAGCAAATGCCAGCTGCGTCATCTGGGCGACCGCGAGGGCGTGCCACTGTGCTTTGCCCTGTGCAACGCCCGCAACCGGCCCGACCGGCGCAGTGTCTATTTTGAAAAAGTGACAAGACAAATCGGCGAAAAGTGAAAAAATGGCGGAAAATCGGAGGCACAACGAAAAAAATGAGGTTATCGCTCTCGAAACCTCATTTTTTTTTGCATTATGGCCACTGCCGATGACATTTTTTTTATACATTTGCAACATGAGTGTGCAATACGCACACTCCACGAAAAGACTCAAACTCTAAGTTTAACATTATAATTAATACAATTATGTCAGACATTTCAAGAAGAGAATTTCTGAAGCGCAGCGGTTCCGCCATTGCCGGAATGACGCTTGCATCGTCCATCGTGCCCAACACGGTATTGGGCAAGAAGTATGGTCACAAGGCTCCCAGTGACAAACTCAACATCCTCGGCATCGGCATCGGCGGCCGCGGTGCCAGCGACCTGCGCGCCATGGAAACCGAGAACATCATCGGCCTGTGCGACGTGGACTGGAAATATGCCAAGCACGTGTTCGACCGCTACCCCAACGCCAAGAAGTATAACGACTACCGCAAACTCTACGACGAAATGCTCAAGGAAGCCGACGCCGTCATGGTAGCCACAGCCGACCACACCCACGCCATCATCGCCGCCGAAGCCATGATGGCCGGCAAGCACGCCTACGTCGAGAAACCCATGACCCTCTACGTATATGAATCACGTCTGCTGGCCAAGCTGGCCGAGAAATACCAGGTAGCCACCCAGATGGGTAACCAAGGCGCCTCCTCTGCCGGCACCCGCAAGGCCCTCAACTGGCTGTTGAACGGCGAAATCGGCGAAGTGACCCGCATCGACTCCTTCACCAACCGCCCCATCTGGCCGCAAGGCATCGCCGCTCCCAAAGAGCCGCAGCCCGTGCCCGACACCATGAACTGGGACGCCTTCATCGGCCCGGCCAAGTTCCGTCCCTTCCACTCCATCTATACCCCGTGGAACTTCCGCGGCTGGTGGGACTTCGGCAGCGGCGCCCTGGGCGACATGGCCAACCACATCCTGCAAGTGGCCTTCAAGGGCCTCAACCTGGGCTACCCCAGCGAAGTCATCGGCAGCTCAACCATGCTCATGACCGACGCTTGCCCATCGGCCCAGAAGATTACCTACCGCTTCCCGGCACGTCCTAACCTGCCGAACCTGGCCATGCCCCCATTGGAGCTCAACTGGTACGACGGCGGCTTGATGCCCAACCTGCCCATCGACATGCCTGAAGGCAAACAGTTCGACCCCAACGGCGTCACCGTATTCTACGGCACAAAGGACACCATGGTTGTCGGCACCTACGGCTACAACCCGTTCCTCGTTTCCGGCCGCAACCCGCAGGTTCCCGAACGCTGCCGCATCGTCAAGGACGACAACCACCAGCAAGACTGGATCCGCGCCTGCAAGGAAAGCCCTGCTACCCGCGTGAAGTCAGCCTCCGACTTTAGCGAAGCCGGACCTCTGAACGAAATGATCGTGATGGGTGTGGCCGCCGTACGCCTGCAGAGCCTCAACCAGTGGCTCAAGTGGGACGGCGAGAACATGAAGTTCACCAACATCCCCGCCACGGCCAAGGTCCGCACCATCATCGAGGACAAGTTCAACATCGTGGACGGACACCCCACCTTCGACCGCACATACACCGAGCCCGTGGACGCCAACGAGTATGCCGCCCGACTCATCAAGCCGGTTTACCGCGAAGGCTACAAACTGCCCGAACTGCCGTAAGAACTCTAACAACAAAGCTCTTGGAGCCCAGCGCGGCCCCAAGAGCTTACTATATTATTACAATACCATCATGAAACAAATCATCTTCACACTGGCCTGCGCTGCCCTCATGCTGGGCACCCCGGCCACAGCTAAAGTAAAAAAATCTGGCAAGAACACCGTAGAAATCCGTTGTTCACAAGGTTTCCAAGGTCCCGAAGAATGGGTACGCCTGCAACTGCCCATTGACAAGAAAGGCTTCATCACCCTCTTCGACGGCACCAGCCTCGACGGCTGGCGCGGCTACGGCAAGACCAAGGTGCCCTCGAAGTGGCGCATCGAAGACGGCTGCCTCACCTTCGTGGGAAAGGACGACAAGGGAGAAGGAGGTGACATCATCTTCGGACACAAGTTCAAGAACTTCATCCTTGAAATGGAGTGGAAAGTGGCCAAAGGCGCCAACTCCGGCATCTTCTACCTCGGTCAGGAGACCACCGACGAGAACGGCCGCTTGCAGCCTATCTACATCAGCTGCCCCGAATACCAGGTGCTCGACAACGCCAACCATCCCGACGCCAAACTCGGCAAAGACGGCAACCGCATGAGCGCTTCGCTCTACGACATGATTCCCGCCAAGCCACAGAACCAGAAGCCTTACGGCGAGTGGAACACCACGAAGATTGTGGTCAACCACGGCACCGTGGAGCACTGGCAAAACGGCGTCAAGGTGCTCACCTACCAGCTCTGGACCCCCCAGTGGGTGGAAATGCTCCAGAACTGCAAATTCTCTGAGAAAGCCTGGCCCGCAGCCTTCCGTCTGCTCAAAAACTGCGGCGGCCCCAACCACGAAGGTCTCATCGGCATGCAGGACCACGGCGACCGCGTCTGGTACCGCAACATCCGCGTGAAGCCCCTCTGCTGCGGCGCGTGCAAAAAGTAGTTTAACCTCTTAAAACCAATAGACACAATGAAACAGATAATGTTCATCATAGCCGCCGCCACGCTCATGCTGGCTTCCTGCGGCAATAAGAAGTGCTGCACGTGCAATTGCGGTTGTGCCGCTTGCAGCTGTTGCAGCGACACCACGGCCAAAGCCGCCGTGCCCGAATTCGCCATCGTCGATAACGAACAGACAGAACTGCCCGCCGCCGATGCCGACGGCTACATCACCCTCTTCGACGGCAAGACCCTCCAGGGTTGGCGCGGCTACGGCATGACCGAAGCCCCCGCCAGCTGGAATGTTGAAGACGGCGCCATCCACCTCAAAGGCTCCGGCACCGGCGAAGCCCAGGTAGAAGGCGGCGGCGACCTCATCTTCGCCCACAAGTTCAAGAACTTCACCCTCGAGCTCGAATACAAGATCTCCAAGGGCGGCAACTCCGGCATCTTCTACCTCGCACAGGAGGTCAAGGCCAAGAACACCGAAGGCCAGGAGGAATACATTCCCATCTGGCAGAGCTGCTCCGAATACCAGGTGCTCGACAATGCCAACCACGTGGACGCCCAGCTCGGTGTCGATGGCAACCGCCAGGCCGCATCGCTCTACGACATGATTCCCGCCAAGCCACAAAACGCCAAACCCTTCGGCGAGTGGAACAAGGCCAAGATCGTCGTCTTCAAGGGCACCGTCATCCACGGCCAGAACGACCAGAACGTGCTTGAATACCACCTCTGGACACCGAAATGGATCGAAATGCTCCAGGCCAGCAAGTTCAAGGAAGGCGGCGAATTCCCCATCGCCTATGAACTGCTCAAGAACATCGGCGGCGGCCAGGACGGCAGCGGCGGCTACATCGGCCTCCAGGACCACGGCGACGACGTGTGGTACCGCAACATCCGTATCAAACTCATGGACTAAACCCGCATTGACATCATGAAAAGAATATTCTCATTCTCCCTTATCGCCCTGCTGCTCGCCGGCAGCCTGGGCCTGCAAGCCAAAGGGCCCAAAAAGCAGATGGCCCTCCAGCTCTATTCCATACGCTCCGTCTTCAACGACGGCAACTATCAGCAAAAACACGCTGAAGTCTTCAAGCAGCTCCGCGACATGGGCTTCACCGGAGTCGAAGCCGCCAGCTACAACAACGGCAAGTTCTACGGCGTCAGCCCCGAACAGTACCGCCAAGACTGCATCGCCGCCGGACTCGAGCCCATCTCCTCCCACGCCACACGCGGCCTCAACCGGCAGGAGCTCGACAACCACGACTTCACCGCCGCCCTCCAGTGGTGGGACCAGGCCATCGCCGCCCACAAGGCTGCCGGCATGACCTACCTCGTCACGCCCTCCGGCCCCGTGCCCAAGAACCTCAAGGAAGCCCAGACTCTCTGCGACTACTACAACGCCATCGGCGAGCGCTGCCGCCAGGCCGGACTCAGCTACGGCTACCACACCCACTCGCACGAGTACCAGAAGGTCGAAGGCACCCCGTGGATCGAAATCATGCTCAAAAACGTCAAGCCCGAAAACATGTTCTGGCAAATGGACGTCTACTGGTGCGTCATGGCACAGCAGAGCCCCGTCGTATGGTTCAAGAAATTCCCCGGACGCTGCCGCATGCTCCACATCAAAGACCTCTATGAACTCGGACAGAGCGGCATGCTCGGCTTCGACGCCATCTTCCAGAACGCCGGCCTCTGCGGGCTGGAGAACTACATCGTTGAGCTCGAGGGCACCGACGGCACCATCTCCATCATGGAAGGCGTGCGCCGCTCCGCCGAGTACCTCAACAACGCCAAGTTCGTCAAGAAATCCTACAAGAAGAAATAACGTCACATCCTTTCTTCTCACAACCCCCGAAGCGGCGCCCCAACAACCGGTTGAGGCGCCGCTTCACATGTTCCTCCCGACAGACACTCCCCCACCGCGCCGTTTCCAAAAAAATCTTTACATTTCCCAGACACGGGTCCCGTTTCGGCAATCACAAGTGGGACTTCGGCGCGCCGAAGCGGCGCTTCAAAATTTTGAAACGCCGCTTCTGTTTTACTATATTTGAGAACCGGTGACAATCAGCGGATTACAAAATCACCAAAAACATTCCAAAAATTTTTGACAATTTCGCCCGTTGGGCAACTTTGGACTATCACTTCGTTACGTTTGCCCTAACGGGCGACTTTAAACTTTTGCTACGCTACTTCCGTCCCTATGGGGCTACTTTTGTTTCATAGCGGGAGGGTCCGGATAGGGTTAATGGCGGGTGCGAGCGAAGCGGGTAGCTACCAACGCGGACCATTCCCCGAGCACCACGTCTCCGGAAGAGACGAATGACCCGTGGCATACGCCCTTTACAAGGGTAACACAATGAGCACAAGAATATTTAATGCAAGAACGCACTCTATATCAAAACTTTTTTATAACTTTGCACCTATCTGCAGGTTTCATAGCCCGCAGCCCATCTTTTCGTAGAAAAATACGGAGAGCGTTTGATGTTGTTCTAGTAGAGAATCTGGACAATTCACTAAGCATGAACAGCAGACAAAGATGCTCACGCATGAGAGTGCTATATTTCTCCCGCACCCCCGCGGTGCCAATGGATAAGCATACTCAAAGGCGTGGTCAATTATTGTTTGTTGCATGCTTAGGGCAGTCCAGAGCCTTCTATTGGCAACGCTCAATAGTTCCACGCTTCTCCCATACACCCAACCAACATTAAGATAAGTGCCTGCGGAACTCGGGCGCGTGCAGAGAAAAAACCGTGGCACTCCACATCGGACACGAGATTCAGCAGGAACTGCGCCGGCAGGAGCGCAGCGTGACCTGGTTTGCCCGCCGCCTGGCGTGCGACCGCACCAATGTCTATCGCATCTTCGACAAGGAGAGCCTCGACACCCGCCTGCTGATGCGCATCTCCACCATACTGGTGCGCGACTTCTTCGTCCTCTATTCCCAACAACTTAACACAGAACTGTAGCCACATCCGCAACACTTGCGTTGCGCTATCTGCAACTTCAACTGCCGCTCCGTTCCCGAAGATATACCGAACTTTGCACCGCCCTAAAAACAGGGCAGGAAAATTAATTGTTATATCATTTTAAAAACAAGCAAAGGAACGAAGAGCTGAAAACTTACATTTAAGGATTTGCGACAGGGCCAGACGTGGTTACCCGCTATCCGAACCCCATTTTATTAAAAAGAGATTAAGAAACAAACCAAAACAGTTTACATAAAAATGAAACGCATCTTACTATTGACAGCAGTGCTGCTCACCGCAGTGCTCCATGTGTGTGCTGAAAAAACAGCGCAGGCCCTCTGGTGTGAAGACAACACCACCCTCTACCTCACCTACGACGAAACCGCTTACGCCGCAGGTGGCCAGTACAACGGACAAACCATCACCACCGTCTCCACCGACTTCGGCACCGCCACCGCAGCTCCCGAATGGAACGAAGTCGTCAATTTATACGTCACCGAGGTGGTCATCGACGCATCGTTTGCCGACTACAAACCCACATCGTGCCGCGAATGGTTTGCCGGCTGCACCGAGTTGACTACGATTACCGGTCTGACCAACCTGAATACCGAAGACGTGACCTCCATGCACCACATGTTCTACGACTGCCAGCGTCTGACGGCCATCGACCTGTCAAACTTCAATACCGCAAAGGTAACCGACATGTCAGGCATGTTCCAGGCCTGTTTGAAAGTGACGGAGCTCGATGTCACCAAATTCAACACCTCCAATGTTGTCAACATGAGCCATATGTTCAGCATGTCCGACACCTCCTCCGGAATTGCAAAGAACAATGCTTTGGCAACACTGGATGTCTCCAAGTTCAACACCGAAAAGGTTACCACCATGGACGGCATGTTCTACAGTTGTCTATTGGTGACCACATTGGATGTTTCCAAGTTCGATACAAGAAATGTAACGAACATGAGCAACATGTTTTACTATTGCCGACAAGTGACCGCACTGGATGTTTCCAAGTTCAACACGGAAAAAGTAACGGACATGAGCAATATGTTCCGCGGTTGCCAAAAAATTGAAACACTGGATGTCTCCAATTTCGTTACCGATAACGTAACGAAGATGAACAGCATGTTCCAAGATTGCTCAAAAGTCCAGGCTCTCAATGTAAGCAACTTCAATACGGCAGAGGTAACCGACATGAGCTATATGTTCGCTTCATGCAAAGCCCTGACCAGTTTGGATTTGTCAAATTTTGACACCCGCAACGTGACGGATATGAAGAATATGTTTAGTTTGTGCGAAAACTTGACCGACTTGAATATAAGCAGTTTCAAAACGGCCAATGTGACCGACATGAGTTGGATGTTTCAAGGTTGCAAAAAAATTGAAACACTGGATGTCACCAGTTTCGATACACAGAACGTCACAGACATGAACAACATGTTTGCCAATACCTCGGCATTGAAAAATTTGGATGTCTCCAACTTCAGCACCGGAAAGGTGACTAATTTCCACAGTATGTTCCATCAAACTGACAGACGTTCGGTATTAGAAACCTTGGATGTTTCCCACTTCGACACAAAGAGCGCAACCAATATGGGCTATATGTTCTGTGGCTGCACTAAACTGAAACATTTGGATGTCTCCCACTTCAACACAGAGAATGTAACGAATATGAGCTGTATGTTCCAATACTGCTACGTGGTGGATGCACTGGATGTTTCCAAATTCAACACGGCCAATGTGACAGATATGAGCAGTATGTTTGATAATTGCCAGGCCATTACCACATTGAACGTATCAAAGTTCAATACGGCCAAGGTAAAGACCTTCTATAGCATGTTCAAAGATTGTCGAAATTTAACCGGTCTGAACGTTTCTTCCTTCAGTTCGGCAAAAGCAACTACAACACAACAAATGTTTTACCAATGCTATAAAATAGAGACGCTCAAGTTTGGAAAATCTTTCACAACGAAAAACGTAACCAATATGTCAGGCATGTTCCATTCTTGCACAGGCTTGAAAACTCTGGACGTTTCGAAGTTTAAAACAAATAAGGCGCAGTATATGGATAATATGTTTTGCGGATGCAGGAGTTTAACCGAGCTGAACGTATCGAATTTTATAACGTCCAGCAACCAAAGGTTTGAATATATGTTCCTGGGTGTCCCTGTCACAAGACTTGATTTGAGAAACTTCTCTGTTAAAAGTCTCACAAAGACCGGACACAGCCATGATATTTTTGCAGAATGTGAAAACCTCAAGTGCATCTATTCTCCAGAGGGTGGTTTATATAAAGATAAAACCGAAGGAGACCACAACGCATTTAGAGAGTGTAATCTTCTCGTTGGTGGAAACGGCACCGTTTACGACGCTTCGAACCAGCCTGTAACATCAGGAACAGCAACGCGTCTCAATGGTGAATACCTGCGCGCCGACGGCATAGACGGCAAGGCGGGTTATCTGACCTACACGGTGTTTATGGACAACAAACTGGTGGAGGGCAAGGCCAACAACGTGCGCCGTCTGGACGCCAACGAGGCCGGCACACCTCCGGGCGGTGTGACGCTGTCGAACCGTACGCTGTTCAAGGACGGCCACTGGAACACCCTGTGCCTGCCCTTCAGCCTGAAGGCCGAGGATATAGCCAACTCGCCCCTGGCCGGCGCCACCATCATGGGCCTGGCCAGCTCGACACTCGAAACGAAGGAGTTTAAGTTTAACTTCGAAGAGGTGACGGCCATCGAAGCCGGCAAGCCCTACATCTTGAAGTGGGAAAGCGGCGAGAACATCAAGAACCCGCACTTTGACAAAGTGACCATCACCAGCCTGGAACCGCAGACGGTGACCGTGGGCGAAGGCAAGGCCCAGGTGCAGTTTATCGGAACGTACGACCCGGCACCCCTGGCCAAGGACGACAAGACGAGTTTCTTCGTGGGTTCGGACGACCAGCTCTACTATCCCAACGTGGAGAACTATCAGGTGAACGCCTGCCGCGGCTACTTCAAGATCAGCGACGGTGTGGTGGCAGCCTCACGCCGCGTGGTGCTGAACTTCGGCAACAAGCTGGAGGGCATCGGACACATTGAAAACAGCCAGGCCACGACGTCACAGGATGCACAGACGGCCTACGACCTGCAGGGCCGCCGCGTGACGAACCCGACGAAGGGCCTCTACATCGTCAACGGCAAGAAGGTGATGAAGTAATCGCAGTATTAACAATATAAAAAGACATAAGGAAAATGAAACAAATATATGAAAAGCCACAGGCAGAAGTGGTGAAACTGGCCCCGTGGCTGATGGACAGCGAACTGATAATCAACCTGAGCAACCCCCAAGGCAGCGACGAAGATGCCCGCTCGGCAGGCTTCGGCCACAAGAAGAGCCCTTGGGAGGAAGGCCACAGCTGGGAAAAGTCGCCCTGGGAAAAATAACGCCCTAAATTCATAATAAGGAAATGAAAGTATAATAATAATCTCAAGGAGAGTATTTCGATGGGAATCGCGATACTCTTCACCTCTTTTTCGATCTCAAAAAGAAGGCGGGCGCGGTTGAAACCGTGCCCGCCTTTACTTTGCGGCAAGGAGAGGGATAAAAGGGGAAGGAGGGGTAAAAAAAGAAGCGTCACTTCAGTGCTTTGAAGTGACGCCGGTGTTTCGGTTGGTCTTATGGAACGCTCCGCGGTGGATGAGGAAGATGGCAGGCGTTTTGTGCAGGTCGGGCAAGGCCTCTTTCTTCCATTGGGCAACGGTGAGAGTGCGCACCCACTCGTCGGACGTGGTGAGTCCCGCCGCCACGCAGAGCCGGGTGTCGGGGCGCAGGGTGCGCAGCAGTTCGGCATGCATCTGGGCATTGCGGTAGGGTGTCTCGATGAAAAGCTGTGTCTGGTCCTCGGCCCAGGCCCGGGCTTCAAGCCGCTTGATGGTGGCCGTGCGCCGGCCGGAATCGATGGGCAGGTAGCCGTTGAAGGCAAAACTCTGCCCGTTCATGCCGGAAGCCATGACAGCCAAAATGATGGACGACGGACCGACAAGGGGGACAACCCGAAGACCGAGCGTCTGGGCAATGGCAACGATGTCGGCTCCGGGATCGGCCACGGCGGGACAGCCGGCCTCGCTGATGATGCCAATGGATTCGCCCTGGACAAGCGGTTGCAGATAGCTGCGGAAGAGGGCGGCATCGGCGTGCTTGCCCATAGGAGAAAATATGAGGGCGTCGATGTCAATGGCTTTATCGACCGCCTTGAGGAAACGGCGGGCGGTGCGCACTTCTTCCACAATGAAATGGCGCAGTTGGAGGATAACCTCGCGGTTGTACGGGGGCAACACTTGCTCCACGGACGTGTCGCCAAGGGTGCAAGGTATAAGGTAGAGCGCAGGCGTCAGTTGGGAGGTCATAGTTGACTGTATTTACGTTTCCGCAGCCCGTAGAAGGCCCAAAGAAGGCTGCTGCGGTGTATTTCGGGAATGTTTTCGACCGTGGCAGAATGGATGTTGCGCTGGCGGTCGGCTTCAAACTGGTTGCTGATGCGGTTGAACTCGCGGCGGGCCTGACGGACGGCACGGGCCTCGTCGGCCTGGCCCGTGAGGAGCATCTTCAGGGCGGCCAAGTGGTCGAGGAAGTAACGCCAGATGAGAACGTACTGCAGTTCGCCCTGGGGCAAGTTCTTATAGAGCATAAGCAAGTTGTTTCGGAAATTGAGAAACGTCTTCCTGGGGTTACTCTGGTTGAGTGTGCCACCGCCCACATGATAGACGGTGCTTTGGGGTATGCACCAGATAGTGTGACCACGGCTCTTGAGCCGCCAACAAAGGTCAATTTCCTCCTGGTGGGCGAAGAAACGGGCATCGAGTCCGCCCACTTCCTTGTAGAGTGCCGTCCGTATGAGCAGTGCTGCCCCGGTGGCCCAAAACACGGAAAGAGGCTCATCGTATTGGCCCTGGTCCTGCTCCACTTCGCTGAACAGGCGGCCGCGGCAGTAAGGATAGCCCAGCCAGTCGATGAAGCCGCCGCAGGCTCCGGCATATTCGAAGCGGTCGCGCTGGCTTTCGCTGAGCAATTTCGGCTGGCAGGCGGCGGCTTCGGGATGGCTATCCATGAACGTCAGCAACGGTTGCAGCCACGAGGGGGTCACCTCCACATCGTTGTTAAGCAGCAGGACATAGGGCGTGGTGATACTTTCCAGAGCCCGGTTGTAGCCTTCGGCAAAACCATAGTTTTTGTCGAAGACGACCGTTTTCACCTCGGGAAACTCGTCTGCCAACATCTGAAGAGAATCATCGGTGGAGGCATTGTCGGCCACCACAATGTCGGCCTCAGGCGAGCATTTCACCACCGAGGGCAGGAAGCGGCGCATCATGGCGGCGCCGTTCCAGTTGAGTATGACGACAGAAATTTGTTTCATCTTTCAAGCTTTTGTTTCCTGTTATTCTTCTATCCGCTCCGCCGTCAAGGCTGAACCGTCAGCATTGAATTGACCGAGACGGAGATTAATAATCCGGTTGTCGGGTGCTTCATTCTCGAAACGGGGCAATTCCACACGTATGTAATTGTCGGTAAATCCGCGGACAGCCTGTCCGTGGCGGGCATGCTCCATCAGCGAAGGGCGGATGCTGCCCATGTATTTCGTATAGAAGGAACGGTGCTTCTCTTCCGAGAGGGCTATAAGACGCTGGCTCCGCTGGTGTTTCACCTTCTCGTCCACTTGGTGCGGAATGCGCAGTGCCGCCGTGCCGGGACGCTCCGAATAGCTGAACACGTGGTATTGCGACACATCAATGTCGGCGCAGAAGCGGTAGGCTTCCTCAAAGAGTTCATCCGTTTCGCCGCGGGTACCCACAATGACGTCCACGCCAATGAAGGCATCGGGCATAACCTTTTTAATATAATCAATGCGGTCGTGGAAGAAAGCCGTGTCGTATCGCCGGTGCATCAGCCGCAACACCTCGTCGCTGCCGCTCTGCAACGGGATGTGGAAATGGGGCATAAAGGCTCGGCTCTGGGCACAGAAGTCTATGATGTCTTTCGTCAGCAAGTTTGGTTCAATACTCGAAATGCGATAGCGGCTGATGCCGTCCACACGGTCCAGAGCCTGCACCAGTTCATAGAAGGTTTCTCCGGTAGTATGTCCGAAGTCACCGATATTCACTCCTGTAATCACTATCTCGCGACCACCCTGGTCGGCCACTTGCCGGGCCTGGCTCACCAGTTCGGCTATACTGCCGTTGCGGCTACGGCCTCAGGCATAGGGAATGGTGCAGTAAGTACAGAAATAATTGCAACCGTCCTGCACCTTCAAAAAGTAACGTGTACGTTCACCGCGCGAACACGACGGCACAAACGTACGAATGTCCTTCAGCGGAACAGCAATGGCCTCGTGCAAGGCACTGGCACAGTTCATGTCGCGCTGGGCCTCGTGCAAAGGCCAGCGCTCTTTAATATATTTAAGGATGTCACCCTTCTGCTCCATACCCACCACCAGGTCCACACCGTCCATCCGGGCTATAGTCTGAGCCGACAGTTGTGCGTAGCATCCTGTCACCACCACCATCGCTCCGGGATGCTGGCGTATCATACGATGAATGGCTTGGCGGCATTTGTGGTCACTCGTTTCTGTAACGGAGCATGTGTTGATAATACATATGTCGGCCACTTCGTCCGCTTCTGCCCGTCTCACACCGGCTTCAGCCAGTCTGTCGCCCAATGCCGACGTCTCGGCAAAGTTGAGTTTACACCCCAGAGTAAGGTAAGCAGCCGTTTTATTGTGTAGGATCGTGTCCATTTGCTTCGTTTCAATAAGTCGTTTTTGCACTGCAAAGTTAGCAAAATGCACTGAAGTGGGCAAATCACAGCAAAAAAAATGGTTTTGTAAGACTCTGATAATTAAGCAAGACGAAAAAAGTTACAAAAAAGGTGTGATTTTTTTCCTCTTTTTGTGATGCAGTATTGAAAAAGTGCGTAACTTTGCACCGGTTTTATAAGCAATTGATTGTTTTACAAATTAAAAAAGTAGAAAAATGAAAAAGTTGTTTTTTGTACTTGTAGCTGTAGCTGCTTTCAGCTTTGCTTCTTGCGATGGTAACAAGACCGCTGCTACCGAAGCTGTTGATTCTGTAGAGGCCGTTGTTGATAGCGCCGCTGAAGTTGTTGACTCTGCTGCTGCTGTTGTTGACAGCGCTGCTGCTGCTGTTGAAGAAGTAGCTGAAGAAGTTGTTGCTGAATAATCAGTACTTAACTACTTAGAGAGATTGAAACCTGCAGGTCTCAGACCTACAGGTTTTTCTTTTTCCCTGTAT
>JAGAYH010000040.1 GCA_017940565.1 Bacteroidaceae bacterium | reverse complement strand
CGCAGGGCTTCGGCCTTCTTGCCCTGTTCGCCGGCCACGATGCCGAGCACCTTGTAGGCGTCGGCGCCCTGGGGATTTTGCTTGATGGCCTGTTGGGCGGCGTAGGTGGCTTCGTCGAAATTGCCCACACGGAGTTGCACGATGGCTTTCTCGACGAGATAGATGTATTCGTTCGGCTTGATGCGCAGGGCTTTGTCGATGTCTTCCAAGGCCCAGGGATACTGGTGGGCGAGGAGATCGACCTGTTCTTTCTCGTAGAAGAAGGTGTCGTTGAGGCGTGCGGTGCCGACCAGTAGCTCATAGTTGTGGTAATCCATGGCTGCGGGGCGGTATTGTCCGTACTTGGCGCGGTATTGGGCGCGCTGGTACAGGAAGGGGGCGGCCTCGCTGTTGTATGGCTCGTGGAAGCGGCTCATGGCACTGTCGAGCAGGGCGAGCACGGCGGTGGAGTCGTTGTCGAGCATTTCACGCGATTTGGCGGCGTAGAAGAATGTCTGGGGCGAGGCGGCCGGGGTGGCGTTGACGGCCTGATAGTTGTCGAGAGCCTGCTGGTATTGCTTGAGGGCGTAGTGGCAGTTGCCCACCTGCAGCTGGTTGAGGATGCCAGGCGACAGCTGTTGGGCGGTTTGGGCCTCGGAAAGGGCGCGGTTCAGGTCCCAGTCCTTATATTGTTGGTACGACTTGTACATGTTGAGCTGGTAGATGAGTTTGCTCAGGCTGTAGTGGACGGCCGACTGGTCGCTCACGTTTTTCAGGGCCGCGTCGTAGTCGGCTTCGGCCAGGTCGAAGCGGTTGTTCTGGGCATAGTAGGTGGCGCGGTCGGCGTAACCGGTGATGTCCTTTGGGAAGAGCGCGATGTAGTCGGCCAGGCCGGTGAGGTAGGTGAGGGTGTCGGTGGAGTTCTTGGCAATGAGGTAGAGGTAGCTGGCGGCTTGTTTGGCATCGTCGGGCAGCTGTTTGGGGATGTGAATGCTGTTGAGCGCAGTGAGTGCGGCCGAGAGGGCATTGACGTGGAGTTCCTTCTCTACGGCGATGTCGGCGGCGTAGCTGAGCGACTTGTCTTTCTCGGCATTCTTTTGTATGACAGCCACCACCTGGCCTTTGTCGTTGATCACGGGACAGCCTGTCTGGCTGTCGTCGGTGGGGGTGGCCAAGGTGTAGTAGGTGATGCCTTCGTAGGTCTTACTCTCGTTGACGGTGGCGCGTGTTTGCTTGCCGTCGGGGCCGACGATGAAGAGGGCGTCTTTAAGTTTCGGCTGATTCTCACTCAACTTGTAGGCATTGGCTTTGGCACAGTCGGTGCGAAGCTTTACCATGTCGTAGAGGTCGCTGGCGCCATAGACGCGCTCAACTTTCCAATGCTTGCCTTTGGCGTCGGTCACATCGGCCGACCAGGCATCCTGGAGCGCCGTGTAGGTGGTAAGCACGTCGCCATCGGAGGATATAAAAAAAGCGACACCTTCGTGCAGGGGTTTCCCCTCGCGGTCGTAGGATGTCACTTTGGGCAGTTGGTTGCCTTTGTTCTTGTCTTTGGCTGTTGTCGTCAGCGGCAGAAGGAGGCAGATGGCTATGATAAGATATGGTTTCATCTTGCTATAGGGCTTTTATGGTTTTCTATGAGTTGGCCAGCAGTTCGCGGGCGTTGTTGAGTGCGGCTTCGGTGAGCTGTGTCCCGCTGAGCAGTTGAGCTATCTCTGTGACACGTTCATCGGGCGATAGCTGGCGTATGTGTGTGGCAGTGGTTTCAGCGTGGTCTTCCTTGTAGACCTTGTAATGGTGCTCGCCATGGGCGGCAATCTGCGGCAGGTGGGTGATACTGATGACCTGGCGGCCGTTGTGGCTCATGGCTTTCATCATGCGGGCCATCTGCTCGGCTGTTTGTCCGGATACGCCGGTGTCTATCTCGTCGAAGATGACGGTGGACTGGCTGGTGCTGTCGGCCAACATGGCTTTGAGCGACAGCATGACGCGGGCAATCTCTCCACCGGAGGCTATGAGCGACAGGTCCTGTAGGGGCGTGTTCTTGTTGGCACTGAAAAGGAATTGCACCTGGTCGGCTCCGCTCTCCTGCAGCTGGGGCGCGGCGGATAACGCCACTTCAAAACGGATGTTCGGCATGTTGAGCAGACGCAAGCGTTCCTGCATCTCACTCTCTACGCGGCGGGCAGCCTTTTGGCGTGTCTCGGTGAGCCGGGCTGCGGCCTGGGTGGCGGCAGAGAGGGCGCGCTGGCTTTCCTGACGCAGTTGTGCCAGCGTTTCTTCACTGTTTTCCAAACCGTCGAGCTGCTGCTGCAGGGCTTGGGCTTTTTCGATGAGTTCGCTGACGGTATTGACGCGGTATTTCTTCTGAAGTGAGTAGATGAGGTTGAGACGGTCGGTCACTGCATCAAGACGCTGTGGGTCGAAACTGAAGTTTTCCTGAAGCGAGGCTATCTCCTGTGCGATGTCTTCAATCTCGATGATGGCGCTGTCGAGGCGCTCGTGCAACGCTTTGGTGTCGGGAAAGACGGTAGCCAGATTGCTTAGATGGCGCAGTGCCTCGTGTAGGCGGGCTACCGTACCGCTGTCTTCGGCTGAGAGGGCAGCGTCGGCGGTGTAGAGTTCGCTCTTGATGGTTTCAGCGTTTTCGAGTATAAGCGATTCTTCTTCGAGAGTCTGCTGCTCGTCGGCCTGCAGGCGGGCGTCGCTGAGCTCATGCAGTTGGAATGACAGGAAGTCGAATTCGCTCTGCTCGCGGGCCAGACGTTCTTGGAAGTCGTGCAGGGCACGGTCGGCATCCTTCCAAATGTGATAAGCGTTAAAGTAAGCGCGCAACAGCTCTGCGTTGTCAGCCACGGTGTCGAGCACGTTGAGTTGGAACGTAGCCTGGTTGATCAACAGGTTCTGATGCTGCGAATGGATGTCGATGAGGTAGGGGGAAAGTTCTTTGAGCAGTACGGCAGCAACGGGGGTGTCGTTGACGAAAGCCCGGCTCTTGCCGGAGTCGGTCATTTCGCGGCGCACGATGCATTCGCCGTCGAAGTCGAGGCCGTTGTTCTCGAAGAAGGATTCTAACCCAAAGTGTGAAAGGTCGAACACGGCTTCCACAACGCAGCGTTTGGCACCTTGCTTGATGGCTTTCACATCGGTGCGCTGACCGAGGATGAGTCCCAGGGCTCCGAGTATGATGCTTTTGCCTGCACCCGTTTCGCCGGTGATTACGGAAAAACCCGGATAAAACGTGATATCCAGGTTCTCTATGAGGGCGTAGTTCTGTATGTGCAGGCTTTGGAGCATTGGGCGTGTGGCTTATTCCAATAGTTTTTTCCAGTAAGCGCTTTGAGATGCGTTGACTTTGATCAGTAGATCGTAGATTTCTTGCTTGTTGGCTGACGTGCCTTTGCCGTTGTAGATGCCTACCAGTTCGTCGCGTTTGTATTCGGAGAAGAATTGGGGCCAGGCGCAAAGCGACTTGTTGTCGCGGGCTTCCTTAAGTTGTCCCAGAGCTTCGGTGATGGCGGCCCGGGCACGGTCGGTGTTGGTAGTCATTTCGTCGAGTCCTAACCGGTGGTAGGTATATTGCATTTTGCGGAAGGGTTCAAAGGCCCCGTCCAGATAGTCATTGATGATACCGAAACGGTTTCTGTAGTCATCGAAGGCTTTCCAGCCCTTGACACTGAAGTTTTGGGAATTGTTGGCCACGGCGAGGGCTTTCTGCAGTATTTCCGTGCCGCCCAGTTCGGCCATCCCGTCCATGTCAACGCCTATGATGAGGTAGGCGTAGTAGGCCAGCAGGGCAGTGAGCGAATTGTCCACTTGGTCGTCGCGGAACTCCAGTTGGTCGAATTCATGGAACTCGAAGGAGAAGTTGCGGTCGCGGATATTGAGCATTGTCGTGGTGTAGGAGGAGTTGTAGACTGGCCGTTGGCTCTGAACGAAAGCTTCGCAGGTAAACTGCCCCGACTCTTCGTTGAATTTGCTGATGTTGATGGTGAAAGAGCATTTGATACGTTCGTTGGGAGCGTACTGTTGGTTGGTCCAGTGGCGCTCATTGAGGAAACGCGTGATGGATTCCTTCAGATTGTCATACACGCTGGTTTTTGTGCCTTCCACGCGTTGGGTGTTCAGTTCTACGCGGGCGCTGAGCTCCTGGGCCTGAATGGTTGGGCATACCAGGAGGAGGATGGCGATGATAATACAAGTCAGAGCAGGTCGCATATTTCGTCTACTATGTCTTTGGCTACATCGGCTTTCGGTTTCAAGTCAAAAGGCTTGGCCTCAGTCTGGTTGATAATGGTAATCTTGTTGGTGTCGTAGTTGAAGCCGGCGCCCTTGTCACGCAGTGAATTGAGGACGATGAAATCGAAATTTTTCCGTCTCAACTTGCCTCTGGCGTTGGCTTCCTCGTCGTTAGTCTCGAGGGCAAAACCCACGAGCACTTGTTTCGGCTTTTTCACCTTGCCCAGCGCAGCTGCGATGTCGGCCGTTGGTTCCAGGGTGATATGCTGACTGCCGGCCTCGCGCTTGATTTTTTCGTTGGCGTGCAGGTCTGGTTTGAAGTCGGCTACTGCCGCGCTGAGTATACCCACATCGGCGATATTGAAAAGGCGTGTGGCCGCTTCATACATATCCTGGGCACTTTCCACTCTGGTGCAATGGATACCAGGATGCTTGGTCGTCAGGTGAGTGGGACCGCTGACGAGCTCCACTCTGGCTCCGCGCAGAGCACATTCTTCGGCAAGGGCATAGCCCATCTTGCCACTGGAGTAGTTGCCGATGAAGCGAACGGGGTCTATTCTTTCATAAGTGGGGCCGGCGGTGATGAGCACCGTCTTGCCTCGCAGCGACCGGCGGTCGGTGAGCACGGTTTCCACCACTTTAAGTATTTTCTCGGGTTCCTCCATGCGTCCTTTGCCCACCAGCTGGCTGGCCAGTTCGCCCTCGGCCGGTTCCACAATGACGTTGCCGTAGGAGCGGAGGGTTTGGAGGTTGCGTTGTGTGGAGGGGTGGGCATACATGTCAAGGTCCATGGCCGGTGCCACAATGACGGGGGCCTTCATGGACAGATAGGTCGTGATAAGCATATTGTCGGCAATGCCGTTGGCCATTTTGCCTATCGTCGAGGCCGTGGCCGGGGCTATGACCATGGCGTCGGCCCACAGACCGAGGTCCACGTGGCTGTTCCAAGACCCGTCACGCTGTGAGAAAAACTCGCTGACGACGGGCTTGTGGGTCAGTGCCGACAGTGTGATGGGAGTGATAAATTCCTTGCCGGCCGGTGTGATGACTACCTGCACTTCGGCCCCTTCCTTGATGAGCATGCGGATGAGCAGGCAGGCCTTGTAAGCCGCAATGCTGCCGGTTATGCCCAATACGATATGTTTGCCGTTCAGTTCCACTGTGAGTTCTTTGGTTTTTGTTTACTGTTCTGGTGCTGTTACAGCGCCTTCTTTGTCTTTTCTTCCAGACGGATGCGTGTCAGCACATTCTTTGTTTCTTGGGTGAAGTCGCCCTGCATAATCCAGCTGTAGTAGCCCGGGTCGCGGTGCAGCACGTCGGTGACGGGCCTTCCTTTGTATTTGCCGAAGTTGAAGACTATCTCGTCTTGGTCGTTATAGACCATGGCGCCCACGAGATCGACACTGCGGTTTAACCGTGAGAAATCGGCCAGTTGGTCCACATCGTTTTCCAGTGTACCGGCGTAGCGGTCCAACTGTGACTGCAGCACCTCGTAGGTGGCTGTTGTGTCGGCCAAGGCCGAATGGGCGTTTTCCAAATCCTTTTGGCAATAGAATTTGTAGGCAGCCGTGAGGTTGCGCTGCTCCATGCGGTGGAAGATGTTCTGCACATCGATGCAGCGCACATGGTTCATGTCAAAATGTATGCCGGCCCGGGCCATTTCCTCAATGAGCATGGGAATGTCGAAACGGTTGGAGTTGAACCCCGCCAGGTCGCATCCTTTGAAGATGCCTGCCAGTTCGTGTGCCACGTCTTTGAAGGTGGGGCAGTCTTTCACGTCATCGTCGGTTATGCCGTGCACGCGGGTGCTCGCTTCCGGAATGGGCACTCCGGGATTGATGCGGATGACACGGTCTTCTTCGTGTCCGTCGGGCCACACCTTGATGTAGGCCAACTCCACAATATGGTCGTGGACAACATTCACGCCTGTCGTTTCAAGGTCGAAGACGATGAGCGGTTTGTTCAGTTTCAGTTTCATGCCTATATATACATCTCTGCCCGCGCGTGGCGGGCCAGAGAGGGGTTATCTGTATTGACAGGATCAGTTGTTGATAAGCAGGGGCATCAGCAGCATCAGCAGGTCGGTGCCCTCGTCCTGTTCCGACGGCAAGATGAGTCCGGCTTTGCTGGGGTCGGCCAGTTTCAGCGTCATTTCCTGGCTCTGCAGGTTGCCTATGAGTTCTAACAGATCGCTGCCCTTGAATCCCATTTTAAGCGGTTGGCCGTCGTATTGGCATACCAGCTGTTCTTCGGCGCTCTGTGCGTAGTTGATGTCTTCCGAGGTCAGTGTCACCTTGTTGGCTTCGAACAGGAACTTGATGAGGGTTGTGGTCTTGTCCGATACCACCATCACGCGGCGCATGGCGCTAATCAGCGAAGCGCGGTCGAGCACGGCCACATTGGCGTTGTTTTGAGGAATCACACCCTTGTAGTTGGGATACGGGTCTTCGATGAGGCGGCAGTTAATGGTGTAAAATTCCGTCTCCACCACAGCGTTGCCGGTGCCGAAGGCGCGCAAGGTCATTTCGCCGCTGGCTTTGTCGAGTATGTTCTTCAGAATGGCGGCGGGCTTCTGCGGCATGGTGAAGCGGGTGGTCACGCCGGCGGTATCTGCTTTGATAAGGTAGCGCACCAGCTTGTGTCCGTCGCTGGCCACGAGCGACACGTCGTCGGGCGTGATATCGAAGTGTACGCCGTTCATCACCTTGCGGGCCTCGTTGTTGGCGGTGGCGATGATGGTCTTGGCCAGTCCCTTGCTGAAGGTGGCAATGTCGAGCTTCACTTCCTGGCTCTCGCCCTCGGCGGGACGCGGCAGGGGGAATTCATCGCCCGACTCGGCCTGTACCGTGAAGTGGCCGTTCTGATAGTTCATGTCCAACTGCAGCGTGTTGGGATTGAAGTCCAGCGTCAGGGGTTGTTCGGGGATTTCCTTGAGGATGTCCATCAATTTCTTGGCGTCGATGGCGAATTTGCAATCCTGGCTCGATTCTACCAGTTCCAGACTCGTTTTCATTACGGTCTCACTGTCGCTGGCGGTCACTTCCAACAGGTTTTCTTTGATGTCGAACAGGAAGCACGACAGGATGGCTATACTGTTTTTCGACAAAATCACGCGCTCCACGTTCTGCAGGCGGCTATAAAGCAATGTGCTTGAAACTACGTATCTCATATTGTTAATCTTGATTATCGTTCTTTTGGCTAGTTCGCATATAGGGTTACAAAGATACTAAAAAGCGGCGGGAAACTCCAAGTTTTCCGCTGCCAATTTCGTTAAATTATTACAATGCTTACTTCATCGCCTTGATGACGGCCGAGTCGGCCCTGTGGTGGCGGTTCACGTCGGCGGGATTGAGGATAACTATGTTTTCAGCATATTCACCGTTCTCATCTATGTCTATGATTGAACCGGCCGCACTATACCGCGTTTCCAATGAACAGCAGTTGGAACACATGTGTGCCATATCTGTGAGAGCGGAAACAGAGCCAACTCCGAGATTCTGGAAAGTCTGGAAATAGCCGCTGAAAACGCATTTGTTCGTGACGAAAACGGATATAGGCACGACTATCTCCGTTTTCGTTCTGCAGAAAGGACCTTGCAGAAACGGCGTCCCGGAATTCCGAAACGCCGTCTTCAGTGTTCGCCGGTGTGCCAGCGTATGCGCAGCAGGCGGGTGGTGCGGTCGGGGCGGACGGCGCAGCGTTGGTCGGTGCGGAGCCCCGGCAACCATACGATGCGGCCGGTGGCGTCGCAGAGGGCGCGCTGGCGCTGGCGGTCGAAACGCGAGAGTTTGAGGTCGGTCAGGAAGTCGCTCACCAGTTTGCTGCCCCGCATGCCGTAGGGCTGGAAACGGTCGCCGCGTTGCAGGGGCCGCGCCGTGAGAGGCAGGGTGACGCGGTCGGCGTCAAGGGTGGCTTCCCACGGCTGGCGGGCTATTTGTGAGGGGTCGTTGAAAGGCTCTTCCGCGAGGGTGAAGTAGTCCTCGTTGCTGTCGGAACGGGCTTGGAGCAACAGCCGGCCACGGTCGGCGAGGAGCGTGTGGGCAGGGCTGTGCCAGAGGGCGCCGGTGCGCAGATTGCCGACCTGCACTTGTTGCCACACCTCGTCGGCCTGTGTAGGGTTGAAACCGTGGCTGTCGAGCCAATGGAAGAGGGTGAGTTGCGGGGCGGCGAACTGCTGCAGTTTGTTGATGTCCAACGATTCGGTACCGTCGTCGTGGGTGGCGACGGTGTCGGCGATGGCTTGGCTGACGGAGTCGGAGACGAGACGGTCGGCCTCGCGCAGCCGTTCGATGGTGGCCTGCAGGGTGTCGTCGGCGGCGGGGTTGAGCTGGCGCAGGAGGGGGAGCACCTGAAGGCGCAGACGGTTGCGCCTGACGTCGGGTTGCAGGTTGGTGGAGTCGGTGACGTAGTCTTGTCCCAGTTTGCCGAGGTAGCCGGTGAGCTGCTGGCGCGACACGTCGAGCAGGGGACGGACGATGCCGTCGCGGCGGTAGTCCATGCCGGTGAGCCCATGGAGCCCGCTGCCGCGTAGCAGGTTGAGCAGCAGGGTCTCCACATTGTCGTCGCGGTGGTGGGCAACGGCCACGGCCTGACAGCCCGTTTCGGCGCGCAACCGCTTGAACCAGTCGTAACGCAACTGGCGGGCGGCCATTTCGATGCTGACCTTGTGGGCGGCCGCGTAGTCGGCGGTGGCGAAGTCCTGGACGTGGAGCGTAACGCCGAGGCGTTGGCAGAGTTGGCGGACAAACAGTTCGTCGCGCTCCGACTCATCGCCGCGTAGGTGGAAGTTGCAGTGGGCGGCATGACAGGTGTAGCCCAGACGGAGCAGCAGGCGTAGCAGGGCCACGCTGTCGGCACCGCCGCTGAGGGCTACCAGCACGGGGCGCTCCTTGCCCTGGGGCAGGAGACGGTGGCGGCTGATGACTTGGGCTATCTGTTTCTCCAATGCTTTCATCGATGCAAAAGTACAATAAAAAGTCCGTCTGCGCTAATGCGCCGGCGGACTTTATGCTTGGTTTCTTTGAAAAATAAGGGTCGGCTTGAGAACTTAAGAATTCATTGAGATGAGGAACTCCTCGTTGTTGCGTGTGTTGCGCATGTGTTTTTGCAGGAATTCCATGGCCTCCATGGCGTTCATCTCGGCGATGTGGTTGCGGAGAATCCACATACGGTTGAGGGTGTTCTCGTCGTGGAGCAGGTCGTCGCGGCGTGTGCTGGATGCCACGCAGTTGACGGCGGGGAAAATACGCTTGTTGGAGAGCGAGCGGTCGAGCTGCAACTCCATGTTGCCGGTGCCCTTGAACTCTTCGAAGATGACTTCGTCCATCTTGCTGCCGGTGTCAATAAGGGCCGTGGCGATGATGGTGAGCGAGCCGCCGCCTTCGATGTTGCGGGCGGCACCGAAGAAGCGTTTGGGCTTCTGCAGGGCGTTGGCGTCGACACCGCCGGTGAGCACCTTGCCGCTGGCGGGGGCTACGGTGTTGTAGGCGCGGGCCAGACGGGTGATGGAGTCGAGGAAGATGACGACGTCGTGGCCGCACTCAACCATGCGCTTGGCCTTCTCGAGCACGATGCCGGCTATCTTCACGTGATGGGCGGCGGGCTCGTCGAAGGTGGAGGCAATGACTTCGGCCTTGACGGTGCGTGCCATGTCGGTCACTTCTTCCGGGCGCTCGTCAATGAGGAGCATCATGAGGTAGGCTTCGGGATGGTTGGCGGCGATGGCATTGGCGATGTCTTTCATCAGAATGGTCTTACCTGTCTTGGGCTGTGCCACGATGAGTGCGCGCTGGCCTTTGCCGATGGGGGTGAACAGGTCAACGACGCGCACGGAGAGGTTGTCGCTGTAGCCTTTGCAAAGTTTGAACTTTTCGTCGGGGAAGAGGGGCGTGAGGTGTTCGAAGGGCACACGGTCGCGCACGCGGTCGGGACTGCAGCCGTTGATGGCTTCGATGCCGACGAGCGGGAAGTATTTTTCGCCTTCGCGGGGTACGCGGATGGGACCTTCGACGACATCGCCCGACTTGAGGCCGTAGTTTTTGATTTGTTGCTGCGACACGTAGATGTCGTCGGGCGAGGGCAGGTAGTTATAGTCGCTGGAGCGCAGGAAACCGAAGCCCTCGGGCATGATTTCGAGCACGCCGTTGCCTTTGAGGATATTGTCGAAGTCGTAAGGCATGTTGGCCGGTGCCTGCATGGTTTCGCGGCGGCGGTATTGGGGGTCGGGAGCCAGCTCTGCCCCGGCCATCTTGGGCCAGTAGTCGGGCTTGGTGGCGCTCATGTAGGGTGGTTGGCTGTTGGTGTCGGCCAGGCTGACCATGTTGCTCGTGATGCCCGTCATGTTGCTGAGGATGCGGTCGCTGAGTTCATCGTCGATGGTATTGCTCTCGACGGGCAGGTCTTCAAGGATGATGAAGTCGGGGCCTTCGTCCTCGTTGTCCTCGGCCAGTGGAGCCGGTGCCAGTGTGGCGGGAGCGGCAGGTTCGGATTTCGGCTCGGGTTGCGGTGCAGGCGTAGCGACAGGGGCTTCTTCGGCCGGCGCTGTTTCTTCCGTCTGCTGTTTGCGGGGACGTCCGCGGCGGGGCTTGGCCGTTTCGGCGGCCGGGGCTTCTTCAGCCGGTGTGGCCGGTGCGGCTTGGGTTGCTGCGGTGTCCTTGGCGGGCTCGGCCGACGTTTCTGTTTCGGCTTTTTTGCGTGTGCGGCCGGCGTTTTTGCTTGTGGTGGTTGTGTTGCCGTTGGCAGTCACCACTTTCTGAGCTTCCTTTTTTGTGGCGGCGATGCGTGTGCGCTTTTTGGGCTCGCTGCTGCGGTCGTTGATGCTCCGTATGGCTTGTTCGTCGAGAATGCGGTAAATGATGTCTTCCTTTTCTTCGTTGTTCTTCAGTTCGATTCCCAGCTCTTGGGCTATGGAACGGATGTCGGCTTCTTCTTTAGCCAACAGTTCTTCTTTGTTAAAATTGGACATAAAATGGATTTACTTGTGATAGGCTTCGGCGCACGCTGTGCCGGGTGCGTGGAGCGCACTGGCCACGGGTGGCTTGGGCTTTGGAATTCGTTAATTATATGGATTTTGAAAAACTGAAAGTCACAGGAATGCGACTTTTCAAGTGCAAAAGTAATCATTTTTACATTTCCGTGACACGTTTTGCACATTTTTTTTCATGATGTGAGGGAAAAAAGCCGTTTTTACTGTCCTTGGCGGCTTCATGCCGGGCCAGGGCCGGGCACTTGCCGGCGGCGGTGCGGGGCGGTGGCGACCAAATGCGTTTTCGTCTTTCCCAAATCGGATTTAGGCGCGCCTAAATCCGATTTGGGTTCTCCCGGGCGGCTGTTCTTTCGGTCGCCGCGGCCTGCCGGAAAGTGAAAAAGTGGGATGGCAAGGGCGCGGGAGTCGCGATTTTTTCTTACTTTCGCGCCAGTTATGGCAGCAACCATTCTCGATGTCCAAGGTCTGACGAAAGCCATCGGCGACCTGGTGCTCTTTTCGGACGTGTCGTTCAGCATGTCCGAACGGCAGCGCACGGGCCTCATCGCCAAGAACGGAGCCGGCAAGACGACACTCCTTAATATAATATGCGGCGATGAGGACTATAACGACGGCCAGATAGTCTTCCGCCGTGACCTGCGTGTGGGCTATCTGCCGCAGTATCCGGCCTTCCCGCCTGAACTGACGGTGATGGAGGCCTGTTTTGAGCATGCCAACGCGACGACCGAGCTGATCAAGGCCTATGAACACTGTCTGGCCACGCCCGGCAATCCCGGGCTGGAGCAGTTGGTGGAGCGCATGGACCAGGCTCAGGCATGGGACTACGAGGCTCGGGTGAAACAGATCCTGTCGAAACTGAAGATTGACGACTTCGACGCCCGTGTGGCTACGCTTTCGGGCGGACAGGTAAAGCGTATCGCCCTGGCCGGCGTGCTCATGATGGAGCCCGACCTGCTGGTGCTCGACGAGCCGACCAATCACCTCGACCTGGACATGATAGAGTGGCTGGAGCAGTTTCTGCAGACGTCGTCGTTCGCTTTGCTGATGGTCACCCACGACCGCTATTTCCTCGACCGTGTCTGCAACCAGATTATGGAGCTTGACGCGCGCCAGCTCTACGTTTACAACGGCAATTACAGCTATTACCTCGAGAAACGCCAGCAGCGCATCGATGCCCGCAACAGCGAAATAGAGCGGGCCAACAACCTCTACCGGCGCGAACTGGAATGGATGCGCCGCACCCCGTCGGCCCGCGGCCACAAGGCCCGCTACCGCGAGGAGGCCTTTTACGAACTGGAGCAGCGCGCCCATCAGCGCATTGAGGAGAAGCGTACGCGCCTGGAACTGAAGAGTGCCTACATCGGTAACAAGATATTCGAGGCCGACTATATCTCGAAAGCCTTCGGGCCCGACAAGATTATCCTGAAAGATTTCTTCTACACCTTCTCGCGCTACGAGAAGATGGGTATCGTTGGCAACAACGGCACGGGCAAGACCACCTTCATCAAGCTGCTGCTGGGACTGGAAAAACCCGACTCCGGCCGTTTCACCGTGGGCGAGACCGTGCGCTTCGGCTACTACTCGCAGGAGGGCCTGCAGTTTCGCGAAGACGCCAAGGTCATCGACATCGTGCGCGACATAGCCGAGTATGTTGATCTCGGCGGCGGCCGCCACCTGTCGGCATCGCAGTTCCTGCAGCATTTTCTCTTTGCCCCCGACCGCCAATATACCTATGTGCGCAAACTCTCCGGCGGCGAGCGCCGGCGGCTGTACCTTTGCACCGTGCTGATGCGCAATCCCAATTTCCTGGTGCTTGACGAACCGACCAACGACCTCGACATCATCACCCTGCAAGTGCTGGAAGAATACCTGCAGGCGTTCCACGGATGCGTCATCATCGTGAGCCACGACCGTTACTTCATGGACAAGGTGGTGGACCACCTGCTGGTGTTCCAGGGACAGGGGGTGGTAAAGGACTTTCCGGGCAATTACACGCAGTTCCGCGAGGAAATGTTGAAACGTGGCGCTGTGGCTGCCAAGGACGAACCGCAGGAGAGCGCGAAGCCGAAGGCTAACGTGAAGACCAAGTCGCCCCAGGCGCGGAAGCTCTCGTATAAGGAGCAGCGCGAATTTCAACAGTTGGGCGACGACATAGACCGCCTGGAGCAGGAGAAGCGCGAACTGGAGGCTGCTCTGTGCAGCGGCACGCTGTCGGTGGAAGAGATTACGGCCAAGAGCCGCCGCCTGCCCCAACTGGAGGCGGAGCTCGACGAGAAGTCCATGCGCTGGCTTGAACTGTCGGAAATAGCGGAGGGAGGATGACTCTGAAAAAACGAAACGGCGTCTCAAAAATCAGAGACGCCGTTTCGTTCGTTCAAGGCGGCGCTTCAAACATTAGAAGCGCCGCCTTGTTGTTATGAAACTGCCAGACGGGTGGAGGAGACTCGTCGGATGGCTGATTTCCTGTGACCAAATTAGTTTTTCTTCGTTTCGACAGGCTTGGGCATATGGTTGGGCATAGGCAGGCTGTTGAGCAGGCCGGCCTTGCCGTCGTCGATGAGTTTCACGATGAGTTGTCCGAAGATGGTGTTGGCCCAAGCCATCCAACTGCGGGTAAAGCGTTCGGGATTGTCCTTGTTGAATGACTCGTGGATGAAGCCGAGGCCTGCATCGGTGTTCATGATTTGGGTAAGACAGCGGGCTATCTCATCGTCGTTGTCGGCGGTATAGGCTTTGATGATGATGCTCATTGGCCACACCATGTCGTAGCCGACGTGCGGGCCGCCGATGCCTTCGCCGGCTGTGCCACGGAAGAAGTAGGGATTGTCTTCGCTCCACACGAAGCGGCGTGTGTTCTGGTAGATGGGGTCATCCACGGGCATGCAGTCCAGGAAGGGCAGCGAGAGCAGTCCCGGGGCGTTGGCATCGTCCATGAGCAGGTGGCTGCCGTAGCCGTCCACCTCGAAGGCGTAGATTTTGCCGTACTTGGGGTGCTCCACGATGGCGTATTTCTGCAAGGCGCTGCTCACCTCGGCGGCCAGGGTGCGGCAGTCGGCGGCCAGAGCCGGGTTACTGATGCGGTCAAGTATTTTTGCGGCTTTCTCCAATACACTGACGGCAAAGAAATTGCTTGGCACAAGGTAGGGGAATACCGTGCAGTCGTCCGACGGGCGGAAGCTGGAGGCGATGAGGCCGCAGGGCTTGGCCGGGTGGCCGTAGCCCGAGTTGCTCTGGGTGTCGTGCATGGCGTGGGTGCGGCGGGTGAAGCGGTAAGAGGTGCGGGGCCCCTCTTTGCGCTGTTGTTCGCGCATGGTGCGCAGGATGGTTTTCACGGCTTCCACCCATGTGGCGTCGAACACGCTCAGGTCGCCCGTGGCCTGCAGGTAGGCGTAGGCCAGGAAGAGCGGGTAGCAGAGCGAGTCGAGTTCGTATTTGCGTTCAAACACGCCGGGCTTCATTTCCGTTTTGTCGTCGGCGTGTTCAGCCTTGCCGCCGTGGCCGTAGAAGGCGTTGGCGTAGGGGTCTTGCAGCAGATATCTGGTCTGCCGGCGTATGACGCCGCGCAGCATGCGTTGCAGGCGTTTGTCCTTTTTGGCCAGCTGCAGGTATGGATACACCTGTGCCGACGAGTCGCGCAGCCACATGGCGTTGATGTCGCCCGTGATGACGTAGGTGTCATCGTCCTCGTCACCGAAGAAGTGGACGGTCGTGTCGATGGTGTTGGGGTAGCAGTTCTCGAACATCCAGGCCAGATAGGGGTGTTTCAGCACCTTTAGGACGCGTTTGATTTCTTTTTCCACGGCTTCCGAGTGGAACAGGCGGGCGTCGGCCGTCGGCCGGCGCGACACGTAGGTTTGGTCTTGGCGGGCCGTCAGGTCGGCGGCGCGGTCGGTGGCCGGAGCCCCTTGCAGGCAGCTCAGCAGTGCCAAAGCGAATGTGAAGGTCATTTCCGTATTTTTTCTGGTTTAATGGATGACAAAGATAAACAATTGCTCCCACATTCCCGTAGTTTTCTTCATGATTATTTGCGCCGCCGTCTTCTTTTTTCCGTAATTTTGCAGGCCAAACGGATGATTTGAAAGTGACAGAAAAGTGCAATACCGTCCTCTTCGACCTCGACGGCACCCTGCTCAATACGCTGGGTGACCTCCATGCCAGTGTGAACCACGCCCTTGTCGCCTGCGGCTATCCCCCGCGCAGTCTCGACGAGGTGCGCCGTTTCGTGGGCAATGGCGTGCGCCGTCTCATGGAGCGTGCCGTGCCCCGGGGCATCGGCGGGGAAGCCTTTGAAACGGTTTTCCAGGCTTTCCGCACCCACTACATGGCCCATTGTTTCGACACCACGGCGCCCTATGCCGGCATTGTCGGTGCGCTGGCCGAACTGCATCGCCGCGGTTACCGCCTGGGCATCGTGTCGAACAAGTTGCAGCCGGCCGTCAGCGAGCTCCACCGCCGCTTTTTTGCCGATACCGTCGCCGTGGCCATTGGCGACCGTCCCGGCATGCGGCGCAAACCGGCCCCCGACACCCGTTTTGAGGCCATGAGGCGGTTGGACGCACGGCCTGACGGGACGGTTTACGTGGGCGATTCCGATGTGGACATCGCTACGGCCCGCGCTGCCGGCGTGGCGTGTCTGTCCGTGCTCTGGGGATTTCGCAGCCGCGACGAGCTGGTCCGTGCCGGTGCCGGCCGTCTGTTGGCTTCGCCCGAGGATTTGCCCGGGTGTTTCCCTGAAAAGTAGTCTTCGGAAATACTAACTGCGTTTTATTTTTTCCTAACTCCGTTTTCGTGCCGACGAAAACGGAGTTGGTTCTTCAATGGCCCCGTTTCGGAATATCCGGGGCCTTGTCTAATTTACCGTTCCCGATGCCTGTTGAAAGTCAACGGGTAACGAAAGGCCTGGTTTTGGGCGTAAAATACTTGATAAAAACTTGCGGGGCGCCAAGCTTGTAGCCTGGCGCCCCGCAAAAGGTATGTGGATTTCTGCTTATTTCAGGAAATCAATGGTCTCGGGGTAGCACGGGCCGTTGTCAATCATGTGGATGTTCAGATTGATGCTCTGTGCGCTGACGTTGGACGTGCTGGCGTTGGGGTTGAGGGCGCGCTCAATCTGGTCGGCCAGTTGGGTGTAGTGGGCGCGTGTCATGGCATCGGCAGCGGTGGCCGAAGCGGCCTTGGTCTTCTTCTGCAGGTCCTTCAGGGTAAGGAGCACGAAGGCGAGCTTGTCGCTGCCCTTGCCGGCCTTGTCGCTGCCGAAGGCGCTTGTGAGGTCGTCCACCAGTTTGCGCTGCAGGCAGCGGCGGTAGCTGGTCACGGCCTTGCCCGACTGCAGTTCCTTAAATATCATGCCGGTCAGTTCGGGCAGATACTCGCTAATGGGATAGTTGGGGTTGAGGTCGTCAAGTTTGCCGGTCAGCACGCCCACCATGCGGCGGCCGAAGCGTTCCAGTATCACTTCCGGGGTGCTCTCGATGCGGTCGATGAAGGGCACCTGGATGAGCCATTCGAGGTTGTTGAAGATGTTGCGGTCGAAGAAGGGCAGCACGGTCTTTTCCTTCTCGCGCGGTGTCTGTTTGAGTGTGCCGCCGGGCTGGTCGGGCGACTTCACCTCGTAGTAGGTGCCGCTGACGTAGCGGGCCACGTGGTTGCAGTAGCGGTTCAGCTGGTTGAGCACCTGATTGTAGATTGTGTTGAGATTGTTGTCGCGCTGGTCATTGCCCCAGTAGTTCCATTCCTGCATGTGGGGCAGCTCGGCCTTGAGGTTCTTGATGCCGTATTCGCTGGCCTTCACGGCGTCTTCGCTGAGGTCCTCGGTCTGGCGTCGCGGGTCGTCGAAGTAGCCTTCGCCGTCGCCCCACCAGAGGCGGCGGTTCTTCTCCAGGCTGTCGGTGATGAGCTGGCTCATGAAGAAGCGGTCGCTCTCCGAGTCGGTGGCCTGGAAGCAGGGGGAGTAGCCCCACTGGATGGCCCACTTGTCGTAGTCGTTGATGCGGGGGAAGAGCTCGTGCTCCGTCATGCCGTCCTCGGGCTGTGCCACGTAGTTGAAGCGGGCGTAGTCCATGATGGAAGGTGTGTGGCCGTGGGCGGCTACCCAGGCCTTGTCGCGCAGTTTCTCCACGGGCACGGTGCTGCTGGAACCGAAGTTGTGGCGCAATCCGAGCGTGTGGCCCAGTTCGTGGCTCGACACGAAGCGGATGAGCTGGCCCATGAGTTCGTCGTCGTACTTGGCGAAGCGGGCTTTCGGGTCAACGTTGCTGCACTGTATCATGTACCAGTCGTGAACGAGGGTCATCACGTTGTGGTACCAGCCCACGTGGCTCTCGATGATTTCGCCGGAGCGCGGGTCGTGCACCTGCGGGCCGTAGGCGTTGGCGATGGGCGAGGCCAGGTAGCGGATGACGGCGAAGCGGGCGTCTTCCAGACTCATCGTGGAATCGTTCTCGGGCCATTCCTTGCCGACGATGGCATTCTTGAAGCCGGCTTGCTCAAAGGCGGCGTTCCAGTCGTTGATGCCGGCGATGAGGTAGGGGCGCCACTGTTTGGGTGTGGCGGGGTCGATGTAATAGACAATCTGTTTCTTGGGCTCGACCAGTTCGCCGCGTTTCATCTTCTCGATGTCGGCGCTGTCTTTGGGCTCCAGGCGCCAGCGGGTGATGAACTGCTTGATTTCCATCTTCTGCTGGTAGTCGGAGAAGACGCGGTAGCCGTCGGTGAAGTAGCCTACGCGGGGGTCGAAGATGCGTGCCCGCATGGGTTCCTTGGGCAGCAGCACCATGGAGGTGTTCAGTCCCAGGGTGATGGACCCTGTTTCGGCGGCCGGCAGGCGTTGGTTGCCTGCGCTGTAGGTGCGGATGGAGCGTATCTCGACATTGATGGGATAGCTGTGGATGCTTTCGATGTAGCTGGCCCCGTTGCCCATCGGACCTCCGACACCCATGGCCGAACGATACATGTTGGGCAGGGCAAAGTTGTTCTCGCCCATGATGAGGTTGCTCACGTTAATTTTATATTGGTTCTTCGGCGCGCCGCTTTCCAGTTTGAACGACTGGATGATGGGGTCGATGGTGCTGTTGCTCACGGCCTGGCTGATGGCGTCGAGGGTGTCGGCCTTGCTGTAGATGACGCTGCTGCGGAGGAACAGGTTTTTCTTGTCAGGCGAGAGTTCGAAATAGACCGTTTGCTCGCGCACTTCCTCACCGCCGAACTGCGAGAAGCCGGCCGGGGTGCGGGTGAAGCGGGTGACGCACTGGAACAGGCGGCCCAGCAGCGAGTCGGGCAGGGTGAAGAACCAGTCTTCCTTGCCGTCCTTTTCCTGTTTCGACACTTGGAACACGCTGCTCTTGTCGCAGACAATCCGCTTGTCCTTCGGCTGTGCCGGTGTCTGCTCCTTGGCGTCGGCCGGTTTGGCCGCCGGTGTTTTCTTTACTTTCGGTGCCTTGGGCGCCTTGGCGGGTTTTGCAGGCTTTTCGGTCTTGGCCGGTTTCACGTCGTCGCCCGTGTTGGCGGCTGTCAGCGGCAGGGCCGTGCACACGGCCAGCAGACAGCTGATAAAGGTGATTTTCTTGTACATGTGAAAAAAGTAATACGTTTTTGTGATAAAGAGTTTCTTAGTCATTAAGCGCTTTTCTGAACACCAGTTCGGCCCGCACTTTCTCGTCGTCGGAGGCGGCGGGGAACACTTCGTCCAAAGCCTGGGCAAACGCTTCGAGGGCGCGGGCCCTCATACGGGCCCCGCCGGTCCGCACACCGCTCTGGAAGTCGGTGTGGGGCAGCAGACTGCGGTTGAAATTGCCGTCGCTCATGTTTTTGTGCGCAAAAGTGGTGCAAAGATAGAACTATTTTCTTACTTTTGCACACAAAATTCCCTAATAAATACATGGTAAGCATGAAAAACTTTAAGGACTTGTGTGCCTCGCGCCGCTCGGTGCGGGCCTACAGCGACCGGCCGGTGCAGGACGCCGACCTGCAATACATCATGGAGTGCGTGCGCCTGGCACCCTCGGCCGTCAACCGCCAGCCGTGGCGCTTCCTGCGTCTGAAACCCGAACAGTTGCCCCTGGCGCAGCAGTGCTACACCAACCCGTGGTTCCGCACGGCACCGGAGTGTTTCATCGTCTGCTGCGACCACGCCGAGAGCTGGCACCGGCCCAAGGACGGCAAGGACCACGGCGACGTGGACATCGCCATCTGCGCCGAGCACTTCTGCCTCGCCGCCGCCGAGCGCGGGCTGGGCACCTGCTGGGTGTGCAACTTCGACGCCGACCTTTGCCGCCGTCTGTTCCACCTGCCCGACACCCTCGAACCCGTCGCCTTCCTCCCCCTGGGCTACGAGGCCGCCGACCACCAGCCGCGACCCTTCCAGCGCAAGGAGATTGATGAACTGTGGCTGACGGCGGAAAATTGAAATTTTTTTGACAAAGCGGAGACAGAGGTCCTATTTCGGTGTTCACAAGTGGGACTTCGGCGCGCAGAAACGGCGTTTCGGAATTTCGAAACGCCGTTTCTGTTTTACTATATTTAATATTAGGTGAAAATCAGGTGATTACACCCCCCCGAAATTCTTCCAAAAAATTGTTACAATCATTTCTTTGTTTGTTCTCTTTTTAACAATTGTCCATGATGACATCCTCCATAGACATTGCTGTATGTTCGAATTTTGTGCCGTGAATGCCGATGCCGCCTCAGATGAGCATCTTTCCTTCGTGGCGTAGCTGTTCTGAACTTTTGCGGGGCGGACTGACCACCTCGAAGGGGGTGGCGGGGGATGTGGCGGACTGTTTGATGTGGTTGTATTCCGGCTGGCGGAAGAAGTCGCTGAAGGGTCCGAAGAAGGGGTCGCGCCGGTTGCGGTCTTCCTCTTTTTCTTCCATAACCACGGCGTTGACTTTCACTTTGGGAAATTTGTATTTGCCGTTTTTGGAAGAACCTACCATGTATTGTCCGCAGACGACGGTGTAGTAGGGCCGGCCGTCGAGGTAGGTGATGCTTTGCCGCTGGCCGCGCTGGGGCAGGCGGCGCACGTGGCATCCCTTGAGTTTAGGGGCTTTTGCCGGTGTCTGCACACTGCCAAAGGGCATGAGGCTGTAGGCATAGACGGTGACCACGCTGCTGTCGCCACGGTAGATTTTTGCGTCGTTTTTGACGACAGTCTTGGCGAAAAGGGCGTTTTGCACTTTTTTGGTCTTGCCCGCCACTGTCGTGGTAAGCAGGCAGAGGGTCAGCAGGGCGGTGAAGGCGCGTTGAAGGTAGAGGTTTGGCATGGCGATAACGTTAGATGGCGTCGCACTGCTCGAGCCAGAGCGTGGCGTCGGCGTCGCTGGGCATGCGCCAGTCGCCCCGCGGACTGAGGGAGCAACTGCCCACTTTGGGGCCGTCGGGCAGACAACTGCGCTTGAATTGCTGGGTGAAGAAGCGGCGGTGGAACACCTTGAGCCAATGTTTGATGGTGTCGTCGGCGTATTGGTCTTTGCTGAAGGCCTGGCGCGCCAGGAAGTATATCTTGGCGGGCGGGAAGCCGAAGCGCAGCAGGTGGTAGAGGAAGAAGTCGTGGAGCTCGTAGGGTCCCACGAGGTCTTCCGTGCGCTGGGCAATGTCGTTGCCGGCGGCGGGGAGCAGTTCGGGGCTGATGGGGGTGGAGGCAATGTCGAGCAGGGTGGTGCGGCAGTTGCTGTCGTCCATGCCGTTGGCTACCCATTCCACGAGGTGGCGCACCAGAGTCTTGGGCACGCCGGCGTTGACACCGTACATGGACATGTGGTCGCCGTTGTAGGTGGCCCAGCCCAGGGCGAGCTCGCTGAGGTCGCCGGTGCCCACCACGAGGCCGTTCATCTGGTTGGCGGCGTCCATGAGGATTTGGGTGCGCTCGCGGGCCTGGCAGTTTTCGTAGGTGACATCGTGCCGGTCGGGGTCGATACCCAGGTCGTTGAAGTGTTGCATGCAGGCGTCGGCGATGTTTATTTCGCGGATGCTTACGCCGAGGAACTTCATGAGGTTCGTGGCGTTGGTGTAGGTGCGGTTGGTGGTGCCGAAGCCGGGCATGGTGATGCCCACGATGCCCTTGCGGCTTTTGCCGAGCAGGTCGAAGGCCCGCACGCAGACCAGCAGGGCCAGTGTGGAGTCGAGCCCGCCGCTGATGCCAATGACGGCCGTCTCCACGTGGGTGTGGACAAGCCGCTTGGCCAGTCCCAGCGTTTGGATCTGGAGTATTTCTTCGCAGCGACGGTCGAGCTCCTCGCCTTCGGGCACGAAGGGATGGGGCTGCAGCGGTCGGGTGAGACGCATGTCGGTGCGGTCGAAGAGGGCGAGCGAGTCGATGGTGTCGTAGGTGCTTTGCTTGTGGAGACTTGAGGTGAAGGTGGTGTTGGTCATGCGTTCGTTGCGGACACGCTCCACGTCAATTTCGCTGATGAGCAACTGTTCTTCGGTGCTGAACCGCTTGGCCTGTGCCAGCAGGTGGCCGTCTTCGCATACGAAGGCTTTTCCTCCGAAGACCACGTCCTGGGTGCTCTCGCCGTAGCCTGAACTGGCGAAGACGTAGCCGCACAGGCAGCGTGCGCTCTGCTGCACGAGCAGCTGCTGAAGGTAGTGGTTCTTGCCGACGACATCGTTGTCGGCGCTGAGGTTGAAGATGACTTCGGCGCCTTCAAGCACCATCTCGCTGCTGGGAGGTGTGGGTGCCCACACGTCTTCGCATATTTCCACGCCGAAGGTGCACGAACTGGTCTGGAAGAGCAGCCTGCGGCCGAACGGGACGGTCTGGCCGGCGTAGCCGATGGTGGTGTTGGCCACTTGGAGCCCGGAGGCAAACCAGCGCATCTCATAGAATTCCTTGTAGTTGGGCAGGTAACTTTTCGGCACGATGCCCAGTATCTTGCCTTTGAAGATGACGGCGGCACAGTTGTAGAGCGCTCCGCCGTGGCTTAGAGGCAGTCCCACGATGCTGATGATGTTGAGCGAGCGTGTGGCATCGGCCAGTTTCATCAGCGAGAGCTCGGCTTCCTCGAGCAGATGCTGCTGGAAGAACAGGTCCTGGCAGGTGTAGCCCGTGAGACAAAGTTCGGGAAACACTGCAATTTCGGCCTGGGCTTCGGCCGCTTGGGCGATGAGTTGTTCTATGTGGGAACGGTTGTATTCGCAATGGGCCACGCTGACGGAAGGGATGCCGGCGGCTACTTTCATGAATCCGTGTGTCATTTCTTTTTTTTCGGTTATCTCGGTTATCTCGGTTGTAACGGTCAGATGCGGAAGATGCTGCCTCCCAAGAATTCGCGCAGGAGCGACATGGGCGGTATCTGTTCAACCTGTATGGGACGTATGTAGTGGAGGAACTTGCGCAGGCGTACGGCCTCGGCGTGTTCGGTGACGTTTTCGGGCACCATTTCGAGCAAGGCCAGGGCCTGGTCGCGCAGGCAGGCCAGTTCAAAGAGCAGGGCCGAGTTGAACATGGCGTCGGCGTTTTCCTGGAAGGGGAATATCCACTTGTTTTCACCGGCGCGCACGCTGGCCCAGCGGTGGATGGTGTCGTAGGCCGAGTAGTTGCGGTATTTGTGGTCGCGCACGATGCGCCGCAGCAGGCGGTTGTCGGTGGTCGGGATGTAGTTGTGGTTGTCGAGCAGGATGGTGGTCAGGGCCGACACGTACACCTTGTACTTGAGCAGGTCGCTGATGCTCTCGGTCAGTTTGGGATTGAGGGCGTGTATGCCTTCCATGACGATGACGGAGCGCCGGTTCAGCTTTATGCGGTTGCCGCTCTTCTCGCTCTTGCCTGTCAGGAAATTGTAGCGCGGCAGTTCCACTTCCTCGCCGTTGAAGAGAGCCTGCAGTTGTTCTTGCATCAGGGGCAGGTTGAGGGCATCGACCGATTCGAAGTCGTAATCGCCCTTTTCGTCGCGCGGTGTCAGCTCGCGGTCCACGAAGTAGTCGTCCATGGAGATGGTTACAGGCCAGATGCCGCAGGCGGCCATCTGCACGCTGAGGCGGCGCGAGAAGGTGGTCTTGCCGCTCGACGACGGGCCGGCAATGAGCACCAGGCGCACTTGCGGACGGTTGGCTATCTCTTCGGCGATGTGGCACACTTTCTTCTCCTGCAGTGCCTCGCTCACGTTGATGAGGTCGGTGGCATGGCCTTTGGAATTGATGTCGTTCAGGTCGCCGATGGTGCGCAGCCCGATGATGTCCTGCCACTCGCGGTGGGTGCGGAACACCTCGAACATCTTTTCCTGTTTCACCAGCGGCCGCAACTGTGTGGGATTATCCGAGTCGGGCACACGCAGCAGCACGCCGTGGTCCATGCGCATCAGGTCGAACAGGTGGAGCTGTCCCGTGTGTTCCACCAGGGCGCCGTAGTAGAAGTCGGGGAAACCGTCGAGGGTGAAGTAGGTGGTGTAAAGCGAATTGTAAGTGTTCAGCAGTTTCACCTTGCTCATCATCCCTTCTTTCTCAAACACCTTGATGGCATCCTCGGTGGGGCATTTCACACGCAGGAAGGGCAGGTCGGCCTCGATGATGCGTTCCATCTCGTTCTTGATGGCGTCGATGTCGTCGTCGTTCACGCGGTGGTCCAGCTTCAGGTCGCAGTAGTAGCCGCCCGACACGGGTGCCTCCATGACAAATTCGCTTGTCTCCGGATACAGCCGTTCCAGAGCCAGGCGCATCACGAAGAAGAGCGAGCGGATATAGGTCCGTTTGCCCGAGGGGTGGGTCACGTCGAGATACCGCACGTCCACATTGTTATATATTCTGGCCGGCAGCCCCACCACGCGGTTGTTCACGTGGGCCACGATGGGTTCGCCCTTCAGTCGGGGTTTCACTATTTGGCATATCTCGCTCAGTGTGCTGCCCGCTTCCACCTGGTATGGCTTGCCGCCGTCGTTCATGCAGCGGATGGTAATCATTTCTTTCATGATGATGTCTTCGTTTTTCTGTTACAGTTGAAAAGCAAAAATACGAATATTAATTGAAAGTTCGCCCTTCATCAGGGAGAAATTTTCTTAAATCGTCGCCGGCCCTGCCGGCCGTGGTCTTGGTGGACGGTATAGGGAGAGCGGCACGGCGAAAGCGGTGTTGCTTTTTTCTATGTCCGTTTTCGTCGCGTCCAAATGGGCTTTCGTCGCGCCCGTATCCGTTTCCGTCTTTCCGTCCTTCCGGGCTTCGGCGGGCTTCAGCGGGCTTCGGCCGGGGGCCGGCCGCGTCGGTGGACCTTGTTGCCGGCAAAGAAAAACGGTGTCCGGGCATGATGCCCGGGACACCGCAAAACAACTAATTATGAGAAAATGATTTTATTTTTTGCTTTCCTGTTTCTTTCCGGCCGGTTCGGCTTCTTTGGCGTCTTTCTTGGCGCCTTTTTCTGATTTATAGCGTTTGTTGAGGCCTTTGATGACGTCTTCGGTGATGTTCAGGCTCTCGTCGGCCAGCAGGATGTTGTCGCCGATCTTGCTGAGAATGTAGGTAAACTTGTGGGTCTTGTTGTAGGCCGTGAGGAAGTTGTTGACGCTGTCGTGAAGGGCTTCGTTAAACTTGTCCTGCTCTTTGGCGAACTCGGCGGTGAGGCTTTGCTCAAGCTGTTGCAGCTGTTCGTTGCGCTTTTGGAGCGATGTCTGTTGGCTTTCGGCCTGTTCGCGGGTCAGTTCGCCCTGCTGGAGTTTATTCTGGAAGTCGGCCACGGCTTTTTGCAGTGCCAGCCCTTTTTGGTTGAGGGTGTTCTGTGCCGTTTGCGACTTTTTCTCGAGAATTTCCTTGTAGTCTTTGCAGAACTGGTAGTGCTCGTTCACCGAGTCGGCATCAACGTAGGCAATCTTTACGGTTTTCTCCTGCGTGGCCTGGGGAGCGGCAGCCTTGTTGTCCTGTTGCTTGGTGCAACTGCCGAGGATGAGGGCGGCTGCGGCGATGAAGATCATTTGTTTCATATTTCCTGTTTTTTTAGTTTCGCGTGTGGTTCCGGCGCTTGTGCCTGTCGGTGTGCTCGCTTACGGCGAAGGGGCTCCGGGCGCGCATTTCGCTGTCCTGGCGGCGGGCGCAGTGGATGCCCCGCTGCTGCATGGCGCGGCTGCCGTCGATGTGCTGGTTGACGAAGCGCTTGCCGAAAAACAGGCGCACGCTCAGCAGGGCGACGGCCAGGGCCAGCAGGGCCAGAGTGACGAGCAGGGTGACTAACATGTGCCTAATTACTTGTTACCGCGTGCAAAGATAGATGTTTTTGCCGACAGACCGGCGATGAAATGACAGAAAATCGCGCGAATTTATTCTTTTTTAGTGCTCGAAGGCGTTTTGGTTGCCGTTTTTTGCATAACTTTGTCTCAAACATTGTAAATATAACAATCCCTAAAATGGAAAAGACACAACTGCAACCCAAGATTGTGTTCGACTGCTTTGCCGAGGTGAACAAGATACCCCGCCCGTCGAACAAGGAAGAAAAGATGATGGCCTACCTCATGGACTTCGGCCACAAGTTGGGCCTGGAGACCCTGCAGGACGAGACGGGCAACGTGCTCATCCGCAAACCTGCCACGCCGGGCTATGAAAACCTCGAGACCACCGTGGTGCAGAGCCACATGGACATGGTCTGCGAAAAGGTGGCCGGCCTGGACTTCGACTTCGAGAACGACGCCATCCAGACCTACGTCGACGGCGACTGGATGAAGGCCAAGGGCACCACCCTCGGTGCCGACGACGGCATCGGCGTGGCCATGCAGATGGCCCTGCTCGCCGACGACAGCATAGAGCACGGCCCCATCGAATGCCTCTTCACCCGCGCCGAAGAGACCAGCCTGGGCGGTGCCTCGGGCATCAAGCCCGGCTTCATGACCGGCAAGTACCTGCTCAACCTTGACTCGGAGGACGAAGGCGAAATCTTCATCAGCTGCGCCGGCGGTGCCAACACCCAAGCCTTCTTCGACGTGAAGAAAGAGGCCGCACCCGCCGGCAGTTTCTTCTTCAAGGTCGAGGTGCAGGGCCTGGTGGGCGGCCATTCCGGCGACGACATCGAGAAGAAACGCGCCAACGCCAACAAGCTCCTGGCCCGCGTGCTCTACAAATACCTCGACTACGGCGTGCGCCTGGTTGACATCCAGAGCGGCGGCCTCCACAACGCCATTCCGCGCGACGGCTACGCCATCTGCTGCGTGCCCGTGGAATATAAGGAACAGGTGCGCGCAGACCTCAACGTGCTGGCCGCCGAGTTCGAACAGGAATATTTCGTCACCGAGCCGAACATGAGGCTCGAGATGAGCAGCCAGCCCGAACAGGCCCAGGTCATCGACCAGTCCTCCGGCGACCGCCTCATCAAAGCCCTCGTCGGCGTGCCCAACGGCGTCTTCGCCATGAGCCAGGACATCCCCGACTTCGTCGAGACCTCGTCCAATCTGGCCAGCGTGCGGCTCAACGGCAACGTCATCCGCATCAGCACCATGCAGCGCAGCAACCTCACGAGCAAGCGTCTCAACGCCTGCGCCATCGTCCGCTCGGTCTTCGAGCTCGCCGGTGCCCGCACCGAGACCAACACGGGCTACCCCGGCTGGTTCCTCAACCCCAAGAGCCCGCTGCTGCAGATTGCCGTCGATGCCTACGAGCGCCTCTTCGGCAAGAAGCCCGTCGTACGCGCCATCCACGCCGGACTGGAGTGCGGCCTCTTCAGCGAGAATTATCCCGACATGGACATGGTCAGCTTCGGGCCCACCCTGCGAGGCGTCCACTCGCCCGACGAGAAACTCCTCATACCCACCGTACAGATGGTCTGGGACCACCTGCAGGAAGTGCTCAGGAACATTCCCGCAAAGAAATAATCACGCGATTTTCTTTGCCCGTCAATAATAAAAAGCCCCTCTGTTCGTTTTAGAATAGAGGGACTTTTAGTATCACACCCATGAAATATCTATCCATACTGCTGACCGTTCTCGCCGCCGCGCTGCTGCTCGGCGCGTGCATGGACGAGGAGAAATTCGACACCCGGGCGGGCGACCGCCTGGCCTTTTCCAAAGACACCCTGCGGCTCGACACCGTCATTTCGGGCATCGGCACCCCCACCGCCTTCTTCATGGTCTATAACCGCAACGACCACGGCGTCAGCATTGCCGACGTCAGTTTCCTCGACGGCCGGAGCCAGGGCTTCCGCGTCAATGTCGATGGCATGTACATCAACGACGGCCTCTCGCAGACCATCGACTGCCCCAAGCGCGACAGCCTGCGCGTCTTCGTCGAACTCACGCCCGCCGTCAACGACAGCGACGAGCCCGTGGAGCTGGAGGCCAAGCTCCTCTTCACCCTCACCAACGGCGTGCAGCAGCAGGTGGTGCTCTCCGCCTGGAGCCAGGATGTCGTGGTGCTCCGCGCCCTCCATGTCACCGCCGACACCACCCTCGCCGCCAGGCGGCCCTATCTGGTTTACGACAGCCTCACCGTCGATGAAGGCGCCACGCTCACCCTCGCCGCCGGCACGCTCTTCTACTTCCACAGCAACGCCGGCCTGCGTGTCGATGGCACACTCTGCGCCGAAGGCACCATGGAGCGCCCCGTCGTCCTGCGCGGCGACCGCACCGACCTCATGTTTGAAAACCAGCCCTACGACCGCGTCTCCAACCAGTGGCAGGGCATCCGCTTCACCGCCGCCAGCTACGGCAACCGCCTCAACTGGTGCGACGTCCACAGCGGCACCTACGGCATCGTCTGCGATTCCTCCGACGTCAGCCGCCTGAAACTGCGCATCGAGAACAGCATCGTCCACAACATGGGCGGCGACTGTCTCAGCGCCACCGACAGCAAGATTATGGTCGGCAACAGCCAGCTCTCCAACGCCGCCAAATGCTGCGTGCGCCTTGTCGGCGGTGACGCCGAGTTCGTCCACTGCACCATCGCCCAGTTCTACCCCTTCGACGGCCTGCGCGGGCCGGCACTCGAATACAGCAACCACCGGGGCGAAGTGGCCCACCCCCTCCTCCGCGCCCACTTCGTCAACTGCATCATCACCGGCTACAGCGACGACGAAATCTTCGGCCTACAATGGGACGGCCACCCCGAAACCGACTTCAACTACGGTTTCTACAACAGCCTGCTCGACACCCCCGAGGTCGTTGACGACGCCGCCATCGTCCTCTGCCAGTGGGACCGCTCCGGCAACCCCGTCAAGCGCGAAGGCAATTTCACCAAGTTCAACCTCGACGCCCTCCTCTTCGACTTCAGCCTCGTCGAGAAATCCCTTGCCGTCGGGGCCGCCGACGCCTCCGTCACCCTCAGCTACTACCCGCGCGACCGCCGGGGCACCGCCCGCATGGCCGACGGCCAGGCCGATGCCGGCTGCTACGAATACCTGCCCGCCCCAAAGGAGGTATAGTAGGGGCGTGCGACAGCCCGCCGTCCCGCCGTAAAACGCGGGGCGAAAATGTAAAGATTTTTCACCACAAATCCGACGGTTTTGTAATCCGCTGATTTTCATCGGCTCTCAGAATTGTCAAAACAGAAGCGGCGTTTCGTCATTTCGAAACGCCGTTTCTGTGCCCCGAAGTCCCACTTGTGAACACCGAAATCCGGCCTCCTTCCCCCGGTTGTCAAAATTTTTTGGAATATATAGTTCCTATTGTTCCTATGGTTACTATAGCGAAGTAGAACATAGAAAGTCGTGCAGCGATTTCGCCAAAATGAGCAAAAAATGACAAGTTCAAAAATGCATGTGTCTGTAAAACAACAAACTAAATTCCCAAAAATTTGGGAATTCCGGATTTTTTGACCGTATAGGGAAAATATAAGAAACCGAGCAACAATATGTTGATTAAAAGCAATATAACTATTCTTCACAATCTCATTTCTCCGTCACCTCCTGAAAATAAATAGTAATTTTTGGGAACGAACCCCTTGCTTTCCTATGTAATTTTGTATCGAATAAATAAAAAATACAACTATGCACATGACAAAACCGATTCTTTGGCTCCTGTGCCTATGCACGGCGATGCCGTTTGGGGCGAAAGCCCAAAGTACGATGACGTACACACTGAACTTTGACCCGAGTGACTTTACCATTAATCGAATTAATGGCGATACTTCGATAATTACTTCCACGAAATATGACATCTACTCAAACTACGACCCCACTCAGCCTGAACTGCCGGTCATCTATGTGACCTACTTGCTGCCGCCGGGCAAATCGTATGTTGGCTTTAGCTATTTAAAAGATGATAATCCTTTCCAACCAGGTGTAATTCTAAAAAACGGATGCAAACCATTACCAACAGGAAAAGATTCGCAGCCTTCACCTGTTCAGGGATATCCTTCGGTTATCTACCCATCGAGCATAGAATTTGTCCAGACAAGCAGCGTATGTGGCTATCGAACGGTCACATTCAAAATTATGCCAATCCGATACAATGCCATAATGCACGATTTGATGATTGCCAATATCTCTCTAACGCTTCAGTTGGCGGAGGCCGGAACATTATCTTTGAACAATGGAAAACGAGGTGAAAGAGAGAGAAACTATGTTCTGGAAAAGATTTGGAATAAGGATAGCATGTCAGTATGGTATACTCATGATGCTCCTTCAAATCACTGGATAGATCAGCACGACCATACAATCCATAAAGACAAGTATCTCATCTTAACAAACAATTTACTTAAATCCGCTTTCGCTCCATTGGCAGATTGGAAACGCCTTAAAGGTTTGGATGTAGAAACTGTCACTGTTGAAGAAATTGCCTCGGAACAGCATTTGGCCGGAACTCCGACTCCCAAGGACATAAAGCAATATCTTAGGAATTATTACTTCGATACTTCTAATAATAACGATATCGATTTCTATGTCCTGCTGGGTGGGGATGTTAATATTATTCCCATTGCTTACTGTGAAACACCAATTGATATAATGAACGTTGTGGATGATGATTCAAGACTCCTTCCTTCTGACATGTACTATGCTTGTGTTTCCGATGACTATTGGGATTGGGATTCAAATTCAAATGGAATACTAGGACAGTATCAAACCAACAGTTTTGACAGCATAGTCTTCTTTAATGATTTGTATGTTTCAAGGGCTTCGGTAAGAGATTCTATGGAGGTTGAAGTCTTTGTCAACAAAGTTATCCAATATGAATCCAATCCTCCGCTTGATAGTCATTGGGGAAAATCAGTACTTTTCTTAGGGAATAGATTGAAACATTATCCTTGGCCCAATTTAGGTGGGGATATTCGGCATTATGATGACGAAGGTCTTAGTCGTTTTATAATTCGAGATGAACTTGATTCAATTCGTCAGGATTATACGAATTATTTGTGTAGTACAGGAACAAATTTGCCCTATGATAATTTGATTACAGACGGTTCAGATTATATGTATGTTAATAGCCAAAGAGCTACTGAACAGTTCAGAAATAATTACTCTCTAATTTGTGAATTTTCACATGGTGCCCATAATTTATGGCAATTATGTGATGCTGAAGATATAGATAATGATATTTACTTTGACAACTCAATTACAGATACAATCACTTCTTCTTTCCCTAAAGTAGTCGTAACAGTTGCATGTTATTCCAACGAATTTGATACAGACACTTTCTACATAGAAAACTCCCCCTATATTTCCCCTAGTCTCAGTGAATCTATGATGCGCAATTCAAACAGTGGCATCGTAGCCTTTGTCGGAAGTTCTAGATGTGGATATAATGTAGATGATAATGATTTTAATAATGGCAATTATTTTAAAAATTCGAACAGAATTACTAGAGATTTTGTTAGATGTCTATATAACACGGAATATACAGGTGCCATTGATGAAAAAAAATTAGGGAAGGCTGTAGACTATGCAAAAAAACATCTGTCTCCATCGGATGAAGTTGAACGCAAATTATTATATGTTGTCAATACATTGGGCGACCCCGAGATGGATATCTATACAGAGGTTCCAAAGCAGTTTACGAATGTTTCATTGACTGTACATAGAGATTATAATGATTTTGTGTTATTAACTGGTGGAGTATTTGGAACAAAACTATACGATACTACAACGGGCAAGTTGTACTATTCAGGGGAAAATGATACAATTCATGTAATAGAAACTGGCAATTTGGATAGCATCGATGTCGTTCTAATGAAAGAGAATTATGTCCCGCTTCACATAACCCTCCGTTCAAAATATATTCAGAATGAAACATACGAAAATGGAATAGAAAACGTTAATAATTATGAGTGTATATATGTTGGAAGAGATGTTACAACGGACAAACCCGTAGGCAATGTTGTCGTTAAACAGGGGAGCGGCTTGAAACTGAATGCTAAAAAAGAAATAAAGATTAAAAACGGCTTCAGTGTAGAAAGCGGCGGCACATTTGAAATGGATGTTGAACAATAAAAATAGAAGGAATGATTATGAAAAGGTTAATGTTAGGTATACTCTTATTGAGCAGTTTCTTTTCTATGAAATTATGTGCT
>JAGAYH010000039.1 GCA_017940565.1 Bacteroidaceae bacterium | reverse complement strand
TTACCTCAAGTCGCATCGTGGGGTAAGGGGATGGTGGCTACATATTGATGTTGTGCTGTTGCTTTTTACTGAAAGCTGCTACTAACGATTCATAAATCTACCCTTAATCGTGTATTGAATGATAGTTGCGGATTTTAGGTTCATCGTTATTCTGTTTGAAATTCGGTAAAAGGGGTTCTTTCGTCCTGCAAAAGTATGGTTTTTCCTTCATACCGGCAAAAAAGGTACAAAATATTTTGACAAACGGCAGACGGAGGCCTGACTTCGGCCCGCAAAGGCGGCGTTTCGGGACGCAGAAACGGCGCCTCGAAATTACGAAACGCCGTTTCTGTTTGACCACATTTGAGAATTGGTGGAAATCAGCGGATTACAAAAGCGCCGGATTTTTTCTGAAAAATCTTTACATATCGTTCTCCCTCCGGGAAAGGGCTTTGCCCTTTTGCAAACGCCATACGCCCCGCAGCCGGCGCGCCACCCGTCTGTCATAGGGAAGCGGCTATGGTCAAAAAAACACATTGCCCCGCGCCACAGAGAGCGGCGCGGGGCAATAAACTGGTCTTATGAGAGATATTACTACTCTGCTATTCTTTATTCTTGACCATAGACCCCGGTGATGTAGAGACCGTCGTAGTTCGAGCCGAACGAACCGGCTGATACGGTGTTCTCCACCAGGAACCACAGGCCGAAGCCGTTTTCGTCGATATCGGTTACAGAGGGATTCTTCTCATCGTTCACCCACTTCATGCTCACCGGACCATAGGTGCCATCGGCAAGGCCGGTGGGGAAGGCGGCTTCGAGGTTTTTGCCGTTGCTATCAACGATGGCCACGGGCAGACCGGCTTCGAACTTACCGCTCCAGCGGAAATTGAATCCCTGGAACACGTCGCCGTCGCCAAGGTCAACCGGCTCGATGCGGTAAACATTCTTCAAATACGGAGAATAGCTGATTTCAACGGGGAATTGGGCACCGAACACCCACATGACATAGACACCCGAACCCCAGGGCTCGAAGTCTTCCTTGAGCACGTTGAACTTCAGAACGGGGAATTTATCGGTTTCCTTGTACTGGTTGGTGTATTCTTCGGGAACACTTACCTGGAAGGGATAGGAGGTGAACACCTTCATGTCTTCGGCAAGTTTCACGGCCACTTCTTTCTCTTTCTCGCCATTGGCGAACGTTACCGAGCCGGGAAGAGAAGCGAACACTTCTTTGTCGGCTCCCGTGTAGTTCAGGGGCACAGTCAGCTCGCCGTTGCCGTCCTCACGCGTCACGGTGAATGTGATTTCCGTGGCGTCGATGGGAATGCGGACAGTGGCGTCTTGGGCTTCAAAGCCGACGGTATATTTGCCCGTCTCTGCCCCCGGGGTATAGTCGTCGTCGTCGCTGCACGAGGCAAACGAGAGACTCATCAGAGCCATACCGGCTATCAGGAAAAGCTTATTCAGTTTCATGATTTGTTTTCTTTTAAAATTGGGTTATTGTATTAGTCGGTCACACCGTCGCGGAGCGTCGGGTTCTGACCGGCAATGGGAATACTGCCTTCCGAGTTATCCACGATGCCGAGGTTGGTGTCCTTTTCGTCGCTGGGGAAGCGCATGTTGAGCCAGCCGTCGTCAGCAGCCACGTTGAAAACGAACGCCTCGGAGAAGTTGCAGGTCTTCGGGCCGTGGAAGCGCACGATGGGCTTGCCCAGACGCTTGACATCGGCGGTGAAGAAACCTTCGCCCCACAGCTCGACGCGGCGCTGGAACCAGATTTCGTCAGCCAACTTGCGGGTGGTCGGGATGGTGTAGGACGGGTCGCGGTAGGTCTTCACGAAGTTTTCGAGCTTCGTCTTGGCTTCGGCTTCCTTGCCGCTCTTGGCCAGACCCTCGATCTCGATGAGAATCATTTCCTCGGCGCGCATCAGAGGCCAGTCGTTGATGTTGAGCGTGGAAGCGCAGCCGTCCTTCATACCGAACTTCACGTTGGTGTAAGGCTCATACTTCTTCTTCACATCGGTGATTTCAAGATTTACCAGTGCCTTGCCGGTCACGCCGTCCCAGCTTTGGGTCTCCAGGAAGGGAGAGTAGCTCTCGGCATTGAGCCACCACTGCTTGCGGATGTCGGTGTCGGGAATCTTGTCGTAGAGCAGCTTGTTGATGACAGCCGTGCTCTGGGTGGCAGCACCGTAACCGCCGCCGCAGAACGGGGACAGCCAGGAGGCAGCTGTGCAATTGCCGGGGAAATAGCCCACGGACAGCATGGCCTGGGTGATGGCGATACCCCACATCCAGTTGTGGTCGTTGAGGTCGTAGAAATAAGGCTTCGACACCTCTTCGCGGGTGTAAGGCGTGTAGCCCTTCAGAGCGTTGGCGGCGTCGGAAGCAGCCTCGGCATACTTGCCCATGTAGAGGTTGGCGCGGGCACGCAGGCCGTAAGCCACGTTCTGGTCGATGTACTGCTTGGTGGAGCGCTTGAAGCCTTTCAAGTGTTCAATGGCATAGTTGAGGTCGGACATGATGGAGTCGTACACCTCGCGCACGGTGGCACGGGGATTGTTGGCCATGTCGACACCTTCCTTAATCATCGGCACGCAGGGCTGGTCGGCAGCCGTCATATAGTTGAACTGGTAATAAGGAGCCAGCGACAGGTAGCAGAAGGCACGCATGGCGTGGGCCGAAGCCACCTTGACTACGGAAGCCGAGTCGGTGGCGCCTGCAGGGATGGCATTGATCACGTCATTGGCCAGACCGATGTGACGGTAAGGAATAGTGTAACGCATGTACGGGTTGGCATAGTCAGCATTGCGGGTAGAGAGTTCGCAAGCGGTGCTGAACCAGTTGTAGTCGTTGTTCTGGCTCGACATGTCGGCACCTTCGAGATCCTGGCTGATGGCAGCCGAGATGAATCCGAAGTCGTCGGCACGGCGGGCATGAGTACCACCCCAGGATTCATAGCATACATGAGGCTTGCCCATGTTGGCATACATACCTACGAAAGCAGCCTCGGTGCGCGAGGGCACTTCCTTGTTGGTCTCCTGCAACTGAGCGGCAGTCAGACTGCCGCCGGCAGGCTCCATGTTGTCCACGTCGTCGCAAGCAGCGAACAACAGGACTCCGAGCATCATTATGAAAATCTTATATAGTTTCATCTTTCCTATTATTTTTAACTTATACAATCGTTATTTCCATTATTAGAACGTCAGCGAAATACCGAACACGAGACTGCGCATGGTGGCGTAGCCGCCGGTGTTCAGACCGGAACCACTGGTCATGCTGCCGATACCGCTGATGCTGTAACGGGGATCCATACCCTTACGCTTGCTGGTTACGAAGAGGTTTTCACCGGAAACGTAAACACGCACGTTGGAAAGGGCGGCTTTCTCAACCAAAGTCTTGGGCAGGGTGTAGCCCAGGGTGAGGTTGTTCAGTGACAAATAGTTGGTGCTCGTCACGAAGCGGTCGATAGGCGTCTGTGAGCCTGAACCCGGGTCGTCGGCAGCAGCTACGCTCAGACGAGGAATGTTGCTGTTGGGGTTCTCGGGACTCCATGCCTTCAGAATGTCTTTGTGCAGGGCGGAACCGGGGCTCTGGCCGTTGTGCATGAGGGCCTGGTAGGAACCGTCGTACATCTTGCCGCCGAGAGAGAAGGCGAACTGGGCGCTGAGGTCGAAGCCGTAGAACTTCACACCGGTGCCGAAACCGCCGATGAGGTCGGGCAGCGAGGTGCCGAGGTCATATTTGTCGGCCTTGGTCAGGTCGTTCGTCGTAGTGGTAACGGTGTTACCGTCGTTATCCTTGGTGTCTTTGTAGTAGAGGGCTTCACCGGTTGACTTGTCAACGCCGGCATATTTCACCATGTACATTTCGTAGAGCGACTTGCCCTCCTTGATGATGCGGTTGCTGTACTTCAGACCTTCCTTAGGAACGGTCGGGTCGAGCTTCGTAATCTTGTTGTAGTTGTGGGTGAAGTTGAGGTTAACGTCCCACTCGAAATTGGTTGTGCGAACGGGCACACCTTCCAGGCTCACTTCGATACCAGTGTTGCGCATGGCACCTACGTTGACGGGATAGACGCTCACGTTGTAGCCTGACGACAGGGGCAGCGTGCGGTTGTAGAGCAGGTCGCTGGTGTTGCGGGTGTAGAACTCGATGATACCGCTCAAGCGGCTGTCGAACATGGCAAATTCCACGCCGAAGTTCCATTCCTTGTTCTTTTCCCAGGTAAGCTCGTCGTTACCCTTGGCTGACATGGCCACGGAGTACTGGCCGGTTTCCTCGTTATAAGAGGTGGTGTAGTAGTCGCTGTAAGCGTGGTAGCCAATACCGAGGTCGTTACCCTGGCAACCCCAGCTGGCTTTCAGTTTCAATTCGTTGAGCCACTTGTAGGGTTTCATGAACTCTTCCTTGGTAATCATCCAGGCGGCGCTGAGGTAGCCGAAGGTACCCCAACGGTGGCCGGGAGCGAACTTGGAAGAAGCGTCGCGGCGGATACCGGCGGAAGCGAAGTACTTGCTGTCGTAGTCATACATCAGACGGCCGAAGAAACCTTCGCGGGTCAGTTCGTCGCTGTTTGAACTAACTGACTTGTTCTTGGTACCCTTGGCGTTGTTCAGTTCGCCGATGTACGGGTCGAAGAGGTGGTCGTTTTTGCCGCTGAGTGCGTTTTCCGTAATGTTGGCCTGTTCGTAACCCACGAGGACGGTACCGTTGTGCTTTTCGGCAAACGTGCGGGTATATTGGGCCAAATACTGCTGCGTGATGTTCTGCAGGCGTTCGTGGCCTACGGCGGCTACACCGTCGGAACCGGAACCGCCACCGTAGCGTGCGGCCAGACTGGTGCTGCGGCCGTTGTAGATTTCAGCGCTCAGGTTAGCCGTCAGGCTCAGGCCTTCGATAGGCGTGATGACAGCACCCCAGAGTCCGCGGAACAGGTCGCTGGTGAAATGGTCGCTGTCGTAGGCGTTGTCGCGCACGGCGTTGCCCACGATGTTCGGACGGGTGAAGTTGGTCTGGTTGGCATCGTAAATGATACGGCCGTTTTCGCGCATGATGTTACCCTGGGCGTCGCGAACATAGAGCGGATAGATGGGGCCCATGTTGTTGGTTACGTAGAACACGTTGCCCGAGCTGCCGTAGGTGTCGGAATAGGACGGGGTCTGCGAAATGTTCTGTGTGAAGCCCATGTTGGTGTTCAGCTTCAACCACTTCTTGGCCTGGTAGTCGATGTTGGTCAGGGCGGTGTAGCGCTCGTAGCGGCTGTTGGCCACGGCACCGCCGTCGCGCAGGTAACCTACGCTGGCGTAGTAGTTCATGCGGTCGTTGCTGCCCGATACGGAAGCGTTGTATTCCTGACGGAACGAGTTGTGGAACGTTTCGTCGTACCAGTCGTCGGGCTTATAGTAGTAAGTACCGTCGCTGTAGCCGAGCTTGGCGTGCGGGTTGAGCTTGAAGTTCGTACCGATGAGGCGTTCGCCTTCGGGCACGGTGTAAACCAAGTAGCCCAAGCCGCCGTTGGACTGGTCGAGCAGGTACTTGTCGGCATAGGCGTAAGCCTCGGCTGCGGTGGAGCCATGATAGTACTTGCTGTTGTAGAGAGCCTTGTAGTGGGTTTCGTAGTACTCGGCCGGGTCTGTAATCACGTCGTACTGCGGAATCAGGCGGGAGTTGGAACCCCAGCGGGCGTCGAAGTTAATCTTGGCGGGAGCGCCTTGCTTGGCCTTCTTGGTGGTCACGATTACCACACCGTTGGCGGCACGTGCACCGTAAAGGGCGTTGGAGGCTGCGTCCTTCTGGATGGAGATGGAGGCAATGTCCTGCGGGTTGAGGTTGGTGATGCTCATGGAGGTGGGCACACCGTCGATGACATACAGGGGCTCGTTGCTGGCGCTCATGGAACCGAAACCACGGATGCGGATGGTCGGGGCGCTACCGGGGCCGCCGGTCGAGGTGGTCTGCACACCGGCTACCTTACCGGATACGGAGCTCATAGCACTGGCTGCCACGTGGTTGGTGATATCTTCCGACTTCACCTCGGCGGCAGAACCGGTAAATGCCGACTTCTTCACCGTACCGTAGGCCGTTACGATGGCTTCGTCGAGCATCTGCTCGTTCGGGCTTAGTTTAACGTTTACTGTGGAAGCTACAGGCACTTTCTGGGTCTTCATGCCGATGAAAGTCACTGTCAGTTCCTTGTGTTGCTGCGGCACGTTCAGTTGGAACATACCGCGAGCGTCGGTCACTGTACCGATGGATGTGCCGTTCACAAAGACACGGGCACCCTGAATCGGCTTGCCGTCGGCCGCGTCGGTTACCGTACCGGTCACACGCTGGCTTTGGGCCATTACGCTACCTGCCATCATGAGCAGGCACGTCAAGAACAACATAAATCTTTTCATTTCTCGCTTATTGATTTTATTTGTTTAATGTTATCGTCTCCGCATATTCCTTTTTTCGGCTGCTCCCTTACGGGGCGGGCCGGTGTCTTTACCTTATTAATATAGGGCAGGCGCACCGTCGGCCGAATGGAATTTTATGCGCCTTTTGCGGCACTATAGACTGCAAAAGTAAACAAAAATTTTTAACGGCGGCACATTTGAGCGCATTTTTTCAATAAAAAGTCTCTTTTTTGAGCAAAATCACACATTCTGGCCAGAAAAAACGACCAAAACGGAAGGATTTCCGACAAACGCAGGCGTCCGCAAACCGGCCCTTCCGGAGCGCGACGGCCCACACCGCGGCCGGCGGCTACGAAAACGCATTTGGACGCGCCTAAATCGGATTTAGGCGCGACGAAAACGGAGTTGGTTTTTCCGGCGCGGACCGGCCGATTGGCCAGAGGCACCATTTTTCTTCGCTTGTCCGCCCCGTAACCGGAGAAAAAAGCGTATCTTCGCCGTGCCGTCTGTACGGCAGAACCGGAAGGACCAATCTTCATTATTAATAATTATGGCAAAAATAACTCTGCAAGGCCATGCCTTCAACACCTGCGGCCAGTTACCCGCAGTGGGGTCTGTAGCCCCCGACTTCACCGGCGTGAAAGCCGATCTCTCCGAACTCAGTCTGAGCCAGCTCAAAGGCAAGCGCGTGGTGCTCAACATCTTTCCGAGCATGGACACTCCGGTGTGCGCGGCCTCGGTGCGCCGCTTCAACAAGGAAGCCTCGTCGCTGGAGAACACCGTCGTGGTGTGTGTGTCCAAAGACCTGCCCTTCGCCCAAAGCCGTTTCTGCACGGTGGAGGGACTGGACAACGTTGTTCCCGTGTCGCAGTTCCGCTGCGACTGCTTTGACAAAGGCTACGGCCTGCTCATTGAAGACGGCCCCATGCGCGGGCTACTGGCCCGTGCCGTGGTCATCATCGATGAAGAAGGGCGCGTGGCCTACACGGAACTCGTCACGGAGATTGCCGACGAGCCCGACTACGCCGCCGCACTCGACGTGCTGAGCCGCTGAGGCCGGACACCCGTCTCAGGACCTGACCACCAGAAAAAACAGAATAGGGGGCGCAGCCATACGGCCGCGCCCCCTTGAGCATAATAACCATTAAAAATTTCTCTGTTTAATCTTCGTTCATCCAACTGTGATCGACACCCGAGTCGTCCATGGTTCCCATTTCGCTGATGACTGGCTGCTGCTGTTTCTTGGCGCGTCCTTTGCCCTGCTGTCCGCGACCCTGGCCCATCTTGGGGCGTTCGCCCTTCTGGAAGGTAGCTCCCTTCTGGAGGGTGTCGCCATTTTCCATCATGGCTTTGCTGCCGGGCTGCTGGCGCAGGCGCATCCATATTTCGGCTGCGGGCTCTTCGCCTGTTGCCGGCTTGCGCTCCAGGAGCATCCACTGGGGCCCTTCCAGTCGGAAGGTGACGCTGTCGGCTTTCGGGGCTCCGGCGTCGAGGTGGCGCAACTTGGAGGGTTGGAACACCAGCAGGCTGTCGTTGGCCTTCGTGTAACGGCCGCTGCCGGTGATGACGCAGCCGCCGGCCGTGGTCTTGATGATAATGTCATTGTATGTTCCGTCGCCGGAAACAACCTTGAGCACAGGGGCCAGATGAATCTCGGTCTCACCCGTCTCGCCTTTTTGGAAAGTGCACAATTGCCAAATGCCTTCCACCGTGGCCGGACCGCGGTGGGACTGGCCGCCAGGGGCAGGTGCATTCTGCGCTTGCAACGGCAGGCACAGCACGGACAACAGTACCATTACAACACAAAAAAATCTGTTCTTCATCTTTGCTGTTCTTTTATGTTTCTTAATACTTAGACTTGTCTCGACCGCAGGAGTTTAATGCGGCCGGTACATACAAACACACGGGCAAATGTAAGAAAAAGTTTTTAATATCGGTGTATTGTCAGGAATATTATTTGGTGTCATTGGCATAAAAAACGTAATTTTGCATGGTATAACTGGCTAAATTGCGCTGTTTCGTATGGTATTGAACTACATTTGGGTGGCGTTTTTCGTCATCGCTTTTCTTATAGCATTGGTCAAACTGGTGTTTCTTGGCGACTACCAAGTGTTCCCCTCGATGATGGACGCCACATTTGCCTCGGCCAAGACGGGTTTTGAACTTTCGCTGGGCTTGACCGGCGTGCTGGCCTTCTGGCTGGGCATGATGAAGATAGGCGAGCGCAGCGGCCTCATCGACCGCCTGGCACGGGTGCTCAGTCCCGTGCTTGTGAAACTCTTTCCGGACATTCCCAAGGGTCATCCCGCCTACGGACACATGTTCATGAACATGGCGGCCAACATGCTCGGCCTCGACAACGCCGCCACCCCGCTCGGCCTGAAAGCCATGGAGAGCCTGCAAACGCTCAACACCAAGAAAGACACGGCCACCAACCCCATGATAATGTTTCTGGTGCTCAACACGTCAGGCCTGACCATCATCCCGATTTCCATCCTGGTGTTCCGCGCCCAGCTCGGCGCCGCCCAGCCCACCGACGTGTTCGTACCCATACTGCTGGCCACGTTCATCGCCACGCTGGCCGGTATTATCGTGACGAGCTTCTACCAGCGCATCAATCTCCTGCAACCCGCGCTCATTCTCTTCCTCGGCGGCGCCTGCCTGCTTGTGGCCGCCATCGTGTGGGGATTTGCCCAGATGGACAAGGAAACAATGAACGTGGTGAGCACCACCGCGGCCAATGTGATACTGTTCCTTATCATAATCGGGCTCATCTGTTCCGGCGTGCGCCAAAGACAGAACGTCTATGACTCGTTTGTGGAAGGCGCCAAGGAAGGTTTCCAGACGGCCGTGCGCATCATTCCTTATCTCATTGCCATTCTGGTGGGCATCGCCGTGTTCCGCGCCAGCGGCGCCATGGACTGGCTCATCGAGGGCATCCGCCACATCGTAATCCTGACGGGTCTGCCCGCCGACTGGGTCGATGCCATGCCCACGGCTCTGATGAAGCCGCTCAGCGGCAGCGGGTCGCGCGGCATGATGGTCGATGCCATGACGACCTTCGGGGCCGACTCCTTCGTGGGCCGGCTGAGCTGTCTCTTCCAGGGCAGCACCGACACCACGTTCTATACTCTGGCCGTTTACTTCGGCGCCGTGGGCATCTCGCGCACCCGCCACGCCGTGGCCTGCGGCCTGCTGGCCGACCTGGCCGGCGTCATTGCGGCCATAGCCATCTGTTACATCTTCTTCGGATAAACAACGTTTCTTTATTATGGCTTCTCTAAGTTCACTTGCCAAAGACACGGCCATCTACGGGCTGAGCAGCATTGTCGGAAGATTTCTCAACTACCTGCTGGTGCCGCTCTACACTACCGTGCTGGCGGCCTCATCGGGCGACTACGGCATCGTGACGGAGGTTTACAGCTATACGGCCCTGCTGCTCGTCATCCTGACATTTGGCATGGAGACCACGTTCTTCCGCTTTGTCAACAAGACCGGGAACGACCCCATGCGTGTCTATTCCACCACACTCATTGCCGTGGGCTGCGTGGGTGCGCTGTTCGTGATGGCCGTATTGGCCTTTTCAGACGCCATCACCGCTTTTCTCCACTATGGCGGGCACACGGAGTATGTGCAGATGATGGCCCTCTGCGTGGCCGTCGATGCTTTCCTGTGCATTCCCTTTGCCTACCTGCGCTACAAGAAGCGCCCGCTCAAGTTTGCCGCCCTCAAACTGCTCAACATCGCCCTCAACATCGTGCTCAACCTGGTGTTCTTCCTCCTGTTGCCGCGATTGGTGGACGGTTTTGAAATCCGCGTGGGCTACGTCTTCGCCATAAACCTCTTCTGCACCCTCGTCACGGTACCCCTGCTGTGGAAAGAGCTGACCGGCTTCCGATGGGTCTTCGACCGCGAGCTGATGCGTCCCATGTGGCGCTACGCCTGGCCCATACTGGTGCTCGGCATTGCCGGCATCCTCAACCAGACGGCCGACAAACTCATCTTCCGCCACCTTGTGCCCGGCGACGAAGGCAAGGTGCAGCTCGGCATCTACGGCGCTTGTGTCAAGATAGCCATGATCATGGCCATGATAACCCAGGCCTTCCGCTACGCCTATGAACCCTTCGTTTTCGGCAAGGACAAGGAAAATGACAAAGACGACAACCGCCGCACCTATGCCCAGGCCATGAAGTATTTCATCATATTCACCCTGCTGGCCTTCCTCGTTGTGGTGGGATACCTCGATGTGCTGAAATATATCATCCACCGCGGCTACTGGGCCGGGCTCCGCGTCGTGCCCATCGTCATGGTCGCCGAAATCATGATGGGCATCTATTTCAACCTCTCTTTCTGGTATAAGCTCATCGACCGCACCGTCTGGGGCGCGTGGTTCTCGGGAGCCGGCTGCCTGGTGCTCATTCTGGTCAACGTTGTCTTCGTGCCGCGCTACGGCTATATGGCCTGCGCCTGGGCCGGCGTGGCGGGCTATGGCACCGCCATGCTCCTCTCCTACTTCGTCGGCCAGCGCAAGTATCCCATTGCCTATCCTCTGAAAAGCATTGCCGCCTACGTGCTCATTGCCGCCCTCTTCACGGCCATCATGCTGGTCCTGCCCAAGGACTGGCCCGTATGGCTGCGTCTGGCTGCCAACACGGGGCTCATTCTTCTCTTCGTGGGCCACATTGTTTACCACGACTTCCCCTTGCACCAGTTGCCCGTCGTGGGCCGCTACTTTAGAAAACGCAATTAATTATTGACAATAAGTTATATGAACAAGAAAGACGCACTGAAAGAACAGATATTGCAGCTCACCCGCCAGTACTACGCCGAAGTCCACGCCGCGCAACCCGAGTTCCGACCCGGCGAAACGTTTGTGAACTACGGCGGCCGCTACTTCGACGAGCGCGAGATGGTCAACCTCGTCGATTCCAGTCTCGACTTCTGGCTCACCGCCGGTCCCTGGGCCACCAAGTTTGAGACCGGTCTGACCCGCTGGCTCGGTGTCAGGCACTGTTCGGCCGTCAACTCCGGCTCCAGCGCCAACCTGCTGGCCTTCTTTGCCCTCACCTCGCCCAAGCTGGGCGACCGCCAGGTGCGTCGCGGCGACGAGGTCATCACCGTGGCCTGCGGTTTCCCCACCACCATCACTCCCATGATTACGTACGGTGCCGTGCCCGTGTTCGTCGATATCACCATACCTCAATACAACATCGACGTCAGCCGTCTCGAAGCCGCCCTCTCGCCGCGCACCAAAGCCGTCATGATAGCCCACACGCTGGGCAACCCCTTCGACCTTGCCGCCGTGCGCCGCTTCTGCGACGACCACCGTCTGTGGCTCATTGAGGACAACTGCGACGCCCTCGGCTCGGAATACACCATCGGCGGCGAGACACGCAAGACCGGCGCCTGGGGCGACCTCGGCACCAGTTCCTTCTATCCTCCCCACCACATGACCATGGGCGAAGGCGGCGCCGTCTATACCAACAACGGACTGCTCCATAAGATTGTGCGCTCCTTCCGCGACTGGGGCCGCGACTGCTGGTGCCAGGGCGGCACCGACAACACCTGTGGCTGCCGTTTCACCGGACAGTTCGGACTGCTGCCACAGGGCTATGACCACAAATACGTCTATTCCCACTTCGGTTTCAATCTCAAACTCACCGACATGCAAGCCGCTATCGGTTGCGCCCAGCTCGAAAAGCTCGACACCATCGTCGAGCGCCGCCGCCACAACTTCCAGACCCTGCTCGACGGCCTCCGCGGCACCCCGGGCCTCATCCTGCCCGAGGCCGCTCCCCAGAGCCGCCCCAGCTGGTTCGGATTCCTCATCACCGTGGCCGACGACGCCCCCTTCTCACGCAACGAACTCACGCAACATCTGGAGAGCCGCCGCATACAGACGCGCAACCTCTTTGCCGGCAACTTCATCAAACACCCCTGCTTCGACCAGCTGCGCGACGACACCACGGCCTACCGCACCGCCGGACCGCTCACCCAAACCGACCGCGTCATGGAGCGCTCCTTCTGGATTGGCGTATATCCCGGCATGACCGACGGGAAACTGGACTGGATGATTCAGTCCATCCGCCAGTTCTGCGAGCGTTAACCGCGCCGGTCGTCAAGTGGCATCCCACAGGCTGAAGCAATGCACCCGTTTGTCAAAAAAATTCACCATTTTTTCGGCCACTTTATAATCCGTTGATTTTCACCTAATCTCAAATATCCTTAAACAGAAGCGGCGTTTCGTCATTTTGAAACGCCGCTTCTGCGCGCCGAAGTCCCACTTGTGACGGCCGAAATCGGACCTCCTTCCCCCGGTTGTCAATATTTTTTGAAATTTTCCGTACCACTTGCCGGGGAAGACGGGAAGCCGGCAAAACGAACGGATTCAGAAAAATAGTGTTAATCGCTTTGCTTTGTATCGGTTTCTTTGTAATTTTACATGACTAAAAACGAAACAAGCTATGGCAAAAAAATTAGTGATACGCCGCAACAAGCAAAGCATCGCAGAAGAGTTGGAAACCTTCTTCACCGCCCATCCGGGCCGTGAATATTCGCTGCAGGACATATCGAAAGCACTGAAACTGAAGACGCATCCGCTGAAATTGCTCTGTGCCGACGTGCTGGACGACATGGTGGCCGACGACTTCGTGAGCCACAAGCGCGGGGGCGGCTACCGGCTCAACCAGCGCAGTCAGGCCATGGAGGGCATCTTCGTGCGCAAGCGCAACGGCCGCAACAGCTTCATCCCCGACGGTGAGGAAAAAGCCATCCTGGTGATGGAACGCAACTCCATGCACGCCCTCGACGGCGACCGCGTGAAGGCCACCCTGCTGGCCCGCCGCCGCCGGCATACGCCCGAGGCAGAGGTGGTGGAGATTGTAAAAAGGGCAAAGGACACCTTTGTGGGCGAACTGAAGGTGAGCGACCACTACGCCTTCCTGCTCACCCAGGACCGCACGCTGCCCGGCGACATCTTCGTGCCCATAGCCAGCCTCAAGGGCGGACGGACGGACGACAAGGCTGTGGTGCGCATCGTCGATTGGCCCGAGGAACAGCGCAACCCGGTGGGCGAAGTGGTCGATGTGCTGGGGCACAAGGGCGAAAACGATGCCGAGATGCATGCCATATTGGCCGAATATAACCTGCCATACAAATATCCCGAGGACGTGGAGCGCCAGGCCGAACACATCAGCGACCGCATCAGCGAAGCCGAAATAGCGCGGCGCGAGGATTTCCGCGATGTGCTCACCTTCACCATCGACCCCCACGACGCCAAGGACTTCGACGATGCCCTTTCGGTGAGAGCCACCGGTGAGGAGGGCGTGTGGGAAGTGGGCGTGCACATTGCCGACGTGACCTACTATGTGAAAGAAGGCGACAAGATAGACCAGGAAGCTCTGCGCCGCGCCACCAGCGTATATCTGGTGGACCGCACCATACCGATGCTGCCCGAAAGATTGTGCAACTACCTGTGCTCGCTGCGCCCCAATGAAGACAAACTGACCTACAGCGCCATCTTCCGCATGAACGAGGCAGGCGAAGTGCTCGACTGGCATCCGGCGCGCACCGTCATACGCAGCAACCGGCGCTTTGCCTACGAAGAGGTGCAGGCCATACTGGAACAGAACGGCGAGGCCTCACCCGAGGACCTGTTGCAGCCCGGCGACCACCCGCAGCGCGTACAGCCCAATGCCGACGGTTCGCCCGTAGGGGAATATGCCAAGGAACTCATCCTGCTCAACCGCCTGGCCAAGGCCCTGCGCGCCCGGCGCCAGACGGACGGAGCCATTTCTTTCGACCGGCCGGAGATACGCTTCGACGTGGACGAAAAGGGACACCCGGTGAGCACCTATTTCAAGGTGGCCAAAGATGCCAACAAACTCATCGAGGAATTCATGCTGCTGGCCAACCGCCACGTGGCCGAACTGATAGGCAAACGCGAGAAAGGACAGAAGCCGCGTACCTTCGTCTACCGCATCCACGACGTGCCCGACCTGGAAAAGCTGGAACGCCTCAGCGGCTTTGTACGCCGCTTCGGCTACGACCTGCGCACCACAGGCTCGAAAGACGACATCAACAAAGGGCTCAACCGCCTGCTGGCCGACTCGAAGGGGAAGCCCGAGGAAGATGTCATCGCCGAAGTGACTCTGCGTGCCATGATGAAAGCCAAATACTCCACACACAATGTGGGCCACTACGGACTGATGTTCCGCTACTACACCCACTTCACTTCGCCCATCCGCCGCTATCCCGACGACATGGTGCACCGCCTGCTGACACGCTATCTGGAGGGCGGCAAGAGCGTCAACCAAGACACGACGGAAGAACTCTGCGAACACTGCAGCCAGATGGAACAACTGGCGGCCACCGCCGAGCGGGCCAGCATCAAGTACAAGCAGGTAGAGTTCATGGCCGACCGGCTGGGACAGGAGTTCGAAGGCAAAATCAGCGGTATGAACGAATTTGGTGTTTATGTGGAACTCGACAACAACGGCTGCGAGGGCATGATACCTCTGGCCAGTCTGGGTAACGACTATTACGAGTTCGACGAAGACAATTACCAGCTCGTGGGCCGCCGCGAGCACCACCGCTACCGACTGGGCGACCGTCTGCGCATCAGGGTGGCCCAAGCCAATCTGGACCGCCGCCAGCTCGACTTTGAACTGGTGGGACGATTGAAAAAAGATTAACGCCGGCATGACGTAC
>JAGAYH010000038.1 GCA_017940565.1 Bacteroidaceae bacterium | reverse complement strand
GACAATGGGATATGCACGAAATCGTTATCTCGCTCGGTTCCCACCAGACAACCGACAACCTCAAGGATAACAGCGAATTTACCGTTGCCTTCGCTACCACGGAGACACTTGTGGCAGCAGACTATGTGGGTATCGTCAGTGGAAGGAAAGAGCCAGAGAAAATGAAGAAAACAGGCTGGACTGTAGAGAAAGCCCCCAACGTGAATGCCCCTGTGTTCAAGGAACTCCCGATGACGATGGAGTGCCGCGTCAAGGAGAAAATAGACGAGAGCGAAACGGGCTACTATCTCGTGGCAGACATTGTAAATATCCTCTGCGACGAGCAATATCTGGCTGCTGACGGCAATCCCGATGTCGAGAAGATGAATATTATTACCTACGACCCCGTTCATCACATCTATATCCAGTTAGGCAAGGTCGTCGGCAAAGCCTATTCGGACGGCAAGCGGTTGAAATGAGATTATACGATGTAAAAAGGTCTACCATTCCAGATTTCAATTTACCATTAACAATAAAATGAATACAACTGTGACAGACAAACAACAAGTGGAGGATATAGTGCGGCAGATAGCACAGTCGTTTTCGGGTGCCGATAGCACCAAGGACTGGACAAGCGAGACTATTTGGTTCGACGCGGCACCATATGCAAGCGTCGGTGTGGAGAAAGCAAAGGCGGTTTTTGACGAAGCCTTTGGCAACCTAAAGTCGTGCGACGTGGAAATTCTCGATATCCGCACCCGTATCGTGGGCGCTACGGCTCTGGTCTGCTCCGTTCAGCGATGGGACACAGTGAACAAGGACGGTTCCGTTAATCCACCGTTCATGATGCGCCAGACAGACTATTTAGAAAAACAGAGCGGACGGTGGCGCGTGTTGCACGAACATACCTCAATGGCACAGGGCTGGGATGGAAAGATAGACGAGTGATGATACCTGCCGCCAACATCCCATGCACTATATCGAGGCAAAATCCATCCTGACCTCTTTCCACGGGGGCATGAATGTGTATCGAGGCTGTACGCACGGATGCGTGTACTGCGATGCACGAAGCAAAGTGTATGGAATGGAACATCTCTTCGAAGATGTGGCGGTAAAACACAACGCCCCGCAGTTGTTGGAAAAAGCACTACGCTCCAAGCGAAAACCTTGCATGATTGGCACCGGCTCGATGGCCGACCCATATCAACACTGCGAGGAACAGCTTCAGATTACCCGTAAATGCTTGGAACTCATCTATCGTTATGGTTTCGGGGCGACGCTGATTACAAAGTCTGATCGGGTGCTTCGCGACATAGACATATTGGAGTCCATCAACCAGCGCACCAAGTGCGTGGTGCAGATGTCACTTACCATTATGGACGACACGCTGAGCCGGAAGATGGAACCGGGCGTTTGCCCCAGTTCACGCCGTGTGGAAGTGCTGCGCGAACTGCAAGACCGAGGTATCCCAACGGTTGTGTGGCTCTGTCCCGTATTGCCGTATATCAGCGATACGGAGGAAAACATCAAAGCAATTTTGGAGGCCTGCATCCAGACAGGCGTAAAAGGCATCATCTGCTTCTGGATGGGCATGACCCTTCGCGAAGGCGACAGGGAGTATTATTATGCGGCACTCGACCGCAATTTCCCCGGACTGAAGCAGCGATACATTCAGGAATACGGAAACGCCTATCAGCTGTCATCCCCCAATGCAGCTGCCTTGATGTCTCTTTTCAAAGAAACCTGCAATCAGCATGGCATCCTCTCCACCCTGGATGATGTCTTTGCCTATCTCCGCGAATTTCCACAGCCAGAGCAGCTGACCTTGTTTTGAGAATCTTTTCCGATGAGAACAAAAACACCCAATCTATGGATAACAAATGAATAGAGTACGAATTACGGCCATTCGGCAGACGCTATATTTAGACCTTATGGAGAAATATGAGAATCCCATTGAGCATGCTTGCGACGTGAGAGAGGGGCAGCAATGGATTTCTGAGAATGGTGAACGGCCAGAAGGTATGTGTCCAGCTGCTTGGTATTCCATGTGCGAATTTGTGGAATCATTGGCCAAAGGCGAGGGAAACTTCTACGACGGATGGATGAAGAACCCTATGAGCGCGATGATCAGTTGTAACGACGGCTTCCGTCCGTTCAGTTTTTATATTGAAGTGATCGAGTAAATATGAACCCCATAGCCATCCGACTCCTGAACCAGCAATTGACGGCGCCTCAGTTTGATAGCCCGTCTGAGGTAGTGAGCCACATGGGAGCCATGCAGGCCCAAGAGTATCGCATGATGCGCTGGGCAGTGGCCATGCGGACGCGCCGACCATCGCATAAAGCATTCAAGGCGGCATACGACAGCGGGCAGATTATCCGTCTGCACCTGATGCGTGGCACATGGCAGCTGGTTACGGCCAAGGACTATTGGACATTCCTTCATCTTTGTGCGCCCAAAGCCATAGCCGTTACCAAAGGATGGATGGCCAGTAACAAGGTCAGCATTCCCAACGAAGAGCTACTAAAGGTGAGGGACATCTTGGAGCAGACCGCCGCCTATATGGGAAGTGCCACAAAGGAGAATTTTGTTCAGGCATTGGCAGAGAACGACATTCGCATGGATGACCATCGTCTCTCTTACCATATCCGCATGGCCGAAATGTCGGGAACGCTTTGTAGCGGTGAGCTGCATCCAACAAAAGCCACCTACACCCTTTCGGCCAAGAAGGTAAAGAAACCGACCCACATAGACCGGGACGAAGCCTTGATGCGTTTCACACGCAAATACTTCCAGAGCCGTGGACCCGCCACCCTGGAAGATTTTGTGTGGTGGTCTGGCCTGAACGTGAGCGACTGCAAGAGGGGAATCGAGATGTTGGGAGGCTGGATTCATCAAGAAACATGGCAGGGGCGCAGCTTCTACCTGACAGACGATTGCCGCACAAGAGGTTTCCGAAGTGGAAAGTATCTGCTGATACCGCCCTACGATGAATACCTCATTGCCTACAAGAGCCGTGATGTCGTGCTCCCGGTGGAACATCGCCATCGAGCCCACAACAACAGCGGCATCTTCCAACCCATCATCGCCCATAATGGCATCATTTGTGGCAACTGGTCGCCATTCAAGAACGAATGCCAAGCAGAGTTCTTTGACGGTAGGGAAGTGACAGACAGCGTGATGGATGCTTGGAACGCGTATTGCAGATACAGAACGAAATAGATATGCAAATAAATTCTACAGCGCGCTTACAGCCGCATTGGCGCACTTGCTGCAAAGAAAATAAAGAAAGGCTTGCCCAAAACGGCAAGCCTTTTTCGCGATGCGTTGTTGCGGAGACCGGACTCGAACCAGTGACCTCCAGGTTATGAGCCTGGCGAGCTACCAACTGCTCCACTCCGCGATGTAATGTCGCAGTTCCTTTTCGGAAATGCGGTGCAAAAGTACGGCGGCTTTTTGGATTGGCAAAACTTTTGGCCGGAAAAAGCATAAAATGTATAAAAAACAGGTTCGGCGGGCGTATTGCGGCCTGTAAAACCGCATTTTCCCTTTGGCGCTTTTGGCCGATGCGGTGAAAATCGCAGCGGCTGTGGGCTGAAACGTGTCTGTTGCGGCTTAAATCCTGTCTATACCCAAGCAAATCTACAAATTAAGCCTAAGTTTGTATAAACTAAGCCTTAGTTTCTGCAAATTAAGCCTTAATTTGCAGAATTGCACGGGCTCAAAAAGTTTTTATGGCTTTCCGCTAAGGAATCCGAGGCCAACGGATTGGCGTCCGCACGATTTCCGCTGTTTGTTCTCCAGTTTCCCTCTTTTTCGGGAGGCATGAAAAAAACAGCAAGGACGGACTTCGGTGTGAGTCCGTCCTTGCTGGGATGGATGCGGAGAGACGGGGATTCGAACCCCGGATACGCTTTTGGCGTATACACGCTTTCCAGGCGTGCCTCTTCAGCCACTCGAGCATCTCTCCTTGGCGTTCGGGGTGCAAATGTAGGGCAAAAGGTCGGCGCGGCAAAATTTTTGGGTTAAAACTTCCGCTTTCCAATTCTTTTTATGCCCGCTTCGCCTGTGGCTTCGACGGTACGCGGCTGGGTCACAGCGGGTTATTTGCGTTTCGCCCGGGCTTGGCGGATGGCCGCTTTCTTGCGTGCGGAGGCCGAGCAGTGGGCACCGGTGATGTAGGCTTTCTTTTTGGCTTTGGTCTTGACGCTGCCGGATTTTCCCGCGTCGGGGGCGGGACTTTTGCGGAACACGATGCCGCCTTGTATGGCCTGGGCCACTTCGTCGCGTGATGCCTTGCGCATAAAAAACGGGGTGAGGTTGCGGTGGGTTAATGGTGGAAGAGGCGGATGCCGGTGAAGGCCATGGCGATGCCATACTTGTCGCAGGTGGTGATGACATGGTCGTCGCGCACGCTGCCGCCCGCCTGGGCCACATAGGAGACACCGCTCTTGCGGGCGCGCTCGATGTTGTCGCCGAAGGGGAAGAAGGCGTCGCTGCCGAGGCACACGCCAGTCTGGCGGGCGAGCCACTCGCGCTTATCGGCCTCGGAGAGCGGACGGGGCTTCTCGGTGAAGAACTGCTGCCAGGCGCCGTCGGCCAATACGTCGTCGGCTTCGCGTCCGAGGTAGAGGTCGATGGTGTTATCGCGGTCGGCGCGGCGGATGCCGGGACGGAATGGCAGTGCGAGCACTTGCGGGTGCTGGCGTAGATGCCACAAATCTGCTTTGTCGCCAGCCAGCCGTGTGCAGTGTATGCGGCTTTGCTGGCCAGCCCCGATGCCGATGGCCTGGCCACCCTTTGTGTAGCAGACACTGTTGCTCTGGGTGTATTTAAGCGTGATGAGCGCTATTTTGAGGTCGCGCAGGGCGTCGGCGGGTATGTCCTTGGCACGAGTGGGGATGTTGCGGGTATAGAGCATGTCGTCGGCGAGGTCGATTTCATTGCGACCCTGCTCAAACGTGATGCCGAACACTTCCTTGTGCTCCACGGGAGCGGGGCGATAGGCGGTGTCCATCTTGATGACGCAGTACGTGCCTTTTCGTTTGGCGCGGAGCACATCAAGGGCTTCGGGCGTGAAATCGGGGGCTATCACGCCGTCGCTGACTTCGCGCTTGAGGAGTAGGGCCGTGGCAAGGTCGCATGTGTCACTCAGCGCGGCGAAGTCGCCATAACTCGACATGCGGTCGGCACCGCGCGCACGGGCGTAAGCGGTGGCTATGGGCGAGAGTGGTTGGGGCAGGTCATCGACG
>JAGAYH010000037.1 GCA_017940565.1 Bacteroidaceae bacterium | reverse complement strand
CTCGGCCCAATGGAGCGGAGGGCATGAGTACCAACCGTTCTTAAAGGAAGGCAAGACGTGGCTGGTGCAGTATGATGAGAGACTGGTTCAGAATAGAGCTGTTCCTAACGATTCCTGTCGGTATTACCTGCAGGGTGACACCATCATCAATGACAAAGTATATATGAAGGCCTACCGCCAGTTCATGGGTAGTGAACCTACCTATTACGCTGCCTTGCGAGAAACAGACAGGAAAGTGTCAATGATTTATTACGAGGATGATGCCTCAAATGAAATCTTACTCTATAATTATGATTTCAAGAAAGGTGAAAGTTACCACAGCTCTGCCGACACCCGAGCCCATCTGGGTCATTACCGTGTGGAAGAAATCAAAGAGATTTCCTTGCGTGAGAAAACGTACCTTAGCCAAAAGATACAGGATATTCTAATTATCTCATGGAAGTCTATTTATTACTATGCCTACGAACGTATCGGCAGCCTCAATGGTCCGTTCAGTTTTCTGACAACATGTACCTTGTTATCTTGTTATGAGGGAGATGAATGTCTCTATGAAAAAGGTGATGAGATAAAAGAATTGGAAGGCATTCATAGTTTACAAGTCATAAGCAATGATTCCGATGGTCCGACATACGACCTTCAGGGCCGCCGGGTAACGCATCCCAAGCAGGGCGAGATTTACATTAGGAACGGGAAGAAGACAGCCTATTGAAACGAAGCGATAGCATTAGACGGGTACATCTTGAAAGGGATGTACCTTTTTTATGAAGAAAAACGTGGGTCAGTAGTGTGAATACTTCAATTTTCAACGCTTGGAGTTCAATTCTCAATTATAAATTGTACCTTTGCAAATTGAATTTCAATAGTCCCCATGCAGTTGAAAAAACTTTTGAAGTGGGTCGGTAGAGCTGTGGCAGCGCCCGTGGTGGCTGTGGCTATGGCAGTGGGTGCGTTGTATCTGCCTCCGGTTCAGAACTATGTCAAGGATAAAGTGGCCGACTATCTGTCGGAACAGACGGGCATGGACGTGAGTATTGACCGCGTGAGGCTGACGTTTCCATTGAATTTGGCGGTGGATAACGTGCTGGCTACGGAGAAGGGCGACACCATTCTCTCGGCCGAGTCGCTGCGGATGGGCGTAAAATTCTGGCCTTTGCTAAAGAAAAAAGTTAGCCTTTCGGAACTTAGCCTGAAAAATGTGCAGATGGATACGAAAGGGCACATCAGTGACACGCGTATCAAAGGACGGGTGGGTGAGTTGTCAGTGGAAGACCCTACGGTGGCCGACTTGAACGGCGAGGTGCTTGACGTGTCGCAAATCAAGTTGAAAGACAGCGACGTGCAGGTGCTTCTGAGCGACACCGCCAAGGAGGACACGACGCAGAGCGACCCCGTGAAATGGAAAGTCAAGGTGGGGAAAGCCAAGATAGAGAACACCAAATTCTACATGCAAACGCCGGGCGACTCAATGCGCGTGGCGGCCGATGTGAAAAAGGCCGAGGCGAAGGATGTCTATGTGGATTTGGACAAGCCGGAGTACCGTGCAGGCCAGTTGGAAGTGAAGGACAGCCAAGTGAAATACGACCTTCCCCACGAACCTAAGGCCAGAGAGGGGCTGGACCCGAATCATCTGGATGTAAAGCATCTGAACCTGAAAGCCAAAGACGTAAGCTACGATAAGGGTAAGGTCAATGCTGATATCAAGGAAATCTCGCTCGAGGAAAAAAACAGCGGTCTGAAAGTGGACCGTTTGGGAGGAAAGGTTAATTTGGATGACGACGGTGTGTCGGTGCCCTCAATGTCGCTGCACACGCCGTCATCGAACCTGGACGTGAGCGTGAAGATGCCTTGGGAAGCTCTGAAAAACGGCAATACCTCTCAAATGGATGCAAAAGTGAAGGGCTACATAGGCCGCGACGACGTGATGAAATTCGCCGGCGAATCTGCCAAGGACATGGCTCCTTATTATCCAGACGAACGCCTGAACGTGGATGCCCATGTGAGCGGTAATATGGACTATATGAACGTGCACCGTCTGAAAGCATCGCTGGGTCAGTATGCCACACTTGATGCCAACGGCTATGTCGGTAACGTGACAAGTCCCTCGCGCTATGGTCAGCTGAAATACCAACTGAAAACGGGTAACCTGTCGCCCATCTTGAACAAAGCCCTGCCGGCCGATGTGCGTAAGACAGTAAGCGTGCCGAAAAATATGCTCATGGGTGGCAGTCTGGGCTTCCGTGGCGACGAGTATAACACGAACAGCACGCTCCATGTGGGCAAGGGCACACTGGCTGTGAACGGCAACGTGAATACCGCGACGGAACAATACAAGGCAGACCTGAAAGCACGCAACTTCCCGGTGAAATCGTTCTTGCCCACTCAACCCGTGTCTCCATTGACGGCTACGATGCATGCAGAGGGTAAGGGTTTCGACTTTGCGAACAAGAAGACTCGTTTGAAAGCAAGCGGCAATATACAGTCGTTGACCTATGACGGCATGCCTCTGAACAATGTACGGTTCGATGCTCTCATGAAAGACGGTAAGGCAACGGCCCGTGTACAGTCGGCCAACAAGATGCTCAACGGCGACCTTGACCTGACGGCAGATGTCATGAAAGACGGGCTCTGTATGCGGGTAAAGGGCCATGTGGACGATGTGGACCTGCACTATTTCCTGGAATCGGCTGACTCGGTACACCTGATGAGTGATATGGATGCTGAAGTATGCATTTCAGACGATGGCAAACGGATTGCAGCCCGTGGCGATTTGCAGAACATCAATCTCATGTCGCCGACCATGGGCTATCCTGCCGATGACGTGAAGTTCAGTTTCAATACCACTCCTGACACAACGGTGGCCCGCGTCATTTCGGGTGACCTGACGCTACACTTGAAATCGGGCGAAGGGTTGGATAAAATAGGAAATATGTTTGGCAAACTGATAGACCGTGCCATGGAGCAGGTGAAGGACGCGCACTTGGACCAACAGGAGCTCTCCACGCTGATGCCTAACGTAAACCTGTTTATCTCTGCCGGCAAAAACAATCCTGTAAGCAGCTTGCTTCATTTTGCCGGCTACGACATGGACAGCCTGATGGTGGACATGAACATGGTGACTGGCCGTGGTCTGCAAGGCGATGCCCGGCTGTTGGCGTTCCGCACTGGAGCCCTGTTGTTGGAAGAATCGAATCTCCATGTTTACCAAGACACCACCGGACTGCAGCTACGGGCCCAGGTGGAAAATACCAACCGTAAGAATCCGAACCGGTTTAAGGCCAGCTTCAACGGTCAAGTGCTGAGCAACGGTATTTCTCTAGAGACACTCTTCAAGGATGAGCGTGGTGTGGAAGGATTGAATATAGGCTTGAAAGCCCTTATGGCTGAGAATGGCGACCTGACACTGAAACTATTCCCCGAAACGTCGATCATAGCCTACCGCAAGTTCAAAGTAAACAATGACAATTACTTTACACTAGGTAAAGACAAGCACATCAGCGCCGACATAGATTTGTTAGCCGATGACCGCACCGGTCTGAAGATAACGACCCCAGAGGGCGATTCTACCCGTGACGTGACAGTCAGTTTGGCCCGTCTGAACTTGGGCGAGTTGTCGTCGGTCGTCCCTGTTATGCCAAAATTGGACGGTTTGCTGGGCGGCGATGTCCATGTGAAGTGGGATAACGATATGATGTCGGCTGTCGCTGCGCTCGATGTTGAGGGCTTCGGTTATGAAGGTATGCCGATGGGAGACCTGGGTGCAGAAGTGGTTTATTTGCCCAAGAACGAGAATGATCATTATCTGGCTGCCACTGTCAACAATCACAATGCCGAGGTACTGAATCTCTTCGGCGACTACTATAGTGAGGGTGACGGCCGTGTGGAAGCCGAAGTCAACCTGCTTGATTTCCCCGCAGCCATGCTCAACGGTTTCCTTTCGGATGACGGAACCGTAGCTTTGGCCGGTAAATTGAACGGGCAGTTAAATGTAACCGGTCCCGCTTCGGCCATTCTTATTGACGGTCAAGTGAAACCCGACTCCTTCCATATTCTTTCACCGCTCTATGGCGTGGATTTAAACGTAGAGGGCAAACCCGTGGACATCGTGGGCAGCAAACTGCACATGGAAGGACATAACATGTACTCCAAGTCATCGACAAATCCACTGGTAGTAAGTGGTGATGTGGACTTCAGCAACCTTGATGCCATCACACTTGACATGGCCTTCAAGGCAAAGAACTTCGAGGTGGTCAATTCTCCCCGTACCAAAGAAACGGTGCTGTTCGGCAACGTTTATGCAGATATCGACGCCACCCTCAAGGGCACGACTGACTTCATGATACTGCGTGGAAAACTGAAGGTGCTTGGCAACACAAACATGACCTATGTGATGAAAGACTCTCCGCTGACAGTGGAAGACCGTCTGAACGGTCTGGTGGAGTTTGTTGATTTCAGTGACACAACCACCACTGAAAAGGAAACATTGGCACCGCCCAGCGGCATGCTCATGGTGCTTAACGTCAATGTGAGCGACCAAGCCAAGATGCATTGTGAACTCAGTGCCGATGGCAGCAGTTACTTTGACTGTCAGGGTGGGGGAAACCTGGACCTGAAATATTTCCCTTCGGGAGAAATGACTTTAGTGGGCCGGTTCACCATGTATCAAGGAGAGATGAAATATGCCCTGCCGTTCATACCGCTCAAGACATTTGTACTGAACGAAGGCAGCTACATCTCCTTCACGGGTGATCCCTACAATCCAGGCCTCCACATCACGGCTATGGAGACCACCCGCGCATCTGTCAACGACGGCGGTGGTGCCACCCGCATGGTGACGTTCAATGTCGGTGTGGCCATTTCGCAAACATTGAACGATATGGGTTTGGAATTCCTCATTGATGCCCCGGAGGATATGAATGTGCAGAACGAACTCGCTTCCATGTCGAAGGAGGAGCGGGGAAAATTGGCATTGAGCATGCTTGCCACGGGCATGTATCTCACCTCGACCAACAAATCGTCGTTCCAGGCCAACAATGCGCTCAATGCCTTCCTGCAGAGTGAAATTCAAAATATCGCCGGAAATGCTCTCAAGACGATTGATGTCACGGTGGGTGTGGAGGGTAGTACCTCTGCCACGGGTGATGCCCAGACCGATTACTCTTTCCAGTTTGCCAAACGACTGTGGAACGACCGCGTAACGTTTAAGATTGGCGGCAAGGTGACTACCGGCTCTGCCAATTCTAACGAGAATCAGAGTTTCATTGACAACGTGTCGCTGGAATATCGTCTTGGTAAGGCCGGACTGCGCCATCTGCGTGTGTTCTACGACCATGACAATGTCGATCCGCTTGAGGGTGTCTATTCCACGGCCGGTGCCGGTCTGGTGCTCCGTAAGAAAACTGATAACTTTGGCGACCTGTTCATCTTCCGTAAGCATAAGGATAAGGCCGCCAATGCCGTTCAACCCAAAGAATAATCTTTCCGATGGATAAAATAATAAGACTCTTTCGCCTGTCATGCCTCGTCTTGTTGGTTTTGCCGTGGTTGGGCTCCTGCTCCGTCACCAGTAATCTGCCGGAGGGCGAAACACTCTATACCGGTGTGAACAGCATCGAGTATTTGGAGGAGGGTGAACTGCCACATCAGAAGAAACAGAAAAAGCATCATCGTCATCGTAAAGACTCTACCGGTGTCATCACGGCCATAGCCGACGCAGTCCAGCGCATAGATGCCGTACTCCATTCTGTGAAACTGCCGCCCCCGCCCAGGGACACAAAAATCTCTGACGAGGAAGAATTGACAAAGGCAGAGCGTGACTCTCTCCGTTCTCTGAGGGAGACTACGCGCAGGGAACTCGAAGCCGCCAAGATTGAAGTGAATGCCGTGCTCGAGGCGGCGCCAAACAATGCGCTCTTTGGCAGTGCCTACCACCGTTTTCCCATCCCCCTCGGCTTGTGGGCTTATAACCGCTATGTGAATCGTGAGGGCAAGTTTGCCGGCTGGATGTACAAGACCTTTGCCACAGAGCCGGTGCTTGTCTCGAATGTCAATCCCCCGACGCGTGTTAAGATAGCCACCAACACGCTCCACAACTTCGGCTACTTCCATGCCAAAGTGCAGTCGGAGCTCGACCCTGCCCACAATCCCCGTAAGGCCAAGGTGAACTATTACGTCACCCCCGGTCAGGTGTTCCGTCTCGATTCCATTGAATACCGCGGATTTCCCCCGATGCCCGACAGCCTTATTCTGCGTCCGTGGCGCACGCCCTATCTCAAAAAAGGCGACCCCTTCAGCGTACTCAATCTCACAAACGAACAATCGCGTTTGGAGAACATCTACCGCAATGCCGGCTTCTACTATTATAAGGCAAGCCTGGCCACCTACAAGGCCGACACCTTTGCCGTCCCCTACAAGGTTCAGCTACGCTTGGAGCCCAAGGCCAACCTGCCTGGCTTCTTCTACAAGCGCTATTACATGGGTCACACGTATATCAATGTTTACCGCCATGCCGGCGACACCCTGTCCAACTCAATGACCCGCCGCACGGTGACGGTCAATTACTCCGGCCGCAAACCGCCGCTTTATCCCTTGGTTTTCCTGCAGAACATTGCTCACCGCCCCCGCCGTCTCTATCGGCAGCGCGACGAAGAGCGCACTCAGGAAATGCTTGCTGGACTGGGCATCTTCAACCAGATCAACGTGAGCTATGCCCGTCGCGACACCACGCAGACCTGCGACACCCTCGACCTGCTGGTTTCCACCGTGCTCGACAAGCGCTACACCCTCGATTTCGAAATGAACGTCACCGAGAAGAACGGCGACCGCATCGGTCCGGGCCTCTCGCTCAGCCTGCAGAAGAAAAATGCCTTCCGCGGAGCCGAACTGCTCAACTTCAAAATCTTCGGTTCCTATGAATGGCGCACCAATGGTGAAACGGTGAAACGCGATGCTTTCTTCAATTCCTACGAAGTCGGCACCCAATTGTCCATCGACTTTCCCCGTGTGGTATTCCCCGGCATCAGCCGTCACCAGTTCCGATTTCCCACAAGTACCAAGTTTGCCCTCACTGCCGATTGGCTCAACCGCTCCGGATACTTCAACCTGTTCACTATGGGGCTCGATGCCACCTATTCGTGGCACAAGACCCGCACTTCGCGCCACGAGTTCACGCCCTTCTCCCTGTCATACGACAAAATGATCAACAGCACCCATGAGTTCGACTCCATCATGCAGGTCAACCCCGCCCTCTACGCCAGTATGCGCGACCGCTTTGTGCCTGCCATGCAGTACACCTATACCTACACTTCCTCGCGCCGCCACCGTAACCCTCTCTGGTGGCAACTTACCGTAAAAGAGGCCGGCAATGTCACTTCAGGCATCTATGCCTTGGCCGGTAAGAAGTGGGGAGAGCAGAACAAGGAACTTTTCCACAATCCATTCGCTCAATATTTGAAATTGACCACTGAACTGCACAACGACTTTAAAATCAGTGAAAAGTATCGTCTCGCCACCCGCCTCATGGGCGGCATTGTGTGGACCTACGGCAACTCGCGTTTCGCCCCCTACAGCGACCAGTTCTACGTGGGCGGAGCCAACAGCATCCGTGCCTTCACCATCCGCGCCGTCGGCCCCGGGCGTTTCTACACCCCTCGTTCGCGCTACTCTTATATGGACCAAACAGGCGACATCAAGCTCGAAGCCAACGTCGAGTTTCGCTTCCCCGTTTTCGGCAGTCTCGGCGGTGCCCTTTTTGTTGATGCCGGCAACGTGTGGCTCATGCACGAAGATGAGCATCGTCCCGGAGGTACGTTCAAACTGAAGCATTTTGCCAAAGACATTGCCCTCGGCACCGGCATAGGTCTGCGCTATGACCTTGACTTCCTTATCCTCCGTTTCGATCTCGGCGTTGCACTCCACGACCCGGCTGACAATGGGCGGCGAGGCTACTACAACATCGGTAAGTTCAAGGATGGCCTTACCCTCCATTTCGCTATCGGTTATCCTTTCTGAACTCTCGTTCCATTGAAAATTTAAGAGGGTGAATATTTTTTACCCTTTTGGGTGTGCCCATTCTTAAAAAAAATGTATAAATTTGCAACGTTAAGCCGAAATAGTTGGATATGAAATCAATTAAGACAACAAATGCACTGTGGCTCCTGTGCCTGTTCACAGCGATGCCGTTTGGGGCGAAAGCCCAGCGAACCCTGGAGTATTCGTTAGCGTTTAGCAAAACGGATTTTTCCTTCCAGTCATTGAATTGAATGGTGATACATCATTCATCACATCCACCGATAAAAAACCGGTTGGCAATGTGACTGTAGGTTCGGGTAAAACTGTAACTTTGAAGGCGAATAAAGAAATCATGATTAAAAACGGCTTCAGTGTAGAAAGCGGCGGTACGTTTGAAATGGATGTTGAACCATAAAATGTGTATGAATATGAAACGTTGGATAATGGCTTTGTTTCTCTCTTCCCTTTTACTGGATGGTTATGGTTTGCGTAATTGGTCTGACTTTGAATATCAAGGTATAGAATACAGGTATTTCTCCAGAGAAGACAGGACGGTTAGTGTCACTTATGTTTCCAGAGACACTACCGGCGTGGTGCTTCCGTCGCATGTCGTCTGCAATGACACGGTCTATACGGTTGTCGAGATTTATCCCGGGGCTTTCCAAAGTTGCTGGGATTTAGAAACGGTTGAACTTCCCAATACGTTGGTGACTATTCGAAGGGGTGCTTTTATGTCTTGTGAGTCATTAAAAGAAATCATCATCCCTTCTTCGGTCAGGCTGATTGAGCAACGGGCGTTCTATGGTTGTGTAAACTTGAAGAAATTAGTTCATACGAACACATTGGAGATTATTGAACCCCTGGCTTTTTGTTACAGTGGATTGGACAGTGTCTTTATGCACAAAGACACGAATTATGCTTCAGGCGTTTTTGCGTGTTGCGACAGCCTTAAGTATGTGGAAATAGAAGACGGCGTGACCACCATTGCTTCCTATCTTTTCAATGGCTATGAGTATCGTACGGAAAATTTTGGCAATCAATTGGAAGAAATCCGCCTGCCAAATACCGTCAGACACATCGGAGAGCACGCCTTCAGTGGCACCCGGGTGAAGCAATTAAACCTTCCTTCTTCTGTCACATATATTGGCGAAGAGGCTTTTTCATATAACACGGTGTTGAAAGAAGCCTGCTTGCCCGCATCGCTTGACACGCTCGGCAGCAATGTGTTTTTGCAATGTCATTCATTGGAAAAAGTCACATTTTTAGGCGGGGCTATAGACAAAGTTCTTTTTGCGGGTTGCGTCAAACTCAAAACATTGGTCTTTGGGAGACAAGTGAGCTATGTTACCTCCAAGTTGTTCAAGACGTATTATTACGATGAAAATAACCCTCTGACAGACGTGTATTGTGAAGGCACCGTTCCACCAGAAGAAGGTATCTACATTGAAGGTGCCACGCTCCATGTGCCTAAAGGGTATAAGGAAATCTACGCGACAACAGACAATTGGGCCAAGTACGGTGAGAACATCGTGGACGACATTGAGCTGAGTGGCATTCATAATTCACAAGTTACAATTCATAATTCCGATGCTCCGGCGTACGACCTGCAAGGGCGCAGGGTGGCGCATCCCAAGCAGGGGGAGATTTACATTCAGAAGGGAAAGAAGGTAAAGAAGTAAGCCCGTCCAACTCCCCTGATGGGGAAAGAGTGAATATTAACCGGCGGGAGGAGATTATGTAAAGTTTTTTTACCATAAATCCGGCGGTTTTGTAACCGGCTGATTTTCATCGGCTCTCAGATGTTCTGAAACAGAAGCGGCGTTTCGTCATTTTGAAACGCCGTTTCTGCGCGCCGAAGTCCCACTTGTGAATGCCGAAATCGGGCTTCTGTGGAGGAAATGTCAAAATAATTTCAATTTTCGAGATGGTTTGTCGTGGGGAAAGTGACGTTTGGCTTGGTATTACGGATTTTTTGCGCTAAATTTGTAGTCAAAATCAACAGAAGATGATGAATCAAGCCGTTTTGGAATGTTTGCGTACGCGCCGCAGCGTGCGCAAGTACCGCAAGGAACAGATCAGCGACGAAGAGCTCCGTCTCGTGCTTGAGGCGGGCACGTGGGCGCCTACGGCGCATGGCAAACAGGACCCTTGGATTGTGGCCGTGCAGCGCGAGGACCTGATGGCGCGTCTGGTGAAGCTGAACGCCGAAGTGTTGGGCTCGACGGGTAATCCTTATTACGATGCGCCGACCATTGTGCTGGTGTTTGGCTCGCAGCCCGAGGTGTGGAAAAACTCGGTGCAGGATGGCTCGCTGGTGCTGGGCAACATGATGAATGCTGCCCACGCCATTGGTCTGGGCTCGTGCTGGATAAACCGCGAGATGGAGATGTTCAGCCTGCCGGAAGGCAAGGCCCTGATGAAGGACCTGGGCGTGCCTGAGGAGTTGATGGGCATTGGTGCCCTGGCGCTGGGCTATGCCGACGGCGAGCCGCGCGAGGCCAAGCCGCGCAAGGAGGGCTATTGCCGGGTTGTAAGATAATACACAAATGGACAATACATAATTCATGGTTTCAAAGCCATGTTGTTGATGTAATCAGGTAGAACGAATAAAAACTAATAGAAATAAGTAAGACAGTATGAAACCTACATTGTTTTTGCTTGCTGCCGGCATGGGCAGCCGCTATGGTGGTCTGAAGCAGATGGACGGTCTGGGCCCCAACGGCGAAACGATTATGGACTATTCCATCTATGATGCCATCAAGGCCGGTTTCGGCAAACTGGTGTTTGTCATCCGCAAGGATTTTGAGGACGATTTCCGCAAGAAGATTGTCAGCAAGTATGAGAACCACCTGCCGGTGGAAGTGGTGTTCCAGTCGCTGGACAAACTGCCCGAGGGCTTCACTGTGCCCGAAGGCCGCGAAAAGCCGTGGGGCACGAACCATGCCGTGATGATGGGCGAGGACGTCATTAAGGAACCCTTTGCCGTCATCAACTGCGACGACTTCTACGGCCGCGACTCCTTCCAGGTGATGGGCAAGTTCCTCAGCGAGCTCCCGGAGGGCAGCACCGGCAAGTATGCCATGGTGGGCTTCCGCGTAGGCAACACGCTGAGCGAAAGCGGCACCGTAAGCCGCGGCGTATGCGCCACCGACGCCAGCCAATACTTGCAGAGCGTGGTGGAGCGCACCAAGATTGAGCGCAAGGACGACGGCATCATCCGTTTCCTCGATGACGACGGCACCACATGGACCGGACTTGAGGAGAGCACGCCCGTATCGATGAATTTCTGGGGCTTTACACCCGACTATTTCGCCCACAGCGACGAATTCTTCAAGGATTTCCTCTCACTGGAGAGCACGAAGACGAACCTGAAGGCCGAGTTCTTCATCCCGCTCATGGTGGACAAGCTCATCCGCGAGCAGAAGGCTACGGTGAAGGTGCTCGACACCACGAGCAAGTGGTTCGGCGTGACCTATCCCGAAGACCGTCCCGACACGGTTGCCAAGATTGCCAAACTCATTGAGGAAGGCGTATATCCCGAGAAACTGTTCTGAACCGTTTTACTAAACCTGTAGCGACATGAGACGCTTGTGTCAACTCAGTATCGCGCTGTTACTGGTGCTGTCTCTGGCCTCGTGCGGCAAAGGCAGTACCGGTGAGCGCTGGACAGCCGAGCGTGCCAATGCGTGGTACGCCGAATTGCCTTGGATGGCCGGTTGTGACTATATCACTTCCGACGCCATCAACCAGATTGAAATGTGGAGTGCCGAAACCTACAACGCAGCGCAGATAGACAAGGAAATGGGCTGGGCCGAAGAACTTGGGCTCAACACCATGCGCGTATATCTGAGCAGTGTGGTCTATGAAAAGGATGCCGACGGCATGAAACAGCGCATGGACAACTTCCTGTCGATTTGTCAGAAGCACGGCGTGCGCCCCTTGTTCTGCATCTTCGACGACTGCTGGGCTGCCGAGTCAAGTTACGGCAAGCAACCGGAGCCGAAACCCGGAGTGCATAACTCCGGTTGGGTGCAGGACCCCTCGGCCGCCATGCGCAAAGACACGGCCAAGCTCTATGCCCTCATGGAGTGTTACGTGAAGGACCTGCTCAAGACCTTCGGACAGGACGAGCGCGTGTTGCTGTGGGACCTCTGGAACGAGCCGGGCAACAGCGACTACTTTGAATCGACCCTGCCCCTGCTGAAGAAAGTGTATGGCTGGGCCCGCGAGGCCAATCCCTCGCAGCCGCTGACGATGGGCATCTGGAATTTCGACGACCGTTTCCTGGAGCTCAATGCCTTCCAGTTGGAGCACTCCGATGTGATTTCCTATCACAACTACGACAATCTGGCCAGCCACGAGCAGGAGGTGAAGTATCTGAAACTGCTCAACCGCCCGCTCATCTGCACGGAGTATATGGCCCGCCGCCGCGGCAGCACGTTCCAAAGTATCATGCCCATGCTGAAGAAGAACAAGGTGGTGGCCATCAACTGGGGCTTCGTTTCGGGCAAGACCAATACCATCTTTGCCTGGGACGACCCGCAGCCCGACGTGAAAGAGCCGGAACTGTGGTTCCACGACATCATCCGTCAGGACGGCACGCCCTTCAGCCAGGAAGAGGTTGACACCATCCGTTCGCTGACAGGCAAATTGCAGTAATTGCTATTCCTGCATCATAAAGAAGCGGCAGACTCTTGTAAAAGGGTCTGCCGCTTTGTGGTATGGGTTGCGCGGAAGGGTTATTCCTCGCTGACCTCAAAATCGTCCTTACCTACGCCGCAGAGGGGGCATACCCAGTCGGCGGGAATGTCTTCAAATGCGGTGCCCGGCTCAATGCCGCTGTCGGGGTCGCCCACGGCGGGGTCGTAAACATATCCGCATACGGTACAAACATACTTCTTCATTTTCTTTATTTTCTTTTAAGGGTTAAACCACACAGCAAAGTAACAACTTTTTTGGGAAATGGCCAAGCCTTTGGCTTTCTAAGTAAGAAATACCGTCGGCCGCAAGTCATGGTCTCTGCCCCCATTGCGACGTCTCGACGGAAAGATTGGGTGAAGCCAGATGGGTTTTCGTAGGCAGCCAAGTGGTATACGACGTTCCCGTCTGTCCCGCACTGGCAAAATCGCAGAGCAGGCACTTGTGGCCTTCCTTGTCGGTAGCACGCATCAGCAGATAGGGCTGAGGCCACACAGCGTCCGAAGCAGCAGCCGGATGCAATTTCAGCGAAGCAAGGTCGAGCGTTTCCAATGTTTCCAAGTCTGCTTCATGACGTTGGTCACAGGTAAGGAGGATAGGACCGCGGTAAAGTGCCGTCTTGCCTGCCAGTTCGCGGTCACCTTGCCAGCAGTGGAGCGAGAAGTCGAACGTCAGGTCTATTACTTCCCCGTTCTTTACTCCTTCGAGGGAACAATAGGTGCCGGGCTTCACAGACTGCACGGTTTTTCCTCCCCGTGAGATGAACGTTTCTTCCGACCAGAAGGGCACGCGCAGCCGCAGGGCGACTGATTTCTTGCCTTTGAGAACGATGCGCAGCTGCAAGTGGTTTTCGTAAGGATAATTGCCCGTCTGTATAATTGTCACCTGCGACTTTGACGATAACGGGCACACAGTCTCCGACGGGCCGTAGAAGTTCACCGTCACCGTGTCCTCCTGAGCAACCGTGCCCCATTGGCCTATCATGCCCAGTCCGCGTGGTCCGTTGACGGAGCAGCAGTTGAGTTCGCTGCTGCCTGCGATGGCTTGGAATACGATGTCGTGGGCACTGGCTTTTCTGTCGCCCAGCATGGGTGTATTGTAGGTAAAGAGGCGGCCCGACGGATGTTGTGCTCCTATCAGTGCATTCCAGGTGGAGAGTTCCAGTTCGTCGGCCACACGGGTGTCGTCCGTCATGCGGAGCATATCAATGCAAAGAGCCATCCAAGCTATGGTGCAGCATGTCTCTATGGGACGTGTGTCGTAGGGGTTGCCGCAGGCCGCTTCGCCCGAGGAGAAGCCGCCGGTGTTGTGGCGGTCGTAGCGTGCGATGCTGCGCCAGATGTTTTCAAAGGCTTGGCGATAACTGGTGTCGCCGCTGATATAGTACATCTCGGCAATAGTTTCGATGGCGTGGAGGCACTCCCAGCGCTTGCGTTTCATCTGATAAAAAGGCAAGTCCTGCAATCCGGCACGGTAGTAGTCGCCGCCGCCCGGGGCAGCAAAGGTTTCCAGCGTTCGTTCTGCCATTTTCAGCCAGCGCGGGTCGCGGGTCTGCCGGTAGAGCAGTGCAAAGACGTGACCCACGGCGGCGTCGGTGCCGTCCTTGTCCTCGTCCAGCGGGTGGTTTTCAACGTAATAGAAGTTGTAGAGTTTTTCTGCCGCTTTCAGAAGTACGTCAAGGGCTTTCTCATGGCCCGTGACGCGATGCCAGTGGTAGAGTCCCAACATGTTGTGGTAGTGCGCCCAGGCGTCCCATGTTTTGGCGTTCCACGCATTGCGCCCCATGAGTTTCTGGTCGTCGGGCCACACGCCGAGATAGCCGTCCGTGTCTTGTGCTTCGGCCAGGCGATTCACCACATAGTCCACAGTCTTCTTCAGTCGTTCATCGGGCTGCATGGCATAGGCCAAGGCCGCGCTTGTGATGTATTTGCCGGAAAACTCGCCATACCAGGTCACGTTTTTCTGATGTTTCTGATTGCGGCGGAAGTACATCTCCACCATGCCGGGGTTGGCATAGGGTGCTTGGAGCAGCCAATGCTCCATGTTGGCTTCAAAACGTTCGCCCATAGGGCCGTGGAGAGTCATGCGCGGGACTTCTGTCGTCGACCGGGACGAACCTGTCAGTGTGGAAAGCCCCAGAAGAACGGCCACCCATGCGCTCCGCCAATGCCGCGGCACCCATGAGTGGCATGAGTATCGTCGAAGGTGCATCTGTCCTGAGTATTTTAACGTTTACGATTACAAAGTAACCATTTTCCTCCGACATGGCCAAACGTTAGCCTCAGCTTTTTGACAGAAAGGTGCAGGAAACCGCGACGAAAACGCATATAGGCGCAACGAAAACGGATTTAGTTTTTCCTATATCGCATTTAGGCGCGACGAAAACGGATAAAGACTTCCCGACATGGCGCCACCAGTCCCTTATTACCCATTGTAAAGAAAAAAAAACGTTATTTCGGAAAAAATCTCCAATTTTGTACTTAACATTGTCCCGTTTGTCCGTTATAAGAGTGAGATGACACAAGAAACGTTCGTAGAATTGGTCCTCCCCATGCGTCGTCGGTTTCAGCAGTTGGCCCGAACCTTCTTCGGCAGCCGCGAAGACGCCGAGGACGCCGCTCAAGACACGCTGCTCCGCCTCTGGCGGCTGCGCGACGCGCTGCCTACGGACGGTCTGGAAGCCTATGCCACGCGGGTGGCCAAGAACGTGTGCATCGACCTCTGGCGCCGGCAGCAGGAAGCGCCGCAGGGCCTGAACGACATTGAGGAACCGCTCCACAGCGACACGCCCCTCGGGCGGATGGAAGCCCGCGAGACGGAGCAACGCCTCACCCAACTGATAAAGCAACTGCCCGAGCGCCACCGCCTGCTGCTGCGCATGCGCCATGAGGACGGGTTGCAGACCGACGAGATAAGCCGACTCACCGGCATCCCCTCACGCAGCGTGAGCGCCATGATTTCAGAAGCGAAGGCACGGCTGCGAAAAGCAATGAACCAAGATATTTGACAGGAAACAAAATGAGACAAGACCAAAACGTTCAAGACGACTGGCTGGACCGCCTCGCCTTCCCCGAGGAAGACACGGCCGCCTGGACCGACGAGGCGAAAGCCGCCGAATTCGACGCCCGGCTGCGTCGCCGCCGCAGACCTTATATAATAGGAATGCGCCTGCTGGCCGCCGCGGCCATGCTGACGGCCGTGTTTGTAGGTGTGAAGCAGTGGCAGACCCACCCGGTTGAAACGGCTGTCGCTCCCCAAGCGCCCGTCGTGACGGCACAGGCAACACCAGCGGCCGAGCCCGCTCCGCAGCCCTCACTGATGGCCCAAAGCGAGCCGTCCGCGAAACCCAGCCGCAGGGTTATAAAGCAGAAACCGGTGCCCCCGGTGGAAACGGAGCCTGCAGAAGAGGCCGAAACACCCGAAACTGCAGAAGAGGTCATGACTCCGGCGCTGTCCACGACCGAAGAACTGCTGGCAGACCTGTCTGAGGCCGACCGCGAACGGTTGCTGCTCTGTCTGGCCGAATTGGAACAGCAGAAGGAGACGCATCGCCGTCAGGCAGCCGCAAGAAAAGCGCAACAGCAACGCGAAATGGAACTGGTGATTGCCCTGCTGGCGAAAGAGCCGGCAAAGACTCAGGCCGGCACCGTGATTGTACAGAACAGTTAAACTTTTAATTATAATAAAAATGAAACCAATCAAACTAACCCTGCTCCTCTTGGTCGTGAGCCTCACGGCAGGAGCGCAAAACCAAGAAATCGAAACAGCCCTGCGGTCGTTCTTGCAGACAGGAGGATTCACTGTTTCGCAGAGCACCACACAGGAACGCGACATGAACCAACCCGGCGCACCGATGAAATCCATGTGTTACCTGTGGGACTTTACCTGCAATGAGAGTCAACTGCCAACACTCCAACAAATGGCAGACTACATGACGGCACGCTCGAACGAATCGCTGTGTTACTTTGTAAAGACGCACACGCCGGGCAGCACGGACTGGCACGACATCCTCATCGGCGACGACCCTAACCAGAAAGTGGAACTGGGACGCTCGGCCACCAGCCACTACACGATTATCAATTTTCTCGATGCCAACGACAGCACCAAGAGCCACCGCTATGCCTATGCCCTGGAGTGGCAGGAGGCAGGTGCATCGTACAAACTGGTGAAAGTGAAAGGCAAACTGACTAAGCAACCGGTGACGGAGAAGAAGTATAAAGGCAAGGTGGTGATAACCTACGCCAGCATCCCCGGGAAGGGGCAAAAGGCGGAGAAACAGGAGTTGTCAATTAAACTGAATGATGATGATCTGATAGCCATGTCCCAAGGCATCGCAAAGATAAAGAATATTGAGGAATTTATCGATGCTTTTACCCAGATAGAAACCCTTTATACGATGAATCCCGGACTTCGTGAACCGCTGTCGAGGGTTTTGTATGCACTTGCCAGCCAGGGAACGCGCTTTGCCACCCATCCGGATCAGTATAAGGCCTACGGTCAACGGTTGAAAAGTCTCTTAGACTTGAGCGAACTTGACGGTGAGGATAGTTCAATCCTCGCTACGCTCGAGTTGGCCATCAAAACGATAACGAGAATGAACAAATAAACGATGAACAAAATAGAACGCGTTATGAAAACGACAGAAAAACTGATAATGGTTCTCATGCTCTGCATGATATTCACAGTAGGCTACGCCCAATCTGATACGAACGACGGAAAGGAGACGGCCGGCTGGTCGCCGGCCGGCATACAGACGTTGCAGTATGACAAGAAACTCAAGAAGGATGCCGTCGCGGAACCTAAACTGATTTCGAGCCAGGAGAACTACGATCCGATGGACTACAACACATGGCCCTGCTTCGAGGTGCCGGCTGGCACGGTCAAAGACGGGTCGTCGCGTGGCCGGAAGGACGATATCATCCTCTTGTGTACCAAAAAGGCGACCTACCTCTTTGAAATACATCAAATGATGTGGGATAAGATGTATTTCTACGATTCAGCCACGAGCTTCATCCGTGACAGCCGCACGGGGCAGAAGTATTACGTGAAGGACCATGTGGGCGCACCGCTCGACGTATGCTATTGGATGCAGGGCAAGGCGGGCCAGCTCTTCTACTCGGTGAGCATCTATCCGCCACTGCCCAAGACATGCACCGTGGTGGACATCGGCCAGGACAGCCACCCCGAAACCGCGCCCGGCACGACGGGATGGGCTCGCCAAGAGACACTGATGAAGATTCCCGTACGCGAACTGCAGGCCAACCAGCGCAAAATAGTGCTTCAGAAGTAGCCCAATTCCCCAAAGTTGAAACAGTAAGGTTTTTTCATATATGTTATACATGCGTTCGCCTGTGCCGTGAGGTACGGGTTGAACCATTTCAGACGAACCAAAAGCGGCGCCTCGGTATTCCGAGGCGCCGCTTGTAATTTTTGAGGCGCTGCTTTTGATGTCGTTATTTCTTGGTGTGCTCTTCCACCCAGCGGCGGGCGTTGACAAAGGCTTCCACCCACGGGGTCACGTCGTCGTTGAGACGATCCTTGGGGTAGGTGGCGCACTGCCATGGCAGGAAGGCGCGTTCGGGGTGGGGCATCATGGCCAGATGGCGGCCGTCGGCGCTGCAAATGCCTGCAACACTGTAGTCGGAACCGTTGGGATTGCCGGGATACTGGTCGTATGTGTATTTGAGCACGATGTTATAGTCTTTCTCAGGCCGCGGCAACTGGAAGTGGCCTTCGCCGTGAGCCACCCACACGCCGAGCTTGTTACCGCTCAGCGAACCGAGCATGACGCTGCGGTTGGTTTGGACAGTAAGACCGAGATAGGCGCTCTCGAACTTATGGCTGTTGTTGTGGAGCATGCGGGCATAGTCGGCAGGCTGGCCGTTGCCTTTGTCGAGCAGACCGAGTTCCACCATAAGCTGGCAACCGTTGCACACGCCGAGTGAGAGGGTGTCGGGGCGGGCATAGAAGCGGTCGAGGGCGGCTTTGGCTTTCTCGTTGTAAAGGAAGGCTCCGGCCCAGCCCTTGGCGCTGCCCAGAGTGTCGCTGTTGGAGAATCCGCCGCAGAAGACAATCATATTAATGTCGTCGAGCGTTTCGCGGCCGCTGACGAGGTCGGTCATCATCACGTCCTTCACGTCGAAGCCGGCGAGATAGAGCACGTATGCCATTTCGCGTTCGCCGTTGGTGCCTTTCTCACGGATGATGGCAGCACGCACGCCACTGGGCTTGCGGCGGTCGGGTGTGATGCCATATTGCTTGAACGTGCCGGTGAAGTCTTTGTTATAGGCAAATTCCACGGGTTGCTCCTTGTAGTTGGTGTAGCGTTCGTCGGCCTGACCATTGAAGCTCTGCTTGGTGTCAAGCGTGTAGCTGGTGTGGTACCATACGTCGCGGAGATAATCAATGGCAAACTGGTAGGTTTGGCCGTCGCGTTGGGCCAGAATGTGGCGCTCATCGGTAGGGTGGCCCAATTTGATGAAGCATACACCGGCTTCGGCAAGTTGTTTTTCCACCAGTTTACAATTCTTGTCAGCCACTTGGATGACGATGCCGGGATTTTCAGCGAAGAGCGTCTTGACCAGGTCAGCCTCCTTGAAACCGTCGAGATTGATCTTCAAGCCGCCGTCCACATTGGCGAAGCACATTTCGAGCAGGCAGGTAATGAGACCGCCGGCGGAAATGTCATGACCGGCCAGCAGCAGACCTTCCCTGACTAATTGCTGCACGGCGTTGAAGGCGGTACGGAAGTATTCCGGATCTTTCACCGTGGGAACGTCGCTGCCCACCTTGCCGAGGCTTTGGGCAAAGGCGGAACCGCCCAGACGCAGTTCGTCGAAACTGAAGTCCACGTGATATAACGTCGATTTGGCCTTGTTCACCAATACGGGGGACACTACCTTGCGCACGTTGCTCACCTGTCCGCCGGCACTGACGATGACGGTGCCCGGACTGATGATTTTCTCTCCGTTGGGATATTGTTGCGACAGCGACAGTGAGTCTTTGCCTGTCGGCACATTGATTTTGAGGGCGCAGCAGAAATCGCTCAAGGCTTCGACGGCACTGTAGAGTCGGGCATCTTCGCCTTTCTGTGAGCGGCAGGGCCACATCCAGTTGGCGGAGAGGGACACGCTGTCGAGACCTTCGCTGAGCGGTGCCCAGACGATGTTGGTGAGTGCTTCGGCTACGGAGAGCACGGAGCCGGCCTGCGGGTCGGCCAGTCCGGCCTGCGGGGCATGTCCCAGTGCTGTGGCAATGCCTTGTTTGCCGCGGTAGTCGAGAGCCACCACGCCGCAGTCGCTGAGCGGCAGTTGCAATTCTCCTTGGCACTGCTGGCGGGCAATCTTACCCGTTACGGAGCGGTCTACCTTGTTGGTGAGCCAGTCCTTGCAGGCCACGGCTTCCAGTTGAAGCACGTTGTTCAGGTAATCGGCCAGTTTCGATGGCTCATAGCTGACGTCATCGTATTTTCGTGTCACGGTTTCGTCCACCATGACGGTCTTGGGCGAATGGCCAAACATCTGTGCCACGTCCAGATCGAAGGGTTTCACGCCGTCGCCCTGAACGAAAGAGAAGTGGGCATCGCCTGTTGTTTCGCCCACAACGTACATCGGGGCGCGTTCACGCTCGGCAATCTGGCGCACGTGTTCTATATGTTCCTGGTCAATGAGCAGGCCCATGCGCTCTTGGCTCTCGTTAGCAATGATTTCCTTGGCCGAGAGCGTCTGGTCGCCTATGGGCAATTTTGTCATATCAATCTGTCCGCCGCATTCTTCGACAAGTTCCGAGAGGCAGTTCACGTGTCCGGCCGAACCGTGGTCGTGGATGCTGACTACGGGATTGACGTCTTCTTCGCAGAGGGCACGTACGAGGTTGTAGGCGCGCTTTTGCATCTCGGGGTTGGCGCGTTGCACGGCGTTGAGTTCAATGCCGCTGGAGTATTTGCCGGTGTCCACGCTCGAGACGCTACCTCCGCCGAGGCCGATGCGGTAGTTGTCGCCGCCGACCACAACTATCTTGTTGCCCTTGCGGGGCTCTTTTTTCAGGCAGTCGCGACGGGTGCCGTAGCCTACGCCGCCGGCAAGCATGATGACTTTGTCGTAGCCGTATTTCTCTCCGTTTTCCTGATGCTCGAAGGTGAGCACCGAGCCGGCAATGAGCGGTTGTCCGAACTTGTTGCCGAAGTCGCTGGCGCCGTTGGAGGCTTTGATGAGTATTTGTTCGGGTGTCTGGTAGAGCCATTGGCGCACGGGCAGGATATCTTCCCATTCGCGGCCGCCGTCGAGGCGGGGGTAGGCCGTCATGTAGACGGCTGTGCCGGCGATGGGCCACGAGCCGGTGCCGCCGCCCATGCGGTCGCGTATTTCACCGCCTGTTCCCGTTGAGGCTCCGTTGAAGGGTTCCACGGTGGTGGGGAAATTGTGCGTTTCGGCTTTCAGGGAGATGACGCTTTCGATGTCCTTTATGACAAAAAAGTCGCTGGTGCTTTGGTCCTGCGGGGCGAACTGCTCTACTACGGGGCCTTCGGCAAAGGCTACATTGTCCTTGTAGGCCGAGATGATGTGGTGCGGATTTTCTTTCGTGGTCTTCTTAATCATGGCAAAGAGTGACGAAGGCATTTCCTTGCCGTCGATGATGAATGAGCCTCCGAATATCTTGTGGCGGCAGTGCTCCGAGTTGATTTGGGCAAAGCCGAACACTTCCGAATCGGTTAGCCGGCGGCCCAGTTGCTTCTCCACGCCGTGCAGGTAGTCTATTTCTTCAGGTGAGAGGGCCAGGCCTTCTTTGTCGTTTTCTTCCTCAATATTGTCCACAAAACGGATAGGTTCCGGCTTGCGCTCGGTCTTGAACACGTTCTGGTCCAACCCGCGGTACATGCGTTGCAGCATGGGGTCGTAGTCGGCCTCCTCGCTGCTGACGGGGAAATACTCCTCAATGCGTGTGAGGCCGTTGATGTTCATGTTCTGCGTTATTTCCACGGCGTTGGTGCTCCAGGGGGTCACCATTTCGCGGCGCGGGCCGATGAAATAGCCTTCCAGGGTTTCGCTCGTTTCAACCGTAGCCTCGCCGAAAAGCCAGCACAGGGCCTTCAGGTTGTCGTCTGTCAGTGTGTGATCACACTCGGTGGCGATGACGCTGCCACCCGGCGTTTTGAAGAATTGAATCATGTTCTGTTCGGAGTTGTCTTTATTTGGATGCAAATATACAAAAAACTTGGGCCATTCCGATGGCTTTGACCATATTTCTATTAAAGAAAACGGCATATCCTTGTGTGGTCTGTTTTGTTGGCCCTCTTTGGCGGAGCGACAGCCGCTCCCGTTATGGTTGAGACACTAATGGGTAAGAGACTATTTTGTCAAAAATTTTTACCATTTTTCTGCTGGTTTTGCAAACTGCTGATTTCCATTGTATCATAAATAGGGCAAATTACAAACGGCGTTTCAGAATTTTGAAACGCCGTTTGTAATTTTTGAAGCGCCGCTTTTGACGCCCGAAGTCGGACCTCTGTAGTGGAAATGTCAAAAAAATATCAATTTTTTTTGCGTTTCCACCATGCTTTGAGCCTACGCATGCCTTCGACCCCGAGAATGGTGATGCCGCCGTACTGGCAGGTCTTGGCCAATCCGAATAGAACGACCCACAAGATTCCCTTGGCTTGGGCACTGATGGGCAAAGCCATTTGTGCGAAGGAAGCGATATAGAAGGGGATGCAGCACAGGAGCACGACGACACCCGTGCGGAATGACAGGCTGGCCAGCCAGCGTTTGATGCGTTGTAACAGCTGTTTCACACGCAGAGGAATAGGATGATGAGCTGTGCCGTCAGGATGCGCAGGAACATGGTGAGGGGATAGACGGTGGAATAGCCCACGGCGGGCGCGTCGTTGTTGGCTATCTCGTTGGCAAAGCCCAGGAGCGGAGCCGCTGTGTTGGCTCCGGCAATGAGACCTATGAGGGTGAAGTAGTTGGTGTGGTAGCGCCGGCGGCAGAAGATGCCGATGATGAGAATGGGAATGACAGTGATGATGAGTCCGGTCCACACGTATTTGATGCCGTCGCCGGCTATTATTGTGTCCCAGAACCCTGCGCCGGCCTTAATTCCCACACTGGCGAGGAAGAGGATGAGGCCGAGCTCGCGCACAAAGAGGTTGACGCTCGTCGTGGTGTAGCTGACCAGATGAACCTTGTAACCGAAGCGCCCGATGAGGATCGCCACGATGAGCGGTCCGCCGGCAATGCCGAGCTTGACGGGCGTGGGGATGCCGGAAATGGTGAAGGGTATGCTTCCCAACAGTATTCCCAGCAGTATTCCGATGAAGATGGGGGCGATATTGGGGTGGTTGAGACGTTTGACCTCGTTGCCCACGAGGTTGGCCACGCGGGCTACATTGGCCTCTGTGCCCACGACCATGAGGCGGTCGCCTATCTGGAGTTTGAGGTGACGGTCGGCATACAGATCCATGCCTGAACGGGTGAAACGGGTGATGTTGACCCCATGGACGGAATTGAAGTGCATCTGGCCGAAGGTCTTGCCTTCTATCTCGGGACGTGTCACCACAATGCGCTTGGAGACGATGGGCGAGTGGTCCTCGTCCCAGTCCATCTCGATGCGGTCGCCGAGGAAAGCGAGAATGGCTTCGGCGTCATCTTCAGCGCAAACAATTCTGATTTTGTCGCCCATGTGGAAGGGCGTGTCGTTGTTGGCTTGCGAGATGACGCCATTGTGCTCAATGCGGGTGCATACGAAGGTGCGGCCCAGAAAACGGCTTACTTCAAAGAGTGTCTTGCCTTCGAGCGACTTGTTGCTGGCAACAATGGTCATATGGTGAGGCCGGGCGTGGGGATTCTCCTCGGCCTGGCGTTTGATTTCTTCCGATTCTTTATGCAGAGAGATACGCATGAGGTAACGCAAGGCAATGGCAGCGCCTATCTGGCCCATGACGCCCAGCGGATAAGCGCAGGCATAGGCCGAGGCAATCTGTTGGCCGTCCATGGCCTGGGCCAAGTGGGCATTGTTGGTCATAATATCGCCAAGGGTCTGATTGGCTGCACCGAGTCCGGGCGTGTTGGTGACAGCACCGCAAAGCACGCCGACCATCATGGGCAAATCCTTGGGGTCGCTGGTGTCGAAGAAAAGATAGTAGAGCGCAAACATGACCCCGATGTTGAGAACAACCATGACGGATGCCATCAGATTGAGTCTGACACCGCCCTTCTTGAATGAGGAGAAAAAGCCCGGGCCCACTTGCAAACCGATGCAATAGACAAATAGGATGAGACCGAAGTCCTGAATAAAATTGAGTGTGTCGGCCGGACAAACGTAACCTCCTTGGTCAAGCCCAGTCTGACGGTAGATGTGGCCAATAAGGATGCCGGCGAACAAGACACAGGTGGAGCCGAGAGCTACGCTGCCTATTTTGATTTTACCCAGTTTGAAGCCTACGGCAATGACGATGGCAAAAATGAAAATGGTATGTGCCGGCGACGAGAGGTCGGTAAAAAGTGACTGAACCCAATTCATGACAACTGCACTGCTTTATTTCTGTTTTAGGCTGCAAAGTTACGATTTCGTCCACGCCCGGCATTTCGCAGTCAAAATGTTTTTGTGAATTCTGTGTTTTTAATTGACTTTTTGTGATTAGAAGAACGACCGTTCCGGGTGTTTTGTAAAGTTAATGTTTTAATTTGCACTCATACTATTCGCCCCGCCAAAGGTGTGTTTGGCGGGGCGATGGTTTGGAAAGCGATGAATGATTGTCCTGGAATTATAGTTACAGAACCGTGCTGTCAGTTCCTTTGCCACCCTTGTTCTTCGTTCCGGCCGTTTTGTCGTTGGATTTATTTGTCGGCGTGGCGGCGCTGTCTTTGGGCGCTGATTGTTTGCCTGGCAGGGTAATTCTTCTTTTTCCGGTTGAGTCCTTGCGCGCCGGTGTGGCGGCCGGTTTGTTTTTGTTCGTTTGTGCGGTGGGCTTGTCGGCCGTTGCCTTGATGGAGTCGGTGGCTTGTCTCTTGGCTGTTTCGGTCGGCTTTTTGTTAGTTGTAGCAGCTGATGTTTTCTTGGTGTTGTCAGCCGCAGGCTTTTTGGCCGGATTGGCTGTAGCCGTTGTGGCCGCAGGCTTCTTGTTTGTGCCGGCTGCTTGTTTCTTGTCCGTGTCGGCCGGCTTGGCGGACGCCTTTTTAGCCTGGGTTGTATCTGGCTTGTTTTGGAGGGCATCGGGCTTAAGATTGCCTTGGGCGTCGAAGAGGCCGAACTTGGTGCTGAGCACGCTGAACTCGGTGCGGCGGTTCAGCCCGTTGCACGAATCTTGCTGCGTTTTGGTCAGTTTGCGAATATAGGCTTCGGTCAAGGTGTCACCGGCATGTAAGAAGGGATACATTTCGGCAAATTTCTTGGTTATTACCTTTGGCCGTTTCTTGCCGTAGCCTCGGGCCACGACGCGTTCTTTTTGTATACCGTGGGTCGTAAGATAGTTTACCACCGATTCTGCCCGTCGTTGTGACAATTTTTCGTTGTATTCAGCCGTGCCGCGGTAGTCGCAGTGAGAGCTCAACTCGATGACTATGCTGGGATTTTTGCGCAGCAGGTCGGTGAGTTTTTCCAGTGCGGGGTAGGACGAAGGCAGTATGGTTGCCTTGTCGAAGTCGTAGAACACGTTACGTACCAGCACGGGGATGTTCATCGACGGCAGGGGGAATTGCAGCGTGGTGTCGATGGAACCTTCTGTCGGCGGTACGTAGAGCGTCTGCTGCACGTTGAGGTAACCGTCGCACGTGGCGAGCAACAGGTAGCGCACACCGGCTTGTATTTCTTCCTGGAAAGAGCCGTCGAGTTTCAGACCGATTTTTTTGTTGGTGCCGTCGTCGCCGACGATATATACCACGGCTTTCGGCAGTTCGTAGCCGTCTTGTTCATAGACCCAGCCGGTCATGGTGCGGACTATCTCGGGGTGCTCAAACGTATAAATCTTGTCCCAGCCTTTCTGATTGGCGCGGTTTGACGAGAAGTAGCCGCGGTTGAATTCGCCGTCGAAGGTCATGCCGAAGTCGTCGCCTTCGGAGTTCATGGGATAGGGCAGATGCCAGATGTCCCACTTGTTGGTCAGTGTGTCGAGCCGTGCACGGAAGAGATCGAGTCCGCCCATGCCCACCATGCCGTCGCTGGAATAATAGAGGTCGCCGTTTGGTCTGAAGGTAGGGAAGCGTTCGTTGCCGGCCGTGTTGATGGGAGTGCCGAGGTTCTCTACCGGTCCGAAGCCGTGGTCGCCGCTAAGTGTGCAGCGCCAGATGTCGGTGCCGCCCATGCCGCCGGGCATGTCGGAGACGAAGTAGAGATATTTGCCGTCGGGCGACACGGCGGGGTGGGCATAGTTTGAGAGCGTGTCCTTGACTATTTCGCACGGTGTGGCCTTGCCCCATGAGGCGTCGCTGCGGGCCGACTGGTAGATTTGGGCCATGCGGGGATATTGGGCGTCCCAAGTGCAGCGGGTGAAGTAGAGTGTCTTGCCGTCGGGCGACACGGTGCCGGCTCCTTCGTCGTAGGCCGTGTTCACTGCATCTGGCAGGGGCTCGGGGCGTTGCCACTTGCCTTTGTCGTCTTTCTTGGCATAGAAGAGGTCACCGTTCTTGGTGCCCGTAATGCCGCTGGCCTCATCGCCGGTGGCGGTCTTTCGGGTGGAGGAATAGACTATCTGGTCGTTGCCAATGAGCCAAGGGCTGAAGTCGGCGTAGTTAGCGTTGAACTGGCGGTCTTCCCTGACGGTGTATTCCGACCCTTGTTTGCGCCAGGCCGGTGCTGCGGCGCACGACTGTATGCCTGTGAGGGCGGCAGGGTCGCCCGGGTGTTGCTCAAGATATTGTTCAAAAGCGGTTTTGGCGCTTTTGTAGTCGCGTTGGCGCAGGGCCAGTTGGCCAATATACAGGTAGGTCAGTGTGTCGGTATATTTGTAGCGGGCAGCGTTGCGGTAGCCGGTGAGAGCCTTGGCCGTGTAGCCCATCAGACGGTTGCTTTCACCAATTTTGTAAGCTATGGGTCCGCGGTTCTCCTGCTTTTTGGGCGGAGTCTTTGAATACGCCTTGGCATATTCCAGCGAGGCCTCGTAGTATTCGCCTATGGCCATATACTGGTCGCCCTTCTTGAGATGCTTGTCGGCACCGCAAGAAGCGAGCAGCCATGCGGCTGCCACGATGATACATGTAGAAATAAACCGGTTCATGTATAGAAATAAACGAATGAATGCGGGCTTTATTGTGTCCGAAAGGAGAAAAACGAAGTGCCGTTTTCATGAAATGGATTTCGGTATGGGCGGAAAGAAAGTCCTGTTCGGGTCGGCCTATATCGGATTTGGCGTGTTCCAAATCCGATTTGTGTTTTAATAAATAGGATTTGCCCTGTTCCTAAGCAGGCTCTGTTCAGTCGGGCTGTGTCTGGTCGGCTACGAAACGGCGGATGGCCTGTGCCTGGTCGGCATGGAACCAGACAATGGCGGCGTCGCGGCCGAACCAGTTCTGTTGCTTGCGGGCATAGACGCGGGTGTTGTGGCGGATGAGGCGGACGGCTTCCTGCAGCGTGGACTGGCCGTCGAAATGGGCGAACAGTTCTCGGTAACCCACGGTCTGCAGGGCGTTGAGGTGGCGCAGCGGATAGACACGGCGGGCTTCATCGACGAGTCCGTCGGCCAGCATCTGGTCAACGCGCTGGTCTATGCGCCGGTAGAGGTCATCACGGTCGCGGTAGAGTCCAATCTTTATCACTCTGAACGGACGTTTCCTCTTTTGTCCCAATAGTGTTGAGTAGGGTTTACCTGTTTGTATGCACAGTTCGAGGGCATGGACTACACGGCGCGGGTTGCGGCGGTCGACACGGGCGTGCCACACGGGGTCGAGTTCTTGTAACTGTTGGACAAGTGCAGGCAACCCTTCGCTGTCCAGTCTTTGCCTGAGTCTCTCCCGCAGGGCCGGATCGACCGGCGGCATGTCGTCTATGCCGTGGCAGAGGGCATCTATATAAAGCATGCTGCCGCCGCAGAGAAGCAGGTGGTCGTGGCGGTTGAACTCGTCGTTGAGGACACGGAGTGCATCTTCTTCATAGCGGGCGGCGCTGTAGTCGTCGGTGAGGGCGAGCGTGCCGATGAAGTAGTGGTGCACGCGTGCCTGTTCGTCGGCTGTGGGGGCGGCGGTGCCTATGGGAATGTCGCGATAGACCTGACGGGAATCGGCGCTGACGACTGGCGAATGTAAAAACTCAGCGAGCGAAAGACTGAGACTGGTCTTGCCTACGCCCGTTGGGCCGAGTAGTGCGAAGAGCGTTTTCATGAGTCTTTCGCTCGCTGAATAATGAGGTGACAGTTCTCCGTGTGGAGAACGGCAGGTTAATATTCTTGTATTTCGAAACCTTCGAGGTCGAGCTCGTCGTCGTTGAAACTGTCGCTGCCGAAATATTCGTCGCCGTCTTCACTGTCATCGACAATGGCGGTTCCTTTGGTAATGTCAGAATCGTCAATGACAACGAGCTGCTGAGGCGCTTTGCCTTCCTTGCGGCTGACAACGGGCTTCTTGAGATTCTTGCCCGGGATGATTTCCGTGACCTTTACGTAGAAAATGCGGTCGTTGAAGGGATCGAACACGAATACGAGTTTCTGGTCTTCGTCGGAGATGAAATCGCGTAAGGTGACTTTTTCCATAACGTAAATGTCCTTGTCACCCGGGTCGATGTCCATGTCTTCACGTGTGATTTGGTCCTTTTGTTCCCAACCGTCGTCACAGATAAAGAAACTGGTCATCAGTCCGTCTTCGTAGCCGCAGGCTTTGAGGATGGCTTTGTTGAGGTCGAGAAACGTGGCATCGGCATCAATGGTGATTTCCCGGAGAAACTCTTCCGATTCGTCACTGAAAAATACGAATTTGAATAACATGGTCTGATGTTCTTTATTTGATGATGCCGCGTTTGGCGTTTTCTACAAACCGCGTGATGTTTTCTACCTCCGGACTGTCGGGGAAGAGCTGGCGCACAGTCTTTATTCTCTCCTCGAGCACTAAACTGCGGTCGTATATGATGCGGTAGGTGTCGTGGATGATGTCAATCTGCTGGGCTGTAAATCCAGCGCGGCGCAGGCCGACGAGGTTCAGGCCGCAGTATTGTGCCGGTTCACGGGCCACCATCACGTATGGAGGAATGTCCTGGCTGGTGCGGGTGCCTCCCCCAATCATGATATAGCTGCCCATGTGGCAGAACTGGTGGATAAGCACGCTGGCAGAAATGACGGCGTGGTCGTCAACGACCACTTCACCGGCTATCTTGGTGGTGTTGCCTATGATGCACTGGTTGCCTATACTGGCGTCGTGGGCAATGTGGACGGCTTCCATGAGCAGATTGCAGCTGCCGATGGTGGTCTTGCCGCGTGCGGCCGTGCCGCGGTTGATGGTGACGTTCTCGCGGATACGGTTGTTGTCGCCAATCTCGGCCGTGGTTTCTTCGCCTTGGAACTTGAGGTCTTGGGGTACGGCACTGATGACTGCACCGGGAAAGAACGTGTTGCCATTGCCAATGCGCGCACCGCTAAGAATGGTAACACTGTTCATCAAGACATTGCTGTCACCAATGGTAACGTTTTTGTCAACGAAACAGAACGGACCTATTTCGCAATTTTCACCAATGTGTGCTTCGGGGTCGATGTAGGCCAGAGGGCTGATCTTGCTCATAATTGTGTGTAAGGATTGGTTTTACTTGTTTTTTACAATTTGTGCCGTGAAGGTGGCTTCGCTGATGACTCTGTCGCCTACGAAGATGTATCCCTTCATGGACGAAACGCCGTGGCGCACCGGAGCGAGCAACTCGACACGGAAGATGAGTGTGTCGCCGGGCACCACCTTCTGGCGGAACTTCACACCGTCAATCTTCATGAAATAGGTGCTCCAGCGTTCGGGCTCTTCAACGGAGCTCAGCACGAGCAGGCCGCCGGCTTGGGCCATGGCTTCCACCTGAAGCACACCGGGCATGACGGGCTCTTCGGGGAAGTGTCCCTGGAAAAATGGCTCGTTGCTGGTGACATTCTTGACGGCCACGATGTAGTTTGCGCCAATCTCAATGACTTTGTCCACCAGTTGCATGGGGTAGCGGTGGGGCAACAACTCGCGGATGCGGTTGACGTCCATGAGCGGTTCGGCATTGCAATCGTAGATGGGTGCCTGCACTTCATGGGCACGGATTTCGCGGCGCAGTTGGCGGGCAAACTGGTTGTTCACCGTATGTCCCGGTTTCGTGGCGATGACACGTCCTTTGAGCGGGCGTCCTGTCAGAGCCAGGTCACCGATGATGTCAAGCAATTTGTGGCGTGCAGGTTCATTCTTCCATACGAGAGGTTTCGTGTTGAGGAATCCCAGCTTGGTTGCATCCACGTGGGCCACACCCAGTTGGTCTGCCAGTTTGTCAAGGCGTTCCTGTGATATTTCGTTTTCATAGATGACGATGGCGTTGTCCAGGTCACCGCCCTTGATGAGATTGGCTTGCATGAGGGGCTCTATGTCGCGGACAAAGACAAACGTGCGTGCACCGGCTATCTCTTTGCCGTAGTCTTCCATCTTGTCGAGAGTGGCAAACTGGCTGGAGAACCAGGTGGAGTCGTAGGATATCATGGTGGTGACACTGAAGTCCTCGTCGGGCAGTATGATGATGGACGCGCCGGTCTCTTCATCGGTTACTTCTATTTTCTTACGAATGATATAAAAGTCCTTGTTGGCATTTTGGTCAGCTATACCCACGCGGTTGATTTGTTCCACATAGGGAGCGGCACTGCCGTCAAGAATAGGCATTTCGGGGCCGTTCACCTGAATGAGACAGTTGTCAATGCCCATGCCATAGAGGGCTGAAAGGGCATGCTCCACGGTGGCGCACCGCACGTCGCCTTTGGCAAGTACCGTGCTGCGGGTGGTTTCGACCACATTTTCAGCGATGGCGTCAATGACGGGCTCGCCTTCGAGGTCGATGCGTTGAATCTTGTATCCCGAATTTTCGGGTGCAGGGTTAAACGTGGCGGTAATGGACAAGCCTGTATGGAGACCTTTCCCGTGAAGGGAGAAACTGCCTTTCAGTGTTTTCTGTTTCGACATGTTTTGTTCGTTTTTTGTAGTTTGGGGTTATTGTTTTTTGTTCAGTTGTTCTTTCAGTTGTGCCAGTTCGCGCTTCAGGGCTTCCACATCCTGCGACATCTGTGGCAGGTTGCGGAATACGGCTTGGCTGCGGGCGAAGCGCCGTGCGTCGATGGCGGGTATGCCCAGCACGGTGTTGCCCTCCTTGACGATGCTGCCGGCTATGCCTGCTTTGGCGCCGCCTATGGTGCGGTCGGCGATGGTGGCATGGCCTGCCACGCCCACCTGTCCGGCCATTATGCACCACTGGCCTATCTTGGTGCTGCCGGCAACGCCCACCTGGGCGCTCATCACGGTGTTTTCGCCTACTACGCAATTGTGGGCAATCTGGACAAGGTTGTCCAGTTTTACACCTTTCTTCACAACGGTACTGCCCATCGTGGCGCGGTCAATGCATGTGTTGGCGCCGATTTCCACGTTGTCTTCAATCACTACGTTGCCTATCTGTGGAATCTTTTCGTAGCCTTCAGCTGTGGGGGCGAATCCGAAGCCGTCGGCTCCGATGACGCAACCGGCGTGCAGGATGCAGCCACTTCCCACCACGCAGTCATGATAGACGACGGAATTTGGATACATGATGGTGTCCTTTCCCACTTTGGCGTGGGCACCGACGGTGGCGTGGGGGTGCAACTGGGCTCCGTCGCCTATTTCAGCCCCGTCGCCCACGGCTGAGAACGGAGCGAGGAACACGTTCTTCCCAATCTTGGCGGTTGGAGCCACGTAGGCCAACGACGATTGTCCTTCGTGGCGGGGCTGGCTCTTCTCATAGAGCTGCAGCAACAGTCCCAAGGCCTCGCGGGCATCGGTCACTTTGATGAGTGTGGCGCTCACGGGCTGAGCGGGCTCGAAGTCCTTGTTTACAAGCACCACGCTGGCTTCTGTCTGGTAGAGATAGTGCTCATAGGCAGGGTTGGCCATAAAGGTGAGGGCACCCTTGCCTGCTTCTTCTATCTTGGCAAAAGTGCTGACGTGTGCGTCGGCGTTGCCTACCAAGGTGCCGTCAACATATCCGGCTATTTGTTTCGCTGTAAATTCCATGTCACTTTAGGCGATAGTCCCTTTCGGGTCATGTTTTAGTCTGCAAATATCGGAAAAAATGCCGACATAGACTCTATTATTCCTACACAATTTCAAAAAACCGTGTTTTTCTTTCTGTTTTTATGACCCTTATGAATGACAAACCAAGAATTTGTAATACTAACCCCGTTTTCGTGTGAACGAAAACGGGGTGAGTCGTGACGAAAACGGATATAGGCCGGACGAAAACGGAGTTAGTGTAAGATAAGTTGGAAAAACAGGTCAGTCCGCGAAACTTCGGCCGGCGCATGAGGCGTTTCAAAAAATCCGAATGTTTTCTCAAAAATAAGGCAACAAAAAAAGGCTCTCTTCAGAGAACCTCCTGAAACAGGTAGTAGCGTTTCGTGGGCCGGTCGGCCAGGGTGTTGCTGAGCAATTCTGAGAACCGGGAGATGTCGCGCACGCTGCCGTCTTTCATGAGAATGCTGATATGGTCGTCGTGGGTGGAATAGAGCGTCTGGCCTATCTCACGGCTTCTGACGAGGTAGCTGGCTTCGTGGAGCGTGATGTTGAGCCGTCGGGCTACCTGTTCGCGGTGCGACTGGAGCGTAGCTTCGGTCACAGGGGCATCGGCTTCGATGGCCTTGAAAAGGTGCCGGTGGGTGTATCCGGCGGCAAGTCTGGCCAGAACGGGGTCATTGCATGCGGCCCAACACTTCATTGCTGTTTCAATTTCGGCGTCGTCAAGTTGAACATAGTGGTCGAGCCACTCGGGATGCGTCTTTGCGAACTGAGGCGTGACATCGTTCTTCAGAAAATAGAGCAGGGAGGGGCTGCAGGGCAATTGTATGCCGCCGTTTACCAGTTCTTTGGCCCGTTCGAGGGCTACGGTAAGCATTTCGGCGGCAGCGAGGGCCGTTTTGTGCAGATAGACCTGCCAGTACATCAGTCGGCGGGCCATGAGATAGTTTTCGAGAGTATAGATGCCTTTTTGTTCGACGACGAGTTGGTCGTCCTTCACGTCAAGCATCTTGATGATGCGCGCCACGCCGATGATGCCCTCGCGCACTCCGGTGAAGAAACTGTCGCGGCAGAGGTAGTCGAGCCGGTCCATGTCAAGCTGGCTGCATACGAGTTCGTGGAGAAAGCGTTTTGGGTAGGTACCGCGATAGATGTCGATGGCCGTTTGCAGGGAGTGTCCCAAGTCACGGCCCATGCGCTCCATGAGCATGAGCGAAATGTCTTCGTGAGTCACGCCGTGAAGGAACGTATGCTCCAAAGTGTGCGAGAGCGGACCGTGGCCCAGGTCGTGTAGGAGCATGGCGGCCATGACCCCTTCTTGCTCGTGCTCTAAAATGCAAACGCCTCGCTCGCCAAGCGCTCCTACGGCTTGACAAACGAGGTGAAAGGCTCCGAGAGAGTGTTCAAAGCGCGTATGTGTCGCTCCCGGGTAAACGTAATGAGTGGGGCCCAGCTGTTTTAGGCGGCTTAGGCGCACGAAGAGCGGATGGCGTACCAGTTGGGCCATGAGTCCTTCGGGTACTTCGATAAAGCCAAATACAGGGTCGTTGATGATCATCCCAGACGTCTTTGTTTATAACATTTTAAGTCCCACAATGGAGATAATTAGTGTTGTAATGAAGAAGAGCCGCCAGAAGGTGGTGGGCTCGTTGAAGAAGAAAATGCCTACGAGCACGGTGCCGACGGCTCCGATTCCCGTCCAAACGGGATAGGCCGTGCCTACAGGCAGTGATTGGGTGGCCTTGGCGAGAAGCGTCATGCTAAGTATGGAAAACAGCACAAAACCGCCAATCCATAGCCACCACGCCAGGCCATCGACGCTCTTGGCTTTGCCGAGGCAGAACGTGAAGCCCACTTCGCACAGTCCGGCAATGATGAGAATAATCCAGTTCATCGGTAGAGCAACTGTTTCATTTGTTGTTGGAGCTCGCGGGCTTTCTCTGCGGCAGCGCGGGCAAACTGTTCTGTCGTGTCAGCGAAGATGATGCCGCGGCTGCTGTTGACCAACAGGCCGCATTCGTCAGTCAAGCCGTACTTGCACACTTCCTCCAGGCTGCCACCTTGGGCTCCTACGCCGGGGACGAGCAGGAAATGGCGGGGAGCTACGCGGCGGATGTCTTCGAACAGGTTTCCCTGAGTGGCTCCCACGACATACATCATCCGCTCGTCATCGGCCCACTGCTGACTCTTACGGATGACTTCCTCAAAGAGGCGTTGTCCTTCACCGTTGGCTGTCATTTGGAAGTCGTGACTGCCCTTGTTGCTTGTCAGCGCGAGCAGGATGACCCACTTGCCGGGATATCCCAGAAAAGGCGTCACGCTGTCCTCGCCCATGTAGGGAGCTATGGTCAGGGCGTCCACGTCAAGTTGTTCGAAGAAGCAACGGGCATACATGGCGCTGGTGTTGCCTATGTCGCCGCGCTTGGCATCGGCAATGATGAGGTGATCGGGATAATGTTTCTTCAGGTAAGCCACGGTGCGCTCCAACGACACCCAGCCGTCTACGCCTTCGCACTCATAGAAAGCCACGTTAGGTTTGTATGCCACACAGTAGGGAGCGGTGGCGTCGATGATAGCCTTGTTGAAAGCAAAGATAGGGTCATCCTCGCCCAACAGGTGGCGCGGCAGTTTCTTGCGGTCGCTGTCCAGTCCGACGCAGAGGAATGACTCGTGGCGGCGGATATTCTCAATCAGTTGTTGTTTCGTCATATAGAAAGTATATAATGGAATTTACATCTCTGCTTCCTTCATGCGCTCGGCATTCTCGGCCACAATAAGGTGGTCGATGCAGTCTTGGATGTCGCCGTCCATGAAGGCGGGCAGGTTATACATGGTGTAACCGATGCGATGGTCGGTCACACGGCCCTGCGGGTAGTTGTACGTGCGGATTTTGGCCGAGCGGTCACCGGTGGAGACGAGTGTCTTGCGGCGTGAGGCGATGTCGTCCACATACTTCTGGTGCTCCTTGTCGTAGATGAACGTGCGCAGCCGGCTCAGGGCGCGCTCCTTGTTCTTCGGCTGGTCGCGGGTCTCGGTACATTCAATGAGGATTTCCTCTACCTCGCCTGTGTTGGGGTTCTTCCAGTTGTAGCGCAGGCGTACGCCGCTCTCTACCTTGTTCACGTTCTGGCCACCGGCACCGCTCGAGCGGAAGGTGTCCCACTTGATTTCTCCTTCATTGATATGCACTTCAAAGGCATCTGCCTCGGGCAGCACGGCCACGGTGGCAGCGCTGGTGTGGACGCGGCCCTGCGTTTCCGTCACCGGCACACGCTGCACGCGGTGCACGCCGCTCTCATATTTCAGCGTGCCATAGACGTCAGCACCGCTTACTGAGCATATCACCTCCTTGAAACCGCCCACGGCGCCTTCGCTGGCACTCGACACTTCCAATCGCCAGCCCTTGCGCTCGGCGTATTTGGTGTACATGCGGAACAGGTCGCCGGCAAACAGCGCGGCTTCGTCGCCGCCCGTGCCGCCGCGGATTTCGAGAATGGCGTTCTTGCCGTCCTCAGGGTCCTGCGGGATGAGCATCACTTTGATTTCATCCTCCAGTTGGGGCCGCCGTTCTTCGCAGGCCTGCACTTCCTCGCGGGCCATTTCCTTCAGTTCCGGGTCACTCTCGTTGAGGAGCAACGACTTCGACTCGTCCAGGTTTTGCAACAGTTTCTTGTACTCGTCGCGGGCGGCCACCAGTCGCTCCAGGTCCTTATACTCTTTCGAGAGTTTCACGTAGCGACTTTGGTCGGCTATCACGCTCGGGTCAGTGATGAGCGTACTTATTTCTTCGAAGCGGGCGGACAGACCGTCCAACTTCTCCAACAGGGAATTCGTTTCTGCCATGAATGGGTGGTTTTGGATGTGCAAAGTTACGAATAAATGAGCGCATTTACAAACTTATGAAACGAAAAGCGTCCCTGTTTTTAGGGGACGCTTTTCATGCTTTTTTCTATCAATTGTTTTGCTTACTTCGTAGGATTAATCAATCCCGTAATGACCAGTTTGTCTTTAATCAAGGCTAACTGCACGCGCACTTCTGGTCCGTCATACCATTGGGGTTTTACCCATAACCAGCCGTCGCGCTCGTAGTCAATGTCATCTTCTGTGATTTCCTGCATATCTCCCTTGCCAATGCTGAGTAGGGACCAATCATATTCGCCTGTGTCTTTCAACAAGGCCTTCAGTATGAAGTCAGCACAATGACTCTTGTACATTTTGGTGAATTTCTCTACGTCGGTCTCACGACTCATGTCATTATAAAAATTTCTCAGGAATAATTTCTTCACTTTGATGAGCGGTGACATGGTTATGTTCTGGTCCGGATTGTACAGACCGTTGATGATGTACTTGCGGTCGTTGTCAATCCTGACTCTCACCCGATGGGTGTCCGCATCTACCACCTGCACTTCAAACCAATGGTCTTTATATGGTTTGATGCTCAACCGTTGGCTCTCGTTTGTGTCGTCCACATGCCATCCGAAAGCCTCCCAGGCTACGCCCATGCTTGCATGACGTTTCTCATAGGTGGATTTCAGTAGTGGCAGCAACACCGTGTCGAGGTGCGAGGCGTATTTTTCGGAGAACGCCTGCCAGTTGGCTTTGGGGGCATAAAGGTCAGCGTAGAATGTTTCCAGAAAAACCTTTCCTTTCTTATAAAACTTATCCTTATGCCGCTCCCATTTGGCTTTCTTTGTCATTTGGGCAACATAATCGTTCCAGCGTTCCACGCCCCAGTCCTTTGCCTCTGCGTCAAGTGGCATGTGCAAAGTGCTGCCAGTTGGCGGATGGAAGTAATCAAACGACGTATTGATAGTTCCAGGGTCATACGTCGCAATAGGATACACTGGGTACAGTGGCTTGCCATGCTTGTCTATGGGTGTTGGCGAGCATCCACTAAACCAATAGAAAGATGCTATAATTAGAAGGTAGTTCAATAAAACTTTTTTCATTCTCTTACTTTTGAGTTTCCATTATGCGATTGTCCGCATTATTTTGTCGGCACGACCAGTCCTGTTATGACCAGATTGTTGTCAATCACTTTCAGTTGGATACGCGCTTTCAGATTGTCGCTGTTCTTTGGGTGCACGACGAACCAGTTGTCGCGGTCGTAGGTGATGTCGTCCGTCTTGAACTTCAGCGACTCGTCCCTGCCAATCTTCAGTTGACTCCACTCGTAGGTGCTCGAGCCGCGGTGCAGGGCGTTACGCACGTCGTCGCTGAGGTGGCTCAGGTACATGCCGGTGAAATGGTCCCAGTCAGTTTCCGAATAGAGCTGGTTGTAGAAACGTGCCAGGAACACCGATTTCACACGGATGAGCGGCGAGAGGCTGATGCCCTTTGCCGTGTTCTGCAGACCGTTGATAAGGAAATTCTTGTCATCGTCGAGCCTCACTTTGATGTTGAGCGTGTCCGGCCCGGGCACTTGCACGTTGAACCAATGTTCCTGATAGGGTGTGATGGTGATGCGCTTCCGCTCCGACGCCTCCTCTGGTTGCTTGCCAAAGACATCCCACGCCAGTTGCCCGTTGTCCTTGTCGAGAGCCGGCATAAGTACGGAGTCCACATGGGAGGCATATTTTTCAGTGAAGGCACTTCCATTGGCCGCATAGAGGTCATCGTAGAACGTGTTGAGGAATTTCAGTCCGTTCTTGTAGAACTTCTTCTTGTGCCGTCGCCATTTGGCCTGCTTCTTCGCATACTGACGTTCCTTCCACCATTTGTCAATGTATTCATCGGAATAGTTAAGCCAATCCGGTATATTATAGCCGGCATTCCTTATATCAAAATTTTGATAGTCCAATTCAGGCCAAAGGGGATTTTCGCCATGTAGCTCATGAAAGCCCTGCAGTTTATAATAATCCGTATGAAACCAGTCAGACTTCTTTGTTGAGGAACACGAGGCGGAGCATGCACACAGCACGCTCATGACAGTTGTATAGCAGAGCAACAGCAGATTCATTCGTTTCATGTTTTTGCTTTTCAATTTTCTGACTTTTAAGATGCTAATTATGAGTTTTCTTCCGCAAAGATAATAGGAAAAATGCAAAAATCCAAGTGAAAGGGAAGAAACACCCCCCCATTTAGATTTATTAACGCTTAGGTGCGTTAGAATATTTTGGGAGCTTTACCGCTGAGAAAGAGGGCGTCGGGGTAAGTGATGTCTTGCAGGAAGAGGCCGCAGGCGGGCATGCTCTCACCGGAGGCGCTGCGGTTGCCGGCTCGGACGACGTCTTCCAGACCTTCAAGGGTGAGGCGGTGTTTGCCTACTTCGAGCAGAGTGCCCACGACGGCGCGTACCATGTTGCGCAGGAAGCGGTCGGCGGTGATTTCGAAGCGCCAGGCCTGCAGGTCTTCCTCCACCCAGCGGGCATGGGTGAGGTGGCAGGTGTTGGTCTTGTTGTCCGACCCGGCTTTGCAGAAACTGCCGAAGTCGGTGTGCTGCATCAGGCGTGCAGCGGCCTCGTTCATCCGGGGGAAGTCGAGCTCGTAGTAGTAGCGGCAGGCGTAGGGGCGGCGGAAGGGGTCCTTGCGCTGGTAGAGGTGGTAGTGGTAGGTGCGCGACGTGGCGCTGAAGCGGGCGTGGGCGTCGTCAGTGACGGGTACGATGGTATAGACGCCGATGTCGGGCGGCAGCAGGCAGTTGAACTTGAAGGTCAACTGCTGGCAGTCCACGGGTTCTTCCACGTCGAAATGGGCCACCATGAGGCGGGCGTGGACGCCGGTGTCGGTGCGTCCGGCGGCCACGAGGTTCACCTTACGGCGCAGCACCGTCTGGAGTACGTCTTCCATCTGCTCTTGCACGCTCGTGGCGTTGGGCTGGCGTTGCCAGCCGTGGTAGTTGGTGCCGTCGTAGGACAAATAGACAAAATACCTCATCGTGCCGTTATGTGGAAACAACTCTGTTTGGCTTCGTACTTCACGTAGCACGTGCCCTGCCGGCGCAGGTCGTTGAGCACTTCGGAGAGCACATACTTGAGCGTGTCGTTGCGCGTGGGGCGCACGGCCGGGCCGTCGGGGTCTTGCACAGGCACGTAGTGAAGATAGCTGATGTCGAAAGTGGTGCCGTGACAGTGGCAACTCTGTTCCGAGGCGTTGCCGTTGTGGCGGCGCAGTTTCTCCACGTCCTCGCGGGTGCGGGTCATCGACGTGACGAGCAGTTTGCTGGGCGGAATATGCTTCACATACTGCGAGTCGAGGAAGTTGCGGGCGATGCGTTCGAGCAGCACCTGGGCGCGGGGCACCAGATAAGGAATGCTGCTGTAGAGCGTCTTGATGTTGTAATAGGGATTCAGCCCGGCATAGACCAGACGGTCTTTGCTGTGCTCGGCGGCATCGCGGTTTTCAATGACGTCCACGCCCAGGCGCTGCGCCGTGGCCAGTTGCACGGGGTTGATGTCGGGAAAGCAGTCCTTGTAACTGCTCACACTGTATATTTTGTGCTTCTGTCCGTCTGCTCCTGCCAGCAGGTCGGGGTGGAGTGTCAGCGGAGCGAGGAGCACCGAGTCGGCCACCTGCATCTGTTGCATGATGGTATCGACCACGGCCGTTTCAGGCTTGTCTGGCGAGAACATCCGCGCCACACGTGTCATCACGGAGGGGAACAGCAACCTTATGACAAAGAGCACGCCTACCACGCTGAGGAAGAACCGTACGAAATGGCGCTTCTCCACTTTGTCGGGCCATAGGATGTAATTCTTGTAACGTATCATCGGAGTGCAAAGTTACGAATAAGCGAGAGTAAAGCCAAAATGAAAGACCACGTTTTTCTTTTTTGGCTATGCCGGGCGAAAGTTACTAATCTAAATTTACGGACCGGAGGTTACGAAAACGGATTTGGAAAAGACGAAAACGGATATAGGCTGCACAAAAACGGAGTTGGTGGCCCGAATGGGGAGATACAAATTGAAAACAGCGCCTCAGAATAACACGGGGCGCTGTTTCGGAAAAAATAAGAGTCTAATGAAAACGGTTTTAACCATTGTTTTTCATGACGGGGAGGGTGAAGTCGAACTGCAGTCCGCCTCCGGGCCGGTTCATCACATGTATGGTGCCTCCGTGGAGGGCGACGGCGTTTTTGACGATGGCCAGTCCCAACCCCGTGCCGCCCTGTGCACGGCTGCGGCCCGACTCCACGCGGTAGAAGCGTTCGAAGAGCCTTTTCAGGTGTTTCTGGTCCACGCCCGGCCCGTTGTCATAGAAGGTGAAATGCCAGTACGGGCCTTCCATGCTGGCCGTGAGCGTGATGACGGCCTTGTCGCCGGCGTAGGCCATAGCGTTGTCGGTGAGATTGCGGAAGATGCTGTAGAACAGCGAGGGGTCACCTTCGATGGTGATGTCGTCGGGCAGGAGGTTTTGGAACGTCTGGCGGTGTTCTTCCAACTGCAGGCTGAGCTCGAGCACCATGTCGCATACCAGTTGGGTGAGGTCAACCACTTCATGGGGGTGATTGGCCGGCGCAAAGTCCATGCGGCTCAGCGTGGCAATGTCGCTCAGCAGCGAAGCCAGCCGCTCGGTCTGCCTGTGGCTGCGGGCTATGAACTGGTTGCGTGTGGCCTCATCCAAGTCAGGATTCTCGAGCAACGTCTCCATGTAGCCGCGTATGCTGGCCACGGGCGTCTTGAGCTCGTGGGCCACGTTCTGCGTGAGCCGGCGGCGCATGCGGTTCTGTTCCTCTGCCTGCTGTCGGTCGATGCGCTCGTCCATGCGGTGGGAGTATCTCAGCAATATCAGGCCCAGCACGGCCAGCATGAATAGCGTGAACCACAGCAGCGGCCAGTCGAATTCGGCCGGCAAATGTTCGACAACGTGCCGCTCAAAGTCCTCGAAAATCAGGAATACGGCGGCATAGACAATAAAAATGGCCAGAACGCTCCAGAACATGCTCCGGCCGGTAGAGAGTTTCTTCATAATGGTTCGAGATAATAGCCGTAGCCTTGGCGGGTGGTGAGACACGTATCGTACGGGGCTATCTTTTTGCGGATACGGGTGATGTTGACGTCAACGGTGCGCTCGGTCACATAGACTCCTTTGGGCCATACGCTGTCGAGGAGCTGGCGCCGCGAATAGACCTCACCGGGATGTTGAGCCAGAAGGAGAAGCAGTTCAAATTCAGTCTTAGTAAAAGCCACATCCTTGCCGTCCACGCTCACCGTCTTGCTGGCCGGGCGGAGTACAATGCCGCGGTAAACTGTTTCACTGCCGGCAGCCGGTGCTGTGCGGCGCAGTACGGCGGCGACGCGCGCCATGACCTCACGCAAGGAAAACGGTTTGGAGATGTAATCGTCGGCTCCCAGGCTGAAACCCTTGAGTGTGTCGTCTTCAGTGTCTTTTGCGGTGAGGAAAACGACGGGCAAGTCTTTTGTGGCTTCATCATTACGCAGGCGTTGGGCCAGTTCGAAGCCCGACATGCCCCCCAGCATCACGTCAAGCAAGATTAAGTCGGGCTTGCCTGTCTGAACAAGGGCCAGCAGGGCGTCTTCGGCTGATAAGGCGGTGACAACGTCGTAGCCGGCTGCCTTCAGGTTGAACTGAAGTATGTCGCAGAGGTCCTGTTCATCGTCCACGACGAGGATTTTAGGCGTCAGTTGGGTCATATAACCATGATTTGTTTCTGCAAAGTTGCAAATTATTTTCCATATCTGGCCTCAACGACGTTCATAACATAGTCGGCCAGGCGTTCACACTCGCAGACGATATCCATGTAGAGCGTGCCCGACACATAGCTGTAGATGCCGTTGGCCACGTCTTCGGCATTCTGTTGTTTCATCCGGTCGCGCAGGAGATTGATACGTTTTTCGGTGGCGTTGGCCTGTTCGAACAGCGCCTGGTCGCGCGACTTCTGCAGCATTTCGGTCATGGCGGCCACTGCGCCCGACGCTTCGTGGAGCATGAGGTGGATGCCGCGCAGCTGGCTCTCATTGAACGATGCCTTCTGATCCCATTTGCGGCGCAGGGTGAGCGACATATTGTAACAGCTGTCTCCGATACTTTCCATTTCGCTGATTTCACGCATCATGGAACGGATTTTCTGCTTGGTGCGGTCGCTCACGTGGGCGTTGCTGGTTAGTTCGAGGAATTGGGCAATTTCCATTTCCATGTTGTCGCATATTGTCTCGTATTTCTTTATGCGTTCCAAGCGTTTGTCCAGTTCGTTGGCGTCGGTCTCCTCGGTTGCCTCCTTAACCATATTGACCATGCGCCCGATGCGCTGGGCAAAGTGGACAATCTCTTTTTGGGCTTCGAAAACGGCAATTTCCGGTGTTTTGAGCAGGCCGCCCTGGATATGTTTCAGGCGGAATTCGTCTTCGTCGTCCTGTCGGCGCGGGCGGACGATCCATTTCACCAACTGTTCAAGCTGTGGAATGAACCAGACGAGGATGAGCGTGTTGGTTACATTGAAGCATGTGTGGAACATGGCCAGCACCACAGGCAGGTTGCCCGCTCCGCTGCCGGCTTTATAGCCTACGAGGTGGCACACAAGGTCCACGAAGGGATAGAACAGGCAGAGCACCCATATGACACCGAATACGTTGAATACCATGTGAGCCATGGCGGCCCGACGGGCCTGTGTGTTGGCACCGAGAGCGGCCAAATTGGCGGTGGCGGTGGTTCCGATGTTTTCGCCCATGACGAGAGCAATGCCCAGGTAGATGGGAAGCACACCGGTGGAGCACAACATGATGGTAAGGGCCATGACCGCCGCCGACGACTGGACGATGCAGGTAATCAAGGTCCCTATGCCGAGGAAGAGAAGGATGGTCAGACGGCTGTCAGTGTTGAAAGAGGTGAAGAATGCAACGACATCGGGATTGTGCTCCAAGTCCATTTCCCCTCCGGTGGCGCTGAGCAGGACGAGGGCGAAGAACATGAAGGCCAGTCCGAAGAGTGCGTCACCCGTATAGCGGTGGCGGCGGGTGTAGATGAGAATGATACCGATGAGAAAGGCCGGAAACACCAGGGTGGTGAGGTCCATTTTGTAGCCCAAGGTCATGATCCAGGCCGTGAGCGTGGTGCCGATGTTGGCGCCCATGATGACGGTGATGGCCTGCGCCAGAGTGAGCAGACCGGCGTTTACGAAAGAGACGGTCATCACGGTGGTGGCCGACGACGACTGCACGGTGGCGGTGATGAGCGTGCCGGTGAGGATGCCCGTGAGCCTGTTGCCGGTCATGGCCCCCAGAATGTGGCGCAACTGCGGTCCCGCCATCTTCTGCAGGGCTTCGCTCATGATTTTCATTCCGTAAATGAGCAGGGCCAAAGCCCCCAAGAGTTTGAATGCGATTGCTATCATAGTTTTATAGAGTTGTTTCCGGATGCAAAATTACTCATAGATGACCGGGCCGGCGTCTTTGGTGGCGTTACAATCCTGTTAAAAATGCCGGGCCGCCGTTTCTGATGCCCAAATCCGTTTTGGTCTGTCCTATATCCGATTTGGTCTCTTCTTAATCCGATTTAGTTCTGTAAAAACGGTTGCTCCGATTTTTTTGCCGTCAATAGTGAAATATGATTGGTCACGTATGCACGCGTGTGCAAGGAAAATTGTAATTTTGCAGGTATAGAAAGAAACGCAACCGGATAGATGATAGAAAAACATCTGATACTCGAGGATGTTGACCCTGCGGTGTTCTACGGCGTTCAGGGGTCGAACTGGCGTATGGTGAAGTCGCTCTTCCCGAAACTGCGTCTGATGGCCCGCGACAATGTGGTGAAGGCCGTCGGCGAGGCCGACGACCTGGAGGTGTTCGACGAAAAGATGCAGGCACTGGTGATGCACTGTGCCAAATACAATTCGCTGACGGAGGAAGACATCCTTGACATCCTGCGCGGGCAGAAAACGAAGGACGAGAGCGGTGAGGACGTTATCGTTTACAGTACGCAAGGCCGTCCCGTGCGCGCCCGCAGCGAAAACCAGCTGAAACTGGTGCAAACCTTCGAGACCCATGACCTGACATTCGCCGTGGGCCCTGCTGGAACGGGAAAGACCTACACCGGCATCGCCCTGGCCGTGCGCGCCCTGAAGCGCAAAGAGGTGCGGCGCATCATCCTGAGCCGTCCGGCTGTGGAAGCCGGCGAGAAACTGGGATTTCTGCCGGGTGACATGAAGGAAAAGATCGACCCTTACCTGCAACCGCTCTACGATGCGCTGGAAGAGATGATACCGGCCGTGAAACTGAAGGAATATATGGACACGGGCGTCATACAGATAGCCCCTCTGGCCTTCATGCGCGGCCGTACGCTCAATGACGCGGTGGTCATACTCGACGAAGCGCAGAATACGACGACGTCGCAGATTAAAATGTTCCTCACACGCATGGGTACGAACACTAAGATGATAGTTACGGGCGACCGAACCCAAATAGACCTGCCCGCTTCACAGCGCTCGGGGCTCATTGAGGCACTCCGCATACTCAAAGACGTACCCGGCATAGGCTTTGTGGAACTGACGCGCAAGGACATCGTGCGCCATAAACTGGTGACCCATATTGTGGAAGCCTATGAGGCCGAGGCCAGGCGCCGGCGCGAGGAGCAGAAGGAAGAAAAGATAATAAATGAACAAAAATAATAGACCCATTATGAACAAAGCATTAGTAAGAACCGATTTTAATTTCCCCGGACAAAAGAGTGTGTACCATGGTAAGGTGCGTGACGTGTACAACATCAACGACGAGCAGTTGGTGATGGTGGCTACCGACCGTATCTCGGCCTTTGACGTTATCTTGCCCGAAGGCATCCCCTACAAGGGACAAGTGCTCAACCAAATTGCCGCCAAGTTCCTCGATGCCACGACCGACATCTGTCCCAACTGGAAACTGGCCACACCCGACCCGATGGTAACGGCCGGCGTGCTGTGCGAAGGCTTTCCCGTGGAGATGATCGTCCGCGGTTACCTGTGCGGCAGTGCCTGGCGTGCCTACAAAAGTGGCGTCCGCGAAATCTGTGGCGTGAAACTGCCCGACGGCATGCGTGAAAACGAGAAGTTCCCCGAACCCATTATCACGCCGACGACGAAAGCAGAAATCGGTGAGCACGATGCCGACATCTCGAAAGAAGAAATCCTGGCTCAAGGGCTGGCTACCCCCGAAGAATACGCAGTTCTTGAAAAATATACGCTGGCTCTCTTCAAGCGGGGCACGGAGATTGCCGCCAAGCGCGGACTTATCCTTGTGGACACGAAGTACGAGTTCGGCAAACACAACGGAACCATCTACCTGATGGACGAAATACATACGCCCGACAGCTCCCGTTATTTCTACAGCGAGGGGTATGAGGAAAAGTTCAAAGCCGGTGAACCGCAACGCCAGCTTTCCAAGGAATTTGTGCGCGAATGGTTAATGGACAACGGCTTCCAAGGCAAGTCCGGCCAGCAAGTGCCTGAGATGACGCCGGAAATCGTGGAGAACATCTCCAACCGCTACATCGAGCTCTACGAACACATCACCGGCGAGAAGTTTGTGAAAGAAACCGTGGGCGATGTGGCCAGCCGTATCGGTGATAATGTAACCGCCTACCTTGCCAAATGATGAAGACACTGCGACAGTTTAGCCTTCTGGCCTCGTTGGTGTTCCTTATGTTGCAGCTGTGCGGTTGCAAGGAGCACTATTCCGACGGCGAAAAGGTGGGCACGCTCATCGAATTTGCCAAGTCGGGGCTCGTCTGGGACTCTTGGGACGGGCGTCTCAATATGACGCAAACCGGCATGAACACTGCCGGCGAGCCCTTTGAGTTCTCGTTCGATAACGACCGCGATGATCAGGATTCGCTCATCACCCTGCTGCAGCAGGCGCAGGTGGAAGGGTGGAAAATCAAGATTAAATATCATCGTGTGCAGGGCTGGAACTGGTTTATGAACCGTGGTCGTTTCAACTACTTCGTTGACGACGTGACGGTGCTCGACAAGAACTTTGCCAATGTATTCCGTGACCGTGGCGAAGGCCGTCAGGGGCGCGTGGTTGACACCATTTATGTGGTGATAGACAAATCAGAAATACGTAAAAAGCAGCATTAATGGGTTACGCCCAAGAAGACATCAAACCATACGACGCCAATGCCCCCAAAGGTGAGCAGGTGGAGCGCATGTTCGACCACATCGCGCCCAAATACGACTTGCTGAATCATCTTCTGTCGTTTGGTATCGACCGTGGCTGGCGCCGCAAGACCATCGATGTCCTGTTGACCTTGCCTCACGCCGATATTCTCGACGTGGCTACCGGTACGGGCGACTTTGCCATGCTGGCTTGCCGGCGGTTGCAGCCGCAGAGAGTGGTGGCCACGGATGTGTCGGAGGGTATGATGGCTGTGGGACGTGACAAGGTGGCTAAGGCCGGTTTAAGTGATGTCATCGAGTTCCGTAGAGAAGATTGTCTGGCGTTGAGTTTCGATGACGGCTCGTTCGACGCGGTGACGGTGGCTTACGGTGTGCGCAATTTCCCCGATTTAGACCGCGGCCTGCGCGAGATGTGGCGTGTGCTGCGTCCCGGAGGCCACGCCGTCATATTGGAACTGACTGCGCCGAGGCGCTTCCCTATGAAACAGCTGTTTTGGGTCTATTCGCACGTGGCGATGCCCCTTTTGGGCCGCCTGTTGTCGAAAGACCGCAGGGCCTACACTTATCTGCCGCGCACCATGGAGGCTTTCCCCCAGGGCGAGGTAATGAAAGGCATTCTCGAAAAGGCCGGTTTCGGCCATGTGATGTTCAAACGCTATACCTTCGGGCTCAGTACCATGTATCTGGCCTGTAAATAAACCGACAGAATGAAGACCTACGGACTCATCGGCCGTCCCTTGGGACATTCCTTCAGTCGCGCTTTCTTCACGGAGAAATTCCGGCGCGATGGCATCGATGCGCAGTATCTCAATTTTGAACTGCCGTCGATAGATGAACTTCCGCAGGTGCTCAGCGACCATCCCGACCTGTGCGGCTTCAATGTTACGATACCTTACAAGCAGCAAATCATCCCCTGGCTCGACGCTCTTAGCGACGAAGCGAAGGCCATAGGGGCGGTGAATGTGGTTCGGGTAATCCGTGTCGGGGGAGAACAGCAGGAAAACGGATATAGTGGCGACGAAAACGGACATAGGCCGCACGAAAACGGAGTTAGTTCCTCCGGAACGTCGCGAGCGTGGCGGCTGAGGGGATATAATTCCGATGTGATAGGCTTCACGCAGTCCATCCGTCCCTTGCTGCGCCCCCACCACCGGCAGGCGTTGGTGCTGGGCACGGGTGGGGCTTCACGGGCGGTCGTTTACGGTCTGCAACGTCTGGGGCTGGCCGTGCAACTGGTGAGCCGTACCCCGCGTGAAGGGGTGTGGGGCTATGCGGATGTGACATGCGGAGTGATGAACCGATACACTGTCGTCGTCAATTGTACCCCATTGGGCATGCATCCCCAAACCGGTGCCTGTCCGCCCATCCCCTACGAAGCCATCGGCAGTGATCACCTGCTTTACGACTTGATTTACAACCCGGAGGAAACACTGTTTATGCGGCGTGGCCGTGAGCGCGGTGCTACGGTGAAGAACGGACTGGAGATGCTCCACCTGCAAGCCTTGGCCAGTTGGGATTTTTGGAACGAAACGGATTAGAAATATGAAATATCTGCTTCACACGTTGATTATGTGGCTCTGTCTGATTCCATTGTGGAGCATGGCAGAGACCAAGGTGTGGTCGGCCGACGAGGTGCCTATGGTGCACCTGCAGGATGCCCGCCGCTACGTGTGCAACCCCGATGGCGTGCTTTCGCAAGCCGCAGTGGACAGCATGGACCTTCGCCTGTTCCAACTGGAGCAAACCAAGGGCGTACAGAGTGTGGTGGTCGTGGTGAAACGGGTGGAAAACGGCGACTGCTACGAGTTTGGCATGAATCTGGCGCGCAAATACGGGGTGGGCAGCAAGAAGCAAAACACCGGACTGGTCTTTGTGCTCAGCACTGAGGACCGCCGCTACTATATCCTGACCGGCTACGGGCTTGAAGGCACTCTGCCCGATGCCATCTGCCGGCGCATTGAGTACACCTACATGGACCCCCTGCTCAAACAAGGAGACTGGGACGGTGCCATGACAGCCGGTGTGCGGGCCTTGTGCGGCTATATCGAGAAAGACCCTGAACTTGTGGCCGAATTGGCCGGTGACGACGATGACGCCGCCGGTGCCGTGGTTGGCATATTGTTGCTCACGCTGTTCGTCCTGGCATTTTTATTCGTCATCGTCTGGTCGCGTTACCAGAAGTGTCCGCAGTGCGGCAAACGGGCGTACACCACAACCGGTGAACACTATCTATATACCCGCGGCGGCTGGGACTATTTCCGCGTGACGCAAGTATGCCAGAACTGTAAATACACGCAGTCGAAAGTGGTGCGCCGCCCCCATCGCGATGACAGCGACGATGGCCTTTTGGCTGGCGCCGTGCTGGGCTCCATTCTCAGTTCCGGACGGGGCGGAGGTTCGTTTGGCGGCGGCGGCTTTGGCGGCGGCTTTGGTGGAGGCTCCTTCGGTGGCGGCGGCTTTGGCGGCGGCGGT
>JAGAYH010000036.1 GCA_017940565.1 Bacteroidaceae bacterium | reverse complement strand
GCGACCCACGGTGGGGACGCGGCCAGGAAACTTACGGCGAAGACCCGTTCCTTACCGCCCAAATGGGCTCGGCTGTCGTGCACGGACTGCAAGGCACCAAACCCGGAGAGGCCAACAAAAGCCCTTATTACAAACTCTACGCCTGTGCCAAGCACTTCGCCGTGCACAGCGGTCCGGAATGGAACCGCCATACCTTCAACGTCGAAGACCTGTCACTGCGCGACCTTTTTGAGACCTACCTGCCTGCTTTCAAGGCTCTCGTCCAAGAAGCCGGCGTCAAAGAAATCATGTGCGCCTATCAGCGCTTCGACGGACAACCTTGCTGCGGCAGCAACCAACTGCTGCAACAGATTCTCCGCCAGGAATGGGGCTTCAAGGGTATGGTCACCAGCGACTGCTGGGCTGTCAGCGACTTCTGGAAACCCGGTTACCACGGATTCAGCGACACGCGCGAAGCGGCGGTGGCCCATGCCGTGCGCACCGGCACCGACTTGGAGTGCGGACAAGACTACGCATCGTTGCCCGAGGCCGTACGCCAGGGCAAGGTGTCAGAAGCCGACATCGACGTGAGCTTGCGCCGCCTGCTCCGGGCCCGCTTCGAGCTCGGTGACTTCGACTCTGACGAACGGGTGCCTTGGCGCCACTTGTCTCTGAGCACCATTGCCTCGCCGGAGCACAAACAGCTGGCCCTCCAGATGGCCCGGCAGAGCATCGTGCTGCTCCAAAACCGCAACGGCGTCTTGCCCCTCAGCCGCGACCAGAAGATTGCCGTCGTGGGTCCTAACGCCAACGATGCCGAAATGCTGTGGGGCAACTACAACGGATTCCCCTCCGTGCCCCGTACACTGCTTGACGGTCTCCGGGACAAATGCCCTGAAATCATGTGGCTGCAAGGCTGCACCCACACCGGGCGTACGGCCGACGACCGTGCCATTGTGGCTGCCGTGGCCGATGCCGACGCGGTGATTTTCATCGGAGGCATCTCTCCGCGGCTTGAAGGCGAGGAGATGAAAGTCAACGTCAAAGGGTTCAAAGGGGGCGACCGCACGTCCATCGAACTGCCCCAAGTCCAGCGCGACATTCTGGCAGCCCTGCACCGTGCCGGCAAACGCGTAATCTACGTCAACTGCTCGGGCAGCGCTGTGGCTCTGGAACCGGAAAGCCAGAATGCCGACGCCATCGTGCAGGCATGGTATGGCGGCGAGGCCGGCCCGCAAGCCCTGGCCGATGTGCTCTTCGGTGACTACAATCCCAGCGGCAAACTGCCTGTCACCTTCTACCGCAACACCGGACAACTGCCCGACTATGAGGACTACGCCATGAAAGGACGCACCTACCGCTATTTTACCGGCTCACCCCTCTATGCTTTCGGCTACGGACTGAGCTACACCACGTTCGAGTGTTCCAATCCCGTGTTCAAACGCAACCGCATCACCGTCAACGTGAAGAACACCGGCACACGCGACGGTGACGAAATCGTACAGGTTTATCTGCGCCGCCCCGCCGACGTCAACGGCCCCGCCAAGTCGCTCCGCGGCTTCCAGCGCGTCCACCTGAAGGCCGGAGAGCAGGCCACCGTCACCATCGCCATGCCGCGCGACCGCTTTGAGACGTGGGACGAAGCGAGCAACACCATGCGCGTCGTGCCCGGCCAGTTCCAACTCATGGTCGGCAGCAGCAGCCGCGACGCCGACCTGCACACTATTGACGTAAAAGTAAAATAAAACCTACGGTGCTCACCGGCCTGCCAACACAAAAGCGGCGCCTCAAAATTTTGAGGCGCCGCTTCGTTTTTCCGAAACGGCGCCCCGGCTCAAGGAGCGCGGAAGAGGCGAAACCGAAAACGGAGTCGGGCGACACGAAAACGGAGTTAGACAAAACAAAAACGGAGTTAGTTCTGCCGGCCTGCCGGCCCAGCGGTCGTAATAATTATTAAAAAACAGGCGGGCATGACGTCGGAATGTAGGGAAATGAGTAACTTTGCCCAGCTAAAAGAAAGGCGGAAACTATAAACTACAAAATCCATACAGAAAATGAAACAATTTTTACTCTCCGTGCTCACCGGCCTGCTGTGCTTCTCAGCCAGTGCCACAGCACAAACCTACCGCGACGTGACCGACACCATTGACGGCGGCCACTGCTGGTTCATGCTCAACGACGAGCCCTTCAACGACAGGGACGGTGCCATCAAGAAGACGGGCAGCCTCACCACATGGCCCACCAACTACCGCGCCGTCATTTGCTACTATGCCCACATACCCAAAGGCACCTTCCGCGCCGACATGCAGATGAAAACCCGCAGCTCGCGCACGGCCGCCCTCAACATCCTGCTCCGCGACCGCATCACGGGCGACACCCTGTGCGTCAACACCGCCCAGGCCCTGGAGAAAGGCACGACCAATGTCATTGAAATCATTCCCGCCACCAACATCGCCAAAGACGGCTGGTATGAAATCCAGGTGAGCAGCCGCAACGGCAGCACCACCGTGCAGAGCATCGACTACCTGCTCTTCCAGCGCACCGCCTCGGCCAAAATAGTCACCAACGACAACTTCATGGCCCCCAGCGTTCACCTGTGGTACAACACCAACAACTCCGCCGCAGGCTGCCCCAGCGGCGAATCGTTCGACGCCGTCTACATGGAAGGCATGGTGCCCGCCGACAAACAAGTGCTCAGCACCTACGCCATGACCGTGGGCGCCTCCGGCTGGTACATGGGCCAGCAGATGCCCCAGCGCTTCGACGGCGACTACACCCACATATGGCACACCATCCGTTTCTCGGCCTGGGACAACGGTAACACCGACGAAGACAAGAACCTGCCCGACTACCTGCGCTCTGGCTCGCTCGACAAGGGCAGCAACATGAAGATAGACCGCTTCGGCGGCGAAGGCACAGGCACCACGGCCTTCTCCACCGACAACCACTGGTGGAAAGCCGACGAATGGGTGCAATACATCGTCACCAGCCAGCCCGAAGACATCTACGTGGCCATCAACGACGGCAAGGACACCCTCATCTACAGCAACACCCTGCTCTCGGCCTGGTATAAACCCGCCAGCGACACCGAATGGCACTACATCGCCACCCACCGCATGAGCGGACGCAACTATAACCTGGGCACCAGCGGCCTCTACTCGTTCCTGGAGAACTGGAACGGCTGGGGAGGCAACGTGCAACGCCGCGCCTACTACCGCCGCGGCTGCCTCCACTCCATGGCCAGCGGCAAATGGTATAACTTCAACTCCGCAGGCTACGGAAACACCCAGGCCACCGGCGCACGCTATTCCCGAAGCGACTTCGGACACGGCATGACGGAAGCCTACGACGACGCCTTCTATCTGGAAACCGGCGGATTCGGACGGCTCAAAAACGACAGCGCCTCCACCTATCCCCTGATGACCGACTACACCTGCGTGGACACCATCGACCTCGACGCCCTGCGCGACCGCGTCAACCAAGCCATCATCAAGGACAAGGGAACTGAAATCACAACTCTCTCAGGACAGCTCAAAAACATCGAGGAGATGAAGGACTTCGCCGAACTGCTGCTCAGCCAGGCCAACAAGTTCAACGGCTATGCCGCCGCCGACCTCGAAAACCTCAGGACCGTGTTCGACAACGGCAACGTGACCGACAAAACCGCGCTGAAGAACGCCATCACAGCCCTCGGCCACAGCGCCATGCCGCTGAAGTACTTTGCCCTGCAAAAGAAGGACCACATCAGCTCATTCCACGCTTACCAGTTACGCACCCGAACCAACTCGCTTGCCTTGGGCGTAGGACAGCAGGACGGCAAGGAGACCATCATCGTGCCCGAAGCCAACGGCGAGAGCGTCGACGTGACCGACCCCTACCGCAACTGGATGATTCTGCGCATGGAACTGACTGGAAAGTACTATCTCTACAACATCGGTGCCAAGAAATACCTTGACCTCAACAATACCTCCATGCTCAGCGAAAGCCCCGTGGAAGTGACCGTCAACCTGTCAAACAAGAACTTCACGTTCAAGCAGGGTAACCTCTACCTGTCGGTCAACAACGGCATTGTAGAGCCGGCCGCTTCGTCGTCGGCCAAGTGCAACTTCGAGGTGTGCGACAACTTCTACATGAAGCCCGTCAACAGCGAAGGCATGGCACTGCTCGAAAACATTGAGAAATTCCAAAGCATCAACAAGACCCTCAGCAATCTCGGCAAACAGCTGAGCATCGAAGAGGGCATCGTGGGCAGCATCGTCGACCCTGACGAACGGGCCAAGGCTGAAGAGCTGTCGAATACCGAAACGTCTGACCTCACCATGCCCGAAGTGGAAGAACTGCTCCAAAGGGTTGAGGCCATCAACTACCTGAAGTTTGAACCGGCCACCACGGCCTACCGCCTGCGCACACTCAACACTGCGCTGGTAAACAAGCCTTTCATGACCATCGGTACCGGCGGTCTGGTGAGCGTCAAGGCTGAAGACAATTCTCCCGCCCAAGTATGGACCTTCGCCCCCTCCGGCTCGGGCTACATCATCCAGTCGCAGGGCAACGCCTTCAGCACGCTTCCCAAGAACAACTCCGTTGCCGTTGCCACCGTGGTGAAGAGCGAGGGCACGACCAATTATGTTGAAAACCGCGACAACTTCAAGTTTGCCATCGTGGGCTCTCCCAATGGCACCTACGGCATTGCCGGAAGCAACTTGACCAACCTGCGCACGGCCACCACGGCCAACGCTTCGGGCCTGTGGTATCTGGAAGCCGTGAAGACCATCACCGTCACCACCGACGGCAGCGGCGTGGCTCCGCTCTGCGCTGACTTCGGTGTAGTGCTGCCCAGCGGCCTTGAAGCCTACACGGCCATCGGCATCACCAACGAAGGCGTTGTCGGACTCACCAAAGTGGAATCCCAACTCATTCCTGCCGGCTCGCCTGTCATCCTCAAGGGTGACAAGAACACGGCCTACGAGCTCACCATCGACCTCACCGCAACGGGTGCTCCCGTCGAGAACAATGTATTCGCCGGCAACCTGCTGCCCCTAAAAGATATGGAAGAAGGCGGCGCTTACATTGTGAAGGCCCTCGACGACAACACCGCCGCCATGCAGCCTTGCCCCGAATCGGGCGTGCCCGCCAACCAAGTGTATATCCTCAAGGGCGAAAACGTGCCTGACGTAGATCACCTCACGTTCGACTTCAACGGAGCCGAAGGCATCAAGGGCGTTACCAACGACACGGCCGCCGGCGTGCGCTACGACCTGCAGGGACGCCGCGCCGCAGAAAACGCCCAGGGCATCCTGGTCGAAAAAGGCAAGAAGGTGAAAAAATAAAGGGAACACCCCTCCCCGAACGCACAAAACGCAGTTGGTTTTTTCCAACTGCGTTTTCCTTTTTTCTATATCGGCTTTCGTTCGACAGAAGCGAACCTCTGCCTTTGCGACCGTTTTTTGTAACTTTACAGAAGTTTCTCCCACTCGGCAGAGCACGAACATGAAAACTTCGTTCTCTTTTTCGTGCTCTGCGCTCGTTTATTCGTAACTTTGCAAAAAGATAGCTCTGTTCATGGAACGCACTTTCAAAGACCGCTTGGCCGAGAGCCTGGTGCCGCTGGTTGTGGCACTGGCCTGTGCCGCCGCCGCATGGAGCGCCGGCCCCATGACCGACCCGTGGCACTGGGGCGGACTGGCCGCCACGGTGGCCGTGGCCTATGCCATCCACAAGGTGTGCTCGGTCAACAGCGTCATACCCCTGCGCACCTGGATGACCGCCGCCGTGCTGTTGCTCTTGGCCGCCATGTGTACCTTCGCCCACCGCGGCGATGTCACGCTGGGCGGCGCCCTGTGTTATGCCGTGTCGCTTCACTTCCTCTTCCAGAGCTACCAGCAATACTACGCCGAGCGCTGGGTGTTCCAGGCTTTCCTTTTCCTGGGGCTCGCATGCCTCACGTTGCCGCCGCTCTATCTGCTGGCCCCGCTCTACCTGCTCTCCATGTTCGTGCAACTGGGCTCGCTCACGCTGCGGAGCCTGCTGGCCGCCATGTTCGGGCTGTTCATCCCGTTGGAATTCTACGCCGGGGTGCTGCTGCTCACGGGCAACACGGAACCGCTGCTCCTGCTGTGGCAGCAACTCACCGCCTTCGCCCCCACGGCCATCGCGGAATGGCCTCTGCAGCCCGCCGTGAGTTTTCTGCTCGTGGCCCTGCTCTTTTCGGTGGCAGCCATCCACTACGCCTATACCAATTATAACGACAAGATTCGCCCGCGCATGTTCAACTACGTGCTCATCTCACAAAGCGCCCTGCTGCTGGCCCTGCTGCTGCTGCAACCCCACCACTATGTCCGGCTCACACCCTTCATCCTGGTGGCCGTGTCGCCCGTGGTGGCGCGCTATTTTGCCTTGGGCCGCGGACGCTGGGCGCTGTTCTTCTTCCTGCTCGGCACCCTGCTGCTGATGGGCGCCACCGTGTTCAACCTATGGAGCCAGTCGTTGAATTTCTTGTAAACTACGGCTACGGCGGCATGCTGGTGGCGGCGTTTCTGGGAGGCAGCTTCGTGCCGTTCACCTCCGAAGCCGTGCTGACGGCGCTCTACCTCACTGGGCTCGACATTTGGCAACTGGTCATCTGCGCCTCCATAGGCAACTCGCTGGGCGGCATGTTCAACTACGGCGTGGGGCTCTTGGGCAGCGACACGTGGATATACCGGCTGTTCCACCTGCGCCAGGACCGGCTGGAAAAGGCCAAGAAGCAAATCCGCCGGCACGGAGCGTGGATGGGCCTGCTGGCCTGGTTGCCCTTTCTGGGCAGCGTCATCACCATTGCCCTGGGCCTGTTGCGCGTCAGCCTGTGGCGCTCCGCCCTGACCGTCACGCTGGGCAAGGTGGCACGCTACATCCTGCTGGCTTTCCTCTTACAAGGCTTATAACTATTGCATCATGAAACCTATAAACATACTTCTTAGCCTGCTTCTGCTGCTGACGATGGCCTCGTGCGGCGACAGCCGCCCCGCCTCGGGCCGGCCGTGCGTAGTGGTGAGCATCGAGCCCTTGCGCTACTTCACGCAGCAGATAGCCGGCGACCGCATGGACGTGGTGAGCCTGGTGCCCGAAGGCATGAGCCCCGAGATGTACGAGCCCACCCCGCAGCAAATGGTCATGCTCAGCAACGCCAAAGCCTACTTCAAGGTGGGCCGGCTCGGTTTTGAGACCACCTGGCTGCCCAAGGTCGGCGAGAACGTGCCCGGCCTGCCCGTCATCGACACCTCGCAGGACCTCTCCGCCCTCGACATGCGCTCCTCGGCCTTCGACCCCCACACATGGACTTCGCCGCGCCTGGCCGCCACCATCTGCCGTACCATCTGCGACGCCCTCTGCGCCATAGACACGGCCGGCGCCACCGCCTACCGCCTGCGCCTCGACACCCTCACACGGCGCATCGCCGACGTGGAGATGCAGATACACGAAGAGTTGAAAGACTTGGCCTGCCGCACGTTTGTCATCGCCCACCCCGCCCTCACCGAGTTTGCCGCCGACTTCGGCCTGAAGCAGCTCAGCATCGGAAAGGACGGCAAGGAGCCCGGCGCCCAGTGGATGCAGTCGCTCGTGGCGCAGTGCCGGCAGGACAGCGTCAGGGTCATCCTGGTGCAGCCGGAGTTCAGCCCCGCCATGGCCCGCACCCTGGCCGGCGAGACGGGGGCCGCCATTGTCTCCGTCAATCCCCTCAGCTACGATTGGGAAAACGAGATGTTACACATTGCCAAAGCTCTGAAAAATGGAAAATAGCCCCATCATCACCCTCGACCACGTGAGCGCGGCCTACGACGGCCTGACGGTGCTCGACGACGCCACCCTGCAGGTGACGGCCAACGATTTTCTGGGCATCATCGGCCCCAACGGCGGCGGCAAGACCACGCTGGTAAAGGTCATCCTGGGCCTGATTGCCCCCGCGGCGGGAACGGTAAGGTTCTGGCGCGACGGCCGGCCCTGCGACGCTCTGCGCACGGGCTATCTGCCGCAGTACAGCACCTTCGACGCCAAGTTTCCCATCACCGTGCGCGACGTGGTGCTCTCCGGCCTCCACAGCCGGCGCCGCGTGTGGCACCGCTTCAGCGCCGCCGACCGGCAGAAGGCCGACCGCGCCCTGGCTCTCATGGAACTCACCGGCTACAGCGGACGCCCCATCGGCGAACTCAGCGGCGGACAGCGTCAGCGCGTGCTCGTGGCACGGGCTCTGGTGTGCGACCCCGAGGTGCTCATTCTCGACGAACCCGCCACATACATTGACCAAAAGCACCAGGAGCGCCTTTACCAGCTTCTGGGCGAGGTCAACCGCCACTGTGCCGTCATTCTGGTGAGCCACGATGTGGGAACGGTGGTGCGCAATGTCAAAAACATCGCCTGCGTCAACCGCCACGTCCACTACCACGCCGCCAGCGAAGTCACCGGCGAGATGCTCGGCGAAGCCTTCGGCTGTCCCTTCGAGATGGTGGCCCATGGCCACGTGCCCCACCGCATCCTGAGCGACCACGCCGAAGGGTGAGTCGCTTGGGCGGCGCCAAAACGGCGTTGGAACGAACGAAAACGGAGTTAGACTGTTCTAACTCCGTTTTCCTTTTCAATCGGCGGCGATGCGGCTGCGCGGATGGTGGTCCAGTATTTCCTGGCGCAGGCGGCTGCGGTCGATGTGGGTATAGATTTCGGTCGTGGCGATGGTTTCGTGGCCCAGCATGGCCTGGATGGCGCGCAGGTCGGCCCCGCCCTCCAGCAGATGGGTGGCAAAGGAGTGGCGCAGCGTGTGGGGGCTGATGTTCTTCCGGATGCCGGCCACGACGGCCAGTTCCTTTATGAGATGGAACACCATGATGCGCCCGATGTTCTTGATGCTGCGCCTCACGGTGATGAAGACATAGTCCTCGTAGGCCGCGGGAATGCTCCACAGGTTGCGGTCGAGAAAGTAAGTTCTCAGTTCGTGCACCGCCCGCGCCGAGATGGGCACCAGGCGCTCCTTGCCGCCCTTGCCGAAGATGCGCACGAAGCCCTCGTCAAGGTAGAGATTGCTCAGTTTGAGTTCGCAGAGCTCGCTGACGCGCAGGCCGCAGCTGTAGAGCACCTCGAGCATGGCGCGGTTGCGGTGGCCCTCGCGCTTGCTCAGGTCAACGGCGCCGATGAGGCGGTCCACCTCGTCCACCGTGAGCACCTCGGGCAGGTGGACACCCACCTTGGGCACCTCGAGCAGCCGCGCCGGGTCGTCGCTGAGCAGGCCGTGCATGAGCATATAGCGGTAGAACGAGCGCACGCCGCTGACGATGCGGGCCTGCGACCGCGGTTCCACGCCGATGTCGTGGAGCCCGGCTACAAAGGCGCGCAGCATGTCGGTGTCGGCCTGCCACGGCGTCACGCCTGCACCTTCCAGATAATGGAGCAACTTCTCCACGTCCCTCAGGTAAGCGTCGAGGGTGTTGCGCGACAAGGAGCGCTCCAGCAGCAGGTAGGCGCGGTAGTCGCGCACTAGCGACGCCACTTCCTGGCGCTGCACGTCGGTCCACGCGGAACGGTTGTTTTCTGTCTCCATAGACGACAAATTTACGAAGAAATATGTTTTTTCCATAAAAAGTCGGCAAAAAACCGCCCAAGGCTTGGTCAACCCGTTTTTTTTGGCTATATTCGCAGTAGAATAAAACATCAACCCGTTCCGCCACGTGGCGGGACACTAAAAATAAGGAGGTTTTATGGAACTGAAAATTCAAGCCATTCATTTCGACGCAACCGAGAAGTTGCAGGCATTTATCGAGAAGAAAATGCAGCGCTTTGCCAAGCGCAACGAAGACGTGACGAAAGTGGAATTCACGCTGAAAGTAGTAAAACCGGAAACCAACCTCAACAAACAGGTGAGCGTACAGGTGAGCTTGCCCGGCGACACGCTTTATGCCGAAAAAACCTGCGACACCTTCGAGGACGCCGTGCTGCAGTGCATTGAGTCGCTCGACCGTCCGCTCGAAAAATACAAGGAAAAACGCAGATAAGCGTTTCCGACCCGCTATGCCAGGGAGCCGGCCCACACAGCTGTGGGCCGGCTCTTTTGCTACGGCAGGCAAGTGACGGAAACTGACACTTCAGCCTCCTGAAGTGGCGATTTTCGCAACTAAAACGGACCTTTTCCAAAACACTGAAAATCAACATTCCTACGAAAGGCCGAACAAAGGCGGCGCCTCAAAATTTTGAAACGCCGCTTTTGCGCGACGAAACGGCGTCTCGAAAAACCGAAGTCTGGCCCGAATGTTAACGGATTAACACGGGCGTGTTAAAAGTGTTAAGCCACGGCCGCCGGCTGGGGCGCAAACAAGAAAAAGAGAGCCGGAGGGCCTCTCTCTCAATTATATTATGTATTTTTGCAGCAGAAATCAACCGATTACAACGATGAAACTGCAAATCATCAACGGCCCTAACCTCAATCTGCTGGGCCAGCGCGAGCCCGACGTGTACGGCCGCCGCACCTTTGAAGACTATCTGGACGAACTGCGACGGGCCTATCCCGACGTGACCATAGACTACTTCCAGAGCAACTGCGAAGGCGCCCTGATCGACAAGATTCACGAGGCGGGATTCCAGTGCGACGGCATCGTGCTCAACGCCGGCGCCTACACCCACACCAGCATCGCCCTGCACGACGCCATCAAGGCCGTGACGGCACCCGTGGTGGAGGTGCACATCAGCAACGTCCACAGCCGCGAGCCCTACCGCCGCCAGTCGATGATAGCCCCGGCATGCCTCGGCGTGGTCTGCGGATTTGGGCTGGACAGCTACCGCCTGGCCGTGGAGGCACTGACCAAAAAGTAACAGACTCCCCGCACCAATGGACACCCGGCTCTCCGCATCCGATTCACAACTCGACAGCTACATCCTCTCCCACATCGAAGCCGAGCCCGACTACCTGTACCGCCTCTACCGCGAGTCAAACATCCGGCTGATACACGGCCACATGGTCTCGGGCCACCTGCAGGGCCGCCTGCTGAAGATGCTCGTCCACATGATACGGCCGCGCCGCGTGCTGGAGATAGGCACTTTCACGGGCTACTCCGCCCTATGCATGGCATCGGCGCTGGAGGAGGGAGGCCGTCTGGTGACCTACGAAATCAACGACGAGATGGAGGACTTCACCCGCCCCTGGCTGGAGGGCTCGCCCTGGGCCGGACACATAGACTTCCGCATCGGCAACGTGCTCACCGGACTGCCCGACGACGAGCCGCCCTTCGACCTCGTCTTCATCGACGGAAACAAACGACAATACACCGAATACTACGAACTTTCACTGAAACACCTCAACGACGGCGGCTTCATACTGGCCGACAACACCCTGTGGGACGGACACGTCGTTGACACGGCTTACGACCGCGACACCCAAACCCTGGGCATACGCCTCTTCAACGAACTGGTGGCACGTGACCACCGCGTGGAAACGGTCATCATCCCCCTGCGCGACGGACTGACACTGCTCCGCAAGCGCTGAACCTACACCTCCCCCTTCTTTTCAGAGAACCACAGTAACTATAGTGACAATAGTGACTATAGCCATTGTTTCTGCTATAGTCACTATAACCGCTATTGCCACTAAAAAAAGCGGCGCGCCCAAGATGGACGCACCGCCAAAGATATGAAACGATTTTTTATTTTTCTTCGTTCCGGAGAGAGATTACTTTACAGCAACCTTCTTCTTACCTACGATGTAGATACCCTTGTTGAGGTTCTTCACACCGTTCTTGCTAACGAGCTTACCGTCGATGCTGTAAACGTTGCCGGCAGCAGCGCCAATCGTTGCAGACTTGATGGAAGTCAGGTTGTCAACGTTGAGCACGATGTCATCGGCCGTAGCTTCACCGAGGTTCTCAGCCAGTTGCGGGTTGATGTAACCGGTCATACCGCTGAAGAACTGACGGGTCAGGTTAACAGCTGCGTTGTTGTTGATGAAGTAACCCATGTTGGCAGAAGCAGTAGCACCGTTGAGCAGACCAACGAGACCGTTAGCAGTCTGAGCTTCGGTTACGAATTCGTCGGCAGGTTCAATCATGTAGAATACTTCTTCTTCCTCACCGGTGTACTGGGTCGGGTCGCCTACTACGAGAACGAACGGAACACCAGCCTTCGGATCTTCAGTCATCGGGGTGAGAACGAGTTCGCAAGTCTTCGAACCTTCTTCTTCACCATCCTTAACGGTAGCGGACTTCACGCTGTAAGGCTTAGCGTTTTCGTCACCGATAAGACCCTTGGCATCGTACGGCAGGGTAACGATGTTGTAGGTGTTGTTCTTAACGGCGAAGGTGAATGCCTGGCTTTCTACGGGCAGCAGCGTCCAGCTCGAGGGAGACTGGGCAGCACCGTCACCGGTGGTAGCCATGAACTTATCCTGGTAAGCGCTCAGAGCGGTAGCACCAACGTTTTCAGGAATTGCGGGAACGAGAGCGATTTCGCCCGGAGCAGCAAATACTACGTTGTAAGGAACGGGTTCAGCAGACATACCTCCGTAAGCGTTGTTGGCGAACTTACCCATGTAAGTGCCGGTACCGCGGTTCTGGAAGTAGTAGGTGCCGTCTTCGTTCTTAGTGGCACGCCACTGGCTGAACGGGTTGTCGAGGTCGGTGAGAGCACCGGCTTCGGTGTCGTACAGACCGTGGAGCAGGCGGTCAGCCTCGCTGTTGCGTACATCATAGGTGTTGCCGGAAGCAACATAGATCACGTGACCGTTAACGATAGCGTTGCCGGGAACATAGTTGCCGTCAGCATCGGGTTCACCCGTGCGGGTCTGGTCGGTGTTCTGGATGTAAACCCAAGTATTCACTTCGATGGGCTTCTGGGCAGCCTTGAATGCTTCGAATGCAGCGTTCAGGTCGGCCAGGCGCTTGTCGATGTCAGCCTTCTGAGGCTTCTCATGGTCGAATGCCTTGGCTGTAGCGATGGCAGCCTGCATGGTGGCCAGTTCAGCGTCGGTGGTCTGACCGTAGTCGGTGCCGGCGGGGAACTTGTTCACGTATTCCTCAACTTCGAGGGTGCGTGCATACAGAGGAATGGTATCAACGATCTTACCCTGTACGGCGTCGATGGCAGCCTGCAGGTCGTCGATGTTCTTCTGGGTAGCGGTGTTTTCACCAACGGCTACACGGGCAATACCGAGCTGAGTTCTCAGTTCGTCGGCAGCGTCCTTCAGGCCGTCAACATAGTAGTACTGGCTGGTCTCGGTGTCGAGTTCGCCCGGATAGATCTGCATTTCGCCGATGGCGAAGTAAACGAATGCCCAAGAACGGCTGCTGTTACCAATCGTGTAGTTGTAGGTCTTCGATACGGAATACTTCAGGAAGCGGTAGGGCTGGCCCAGGTCAACGGAGTGCCAGTCGGTCAGCACGGCGTTTTCGGTCGTGGGATAGTAAACCTCAATCTTGGTCCATTCCTTTTCATCGAGAACACCACCTTCGTCGTTGGAACCCCAAAGGGTTACTTCGGCAGGACGGTCGCCCTGGCCGGGGCCGGCGTTACGCTTCTGCATCATGATAACGATGTTCTGCTGCGGCTGCTTCATGTCAAACACGATGTACTTGGGTTCGGGGTCGTCGCTGGAACCGTTGTAGGTGCGGAAGTAGTAGCTGTAGTCGGTGCCATTGACTTCGTTCTTGCCGTCAATCAGACCGTCGTGGCAACCATCGGCTGCGGAACCGTCTTCTCTGAGCGGATTAACCATCGGGGAGTCGTACTGGTCGTACTCGGTGATCAGCGGGCTGTCCATGTCGGGATTGTACTTGAAGCAGACGTTGTAGAGTGCCAGGGCGGGGTCGATGAGACCTTCGAGCTCGGCCGTCAGAGCCATCTGGGCAACCTTCGGCTCGAGGATGGCCAATTCTTCTTCTGTCGGGGCAGACAGGGTCTGGTGCTGGGCGTCGTTGTAGCTTGTGCTCAGCTGGGTGTGCGACTGGTGGGCAATGGCACCCATACAGTCGGCGTAGATACCGCGGTCGTTGCCCTTGTCGCGGTTAAGACCGCCCTTGGCGTTGCAGACGAACTGCCAGCGGCCGTCGCTGGTACGTAGGTTGATGCTGTAGTCGCAGACGGCTTCTTTGCTCATGCATACGAAACCTTCACCGTTGTCCATGTCGAAGGCGATGTAGGTGCCGAGACCCCAGTTCTGAATGGTGTACTTGGCTTTGCCTTCTTCTTCACCGACCTTGGTGATGCGCCATACAAACGACGGGTCTTCGCGGTCGAGCTCTGCCCACCACAGCATTTTGTCGCTGCGTGCCTGGAAGGCGGGTACATTGGCGTCGCCCCTACCTTCGCGGTGGCCGAGGGTCTGGTTGTTGTCCATGATGATGAAGTAGAGACCATCGGCCAGGGGAACCTGGCTGGCCAGAACAGCTTCGTAGGCACTCTTAATCAAGTTGTAAACGGGAAGCCACTGAGAGTCTTCCGTGATGTCGTTGCCGTCGAGGTCCAAGTTGTAGTCCAGAGCGTCCTGAGCGGAAGCCAGGGCGTTTTCGAAGGCAATCACTTCGTCTTCGCCAAACTTACCGGGGTCGGTACCGGCGAGGAAGGTAACGTCGCTACCCAGGGAGGCCATGAAGTCTTTGAACTTCATCTCGTTGGTCTGCTCCAGAACGGGTCTCAGAACATTGAAACCTACCATGTCGGAGGCTGTGCCATAGTAGCTGTGTACATAGTTCCAGGCATAACCCAGATTCCACCATGTGCCAACCTGCTCTTCTTCATTCGTGTCGCTGTTTACCTTGGTGGAAACAACATAGTGTGAGAAAATCACACCGTAGTCGGGGTCTTCCTCGTACTTCTTCAGCATCGTGGTCTTGACGTCGCTGTAAGAGTCGATGGGACGGGGCACGAACGACGTGGCCTTGGCCAGCTGCGGCGTGGTGTGCGAGGCAAACGTCTCATCGGTGAACTCTTCGAAGCACTCAATGTACTCATTGGTCTTCTTGTTCTTCAGGTAGAAAGCCTGAAACTCCTCGTCGTCGAGGGTCGTGATGGTACCGGCATCTACCAGAATCCATACGTTAAAGTCGGTCAACGTCTGGCCCGTGGGGTCGGTGTTGTTGGCGGCGTTCAACGTGTCGGTCTTGGCCAGGGTAATACCGTGCATCCAACCGGCAGCCGCAGTCGTGGCACCGCAGAGGAACTGGCCGGGACCACCGTAACCGGCGATGTCGTCGGAAAAGGCACCACCATTGTTCAACAGAATCTCGTCACCGGCCTTCAGCTCGTTCCACTTGTAGGGGTCACCTGCATAGAGCTTCTGAGCCGATGCGACATTCCAACACATGCTGCATACTAATGCAAACATGAAGAAGCGTAGAAATCTTCTCATTGTTTTAATGTTTTTAGTTAGACAATAAATTATTAAATTACACAAAGTTTTATCAATTCTCGCGTATCCGCATAGGGACACTTGACAAGGCAAATTTACAGAATTCACCGGTTCGGACAAAACTTTTGCCTAAAAAAATGCGGTTTTCGCAGCGTTTTTAACATTTTTGACACTGCGGCGGCGGCGCCCCCTTCGTTTTGCGTTTCTTCACGGGCGAAAGACGGGGATTTGCTTTACCTTATTTTATATAATAAGGCGCCCTGCGGGGCGGCGCCGCACGAAAACGGAGTTGGTCCGCTCTAAATCGGATTTAGGCGCGACGAAAGCGGAGTTGGACTTCCGTGGCGGGGGACCCTTCCTTCGGAATCGAGAACTGTCATTCGTCTCTTCCAGAGACGCACCCGGAGGGCTTTTCCCTGGTGGTGGGTACTCGCTTCGCTCGCACCCACCATTATCCATCGGTTATCCTCGACACGTCTCGGATAACCTCAAAATGAACGTCTCCGACGTTCTTTCCCATTCAAAGTTTCCGACACAGAAAAAAGGACGCCGGAGGCGTCCATTAATTATATCCGCGGGTGCGAGCGAAGCGAGTACCTGCGGCTGCATGGTAACGGGAAACGGGTCTCTGGAAGAGACCACTAGCGTAACAAAAATCAGTCGTCCCATTCTTTGTACGGATAACGATATGATATAACAGACAGGTATATGCCGACTACTTCATGGCTTTGATGACGGCGACGATGTCGGCGGAGTCGATGACGTTGTCGGCGTTGACGTCGGCTTTGTTGTCGCCGTCGGGCATTTCCTTGATGACGGCGACGATGTCGGCGGAGTCGATGACGCCGTCGTGGTTGACGTCGGCAGGCTCAAACCAGGGCTGCTCCAGGAGTTCGGTGACGACGGCCATGGCCTGGCGCAGGGTGAGGGCGTCGGCATCGGTGAAGGTGCCGGCCTGCCATTGGAGCAAGCTTTCGCGGCAGAGGTCCTGGAGGATGTCGCAGGCCAGGGCGAGGCCGTTGCGCTTGACGTAGTAGGGCGACTCGTCTTGTTTGACGGTGACGGGATAGACCTGTACCTCGCCGAGGTTGAAGTAGGGCCGCCCGGCTGCCGACAGGGCTCCGCTGACGTTGCCGTTGACAACCATGCGGACGTAGCGGGAGGGCTGGAGCAGGTTGATGGCGGGGGAGATGTAGACCTTGTTCTGGGTCTGCACGGGGAATCCGTCGGTGAGGCGTGCGACGAGGGTCCACTGGCCGCTGGCGGTGGTGTCGTTGGTGGCATAGACGGCGATGTTGTTGGGCAAGTGGTTGTCGGTGTGCTTGCCTCCGACGGCAGGACGGCGTATCATGCGCAGGGCCACCCGCTGGAGGGTGTCGGTGAGGAGGTCGAACTGCAGGTAGTGGGGTTCGTCGAAGTCGGCCGTGGTGGCGTCGGTCTCGAACCAGGTGGCCGGTTTCTTGTCGATGAGCAGGTCGAGGGTGCCCGTGGCGGCCTGGAGGGCGTTGCAGGTGATTTGCGAGGCCTCGTTGATGAGGTAGGTGCTGCTCTGTGTGGAGGTGGCGAAGCACTGTCCGACAACGGCGAGGGCGGAGTCGATGAGCTCGGGGGCGTAGTCGGCGGGCGAGGAGAAGTCGGTGGCTCCGAGGTGGTCGATGATGCTTTGCTTCCAGAACTCGGCGAGGCGTGTGCCTCCGGTGGCGTTGGGATGGAGGTAGAAGACGCCCTGGTAGCCGTTTTCAGGGGTGAAGAGTTCGGTTTTTTCGGCAAAGAAAGAGAACACTTCGGGGTTGCCGGTGAAGACGCGTTGGTGAGGGGCCTGCATCTTGGCGTAGTAGCTGACGAGGCGGTCGATTTCGGGATGGTATGACTGCAGGCGGTCGAGGCCGGCCTGGAGGTAGCGGGCGCCGTTGTAGGTGTTGGGGCTGTACCAGATGGGGTAGTTGACGATGACCACGGCGTGGGGACAGCTGTTGAGCACCTGGTCGATGATGACGCGCATGTTCATGAAGTAGTTTTCGGGCTTGACGGGCGAGCCGTTTGGTCCGGTCTCGGCGCTGTCGTTGGTGCCGAGCATCATGGAGAAGACGATGGGCCCGCCGCTGGCCATGGCTTTCTTGATGGCGGTGTTGACGGCGGCGTAGTAGCTGCCTGAAGCGGGCAGGAAGTCGAGGGTGGTGGCTCCGCTGACTCCGCAGTTGTAAACATCGACGGGACGGCCGAGCTCTTCCTCAAGCATGCGGCCCACCTTGATGGGCGGGGCGGAGGCGTTCTGGAGGGTGGCGCCGTAGGTGATGCTGTTGCCGATGAAGATGAGGTTGAGGGGGTCGGGGCGCTTGGGTTCGCCGAGATAGATGCCGAACTCGGAGAGGCAGAAGTAGTGGCGGTTGTAGGTGCCTTCGACGGCGCCCGTGGTGGTCTGGGTGACCACGAAACGGAGGTCGGTGTAGGGCGCTCCGAGGTGGATGGCCGGGGAGGTGTAGGAGACGGGATAGTCGTCGCCAACGACCATGTCGGTGAGGGTTTCAATGAGTTTCCATGACGATTCGTCGTCGGGGGTGTTGGTGGCGTAGATGGCGACGTCGTCGGGTGAGTTGTGGGCGCTGGGCCAGTTCATGCCCAGGTAGGTGAAGAAGAAGTCTTCGACGGGCTCCAGGAGATGGGCCTGGAGGTAGTGGTCGGCGTCGGGCAGGGGGCTGTCGTTGACGGTGTTCCAGGCGGAGTGGTACCAGGTGTCGCCGTTGCCGTCGAGGAGATTGGCCAGGGAGCAGCCGGTCATGATTTCAATGGAGTTGGTGGAGAGCTGGTCGGCCGTCTGGACAAGGTTGTTCACTTCTTCTTCAACGGCTTCGAAGAGGCCGAACTCGGAGAGGCAGAAGTAGTGGCGGCGATAGGTGCCCTCGACTTTGCCCGTGGTGGTCTGGTTGACCTCGAAACGCACGTCGGTGTAGGCGGCACCGAGGTCGAGATGGGGCGAGGTGTAGGAAACGGGATAGTTGTCGATGGGAATCATGTCGGTGAGCTTGGTGACCTTTACCCACGACGATTCGTCGGCGGGGGTGCTGGTGGCATAGACGGTGACCTCCTGCGGCGAATTGTGGGCGCTGGGCCAGTTCATGCCAATGTAGGTGAAGATGATGTGCTGCTTGGCCTCGGTGAGGTGGACTTGCAGGTAGTGGTCGGCGTTGGGCAGGGGGCTGCCGTTGTCGGTGGTCCAGGCGGAGTGGAACCAGGTGTCGCCGTCTTTGTCGAGCAGATTGGCCAGGGAACAGCCGTCCATAATCTGAATGGCGTTGACTGAGAACTGGTCGGCGGACTGAATGAGGTTGGCCTTGGAGTCGAAGGTCCAGCGGGTGAACGCCATGGTGGGCAAACACATCCACAGCGACAGGCAAATCGAGAGGAAAAGTGACTTCTTCATGGGGAAAAAGGGGGGATAAGGGTAAAAAAGACAACGAGAGCCTTCTCCAGCCAACCGGCTGCAGAAGACTCTCGTTTATTGTAAATGAATTAAAGCCTTGCAGCCGACGGTTTAGTCGGCAAGTTTGGCTTTAATGAAATGACGGTTGAGACGGGCGATGTTGGCAATGGTCTCGTTCTTGGGACACACGGCTTCGCAGGCCCGGGTGTTGGTGCAGTTGCCAAAACCGAGCTCGTCCATCTTGGCCACCATGGCCTTGGCGCGCTTGGCGGCTTCGGGCTTGCCCTGGGGCAGCAGGGCGAGCTGGCTCACCTTGGAGCTGACGAAAAGCATGGCGGAGCCGTTCTTGCAGGCTGCCACGCAAGCGCCGCAACCGATGCAGGTGGCGCAGTCCATGGCTTCGTCGGCGTCTTCCTTCGGGATGAGGATGGCGTTGGCGTCCTGAGCCTGGCCGGTGCGGATGGTGGTGTAGCCGCCGGCGGCCTGAATTTTGTCGAAGGCGGAGCGGTCGACCATGCAGTCCTTGATAACGGGGAAGGCAGCCGAGCGCCAGGGTTCTACGGTGATGGTCTCGCCGTCTTTGAAGCGGCGCATGTAGAGCTGGCAGGTGGTGGCACCGCGCTCGGTCTTGCCGTGAGGCGTGCCGTTGATGTAGAGCGAACACATGCCGCAGATGCCTTCGCGGCAGTCGTGGTCGAAGGTGAACGGTTCCTTGCCGTCGTTAATCAACTGCTCGTTGAGGATGTCGAGCATCTCGAGGAAACTGGTGTCGTCGGGGATATCCTTCATGACGCGCTCTTCAAAGTGACCCGCGTCCTTCGGACCGTTCTGTTTCCAATAACGGATTGTAAAAGAAATATTTTTTGCCATGATTAGTTCTTGTAGTTACGGGTTTGTACTTTGATGATTTCGTAGTTGAGCGGTTCTTTGTAGAGCACGGGCTTGGTGTCGTCGTCGCCCTGGTACTCCCAGCAGCCCACGTAGAAGAAGTTTTCATCGTCGCGCTTGGCTTCGCCTTCTTCGGTCTGGTGTTCCTCGCGGAAGTGTCCGCCGCAACTTTCCTCACGGTGCAGGGCGTCGTTGGCCACGAGCTGGCCCATGAGCAGGAAGTCTTCCAGACGGAGGGCTTTCTCAAGTTCCACATTCACGCCGTCCTGCGTGCCGGGCACGAAGAGGTTTGTGTAGAATTCCTTGCGGAGGGCGCTGATGAGCTTGATGCCTTCTTCGAGGCCTTCCTTGGTGCGGGCCATGCCAACGTGTTCCCACATGATGTGGCCGAGCTCCTTGTGGATGCTGTCAACAGAACGCTTGCCCTTGATGGCGAAGAGGCGGTCGATGCGGGCCTGTACGGCCTTCTCGGCGGCGTCGAATTCGGGGCCGTCGGTCGGGAAGCGCGGTATGGTAATCTGGTCGCTCAGATAGTTCTGGATGGTGTAGGGCAACACGAAGTAGCCGTCGGCCAAGCCCTGCATGAGTGCGGAGGCTCCCAGACGGTTGGCGCCGTGGTCGGAGAAGTTGCACTCGCCGATGGCGAAGAGGCCCTTGATGGTGGTCATCAGTTCGTAGTCCACCCAGATGCCGCCCATGGTGTAGTGTACGGCGGGGAAGATTTGCATCGGGGTCTCATAGGGGCTCTCGTCGGTGATTTCCTCGTACATGTCGAAGAGGTTGCCGTAGCGTGCTTCGATTTCGTCGCGGCCGAAGTCTTCGATGGCCTGCGAGAAGTCGAGGAATACGGCCAGGCCGGTGTTATTCACGCCGTAGCCTTTGTCGCAGCGTTCTTTGGCGGCGCGGCTGGCCACGTCGCGGGGCACGAGGTTACCGAAGGCCGGGTAGCGGCGCTCCAGATAGTAGTCGCGGTCTTCTTCGGGGATGTCCTTGCCCTGGATTTCGCCGCGCTGCAGGCGCTGGGCGTCTTCGAGCTTCTTGGGCACCCAAATGCGGCCGTCGTTGCGGAGCGACTCTGACATCAGGGTCAGTTTCGACTGTTTGTCGCCGTGTACGGGGATGCACGTGGGGTGTATCTGTACGTAGGAGGGGTTGGCAAAGAGGGCGCCCTTACGGTATGTGGCAATGGCGGCGGAGCAGTTGCAACCCATGGCGTTGGTCGAAAGGAAGTAGGTGTTGCCGTAACCGCCGGTGGCGATGACCACGGCGTGGGCGGAGTAGCGCTCCAGCTGGCCTGTGACGAGGTTGCGGGCGATGATGCCGCGGGCACGGCCGTCAATGATGACGAGGTCGAGCATCTCGTGACGGGTGAAGAGTTCCACCGTGCCTTTGTGCACCTGGCACATCAGGCTGCTGTAGGCGCCGAGCAGCAGTTGCTGGCCGGTCTGGCCTTTGGCATAGAACGTGCGGCTCACCTGGGCTCCGCCGAAGGAGCGGTTGGCGAGCATACCGCCGTATTCGCGGGCGAAGGGAACGCCCTGGGCCACGCACTGGTCAATGATGTTGGCGCTGACTTCGGCCAGACGGTACACGTTGGCTTCGCGGGCACGGTAGTCGCCGCCCTTCACGGTGTCGTAGAACAGACGGTAAACGGAGTCGCCGTCGTTCTGATAGTTCTTGGCGGCGTTGATACCGCCCTGGGCGGCGATGGAGTGGGCGCGGCGCGGAGAGTCCTGGATACAGAAGTTCTTTACCTTGAAGCCCATCTCGCCCAGGCTGGCGGCGGCGCTGGCGCCGGCCAGACCGGTGCCGACGATGATGACGTCGAGCTTGCGCTTGTTCTTCGGGTTCACCAGTTTCTGGTGTGCCTTATAGTTGGTCCATTTTTCAGCTATAGGACCTTCGGGAATTCTTGAATCTATTGTAGGCATAATTTCTTTTGTTTTGCTATGAAGTTCATTATTTAGTTCAACACAGACTCGGGGCGCACTTGAAGGCAAAGGCCAACACCACGATAAGGAAGGCGGCCATGAGCAGGGTCACATACACCAGGCCGATGATTTTCCAGCGGCAGAACCAGGTCTTGCCACTCCAGCCCAGCGTCTGGATGGCGCTCCAGAAACCGTGGCTCAGGTGGAACCAGATGGCTACAATCCAGATGACGTAGAGCACGACAAACACCGGATTGGAGAATGTTTCCTGAATCCAGGCGAAACCGTCGGAGGGGCTGTAGGCGCCCATGGTGCCCACGATTTCGGCGAACATCATGTTGTACCAGAAGTTGAACAGGTGGAGCAACAGACCCAGGAAGATGATGATGCCGAGCACCAACATGTTCTGGCTGGCCCACTCCACTTTTTCAGGACGGGCGGTCACGGCGTACTTGCTTTGGCCGCGGGCCTTACGGTTTTCGAATGTGAGCAGGAAGGCAAACACGATGTGTATCACGGCCAGGGCGGCGAGACCCATCGTGGCCACAATGGCATACCAGTTGGCGCCCAACAGCTCACAAATCTCGTTGTAAGCATCGCCGCTAAAAAGTGCTACCACGTTCATAGCGGCGTGGAATGTGAGGAAAAGAATCAGCGCAATTCCGGTTACGGACATGACGACTTTCTTTCCGATCGATGATTTAGTTAACCACATAATAAAATTGAATTGTTTAGTTATTATTAATTTTCAAATTGTCTTTACGAGTCTTTTCCGGCAACGCCGACCGACGGTCGCCGGCGCGCCCGCACGGGCGCACATTACGTTAATCAAATGCAAAATTAGCCTTTTTCATCCGCTTTTCAAGCGTTTTTGCCCACGAAAACGAAAAGATTTTTTCAAACGGCCCGAAAAAGACGGCGTTTCCCGTGGAACAAACAAAGAAAACAAACTGAAAATTAAACATTTCGCGCATCACTTCCGTTTTTCCGGTTCCGACAGCACAAAAACTCCCCGCGCCCCACCCCACCCTCTGACAACGAAGTTAACAAAAACGTAACTTCACACGATTTCATTGCACCGGATTTTAACAATTCCAACCCGCTTGCATTCAAGCCGTTCCGAGGTCGTCAAAAACAAGTGGGATTTAGACGCGCAGAAACGGCGTTTCAAAATTTTGAAGCGCCGCCTTTGCAAGCCGAAACGGCGCCTCCTTTTTAACACAACGTTCCACGCCATTCACACTTTTAACAGTTTCGCCCGCCGGCCAGACCACCGGCATCGGGAAATTTTTGACCTTGACAAGGGGCAATGTCTGACGAAAATAGCGTAAATTTGCAGCATTATGAGCGATACGTTCCACAACGACCCCCACTTCCACTACGACGTCCTCGTCATCGGGGCGGGCCATGCCGGGTGCGAAGCCGCCAGCGCCGCCGCCCGGATGGGAGCACTGACGTGCCTCATTACCATGGACATGGAGAAAATAGCCCAAATGAGCTGCAACCCTGCCATCGGCGGCATTGCCAAAGGACAAATCGTACGCGAAGTGGACGCCCTGGGCGGCATGACCGGCCTGGTGACCGACGAAACGGCCATACAGTTTCGCATGCTCAACCGTTCGAAAGGCCCTGCCATGTGGAGCCCCCGCGCCCAGTGCGACCGCAACAAGTTCAGCACAAAATGGCGCGAAGTGCTCGAAAACACACCCAACCTCTACATCTGGCAAGATCAGGCCGAGGAATTGCTTTTGGAAAACGGCCGCGCTGCCGGCGTGCGCACCGTCTGGGGACTGGAGTTCCGCGCCCGCTGCGTCGTCATCACCGCCGGCACGTTCCTCAACGGACTCATGCACATAGGACGAAAGCAAGTGCCCGGCGGACGCCTGGCTGAACCTGCGGTTCTGAAACTGTCGGAATCGATTGCAGCACAAGGCATAAGGGTTGACCGCATGAAAACGGGCACCCCACTGCGCATCGACGCACGTTCCGTCAATTTCGACTTGCTCGAACGCCAGGAGGGTGAGGATGATTTCCACCGTTTTTCATTCCGTTCAAGACGTCGTCCCCTACCCCAACTGTGCTGCTGGCTCTGCAACACGAACGAGGAGGTGCACAACAGCCTGCGCGAAGGACTGGCCGACTCGCCGCTCTACAACGGGCAGATTCAGAGCATCGGCCCACGCTACTGTCCAAGCATCGAGACCAAACTGCAGACGTTTCCCGAACGCACCCACCACCCGCTCTTCCTGGAGCCGGAGGGTAATAATACTAACGCGCTTTATCTCAACGGATTCTCTTCTAGTCTGCCGCTCGACGTACAGCTTAAGGCCCTTCACAAGATACCGGCATTTGCCCAAGCACGCATCTTCCGCCCGGGCTATGCCATTGAGTATGACTTTTTCGACCCCACACAGCTCTTTCACTCCTTGGAATCGAAGGTGGTTGACGGTCTGTTCCTGGCCGGTCAGGTCAATGGCACCACTGGCTACGAAGAAGCGGCGGGACAGGGGCTGGTGGCAGGCATCAACGCCGCCCTGAAATGTAGCGGCAGCAAACCCTTCGTCATGCACCGCGACGAGTCGTATATCGGCGTGCTCATCGACGATTTGGTCACCAAAGGCGTGGACGAACCCTACCGCATGTTTACTTCACGCGCCGAATACCGCATTTTGCTGCGCCAGGACAATGCCGACCAACGACTAACCCCCCATGCCAAACGCCTCGGACTTATCTCAACAGAAGAATCGGAACCTTTTGAGACAAAACAAACGGCTATTTCAGACCTTATCCATTTCTGCCAAAACCATTCGATAAAACCGAGGTTTATCAACGAAAAATTGTCGGCAGCAGGCAGCACGCCGCTGACTTACGGATGTAAACTGAGCGAACTCATCGCCCGCCCGGAACTTTCCGTACACGCTCTTTCCACGATGATTCCGGCGTTTCGGTCCTACCTAAAATCCATTCCATCACAGACCGAAGAAATTATTGAAACGGCCGAAATAGAAATGAAGTACAGCGGTTACATCCAGCGGCAACAGCAGGAAGCAGAAAAGATGCACCGCCTCGAAAACATTCGTATCAGAGGGCACTTCAACTATAACGACATCCAACAGCTGTCAACCGAAGCCAGACAAAAACTTACACGTATAAACCCCGACACATTAGCACAGGCAAGCCGCATCCCCGGCGTTTCGCCCAGCGACATCAACGTACTGCTCGTGCTCATGAAACGATAACGTGTTTCACGTGGAACAATGACAAAGAAAAAAGAAAACGAAACACGTCTGCAACAGCTAAAAAACATTGTTGCCAGCCTGCCGGAAAAGCCCGGCAGCTATCAATACTATGATGCCGAAGGCACCATTATCTATGTCGGGAAAGCCAAAAACCTGAAGCGCCGCGTCAGCTCCTATTTCAACAAGGAACAACAAAGCGCCAAGACCACAATGCTGGTCAGCAAGATTCACAACATAAAATATATTGTTGTCAACACGGAGGAAGACGCCCTGCTGCTTGAGAACAATCTTATCAAGCAATACAAGCCAAAATACAATGTCCTCTTAAAAGATGACAAGACTTATCCGAGCATCTGCATTACCAAAGAAGATTATCCACGGATTTACAAGACAAGACAGATAAACCTGAAACACGGACAATACTTTGGTCCCTATTCACACGTCGGGACCATGTACACTCTGCTCGACCTGATTAAAGCCATGTATTTCCCCAGACCTTGCATGATGCCAATGAATGAGACAGGCGTAAAAGAAGGAAAATACGAAATCTGCCTGAATTATCAGATCAAAAAGTGCAAGGCGCCGTGCATAGGAAAACAGTCACGCGAAGAATACAACGAAAATATTGACGAATGCCGCGAAATCCTCAAAGGAAACACAGACAATGTGCTCAACAAAATGAAACAACGCATGGAGGAACTTGCGGGAATGATGAGGTTCGAGGAGGCTCAAATCATAAAAGAACGCTTCGACATGTTGCGCTCCTTCCAAGCCAAGAGCGAAATTGTTCACCCTAGCAATACTAACCTGGACGTATTCAACATCGAAACTGACGAGAAAAACGCTTTTATCAACTACCTTCATGTTATTCGCGGCAGCATTACGCAGGCCTTCACGTTCGAATACAAGAAAAAAATGGATGAGAGCCCTTCAGAACTCCTAACGCTGGGCATTGTGGAAATGCGGGAACGGTTTCATTCAAAATCAAAGGAAATTGTCGTTCCTTTCGAAATAGACCTACCCTTGCAGGACATAATCATGACCGTACCGCAACGAGGAGACAAAAGAAAATTACTGGATTTATCGGGTCTGAACGTAAAACAATACAAGTTTGACCGCCTGAAACAGGCTGAAAAACTTAATCCGGAACAAAAGAGCGTCCGGCTGATGAAAGAAATACAGCAACACCTGCATCTTCCCAAGCTACCCATTCGGGTGGAATTATTTGATAACTCAAACATCCAGGGAAGTGATGCAGTGGCCGCCTGTGTCGTTTTTGAAAAACTGAAACCGGCAAAAAAACTCTATAGAAAATACATCATTAAAACAGTGGAAGGCCCCGATGACTACGCCTCTATGCAAGAAGTCGTGCGCCGTCGCTACACCCGAATGGCCGAGGAGGATCAACCCATGCCTGACTTGATTATTACCGACGGTGGAAAGGGGCAAATGGAATGTGTGCGCAAGGTAGTTGAAGATGAACTGCACCTGGAGATACCCATCGCAGGCCTCGCTAAAGACAATCGCCACCGCACCAACGAGTTGCTCTACGGTTCGCCGCCCATTGTCATCGGCATGAAGCAGAACAGCGAACTCTTCCACTTGCTGACACGCATGCAGGATGAAGTACACCGCTTTGCCATAACCTTTCACCGACAGAAACGGGCCAAGTGCCAACTTCATTCCGCACTTGATGACATCCCTGGCGTTGGAAAGACAACAAAAGAGTTATTAATCAAACGGTTCAAGAGCTTAAAGCGCATTAAGGAGGCACCAGAACAGGCCTTGCAAGAGGTTATAGGCAACAAACGAGGTTCGGCACTTTATGCCGCGCTACATCCATTCATAGAATTAACGGAAAAAACAGAATAGACATTATTACAAATGAGAGCTGTTATTCAACGAGTGAGCGAAGCGTCAGTAAGCATCGACGGACAAGAGAAATCGAGAATTGGCACAGGTCTGCTGGTGTTGCTCGGTGTAGAACAAAGCGACTCCGAAGCCGATGCCGACTGGCTGGTACACAAAATCGGCGCACTGCGCATCTTCGACGATGAAGCCGGCGTAATGAACCGCAGCGTTGTGGACGTGGGTGGCGATATCCTATGTGTTAGCCAATTTACCCTCATGGCCTCATACAAGAAAGGCAACCGGCCTTCTTGGTTCCGTGCCGCGACGCACGATATATCCATTCCGCTCTACGAGTCATTTTGTTCAAAAATGGGCGATTTCATCGGGAAGAACATCCAAACCGGAGAGTTCGGAGCCAATATGCAGGTCCGTCTCACAAACGATGGCCCGGTCACCATTTGCATGGACACAAAAAACAAAGAATAGAAAGGCTTTTCCTATGGATAAAGAACTCACTTTAAATGAAGTACAACAAATGGTGGACGAATGGATTCACCAATATGGCGTGCGCTATTTCAGTGAACTCACCAATATGGCCGTGCTTACCGAAGAAGTGGGCGAACTGGCCCGAGTGATGGCACGCACCTATGGAGACCAAAGTTTCAAGCCTGGCGAGAAGTGTAATCTCAGCGAGGAAATGGCCGATGTCTTGTGGGTGCTCGCTTGCCTGGCCAACCAGACAGGCGTCGATTTGACCGAAGCCTTTAGGAACACTATTGAGAAAAAGACCCGACGCGATGCCACGCGACACATCAACAATCCGAAACTAAACCAATAAATTCCAACGATATGACAGAACATCATCACCACCATCATCACGACGAAAACTGTGAGTGCGGTCACCACCATGACCACGTCGCAGAAAGCTCAAAATACGACCAAATGCTGGCTCAGTATGAGCTGCATCTCCACGATGAAATCGTGCAAAATGAAGTTCGCTCCCTGGTTGAAAAATGTCAGGCCGAAAACGACACCACGGAAGTGAAACGTTTTCTTTTCAGTTGCATTGAACTCACTTCGCTGCGTGTCACAGACAACGAAGACGGCATCCTCGCCTTTGTTGAGCGCATCAACCGCTTCACCGATGCCAACCCCGACTTCCCCACCCCGGCCGGCATTTGTGTTTATCCGCGATTCGTCAGCCTGGTCAGCCAATCGCTCGAGGCAGACGGCATGGCCGTTAGCACGGTGACAGGCGGTTTCCCTGCATCCCAGACATTTCCGGAAGTAAAGACCATTGAAACGGCCTTGGCCTTGAAAGACGGCGCCACGGAGATTGACACCGTCATGCCGGTAGGCTATTTCCTTGACGGTGATTATGAGACGGTAAGTGACGAAATCCAGGAGCTGAAAGCCATTTGCGGCGAAGATGTACCTCTGAAAGTCATTCTTGAGACAGGAGCACTGCAGACGGCCGTCAATATAAAGAAGGCAGCCCTCATGGCCATATACAGCGGTGCCAACTTCATCAAGACCTCAACGGGCAAGATAGAACCCGGAGCCACGCCGGCAGCCGTTTATGTGATGTGTCAGGCCATCAAGGACTATTTCGGTAAGACAGGCACCCGCATAGGCCTCAAAATAGCCGGAGGCGTACGTAGCTCTGCGCAGGCTGTAGACTACTACTCCATCGTTAAGGAAGTGCTTGGCAAAGAATGGCTCACCCCTACTCTGCTGCGCATTGGTGCCAGTGGTCTGGCCAACCACCTGCTCAGCGACATCAAGGGTGAAAGCGTCACGGCATTTTAGTGGCGCCAATGTCAAAAAATTTCACCCTTTTTGAACACCTTTCATAACAAACTGATTATCTTTGGTGTTCAAAATTAGTTCAACAGAAGCGGCGCTTCAAAAATTTGAAGCGCCGCTTCTGATTTCTGAAACGCCGCCTTTACAGCCAGAAATCTGACCCATGTCTTCGACGTGTCAAGATTTTTCACAAAAAAAGAGGAGGAGATAAAGACAACGGGAATAAGATCAAAGGGTGCGCGAAGACACGAAATCAATGTATGACAGCAAAGAACGCTTGATTTCGGTATTTTGGAAATCGGCCACGAGCTGCTTTGCCTGAGCCGTAAGTTGCTCCATCACCGTGTAAGAATCATCGATTCCACCGGAGGTTTTTGTAAATTCCACCAGCCGGGCAATATCGTCTTTGGAGGCATTGCAGGCCTTTACCTTGCGGGCCAGCGCGCGCAAGGAGTCGTCGCCATGCGACTTGAGGGCAAGAAGGGCAGGCAGGGTGAGTTTGCCTTCGGCCATATCGCTGCCTGTGGGTTTTCCGATGTCAGAATTGGCGGAATAATCGAAGATATCGTCCTTTATTTGGAAGCAGAGGCCGATGATCTCACCCAAGCGGCTCATGCGTTGCACGTCGGCATCGTCGGCATCCACGGAAATGGCCCCGAGCATGGCGGCTTCGATAAAGAGCGACGCCGTTTTCAGGCGTATGACATCGTAATAAGTTTCTTCTGAAAGGCTGTCGGTCTCGGTGTTTGAAAGCTGTATGATTTCGCCCGAGGCCAGATTCTTGCCGAGTCGGGCAACGTGCTCAACTATACGCAAGTTGTGGGTCTCGGCGGCTTTTTCCAGGGCCGACGACAGGAGCCAGTCGCCCACGAGCACAGCCACATTGTTGCCAAAGTCGGAATGTACGGCCGACTGCCCGCGGCGTTCGTCGCTTTCGTCAACCACGTCGTCGTGAACCAATGAGGCCGTGTGGAGCAGTTCGAGCATGACGGCAGAGAGATAGGTGGCTTCGGTGGGCTGCCCGTATTCGCGGGCTGTGAGAAGCAAAAGGGTGGGGCGCATGAGTTTCCCTTTCCGCATGAGAATATGCTGGAAAACACGGTGTAGCAGGGGATTTGTGTGTCTCAGAGTGTTGTCGAAAATCTCGTTGAAACGCACCAAATCGGCAAGTATCGGCAGTTTTATTTGCTCTAACTGATTCACGGAATTGCAAATTTGTAACGCAAAATTACGAATAAAACGCGAACAGCTCGTTTATTTTTCTTATTTTTACAGCAAAATAGACGAAAGAAATGGGAAAATTGTATTTGCTGGACGCCTATGCGCTCATTTACCGCGCCTACTATGCGCTGATTCGCGCCCCTCGCTTCAACTCTAAGGGGCTGAACACATCGGCCATCTTCGGCTTTGTAAACACGCTGGAAGAGATTCGCCACCGCAGCGACCTGACCCACATCGGTGTGGCCTTCGACCCGGCCGGACCCACCTTCCGGCACGAGGCATACAAGGAGTATAAGGCCCAGCGCGAGAGCACGCCGGAAGACATCCGGAAGTCCGTCCCCATCATCAAAGACATCATCCGGGCCTACAACATTCCCATTCTCGAAGTGCCCGGCTTCGAAGCCGACGACGTGATAGGCACGGTAGCCACCGCTGCCGAAGCTGCCGGCATGGAAACCGTCATGGTGACGCCCGACAAGGATTACGGGCAACTGGTCACGCCGCACGTAAGCCAACTGAAACCCACCAGCGGAGGCCTCGTCATGATGGGACCGGAGGAGGTGAAGGCCAAATACGACATTGCATCGCCGCTACAGGTAATCGACATCCTGGGACTGATGGGCGACGCCTCGGACAACATTCCCGGCTGCCCGGGAGTGGGGGAGAAGACGGCCGTCACTTTGATAAAAAACCACGGAACAATCGAGGGAATTTACGAACATCTGGACGAAATAAAAGGCAAACTCCGCGAGAAAATCGAGGCCAACCGCGAGCAGGTGATGTTCTCCAAATACCTGGTCACCATCCGGCGCGATGTGCCTCTGACGTTTGACCCCGCACATCTGAAAAAAGCGGAACCCGACCTCGGAAGTTTGAAATCGATTTTTGAAGATTTGGAATTCCGCTCGCTAATCAAAAAAATCTGTGGCGACAATCACGAGTCAAAAAACAACGATTTGTTCGCCCCAGTTGAGCCACCGAAAGAAGCAGCCACCGTTGCACAGGTTGAAAACAGCGTGCAACAACTCGATCTCTTTGGCTCAAATGCGGACGACGGGCCGAGTGGGCCAAAATATGAGAATTTCAAAGAGGAAAATTTCGATGGTTCTTCACTGCAAGTGTGTGTAACAAAAGAGGAAACGTCAAAATTAGTCGAAAAAATCGTGTCATGCAAATCGTGCGCATTTAGCTTGGCCACAACGACACAGGAGGCGGTGAAGGCCGAAATCTCCGGTGTGGGCTTCGCGTTGGCCTCCGGCGACACGTGGTATGTCGATTGCGATGCCGAGCCAACCTTGTTGGAGACGCTTCGTCCCGTTTTTGAAAACAAATCCGTCGAAAAGACCGGGCACGACCTCAAGCAGGCCATGGTGATGTTGGGAAACTATGACATCACCTTGAACGGTCTGCTCTTCGACACCATGCTGGCCCATTACCTCATCCAGCCCGAGCTGAAGCACTACCTCAGTTACATTGGCAACATCTACCTTCACCATGAGGGCAAGACACTCGACGGCTACTTCGGCACCAAGTGGGAGGAGGAGCGCGACATGCGTTTCCTGCCCGACGAGCTGCGTGCCAGTTTCAGCGCCGAGCGGGCCGACATGGCCCTCCGCCTGCGCCCACGGCTGGAAAACGAGTTGAAACGCCTTGACGCCGTAAGGTTGTTTAAAGACATCGAAATGCCCCTGGCCCCTGTGCTGGCCCGCATGGAGCTAAACGGCGTGCTGCTCAACCCCGACAGCCTGAACGAGATTTCCAAGACTTTCTATCAGCGCATGAACGACTATGAGAAACAGGTTTACACGCTCTCAGGGCATCAGTTCAACCTGTCTTCGCCCAAGCAGGTGGGCGACGTGCTCTTCGGCCAGATGCACCTGCTGGAGAAGCCCAAGAAGACCAAGGGCGGGCAGTATGTCACCTCCGAGCCGGTGCTCGAGGAGCTGCGCGCCAAGGAGCCCGTGGTGGACTTCCTGCTGAAGTACCGCGGCATGAAAAAGCTCCTCAGCACCTATATAGATACGCTGCCCATGCTCATCAACCGGCGCACCGGACATATCCACAGCACGTTCAACCAAGCCGTCACAGCCACCGGCCGCCTGAGCTCGAGCAACCCCAATCTGCAGAACATTCCTGTCCGCGGCGACGACGGCCGCGAGATACGCCGCGCCTTCATCCCCGAACCCGGACAGCTGTTTTTCTCGGCCGACTATTCGCAAATCGAACTGCGCATCATGGCCCACCTCAGCCAGGACGAACATATGATAGACGCCTTTATAAAGGGCCATGACATCCACGCCGCCACCGCCGCGCGCATCTACCACAAGGCTATCGACCAAGTCACCTCCGACGAACGCCGCAAGGCCAAGACGGCCAACTTCGGCATCATCTACGGTATCACCACCTTCGGCCTGTCGCAGCGCATCGGCATCAGCCGAACCGAAGCCAAAAGCCTTATCGAAAGCTATTTCAACATGTTCCCGGGCATCCGCCGCTTCATGGACCAGAGCATCAGCCAGGCGCGCCGACAGGGCTACATCGAGACCATCTTCGGCCGACGCCGCTATCTGCCCGACATCCATTCGGCCAACGCCACCGTGCGCGGCTATGCCGAGCGCAACGCCATCAACGCCCCTATCCAAGGTTCCGCCGCCGACATCATAAAAATGGCCATGATTGCCATTGACCGCCGCCTGCAGGACGAACATCTGAAGACAAAAATGATACTCCAGGTGCACGACGAACTCAATTTCACCGTGCCACCCGAAGAACGGGAGAGGGTAGAGGGGCTCGTGAAGCAGGAAATGGAGCGCGCCTACCAGATGAGTGTGCCCCTCGTGGCCGACTGCGGCTGGGGCAGCAACTGGCTCGAAGCTCACTAAAGCCGAAGCACGTTGCCACGCTCCTGTATCGGATTTAGACAACACTATATCGGATTTGGACAAAACTATATCGGACTTATTTTTTCAGAGATGAAACTACGACTTTTCCTTTTGTATTTTCTCAGTTTAGTCATCAACGCTCCGGCACGCATCACGGGCGGCCCGGTGGACTACGTGAACCCCCTGGTGGGCACCCTGTCGAGTTTTGAACTCTCCACGGGCAACCTCTATCCCGACATCTCCCTGCCCTGGGGCATGAACAGCTGGTCACCCCAGACGGGCAAGAACGGCGACGGCTGGATGTACACCTACACCACCCACAAGCTGCGCGGCCTGAAACAGACCCACCAGCCCAGCCCCTGGATCAACGACTACGGGGCCTTCAGCCTCATGCCCACTGCCGACCGGCCCCAGGCAGACGAGGAAAAGCGCGCCAGCTGGTTCTCCCACTTCGGCGAAGAGGCCCGCCCCTATTACTATAAAGTCTATCTGGCCGACTACAACGCCACGGCCGAACTCACACCCACCATGCGCTGCGCCCTCTTCCGTTTCACTTACCAGAAAGGGCGCGAGGCATACCTCACGGTGGACGCCTACGACAAGGGTTCATACATCAAAATCATTCCTGAAGAACGGAAAATAGTGGGCTACTCCTCGCGCAACTCGGGCGGGGTGCCCAAGAACTTCCGCAACTACTTCGTCATGCAGTTCGACCGGCCTTTTACCTATCTGGCCGCGGCCGACGGCACCGCTTTGGAAGACAACAAGACCTCCGTCGAGGGCAACCACGCCCTTGCCGTCGTGGGATTCGGCCAGACGGGCGGAGCAGTCACCGTGCGCGTCGGTTCGTCGTTCATCAGCGCCGAACAGGCCGAGGTCAACCTCAGCCGCGAACTGGGCTCGCGCACCTTCGACGACGTGATGCAGGCCGGAGCCGACGAGTGGAACCGCTGGCTGGGCCGCATCGAAGTGGACAACAACCATCTGGACCACACCCGCACGTTCTATTCCTGCCTGTACCGCGCCCTGCTCTTCCCACGCAGTTTCTTTGAAGAAGACGCACAGGGCCACTTGGTCCATTACAGCCCCTTCAAGGGCACGGTGGAGCAGGGCAGGCTCTACACCGACTTCGGCGTGTGGGACGTGTTCCGCGCTCTCTTCCCCTTGCTCCACCTGGTCTATCCCGAGATGGGCGCACAGGTTCAGGAAGGGTTCGCCAACATGTATCGCGAGAGCGGTTTCCTGCCCGAATGGGCCAGTCCCGGCCACCGCAACTGCATGGTGGGCAACAATTCCGCCTCTGTCGTGGCCGATGCCTACCTGGCCGGTCTCCGCGGCTATGACGCCAATCTGCTTTGGGAGGCCGTCATCCACGGTGCCAACGCCGTGCATCCGCAAGTGAAATCGACCGGACGCCTGGGCTTTGACCACTACAACCGCCTCGGCTACGTGCCCTGCGACGCGGGCATCAACGAGAGCGCGGCCCGCACGCTGGAATATGCCTACGACGACTGGTGCATCTACCAGTTCGGCCGTGCCCTGGGCCGCAGCGAGAGTGAACTGGCGCCATACCGGCAACACGCCATGAACTACCGTCACCTGTTCGACAGGGAGACCGGCCTGATGCGCGGACGCCGGCAAGACGGTTCGTTCCAGACGCCGTACAACCCGCTCAAGTGGGGCGACGTGTTCACCGAAGGCAACGGATGGCACTACAGCTGGTCAGTCTTCCACGACCCAGAAGGCCTTATCCGGCTCATGGGCGGCCGCGATGTCTTCAACCGCATGCTCGACTCGCTCTTCGTGCAATCGCCCGACTTTGACGAGAGTTACTACCGCGCCGTCATTCACGAAATACGCGAGATGCAGGTGATGAACTTCGGGCAGTACGCCCACGGAAACCAGCCGGCCCAACACATCATCTATCTCTACAACTGGAGCGGCCAACCCTGGAAGACCCAGTACTGGGTGCGCGAGGTGATGGACCGTCTCTACCGCGCCACACCCGACGGCTATTGCGGTGACGAGGACAATGGCCAGACTTCGGCATGGTATGTCTTTTCTGCCCTGGGCTTCTACCCCGTGTGCCCCGCCTCGGGTGAGTATGCACTCGGCGCGCCTTACTTTGACAACGTGCGCATCCATCTGCCCGGCGGCAAGCATGTCAACATCGAGGCCAAAGGCCAAAGCGGCCGCTACCGCTACGTCAACAGCATCAAACTCAACGGCAAGAATTACGACAAGAACTACATACGCCGCAGCGACCTGCAGCACGGCCTGAACCTGCGCTTCGACATGAGCGACCAACCCAATATCCGGAGGGGAACGGCTCCTAAAAGCGCACCCTATTCTTTCAGCAACGCCGACTGATGTTTTCTTAAAAAACGAAGTGGGACTTCTGCACGCCGACGCGGCGCCTCAAAATTTTGCGGCGCCGCTTCGTTCTTTTATAGCCGTAGGGTAGGGGGCGGAAACTATTTGCCGTTGCGCTTGAGCCAGCGCAGCAGTTCCTTATGCCAGATGTCGGCGTCTTTGAAGTCCGGGTTGTAGCCGAAGCCGTGATAGCCGTCGGGGTAAACATGAAGCGAAACGGGTATCTTGTGGTCAACCATCGCTTGGGCATACAGGAAGCCGTTTTTCAAAGGCACCGTGCGGTCGTTGGAACTGAAAATGATGAAAGCCCTCGGCGTGTCGTCAGTCACATGCTTTTCGTTGCTGTAGAGCTCCTCCATTTCAGGCGATGCATCCTTGCCAATCAGATTGTCGTGCGTACCCTGGTCGGTAAACGACTTGTCCATGGTTACGACAGGGTAGAGCAATATCTGGAAATCGGGACGCGTGGCTTTCGAATGGTAATGCGTAGCCAGCGTTGTGGCCAGATGACCGCCGGCACTGCTGCCCATGATGCCCACATTAGCCGTGTCCACGCCCCATTCGGCGGCATGGCTGCGAACGATGCGCATGGCCTGCTCGGCGTCCTCCAGCGGCACCGTATGGCGCTGCTTGGGCAGACGGTATTTGAGCACCATCAGCGAGATGCCGTTGGGATTGAACAGACGGGCAAACCAAATGCCTTCGTTTTGCATTGAAAGGAACCTGTAGCCGCCGCCCGGACAGGCCACCACAGCCTGACCCGTAGGCTCGTCGGCCAAGAACACCAGCAGACGAGCGTCGGCACGGTCGTCTTTCACTTCGTCGCCCGTCCACAGGGGCAACTCAAAACTTCTCTGAGCCCGCATGGCAGCAGGCAGGGCCAACAACAGGGCCACTATGAAAATGAACTGTTTCATGATTGAACCGGTTTTAGTTTGACAAAGATACAACTTTTAATTACATTGGCGTCTTTTTTTACAAAACTAACTGACATTTTTTCGCCTAAATGCGTTTTCGTCCGGTCTATGTCCGTTTTCGTGCCGACCAAAGCGGATTTCGTTTCACAGGGTAGGTGGCCGGCTTGGTGCAGGGACGGAACAGAAAAAAGAAAACCGCCTACCAGCGTTCTTCGTCGCGGTGGCGGTGCTTCTGTTTGCGAGTATAAGTCTTCCGGCTGCGGTGGGTGCGGTCGCTGCTGTGGAATCCTGGCCCCAGCTGCTCCATCTCGGCCTCGCGCTGGCCGCGCTTGGCGGCTTTGATGTAGTCTTCCACAGTAATGGCCATACGCACCTGACGGCGGTGCTTGTTTCTTTGTTTCTTCATACTGGATTAAATGAACAGTTGTCCCACTTGATAGACAAGCGCCGAGACTACCCAGGCCACCAGCGTAGTGTAGGCGGCGGTGAACATGGCCCAACGCCACGAACCGGTCTCGTTCTTAATGGCGACGATGGTGGCCAGGCAGGGGAAGTAGAGCAGGATGAAGAGCAAATAGCAGTAGGCCGTGAGGGGCGTGATGCCGTCGCGCAGCATCTGAGTGCGCAGACGGGTATATTTCTCGCCGTCGTCGCTATAGGTTTCGTCATCGCCATAACTGTCGTCATCCGTATATATCACACCCATGGTTGAAGCCACTATCTCCTTGGCTCCCACGCCGGCAATGAGGCTTACGTCGAGTTTCCAGTTGAATCCCTGCGGGCGGAACACGGGTTCTATAGTCTGGCCCAGCCGCCCGATGTAGCTCTGCTCCTGCTGCTCCTGATTAGAGAGCGAGGCGTTGTGGGGGAAATAGCCCAGCGCCCATACCACAATGCTGGCCACGAGAATGATGCCACCCATCTTCTTCAGATATTCCTTACCCTTTTCCCAAGTGTGGCGGCCGATGGCTTTAGCCGTGGGCCAGCGGTAGGGCGGCAACTCCATCACGAAAGGCGTGTCCTCGCCACGAATGAGGAAACGGCTCATCAGACGGCTCACAATGACTGAAACCACAATGCCCACGGCATAGAGCGATATCATGACCAGCGAGCGGTACTTCAAGGCGAAGAACGTGCCTGTTATCATGATGTAGATGGGCAGGCGGGCCGAGCAACTCATGAAAGGCAGGATGAGCATGGTGATCAGGCGCGAGCGTCGGCTCTCGATGGTGCGTGTGGCCATAACGGCAGGCACGTTGCAGCCGAAACCCATGATGAGCGGTATGAACGACTTGCCGTGCAGCCCCATCTTGTGCATCAGTTTGTCCATAATAAAGGCTGCACGGGCCATATAGCCCGAATCTTCCATGAGCGAAATGAAGAGATAGAGAATAAGTATTTGGGGAAGGAATATGATGACACTGCCCACACCGCCGATAACACCGTCAATGAGCATAGCCTTCACCACACCTTCGGGCATGGTGTGCCCTATCCACTGGCCAAGCCAAGCCACACCGGCATCAATCCAGTCCATAGGATACTGGCCCAGCACAAAGGTGATCTCGAACATGAGAAAAAGTATCAGGAAAAAGATGGGGAAGCCTACATATTTATTGGAAAGCACATCATCGATGAAATGCGTCATACGGTACGTGTCTTTCTTGTTGCCTTCCTGAAATTCGGCTTCACGGAGAGCACCGTGAATGAAACCGTACTTGGCGTTCATCACAGCCGTTTCCGAGTCTTCATGAGTGTCGCGCTCTATCTGTTGTTGCGCTGTGTGGACGGCAGCTTTTATTTTGGCAGCATGCTCAAAAGTGTCCACCACACGATTCACTTCACTGTCGTTTTCCAGCAGTTTGATGGCCAGATAGCGGGTAGAGTAGCGGTGGCGAATCTTCTCGTCATGCTGAAGCACAGCTTTTACCAAATCTATGCCGGCTTCCACGTATTGTCCGTGATTGATGTGGATGTGGCGGTAATAGTTCTTCACCGGCCGGTCGCCCGAGGCAAAGTCTTCCAAATGGCCGTCCTCTATGGGCTGTGCCGGACATCCCTTGCACGTGTTCTTGCCACAATGCGGACAGGCAGGCACCGCCGGTTCCTTCTTTTTAGCATAGGTGTCGTGCCACTCGCGTATCTCGCGGGCCACCTCGGGATTGATGCGCCCTTCTGCATCCACGTAGTCGACACCTTCGTACATGTTAATTATAATATGGAACAGCAGATCCACGCCTCTGCCCGACTTAAACGACGTGGGCACCATGGGCACGCCGAACAGTGTGCTCAGACAATCGATGTCAAGATGGTCGCCACGCTGTTCAAACTCATCATACATGTTAAGGGCACACACCATGCGCTGGTTCATGTCGATAAGCTGCGTGGTCAGATACAGATTACGCTCCAGATTATGGGCGTCAATGACATTGATGATAATGTCGGGGGTGCTGTCAATAATATGGCGCCGTACATAGAGTTCTTCCGGACTGTAAGCCGAAAGCGAATACGTGCCTGGCAGGTCAATAAGGTTGAAGTCGTAGCCTTCAAAGTGGGCATGAGCCTCACTGGCGTCCACCGTCACCCCGCTGTAGTTACCCACACGGGCATGGGCACCGCTGGCGTAGTTGAATAATGACGTTTTACCGCAGTTAGGATTTCCAACAAGAGCCACGTTGATCGTGCGGCGCTGACGCAGATAAGCTTCATGCACATTGCGCTCCACTTCCTCCATTTCCACGAGAGGTTCGTTCTCCATGACTTTTGTCGACGTTTCCTTCTGCAAGCTATAGGGTGCTATCTCTATCATCGCGGCTTCGTCGCGGCGCAGCGACACTTCATAGCCCATCACACGATATTTCACAGGGTCCTGCAGCGGCGCATTAATCAACGACTCCACCGTCTTACCCTTCACAAAACCCATTTCAACAATACGCTTGCGGAAACCGCCGTGACCGGCCACCTTTACGATGACCGCACGCTCGCCTGTTTTCAGTTCTGATAGTTTCATCCCTACCTGCACGACTTTGGTCGTGCAAAGTTACGCCGATATTCTCATCTTTGCAATACTTAAAATGCAGTAAAATTCCCTTTCATGGCCACAATGCGGCATAACTCTATCGAAGAAGCAGGTTGTCAAAATTTTTTTGAAAGTTTCTGATGGTTATATAACTTATTCATAATCATTGCATATTGGAATACCTGAAAACAAGGCGGCGTTTCTTTAATCCGAAACGGCGTTTCAAATTTTCGAGACGCCGTCTTTGCAAGCCGAAAAATGACCTCTAACCATCGTTTGTCAAGTTTTTTCGCATCTTATGCCTCGAAAACTTGATGAGGTATTACAGAAAAGAAAGATTTAGGTTTACAAACGGAACATTCCCTTTTCCGACAATTGGCATTATCCACCGCATTCTTTCCAGGGAATAGTATTTAAAGAGATTATTTTAGATAGATATTCTTTTATAATGTAAATATTACTTTTGCTTTTTGCTTGTCGGTGGAAATGGTGGAAAAGTTTTTATGAGTTATTGATTATAAAAAAAATATCGTGTATTTTCGATGGTGGATTGTTGTTAATGGAGCGTGGATGTAGGGTGTGAAAAAGGGTGTGTCCGGTGGAAAAGTTCCGGTTTGTTTTCGGAGGTGGCAGAAGGTTGTTTTTCCACGGCATTTTCAACCGGAATTTTTGGCTTTTTCCACCAATTATCCACCGGTCGTTTTTATTCAAAATTCTGGAGTTGTCGGAAACATTCCCACAATACGATAGAGGCGCTGTTGGCTACGTTGAGCGAGTGTTTGGTGCCGTATTGCGGTATTTCAAGAGCATAGTCGCAGAGGTCCACGGCCTCCTGTTCCACACCTTTCACTTCATTACCGACTACAAGGGCGTATTTTTGGTTTTTCTCAGCTTTCCAACGGTTAAGGGGAATGCTTTCGGCTATCTGTTCCACGGCCAAGAGGGTGTAATTGGCCGATTTTAGTTGTTTGAGAGCTTCGGCTGTAGTTTTATAGTAAGTCCAGTCTACGCTGTCTTCGGCTCCGAGGGCGGTTTTGTGGATTTCGGCTGAAGGGGGAACGGCTGTAATGCCGCACAGGCAGACGTGGGTCACGCGGAAGGCATCGGCCGTGCGCAGCATGCTGCCTACGTTATAGACACTGCGGATGTTGTCGAGCACAAGCACGAACGGCAGTTTTTTTGCCTGTTTGAACTGCTCGACCGTAAGCCGGCCCATTTCGGTAACTTTCAGTTTTCGCATCACAGATGCAAAGGTACTACTTAATTGAGAGTTGAATAATACCGGAACGGCGATTTTTTCAAAAAAGCGGGCCGGGTTATTCTAATAATATGTACTTTTGCAGCCTAAAACAAAAACAATGATACGACTTCTTATCCCTCTTCTTATAGTCCTTGCGCTGATGGCTTACATAGGCTGGCATCTCTGGCAGATGTTGCCTCTGAGCCAAGGTTGGCGGGCAACGGTCATAGCGGTGTGCATAGGTATGGTGTTTCTGATGGTAGCCTCCATTTTCGGCCGCAACCATTTGTCGGAAACGCTTATCGGCAGCATCTATTACATTTCGACCGCCTGGCTCTTCATCTTGCTCTACATGGTGTTGGCTTTTGTGGTCATCGATGTGGTGCGTGCCGTGGTGCCGGCGGTTCGCCCTTGGTTTGTGCACCATTGGGGCGGCGTCATTGGCGTGGCCGCTGTGTTGCTGTTGGTTTTCGCCTATGGCAACTGGCGCTACCACCACAAAGTGTGCACGGAACTGACCGTGGAAACCGGAAAACCATTGCTGCGCGACTATCGTCTGGTAGCCCTGTCAGACTTGCACCTGGGCTACACTATCGGACGCAAGGAACTGGCCCGTTGGGTGGATTTGATAAATAAAGAAAAACCCGATGCAGTGGTCATTGCCGGTGACATCATCGACAACTCCGTGCGCCCCGTGCTGAGGCAGGCCATGCAGGAGGAACTGCGGCGGCTGAAAGCACCGTTGGGTGTATATGCCTGCTTCGGCAACCATGACCATCTGGCGGGCACGGGACAGAGCGGCGACTTCTTCCATCAGGCCGGCATACGGCTGCTGCGCGACGAGGTCGTGCTCGTTGACAGTGCCTTCTACGTGGCCGGACGCGACGACCGCACCAACAACCATCGCAAGCCAACGGCGAAAATACTGAGCAATCTGGATTTGCGCCATCCCATCATACTGCTCGACCACCAGCCCTATCATCTGAAAGAGAGCGAACGTGCCGGTGTGGACTTCCAGCTCTCTGGCCACACCCACCGCGGCCAGGTCTTTCCCATCAATATCATCACCGACGTCATCTATGAGTGTTCTCACGGCTACCACCGCCTGGGCCGCACCCACTATTACGTGAGTGAAGGCATCGGTCTCTGGGGCGGCAAGTTCCGCATCGGAAGCAAGAGCGAGTACACGGTTGTCACGCTCAAGGGCACACGTCCCTGACAACAGAAAGCGTCATCATCATAAGAAAACGCATTTAGTCTTCACTAAATGCGTTTTCGTTTGGCCTATATCCGTTTTCGTCCTGACGAAACAGAAAAGGAAAGGGTCAGTAGGTATGCTCGTCTTCTTCGAGTTCCTTGCGGGTGATGCTGCGCAGGTCAATGGCGCGCCAGCACCAGACGATGTAGGCCAGTACAAAAGGAATGATCAGCGACACCACGGCCATCACCTGAAGGGTGAAGAGGCTGGAGGAGCTGTTGGCCAGTGTGAGGGAACTCTGCAGGTCGGCTGTCGAGGGGTAGTAGGCCGTATGGTTCCAACCGGCGCAGAGCAGCAGTGCCAGCACGGTCAATACGGTGCCGACACCCACGGGCCAGATGCCGCGCACGTAGGTCTTGCTGCGGATGGTCTTGACGATGCCGAAAAGCACCAGTGCCACCCCTGCGAGCAGAAGCAGCAGCACGGGCCACATGGCAAGGAGATTGTGGAGGTATTTCATGGGTTCCATCACCACGGAACCGTCGGCTGCCACGGCGAAACCGTCCTTGAACAACGTACGGATGAGAAAGGCCAGGAAGAACAGCAGGAACATGCCGGCGTTGCCCACCAACTGCACACTGCCGCGGCTGCGAAGCGTGTCGTCGTCCACATTGTTCATGATGTAGAGGATGCCCAGCGTGCGGGCCAGAAAGCACACGGCCAGGCCCAGACACCAGTTCCAGAAGTTACCTAACGCTTCCAGCCCGTGCCAAGACGAGGCCCAGGTGGAGACAACGGGCTGGTAAGTGTCGCCCAGGTTTTCCTGATTGACGGTGAACTCGGCGCCGTTGAAGAATGTGGCTACGGCCGCACCGAGCACGAAAGGACCGATGAAGCCGTTGAACTGGAGCAGCAGGCGGTAGCCGCGCTGGCCGAGCACATTGCCCACCTTCGACTGGAATTCATAGCTCACGGCCTGCACCACGAAGCTCACCAGCAGGAGCATCCACACCCAATAGGCACCGCCGAAACTGGTGCTGTAGAACAAGGGGAAGGATGCGAAGAATGCACCGCCGAAGGTGACGAGCGTGGTGAAGGTATATTCCCATTTACGGCCTGTCGAGTTGAAGATGAGCCGTCGTTCCTCTTCAGTGCGGCCCAGGGTGTAGGCCACGGCGTTGCCGCCCTGCACAAACATCAGGAATACCAGCAGGGCGCCCAGCAGACTGACCAGAAACCACCAGTAGTGTTGGAGAAAAGAGTGAGTAATCATGGTTTATTCGCTTTTATGGTTTTTGATGGCGTTAATCATAATGCGCAGTTCGGCTATGAGTAACGTGGTGAAGAGAATGAGGAAGATGAAGAAGGTCAGCATGACGTTGCCTGTGGGCAACTGGCTGACGGCGGCGTTGACCGGCATGAGGTCCTGGATAATCCAGGGCTGGCGGCCCACCTCGGCCACGGCCCATCCGGCCTGGCCGGCCAGATAAACCAGAGGAATGCTCCACAGTCCGGCATGGAGCAACCAGCGCGGCAGCTGTGGTGCCTTTTTGTATTCAAACCACAGGAAGAGCAGCATGACCAGCAGCAGGAGCGAGCCTACACCTACCATCACACGGAAGGCCCAATAGACCACGGCAATGGGAGGCACCAGGTCACGCACTTTTTCCACGTGGCCGTAGCCGAAATACTGCACGTTTTTCTTCAGCCGCTTGGCATAGACGGCGGCTTGGGCCGTGTCGGTCTTGAGATATTGGCGATATTGGGTAAAATCGTTGAGGGCGCGTTGTCCCAACAGCATTTTTTCCTGTCCGCCCTTCACGGTTTTGCCGTCGGGTGTGGTATAGCCGTTGAGCAGGTCGTTCACACCGGGCACATAGCCGTCCAGGTCGTGTGTGGCCAGGATGGAAAGCACGCCGGGCACTTCCACGCCGGGCACAATGGAGAACGGGGCCCGTTGTCCGCCGTCCATCAGGCCTTCGGCCGCGGCCAGTTTCATGGGCTGGTGCTTCGCTATCTCAATGCCGCTGCGGTCGCCTGTGGCCATGACGATGAAGGTGGCTGCGAGGCCCACGATGGTGCCGATGCGCAGGCTGCGGCGCGCCATTTCAGTGTTGCGACGGCGCAGCAGGTACCAGCAACTCACCCCGATGACGAACACGCCGCCCGTCATCCAGGCGCTCGACACGGTGTGCAGGAATTTTGTCACTGCCATGCCCTGGAAGGCCACTTCCCAGAAGTTCACCATCTCGTTGCGCACAGTGTCGGGGTTGAACGCCATGCCCACGGGGTGCTGCATCCAGGCGTTGGCCACCAGAATCCACCATGCCGAGATGGTGGCGCCGAGGCCGGTGAGCCACGTGGCGGCCAGGTGGAACCGGCGGCTTACCTTGTTCCATCCGAAATACATCACCGAGATGAACGTGGCTTCCATGAAGAAGGCCACGATGCCCTCTATGGCCAGCGGGGCGCCGAAAATGTCGCCCACGAACCAAGAGTAGTTCGACCAGTTGGTGCCAAACTCGAATTCGAGAATGAGTCCCGTGGCCACACCCACGGCAAAGTTGATGCCGAAGAGTTTCATCCAGAATTGCGCCGTGCGCTTCCAGAACTCGTCTTTCTTCACCACGTAGAGGGTCTCCATGATGCCCATGATGACGGCCAGACCGAGCGTCAGGGGCACGAAGAGCCAGTGGTAGCAGGCCGTCAGCGCAAATTGGGCGCGCGACCAGTCAATCAATGTAATGTCGATTCCTAACATGCTATGTTTACTTTTTTGATTCGTCGTTATTATTGATTATCCGCTCTGCCACAGTCTCTTGTTTTTCTGTGGTGGAAAGTCCGTTGAGGGCGGGTTTAAAAAAGAAGATGCGGAGCACCACAAAGATGATGAACAGTTTTATGATGACAAGCAGCCACAGCGTGCGCCCCCACGTCATCCGTCGGAAGCCATCGTGGTAGAATGCCCACAAACGGGCCAGAACTTGCGGTCGTTTCATGGCGCGGCAATGGAGTTAAACCTGATCCTCTGGTGCAAAGATATGAAATAGGAATGAATAATTAACATTTTGAAGATAAAAAAATAGTGTCTTGCACGCTAAATATGCGTCCCCGCCTTTTTCGCCCGCCGGTCGTCATTCCTATGTCCGATTTAGAAACGACGAAGTCCGACTTCGTCATTACGAGGCGCCGTTTCAAAAATCTGAGGCGCCGCTTCGAAAAATCAAGGCGCCGTTTTCTGTTTTTTTAAAAAAAGAGCGGCTGGCGATGTTACATTTTCCGTACTTTTGCGTTTAATGATTAGACGGAAATAAAAAACGAAAGAAATATGAAGATTAAAAACATTGGAAAATGGACCGTGTGCGCCCTTGTGGCCTTGCCTTTGCTGGCATGCAGCAGCAGCGAGCGCGTGGAAGACAAAATGATGGTGGACGACGGGGCTGTGCTCATATCGGGCGACCTGACCTATGAGAAAGCCATGGAGGCTCTGGCGCCGTTGATGACAAAAAACGATGTGGCCGTGATGAAGATTATCGAGAACGGCCAGATTGGCCAGCCGGTGGCGGTCGATGCGCAATTGCGCGAAATCAAAGTGAGCAGTGTGGTCCATCTGTACTTCACGCAGTCTGACGAAGTGACGGCCCGCCTGGAGGTGCCGGCGCGGCTGAAGGACTACATCAAGGTCACCTACGCCAACGGACGGTTGGAGGCAGGAAGCAGTCAGACGAACATGAAGTCTCGTTGGAAATTGCTTGAGGACGAAGAAGTCAATCTTTATGTCAGTGCGCCGCGCCTGGAGTCGCTGGAGCTGTCGGGTGCCACACGTGCGCAACTTGGCGACATCAACCAGGCCGGTCCGGTCGATATTGTCGCCGTCGGGGCTTCCAAAGTGGTGGGCAAAACCATCCGCAGCAATGCTAAGGTGCGTGTGAACTGCAGCGGAGCCGCCGAATTGGTTTTCAAGGAAATCTATTCCGGCGGCGACCTCGCCTGGCAGTGCTCCGGCAGCAGCCGTCTGGCTCTTGACATGTTGACTGGCACGACTTACTCTTTTGATTGTTCCGGAGCCAGCAAACTCACCGTGACCCGCTTCACCCATGCCGCCGACATGAAAGTGACCAACAGCGGTGCCAGTCGGGTGAACGTCACGGGCAACGCCGACCGGGTGAAACTGAACAATTCCGGTGCGTCCAAAGTGGTATTCACCGGCAAGGCAGGCAGCCTGGACGTGGATTGTTCCGGTGCGTCCAAGGCCATCCTGGCGGGCAGTGCCGACGATGCCAACCTCAGTGTCAGCGGGGTGGGCAAGATTGACGCCACGGCCATGAAGATAGCCAAAGCCTCGCGCCACTACCCGCAGAGCCCGGCAAAGATTGAAATGTAAATCTGTAGAATCTTTTCATTTTAGCTAAGGCAACCGCCATAGTAAAGGGTGGGGCGTCACAGCGACGCTCCACCCTCTGGCTTTTTTCACGCCCTGCGGCGGCACGAAATGCGATTTGGTCGCGACGAAAACGGAGTTAGTTTTTTCCAACTCCGTTTTCGTTTTACCGTATCGGCGGGGGTTGGCCCGCAGCGCGACAGAAGGAGGCGCCAGGGAGAGTTTTGACATTTGTTGGGCGCAGAGAGCGCGGGTTTCGCTGAAAATGGTTACCTTTGCGGCAGATTTCGTTAAAAGGAAAAGTAATTATGGCTCTGAAATGCGGCATTGTTGGACTGCCCAATGTGGGTAAGTCAACGCTGTTTAACTGTTTGAGTAACGCCAAGGCGCAGGCGGCCAATTTCCCGTTCTGCACCATAGAGCCCAACGTGGGCATCATCACCGTGCCCGACGAGCGGCTGTCGCGGTTGGCCGAACTGGTCCACCCCGGGCGCATCGTGCCGGCCACGTGCGAGATAGTGGACATCGCCGGACTGGTGAAAGGCGCCAGCAAGGGCGAGGGCCTTGGCAACAAGTTTCTGGGCAACATCCGCGAGACAGACGCCATCATCCACGTGCTGCGTTGCTTCGAGGACGAAAACATAGCCCATGTGGACGGTACGATTGACCCCGTGCGCGACAAGGAAATCATAGACACCGAACTGCAGCTGAAGGACCTGGAGACCATCGAAGGCCGTCTGTCGCGCCAGCAAAAGGCGGCTGCGGCGGGCAACAAGGAAGCCAAGATAGAGGTAAGCGTCATGGAAGCCTACAAGGCGGCGCTCGACCAAGGCAAAAATGCCCGGACGGTCACCTTCGACACCAAAGACGAGCAGGATGCCGCACGCAACCTTTTCCTGCTGACGGCAAAGCCGGTGCTCTACGTGTGCAACGTGGGCGAGCAAGATGCCAAGACGGGTAACCCGCTCTCGCAGCGCATCGAAGCCATGGCGGCAGAGGAAGGCGCCGAGGCCATGGTCATTGCCGCCAAGACGGAGGAAGACATTGCCGAACTGGAAACCTATGAGGACAAGCAACTGTTTCTGGAAGAACTGGGCTTGGAGGAAAGCGGTGTGAACCGTCTCATCAAAAAGGCCTATGCGTTGCTTAACCTTCAGACCTTCATCACCGCCGGCGAGATGGAAGTGAAAGCCTGGACCTACCGCAAGGGCTGGAAAGCCCCGCAGTGTGCCGGCGTCATCCATACGGACTTTGAAAAGGGGTTCATCCGCGCCGAAGTGATAAAATACGAAGACTACATTGCCTACGGCAGCGAGGCCGCCGTGCGCGAGGCCGGCAAGCTGAACGTGGAGGGCAAGGACTATGTGGTGCAGGACGGCGACATCATGCACTTCCGTTTTAACGTATAACGCAAACAAAGAACAACCATGTTGGCTTTTATTCAATGGGCTCCCGACCCCACGGTGTTTACCATCGGCAATTACTCCATCCGCTGGTATGCCCTGTGCTGGTGCTGCGCCCTGCTGCTGGCTTATTGGAACATGCACCGGCTCTACCGCGACCAGCGTATTCCGGAAGAAAAATTTGAACCCTTGTTTTTCTATTGCTTCGTTTTCCTGTTGCTGGGCGCCCGTCTGGGTCACTGCCTGTTCTACGAACCGGTGTTTTACCTGACCCACCCCGTGCAGATGTTGCTGCCCATCCGTCAGATGGCTGACGGGTCGTGGAAGATGGTGGGCTACGAAGGGCTGTCGAGCCACGGCGGCGTGTTGGGCCTGTTTGTGGCCATTTGGCTCTACTGCCGGAAAACGAAAGTCAACGTCATGCGCGTGCTTGACAACATGGGTGTGGCCACGCCGCTGAGCGCCGCCTTCATCAGGTTGGGCAACCTGTTCAATTCAGAAATCGTGGGCTACCCGACGGACATGCCCTGGGGCTTCGTGTTCCTGAACAACGGCGAGACCTTTGCCCGCCACCCGGCGCAACTCTACGAGTCGCTCTTCTACCTGTCGTTCTTCTTCGTGATGCTGGCCGTTTACCGCTATCATAAGCACCGCACGGGGTCGGGCTTCTTCTTCGGCCTCTGTCTGACGGTCATCTTCACCTTCCGCATACTGATAGAACTGATAAAGGAAGACCAAGTGGACTTCGAGGCCGGGCAATGGCTCAACATGGGCCAGATACTCAGCATTCCGCTTGTTGTCATCGGTCTCTACTGCCTGTTGGGAGGCAAGTGGTGCCGCCGCATAGGCGAGAAACCGCAGGCTTGAGTCGCGTCCCGCCGCGGCGGGAACGGATCTTTTTGTCAAAAAACTGCAAGGGTTCCACCGGTTTTCTAACCGGATGGTATCCATTGCTCCGAAATATTATATATAAAGAGAAAGAAGTTGATTGTCACCAGAATTACGCAAAGAGTGTTAGACGAAAATGAATAGTAAATCATTAAAGTGTAAATATCATTATGTGTGGTATCGTATCGATATTCAATGTTAAGAAGCAGACGCACGAACTTCGCGAAAAAGTCTTGCGCATGAGTCAAAAGATTCGGCATCGCGGTCCTGACTGGAGTGGCATTTATTGTGGTGGTTCGGCCATCCTTGCTCACGAACGTCTCTCCATCGTTGATCCCGAAAGCGGCGGGCAACCTTTGTTCTCGCCCGACAGGAAACAAGTGTTGGCCGTCAATGGCGAGATCTACAATCATCAGGAGATTCGCTGCCGCTATGCAGACCGTTATGAGTTCCAGACAGGCAGTGACTGCGAAGTCATCCTGGCGCTCTATCGTGACAAGGGCATAGATTTTCTGGAGGACATCAGCGGCATCTTTGCTTTCGCCCTTTACGATGAAGAAAAGGATGAGTTTCTGATAGCTCGCGACCCAATCGGTGTGATACCTCTGTATATAGGTTATGACAGCGATGGAACGGTGTATGTCGCTTCCGAACTGAAGGCACTCGAAGGACAATGTGAGCGGTACGAACCCTTCCTGCCCGGTCATTATTACTGGAGCAAAGAGCCCGGCATGAAACGCTACTACACGCGTGACTGGTTTGATTATGATGCAGTGAAGGACAACGGGGCAAGCGTAGATGCCATTCGCGATGCTCTGAAAGACTCCGTGAAGCGCCAGTTGATGTCCGACGTGCCCTATGGCGTGCTGCTCAGCGGCGGGCTCGATTCTTCTGTCATCTCAGCCATTGCAGAGCAGTTCAGCGAGCACCGCATAGAAGACAATTCGCAGACCAGGGCTTATTGGCCCCGGCTGCACTCTTTTGCCGTAGGCTTGAAGGGTGCTCCCGACTTGGAAAAGGCGAAGTTAGTGGCCGACCACATCGGCACTGTACATCACGAAATCAATTATACCATACAGGAAGGGCTTGACGCCATACGTGATGTCATCTATTTCATCGAGACGTACGACGTGACGACCGTCCGTGCATCAACCCCCATGTATTTGCTTGCCCGTGTAATCAAGTCCATGGGCATCAAGATGGTTCTTAGCGGAGAGGGAGCAGATGAAGTGTTCGGCGGCTACCTCTATTTCCACAAAGCCCCCAACGCGAAGGCTTTCCATGAGGAGACTGTTCGCAAGCTCAGCAAACTTCACTACTACGACTGTCTTCGTGCCAACAAGAGTCTTTCGGCATGGGGTGTAGAAGGTCGAGTTCCTTTCCTCGACAAAGAATTTCTTGATGTGGCCATGCGTACCAATCCGGAAGCCAAGATGTGTCCCGGCACAACGATTGAGAAGAAAATAGTCCGTGAGGCCTTTGCCGACATGTTGCCCGCAGGGATAGCCTGGCGACAGAAGGAACAATTCAGCGACGGTGTAGGCTATTCGTGGATAGACACGTTGAAAAAGATAACCTCCGAAGCCGTCACCGACGAACAGATGGCGCATGCTGCAGAACGCTTCCCCGTCAACCCACCACTCAACAAGGAGGAGTACTATTATCGCAGCATCTTCGCCGAGCACTTCCCCAGCGACTCTGCTGCCAGATGTGTTAACCAAGAGGCAAGTGTGGCCTGTTCAACTGCCATTGCCCTCGAATGGGATGCTGAATTCCAAAACATGAACGATCCCAGCGGAAGAGCGGTGAAAGGTGTTCACGAACAGGCATATTGAAGAAATAAATAAAAAACAATGAAGCGAGCAGCAAGATTGATTCTTGACGATGGCACCGAGTTCTGCGGTTGGTCGTTTGGCTACGAAGGAAATGCCGTTGGCGAAGTCGTGTTCAATACGGCAATGACGGGCTACCCGGAAAGCCTGACCGACCCAAGCTATGCAGGCCAGATACTGGTGACAACATATCCTTTGATTGGAAACTATGGTGTTCCGGAAACAGGAGGCGAACCATTGCCTAAGTTCATGGAAAGTGACAAGATTCATGTCAAAGGCCTTGTCGTGGCTGATTATAGCGAGAAGTATTGCCATTGGAACGCCAAGGAGTCTCTCTCCGAATGGCTAAAGCGAGAAAAAATACCCGCCATCACAGGCATTGACACACGAAGGCTCACCAAACGTCTTAGGGAGAACGGTGTAATGAGAGGACGGATTACGACAGAAGGCGCAGAAAGTGTCAGGTGTATGGAGAAATCCGACTATGGTTCTGTCAATTGGGTGGAACAGGTGAGCTGCAGTGAGCCGATTCGCTATAACGCGGGAGCCGGCAAGCGTGTTGTGCTTGTCGATTGTGGTGTCAAGGCTAACATCATACGTTGTCTGATAAACCGTGGCGTTGAGGTTATCAGGGTTCCATGGGACTATGACTTTAATCAGCTTGACTTCGACGGCTTGTTCCTTGCGAATGGTCCTGGCGACCCAGAGAGGTGCAGTAGAACTGTGGAGCACATCCGCACATTCTTGAACAATCCGGAAGTGCGGCCGCTCATGGGCATTTGTCTCGGAAATCAACTCTTGGCAAGAGCTGCTGGCGCTCAGACATACAAACTGAAGTATGGCCACCGCAGTCATAATCAACCGGTGCAGCGTGTCGGTACCACACAATGCTTTATCACGAGCCAGAATCATGGCTATGCCGTTGATGACTCAACATTGCCTGCAGATTGGGAACCGTTGTTCGTAAACATGAACGATGGCTCCAACGAAGGCATCCGCCACAGGACCAAGCCTTGGTTTTCTGCACAATTCCACCCGGAAGCCTGCTCCGGGCCAACAGATACGGAATGGATGTTTGATGAATTTGTTTCTTTGGTGAACAAGCTGACCGGTGAGCGCGTAAACCTGTTGGAGGTAGAAGCAGGCAGCCTGTCAGCCCACAAACAGCGTCCCAACTTATCAACGGTTAAGAAAGTTCTCATTCTTGGCAGCGGTGCCCTCAAAATTGGTCAGGCCGGAGAGTTTGATTATAGTGGAGCCCAAGCACTGAAAGCCTTGAAGGAAGAGGGTGTCAAGTCGGTTCTCATTAATCCTAATATCGCAACGGTTCAGACCTCGCAGGGTGTCAGCGACACGGTCTATTTCCAACCCGTCACGCCAGAGTTCGTGGAACGGATCATAGAAAAGGAGCGGCCGGACGGCATCCTGTTGAGTTTCGGTGGGCAGACCGCGCTGAACTGTGGCGTGGAGCTTTACCGTAAAGGGGTTTTCGAGAAATACGGCGTCAAAATTCTTGGTACGCCCGTCCAAGCAATCATCGACACCGAAGACAGGGACCTTTTTGTCAAGCGGCTTGACGAGATTGGCGTGAAGACCATCAGGAGCGAAGCTTGCAACACCGTCGAGGAGGTGCAGAGGGCAGCCCACGGGTTGGGTTTCCCCGTCATTCTTCGTGCCGCCTATGCCCTCGGCGGTCTCGGTTCAGGCTTCTGCGACAACGACGAGGAACTGAAGGCACAAGCCGAGGAAGCGTTCGCCTTCTCGCCGCAGGTGTTGGTGGAGAAGTCGCTGAAGGGCTGGAAAGAGATAGAATACGAAGTGGTGCGCGACCGCTACGACAACTGCATCACCGTATGCAACATGGAGAATCTCGACCCTCTGGGCATCCATACGGGCGAGAGCATTGTCGTAGCTCCCTCGCAGACGCTCTCCAACAGCGAATACCATAAACTGCGCGCCCTTGCCATCAAGATAATACGTCACATCGGCATCGTCGGCGAATGCAATGTGCAGTATGCGCTCGACCCTAATTCCGAGGATTATCGTGTCATTGAGGTCAACGCCCGTCTCAGCCGCTCTTCTGCTTTGGCTTCAAAAGCCACGGGCTATCCTCTGGCTTTCGTTGCTGCCAAACTTGGCCTCGGTTATGGGCTCTTCGAGCTGAAGAACTCTGTCACCAAGACAACCAGTGCCTTCTTCGAGCCTGCCCTTGACTATGTGGTTTGCAAGATTCCCCGGTGGGATCTCTCCAAGTTCCATGGCGTGAACCACGAGCTGGGTTCCAGCATGAAGAGTGTCGGTGAAGTGATGGCCATCGGCCGTACGTTCGAGGAGGCCATCCAGAAGGGCTTGCGCATGATAGGACAGGGCATGCATGGCTTCGTAGATAACCATGAGATTAAGGTGCAGGACATCCCCGGGAGTCTCCGACACGCTACGGACATACGTATTTTCGCTCTTGCAAAGGCCATGATGGCGGGGTATTCTATAGAGCAGATACACCGTCTGACAATGATTGACCGCTGGTTTCTCGAAAAGCTCAAGCACATCATTGCTGTCAATGACCGTCTCAAGGAGTTCGCCTGGTTATCGGATTTCTATAACCATTCGGAATACTCTGAATTTCTGGAAGCCATCGAAGAGCCTGAATTTGCCTCCCTCTTTCTTGAGGCAAAGAAGTACGGCTTCTCCGATTTCCAGATTGCCCGCGTTCTTGGTCTCGAAGCGGGCATGAAGATGGAGCGGGCGGCACTTGTGGTTCGCAAATGGCGTCAGGAATTAGGCCTTTTGCCGGTTGTCAATCAGATTGACACCCTTGCCGCCGAGTATCCCGCCCAGACCAACTATCTCTATTTGTCCTATTTATAACAATAGGCCTGCAAAAGGGCAAACATGTCAGAGGCATAGGCGGGAAACCACCGGCCAGAGTCGCGTCCCGCCGCGGCGGGGGACGGACCACCCTTTTGTCAGATTTTTTTGGAAAAATTCCATCGGTTTTCCAACCGGTTGATTTTCATCGGTCCGGGAATATGGTCAAACAGAAACGGCGTTTCAAACTTTTGAAACGCCGTTTTGTTTTTTTGAAACGCCGCCTTTGAGCGCCGAAACGGGACCTCTCCAGCGGTTTTGTCAAAATATTTTTGAATTTCTTTCTTATCTGAACTTGTAGGCCACCTGCAGCAGGATGGCTATGTTCTTTGCTCCGCTGCGGCTGACGTTGGCCAGGCCGAAGTCGCTGGTGAGGGCGGCAGCCCACTGCCGGTTGAACTCGTAGCCGACGGCTGCGGTGATGCCGGCGTCGAAACGGTGCATGTCGGACTGGCTGAAGGTGGGATGCTCATGGTAGAAGCGGGCCGCACCGGTCTGCCCGGTGTCGCCGCTGGTCTTGGCCTTGCCGCCCACGCCCCAGGCCACGTAGGGACCGGCTGAGAAAGAGAGGTAGTGGGCTGTTGACAAAGGCACGTAGTAGTTGACGAGCACGGGCAGTTCCACGTAGTTGGTGTTGCTGGTGACGTTCATGAGACCGGTTACGATGTTGCCCTCGTCGTCATAGACAATCTCCCCGTCTTCATCGTAAACAATGACCTGGCGGTCGCGGTCCTTCCAGCCTTTGGCCATGTAGTACACGCCGGGCTCGACCGACCACAGGCCGCCGAGCTCCACCTCATAGCCCACGCCAATCTTTATCGCTCCCACGTTGCGTGTGGAGCCGCCGTAGTGGGAAGCCCAGCCTCCGCCCAGCTTGAGCACCGGGTGCTGGGCCCACAGGGTGAGCGAGGTCAGGGCGAGGACGAAGGGTAAGAGGGCGCGTTTCATTTCTTTTTTCCTTTCTTTTTCGTTTTGGCCCAAGGGTCGTCCTGAGAGTCCGCAACGATGTTGTTGTGTTGGAAGAACTGCCGCCAGTCCACCTTTTCCTTCCCCCCGGTCTTGGCTTTGGCTTTGGGCTTGGTGTCGCGGGCGTTCTTGTCCTTGAAATCTTTCTTGCCTTTGTAGGCGGGCTTGGCATGGCGGCTTTTCTCCCGTTGGTCCGCCCGCTCTACGGTGATGCGCCTGCCTTCCTTGTCGCGGGCATTGCGCAGGGCGCCTTCCACCAGGTCGGCTACGCCTTCGGGTACTTCGAAAAAAGAGAAATTCTGCATCAGGTCGATGCGGCCGATATCGACGGGGTCGAGGGTGTAGCGGTTGATAAGACCTATGATTTCGCGGGCAAAGAAGTGGTCGCGCTTGCCGGCGCCGAAGAAGAAGCGTACATAGCCCTTCTCCGCTTTGGCCGCGCCTTTGGGAGTCTTGGCCGCACCCTTGGCTTTGGTGCCGCCGCGGGTTTGCTTGGAGGGCTCTTGCGGCTCTTCTATCTCAGGGGCATTGGCGTAGTAGCTGAGGAAGCGTCCGAAGGTCATGCTCACGAAGCGCTTCACGATGTCTTCCTTGTCGAGCCAGTCGAGCTTGCGGTATATTTCGGGCAGGAACGGTGCAATCTGTTCCTCGTCCACTACGGCGCGCTCCAGCTGGTCGATGACGCGGTAGAGCTGCTTCGTGCATATCTCGCCGGGCGTGGGCAGGGGTTTCTTCACAAATGACTTGCCTATGGTTTTCTCAATAAGGCGTATCTTCCCTTTCTCACGCAGATGGACGATGCTGATGCTCGTGCCTTTCTTGCCGGCGCGGCCGGTGCGTCCGCTGCGGTGGGTATAGTTTTCCACGTCGTCGGGCAGTCCGTAGTTGATGACGTGGGTCAGATCGTCCACGTCGAGTCCCCGGGCGGCCACGTCGGTGGCCACGAGCAGTTGGGTGTTGTGCTGGCGGAACTTCTGCATGGTCAGGTCGCGCTGTGCCTGGCTGAGGTCGCCGTGCAGGGCCTCGGCGTTGTAGCCGTCCTGGATGAGTTTGTCGGCCACTTCCTGTGTCTCCAGACGGGTGCGGCAGAAGATGATGGCGTAGATTTTCGGGTAATAGTCCACCACGCGTTTCAAGGCCAAATACTTGTCGCTGGCCCGCACCAGATAATACTCGTGGTTTACGAACTCGGCGCCTTCGTTGCGCGAGCCCACCACGATTTCCTTGTGGTTGCGCAGGTAGTTCTTGGCTATCTTCTCTATTTCCTTGCTCATGGTGGCCGAGAAGAGCAGGGTGTTGCGTTCCTGCGGCACGCCTTCCAATATCTGGTCAATGCTTTCGGAGAAACCCATGTTGAGCATCTCGTCGGCCTCGTCGAGCACCACGTTCTCCACCTGGTCGAGCCGTGCCGCCTTGCGCCCCATCAGGTCAATGAGCCGGCCCGGCGTGGCCACGATGATTTGCGCCCCGCGTTTCAGGGCGCGTATTTGGCTCTCGATATTGGCTCCGCCATAGACGGGCACCACGCTGAGACCCTCGACATAGCGTGAGAAGTCTTTCACGTCGCCTGCAATCTGGAGGCAGAGTTCGCGGGTGGGACAGAGTATGACGGCTTGCGTGGCCGTATTCGTCGGGTCTATTTTTTGAATCACGGGGATGCCGTAGGCTGCCGTCTTGCCGGTGCCCGTCTGCGCCAGGGCAATCACGTCGTTGCCCTCGCCCAGCAGGTAGGGAATGACGGCTTCCTGCACCGGCATCGGTGCCACAAATCCCAGTTCTTCGATGGCGCGGCGCACGGGGGCCGACACGCCCAGTTCTTCAAAGGTCATCAATCAGTTTTTATATTTCTTCAGTACTTTCTTTAATGTCGGTGTGATGCCGTCGGCCTCGTTGCGCATGGCGATGTCGTTGGGGTGTACCACATCAACGATGCCGTCGGGGTCGTAGTTCAGTTGTGCCGAGGTCACGTAGTAGAGGCCTTTCACCTTCTCGCTGCGCAGTTGCTTATAGGCAGCCGAGAGGGCGCGGTTGGTCATGCGGTAGCTGTTGTGGCGCTCGATATTGGTCTTGTCGCTGCTGTAGCCCGGGTGCTCCACCAGCACGATGGGGGCGTTGCTCGTCTTGCGCAGACGGTGTACGGCGTAAACCACGCGGTGGGTGATTGTGTCTTCCGTGAAGTGGTCCAGGTTAGGCAGGTTGTCGAGCACATAGACGCGGGCATTGATGGCTGCCAGTTGCTCTATCATTTCCGGTTCCATGATGCCGTTGCCGGAGAATCCCAGATTGATGACGGGCACGTGGAGACGGCGGTTCAGGATGTTGGTCCAGGCGTTGCCGGGGCGTGACGAGCAGGCTCCCTGGGTGCACGAGGTGCCATAGACCACGACGGGGCGCACCTTTGGGTCGGCGGCGATAAAGCTGAAAGAACAGCTTTCGTCCACGCCCACTTCCAGCCATTTCACGCCGTTGTAGAGCGGCAGGTAGAGCACGTATTCCACGGGTCCCTGCACCATTTGCAGGTCGTTCTTATACTTGTAGCGCGCCGTGTCGGCAAAGCGGTAGGTGCCGGCGCAGAAGTCGTGCGAGCCGTCGGCATTGACGCGGTAGAGGTCCAGTCCCGACACGCCGGTGGTCGGCATGTGGGGCATGTTCCATCCGCCGGTCACGCCGTAGCGCACGGTGATGTCCTTGGCGTCGGTGCGGAAGCGCACGGCCAGTCCGGCAGAGTGGCGCGAGAGGCTCCATACGGGTTTGCGGACGATGGCTTCGGCGCTGGCCGGCAGACGTTGGTAGTTGCCTTCGTTGAAGCCCTGGTTATGTACATTGTTCACACCCGTCAGTTTTTCGGTCTGCGGGTTGTGCCACACGGTCTCGGCTTGCAAGCCCAGCGAGAGCAGGCAAGCGGCAAAGAAGAGATTGAGATGTTTCATTTTTATGTCTTATGTTTTATGTGTTATTTCGGAGCAGGGGTTACATGCCGGACATCATTTCACAGATGGCGTCCTGTATGCCGTGGGCCCACGACTGCGAGCGTATGCCCTGGTTCATGATGCAGAAGCAGAGGCGGTGGCCGTTGGGTGCCGTGGTGTAGCCGGCCAGTGTGCTCACGCTGTTCAGGGTGCCCGTCTTGGCTTGCACGTTGCCGTGGGCCGCGCCGCCCTTCATGCGGTTTTTCAGGGTGCCGTCCTCACCGGCGATGGGCAGGGCGGTGACGAGGTGGGCATAGATTTCCTCATGGTTCCAGACGTAGCGCAGCAGGGTCACTATCTCGTGGGGCGTGGCATAGTTGTAGAGCGACAGTCCCGAGCCGTCGGCCACGTTGTAGTCGTCGGGATTCAGGCCTAATTCGCGTTGCAGGGCCTCTATCCTGGCTGCCGAGAGGCGGGCCGAGGGGTAGGGCTGTCCGTCTTGCGCCCCGAGCTGGTAGAAGATGGACTCGGCGTAGAGGTTGTCGCTTTGTTTGAGGGTGCGCACGAGTATCTGGTCCACCGTGTGGCTGCGTTCGTCGAGCAGCCACACGCTGTCGAGGGGCACTTCCCGGTAGATGTAGTCGCCCGGGTGGCTGATGCCGTAGGCGTCGAGTTTTTCGAAAAATTTCTTCATGAACACGTCGCGGCCGTTGTAGAGCAGTGGGGTCAGGGTCTTTTCTTCATCGTCCCAGCACCAGCCCTTGCCCCACTTGAGGGTGTCCTTCAGCGACACGTCGGCGAAGATGCGGCCGTCGATGCATTTCAGTCCGCCCCGTGACAGGGCGCCCACGAACGACTCCATGTCGTCTGACCCGAAGCGCGGGTCGAAACCTCCCCGGATATAGATGTCGCCGCGCAGGATGCTGTCTTTGTCCGTGCGTGCCGTGGCGTAGAGCCGCGTTTGGAACTGGTAGGCCGCGCCCAGGTCTTTCAGGGCGGTCACCGAGGTGAGCAATTTCTGCACGCTGGCGGGGCGCATCAGCTGGTGGCTGTTCTTTTCGTAAACCAGGGAGTCGGTGGTCAGATCCCACACCATCAGGCCCAGCAGCGAGCGTTGGAACATCTCGTCGCCGGTCAGGGCGTCGAGCGCTGCCGACAGATTCTGAGGCCAGGGCAACTGCACCGCCGGGCGCAGCGTGTCGCCCGTGGCGGCATCGATGAAGATGGTGTCGTTTTGGGTCATGCCGCGGGCGCTGGCGGCCAGCACCAGGGTTAGGGACAGGGTCAAAATCAGTCTTTTCATCTCGTGTCTCAAAGGCATAGTCTGCGGATTGAACTACAAAAATACAAAAAATCGCCAGTAAGTCACCGTCTTTCTCACAATAATCGCCCGAAACCCCGACTTTTTGCCCTGCCGCCAGCCCCGTTGCGGCTTGTGGGCTTCTCGACGGGCGCCGCCGTGGTTCTGACGGTACGGACCGTCCGAAATAGTCGGGGCGACGGGAGAACTAACTCCGTTTTCGTCGCGCCTAAATCGGATTTAGAGCGGACCAACTCCGTTTTCGTGCGGACAAAATTGGCTCGGTTTGCGGAAAAATCGTAAATTTGTAGCCATAAATCAGTTTCCAAACCCCATGATTCGCAAATTTGACTTTCTGATAATAGGTTCCGGCGTGGCCGGAATGAGCTATGCTCTGCAAGTGGCGCAGAGCGGCAAGGGCAAGGTGGCTCTGGTGTGCAAGACCACAATGGACGAGGCCAACACCGCCAAGGCCCAGGGCGGTGTGGCCAGTGTGACCAACCTGAAGGTGGACAATTTCGAGAAACATATCCACGACACCATGGTGGCCGGCGACTACATCAGCGACCCCGCCGCGGTGCGCCAGGTGGTGGAGCAGGCTCCTGCCGGCATCGAGCGGCTCGTCAAGTGGGGCGTGAACTTCGACAAGAAGGAAGACGGCACCTATGACCTGCACCGCGAGGGCGGGCACTCGGAGTTCCGCATTCTCCACCACGCCGACGACTCGGGCTTTGAAATCCAGCGCGGGCTCATCGAGGCCGTGCGCCGCGAAAAGCGCATCACCGTGCTCGAAAACCACTTCGCCGTGGAAATCATCACACAGCACCACCTGGGCATGGAGGTGACCCGACGTACCGAGGGCATCGAGTGCTACGGGGCCTATATCCTCGACCCCGATACGGGCAAGGTGGACACATTCCTCTCCAAAGTGACCCTGTTGGCCACGGGAGGCATAGGCGCCATCTACAACAGCACGACCAACCCCAACATAGCCACGGGCGACGGCATCGCCATGGCCTACCGCGCCAAAGCCACGGTGAAGGACATGGAGTTCGTCCAGTTCCATCCCACGGCACTCTACCACACGGGCGAGACCCATCCGGCCTATCTCATCACGGAGGCCATGCGCGGCTACGGCGGCATACTGCGCCTGCCCGGAGGAGCCGAGTTCATGCAGAAATACGACAAACGCCTCTCGCTGGCCCCGCGCGACATCGTTGCCCGCGCCATCGACAAGGAGATGAAGATACACGGCATAGACCATGTGTACCTTGACGTAACCCATAAAGACGCCGAAGAAACCAAGCACCACTTCCCCAACATCTACCAGAAGTGCCTGAGCATCGGCATCGACATCACGAAGGACTACATCCCCGTGTGCCCCTGCGCCCACTACCTCTGCGGCGGCATTCAGGTGGACCTCAACGGCCAGAGCAGCATCAAGCGCCTCTATGCCGTGGGCGAGTGTTCCTGCACCGGCCTGCACGGTGGCAACCGTCTGGCTTCGAACTCGCTCATTGAGGCTGTGGTCTATGCCGACGCGGCAGCCAAACACAGCGTGGAGGCCATTGAACAGTACACGTTCAACGATGCCATACCGGAATGGAACGACGAGGGCACCATGACCAACGAGGAAAAGGTGCTCATCGCCCAGGATATGCGCGAAGTGGGCCAGACCATGTCCAACTATGTGGGCATCGTGCGCTCCGACCTGCGCCTGCACCGTGCCTGGGTGCGCCTGGACCTGCTCTTTGAAGAAACCGAGGAACTGTTCAAGCGTGTGAAGGCCACACGCGACATCTGCGAACTGCGCAACGCCATCAATGTGGGTTACCTCATTACCCGGCAGGCCATAGAGCGCAAGGAAAGCCGAGGCCTGCACTATACCATCGACTATCCGAAACATGCCTACGATTACAAATAAAAACAGATAAACAGATAAAATGAAGAAGTTTTTTGCTTTTGCCATAGCCTTGACTTTGGCTTTGACCGGCGCTCGCGCCGACGACGTGATTACCATTGCAGTGAACGCCGCCAGCGGCACCTGGACCGCTACCAACGCGGGCGGCACCTGGGCCAGGGCATGGGCCAGCAAGGCCACTGACCCTCAGCTGACGCTGACCACCGGGCAGAACAACATGATGAACTACGGCGGCACCGACGACATCCAGTTCTATACCGGAGCGGGCAAGAGCTGCAACTACACCATGACCGTTTCAAACGGCTACATCATCACCGGCTACAGTTTCGACTTCACCAACAGCGACGCCACGGTTGACATGACCGTCACCCCCTCCAGCGGCGGCAGTGCCGTCACCTGCAACGGCGAGGCTACGGCCCGTCTGGAGGTGAGTGCCATCACCCTGCAATCGACCAGTTTTAACGTGAAGGCTTCAGCCGCCAAGTTTGTCAATACAAAGAATTTCGTGGTTACGGTAGAACGCTCGAAAGTGCCTCTGGAACCCCTGCAGGAGCTCTTTGTGACTCCCGCCGGCGCCACCATTCCCTACCGTATTCCGGCTCTTGTGCAAACGCGCAGCGGCAATCTGGTAGCCATAGCCGACTACCGCTACTGCGGCACCGACATCGGTTTCGGACGGGTGGACCTCGTGGCCCGCATCTCGCAGGACAACGGACAGACCTGGGGGAAGGAGTTCGTGGTTGTTTCAGGCACTGGCACCACCGGTGCCTGGGACTGCGGTTTCGGCGATGCCGCCGCTGTGGCTGACCTGGAGAGCGACACCATCCTGCTGGTTTGTGTCTGCGGCAACACCGTTTACGGCGCTTCCACCACTACCCGCGAGAATCCCAACCGCATCGCCCGCTTCTACAGCACCGACGGCGGCCTTACCTGGTCCAAGCCGGAAGAAATCACCGAGTCCATCTATAAACTTTTCGACGCCGACACCGCCGGAGTGGTGCAGTCGATGTTTGTGGGCAGCGGCAAGATTTTCCAGAGTCGCCGCATCAAGGTGGGCACCCATTACCGCATCTATGCCGCCCTGTGCGCCCGTCCCAACGGCAACCGCGTTATCTACAGCGACGACCTGGGCCGCACCTGGAAGATTCTCGGTTCTGTGACGGACCATCCCGTGCCCAATGGCGACGAGCCCAAGTGTGTGGAACTGCCCGACGGCAATGTGCTCCTCAGCAGCCGTGCCAACAACGGCCGTCTTTTCAATGTTTACAAATACTCCAATGCTGCCAAGGCCACCGGCCTGTGGACCGGCGTTGCCAGCAGTACGCCCAACAACGGCGGCATTTTGGCAGCCAACAACAGTTGCAACGGCGGTGTTCTGGTGTTGCCCGTCACCCGTACGGCCGACAATGAGGAGATGTTTCTTCTGCTCCAGTCGGTGCCCTTCGGCAGCGGCCGCACCAACGTTGGCATCCATTACAAGGAACTTGCCAATGCCGCCGACTATGCCAACGCTGCCGCTATTGCCCGCGATTGGGACGGCAGCCACCAGGCCACAGGCATCAGTTCGGCCTACTCCGAGTTGCTCCTGCAGCAGGATGACAGCGTGGCTTTCATCTACGAAGAGTCCACCTACGGTTCCGATTATTCCATTATCTACAAAAAGTATTCTGTGGAGCAAATCACCGACGGAGCCTATTCCCTGCGCAGCGACCTCATGGGCATCAAGCCCAAGCGCTTCGACCGCCGGGGCTTCAGAGACACTGCCCGCCATTACGACCTTCAGGGCCGCCCCGCCAGTCCCTCTGACAGCGGCATCATAGTCAGCAACAAGGGCAAGAAAGTGTTCAACAAGCGCAAACATTAACAGTTTTCCCTCCCAATAAATCCCGTTAACTCATGGAAGAATTCAACCAACAGAATCCCCTTGAGGGCCATGCGCCCGCAGCATCCTCACAAACGTCGGAGAAGCCCGCCTACATGGCCGACGCTCCCAGCACGTGGCTCTGGCAGGCCATCGTTGTGACTTTCCTCTGCTGCATGCCCTTCGGTATTCCCGCCATCGTCTATGCCGTCAAGGCCAACGCCGCGTGGTTTGCCAAGGCTTACCAGAACTATCAGGAGTATTCGCGCAAGGCCCGCACGTGGACCCTTATCACCCTGTGCGTGGGCATCGGCTTCTGGGTGCTCTACTTGTCCTTCTACGCAGTGCTCTTCAGCAAGTTGGGTGACCTGAGCGAGCTGGCCAAGTTCTAAATGTCGCGCTCCCTGCTGTGGCTTTTGCTGGCAGCGTTGCTCGTTGCCGGAGTCTATTTCGTGTTCGACCCCTCCGAGGGCGGACTCTTTCCCCGTTGCCCTTTTCTGATGCTCACGGGCTGGCAGTGTCCCGGTTGCGGCAGCCAGCGGGCCGTGCATGCCCTGCTCCATTTCGATGTGGTGCAGGCCGTGCGCATGAATGCCTTGCTGGTGTTGGCCGTGCCCTATGTGACCTTGCTTCTCGTTTCCGAACAAACACGCAAGCGGTGGCCTGCGTTCTACAGAAGGGTGCACAACCCCCGGTTGGCTTGGGCTTTCCTGGTCTTTGTGCTGATTTGGTTCGTCGGACGCAACCTGTAGGGAGGAAATTTACGTAGAAGTCGGACTTCAAAATTCCGAAGCGGCGTCTCAAACTCTTGAGACGCCGCTTCGGATGTTATAAGTATTCCTTATTCTTTATTCCTGCGGACGCGTTTTCCACGTGAGTCCCTGCTGCTCTCCGCGCTGTGGCCACACGTATGAAAGTATCAGGGCCACAACGACGCTGACGGCCATGCTCACGAAGCCGAAGAGCAGGAAGGAGGCCGGTGTGCAGAAGTTCATCCACATCACCGTGGCCGTACCGCAGAGGAACCCCACGAGGGCGGCCCGGCTGCCGATGCGGGGGAAGAAGATGCCCATGAGGAAGAGTCCGCCTATGCCGCCGCTGAGCAGGCCCAGGATGGTGTTGAAATAGTCGAGCAGGCTCTGTATGTCGACCATGGCCATGAGTATGGCGATGAACATGCCGATGAGTCCGGCCAGCACGCCGGCCACGCGGGCGGTCTTGACCTGTCCCTGCGCCGTGATGCGTCGGAAGCGTCCCCAGAAGTCCACGGTGAAGGCGGTGGAGATGCTGTTGATGTTAGAAGCGATGGTGCTCATGGTGGCAGCGAAGACGGCGGCGATGAGCAGTCCGGCCAGTCCGGCGGGCAGCTGGCTCATCATGAAGAAGGGGAAGATGGCGTCGGTCTTCTGCATGGTCATGTCCATGGCGGCGGGGTGGGTCTTGAAGAAGGTGTAGAGCCCTGTGCCGATGGTGAAGAAGGCTATGGTGACCACGACCGACATCAGTCCGTTGGTCAGGATGCCGCGGGCAGCGCTGCGCTCGTCCTTCGTGGTGAGGTAGCGCTGTATGACGGTCTGGTCGCTGGTATAGGAAATGAGGTTGTTGGCCAGTCCGCCGAGGATGACCACCCAGAAGGTGGCGCTCCGCCAGTCGAGGCTCCAGACGAACATGCGGAACTTGTCGTTGGCCGTGGCGATGTCGAAGAAGCCGCTGGCACCGCCGCCCGTGTTGGTGATGAGATAGACGGCGGCCAGCACGGCGCCGCCCACGAGGATGATGCCCTGGATGACGTCGCCCCACACCACGGCCTCCACGCCGCCCATGGTGCAATAGACGATGGTGATGACCGCCATGAGCACAATGCAGATGTAGATGTCAATGCCCGTTACAGCCGTCATGGCCAGCGAGGGCAGGAAGATGACCAGTGCCGTGCGGGCCACCATGAACACGATGAAGAGCAGCGAGGCCATGAAGCGCGTGGCATAGTTGAAACGGCGCTCCAGATACTCGTAGGCCGTGGTCACGTTGAGCCGGCGGAAGAAGGGCAGGTAATACTTTATGACGGGGAAGGAAACGAGCAGTATGCAGATCTGCATGGGATAGTAGGTCCAGTCGGTGGCATAGGCCTTGGCGGGGATGCTCATGTAGGTGATGGCGCTGAGCATGGTGGCGAATATGCTGATGCCTGCCGCCCACCAAGGTATGCGGCCGCCGCCCTTGAAGAAGTCTTCACCGCCCTTCTGACGGTGCATGAAGTAAACGCCCAGCAATATCATGCCCACGAGGTAGAGCACCAGCACCAGCCAGTTGAGCCAGCCGAAGGAGGCCGTGTAGGTCATTTCCACATCGGTCACGTCGGCCGAGCGCACGCCGGGCTTCTCTTCACCGCCGATGACGGTCCAGTGGGAGGCCCCGAGCGCGTCTTTGTATGTCACCACGGCGGCTCCGGCGCGGGCAAAGGCCGTGTTTCCCTCAATGGTGCACCATGAGTCGGTCACCGTGCTGTAAACGGCAATCTTGTCGTTGAACCTGTACCACCCGGCGGGGTGTGTGAGGTAGTCGGGCTGCGGATGGCTGATGGCCTGTTCAAACACATCTTTGTTCACTCCGCCGAACACGAGCACATGGCCGCAACCGCTGGCCACGGCGGCCGCTCCGGTCAGGGTGCCGTCGAGGGCCGCTGTCTTTGTCCACTCATTGGTTTTCGGGTTATAGGTCACGCCGTCGCTGTGGGTCTGCTTGGCTTCGGGGTCGAAACCGCCGAACAGGTAGAATTGCGGTCCGAGCGCTCCGTTCTGCACTGCGGCACAGGGCTGCACGCGGGGAGTTCCGGGCACGTCGGGCAGCGTTTCCCACGCCTTGCCGCCCGGGTATTTCAGCCGGAAAGCTTTGGTGCTCCCCTGTCCGTCGGTCTGTCCGCCGGCCACGTAGATGTAGCCGTCGCCGTAGGCTCCGGCCATTTGGTCCAGTCCCACGGGCAGCGGCGGCATTTCTCTGGCGAATACCTTGCCGTCGGTCGTGGCCGTCAGCAGCCACGCGGCCTTTTCGCTCGTTTTACCGTCGGACGTACCGCCCAGGCACACCAGTCCGTCCGCCACGCTGACGCCCACACCGTAGGCCAGCGGTTTCGTCAGTTGTCCGGAGAGCGTCCATACGTTGTCCAACAGGGTGTAGATGTCTTGGTAAAACACCTTTGTGCCGCCTTCGGCAGCCGGGGTGTCGGGGAAGTTGCAGCCGCCGGCCACGACGGGACGGCCGCCTATCGTTCCGCCATAGGGGGCGCTCACGCCCTGCGGCCCGTTCACCTTGAGCGGAGCCTTCGGGGTGATGACAATATCATTAAAACGCTTTTCTGTAGCTGCACCGTTGGCCACGGCGCAAACGAAGAGGAAAAGTGACAGCAGGTAATGTTTCATTTTTCTGTTGTTGTTGTGATTAATGCTTTTTCAGGGCGTTCTTGCGCATGCCCTCGCGGATTTGTTGCCATTCGTTGCGCTCCGCGATGTGTCCCAGTTCAAATACCATGAGACCTTCGGAGCCTTCGAGACACAGGGCGCAGGCATCGGTCAGTCCGCGTCCTTTCTTCATGGCGTAGTCGGTGTAGGCCTGTATGGAGCCTATGACGGGGCAGGCGCCCTTCACGTAGTCCGGGTAGCGGTTCATGCAGGCCTCCACGGCCCACCACTTGGTGCCCGGGTACTCCTCCGTCCAGGCATATTCGCTGTAGGCGCCTATGATGAGCGCGTCAATCAGCGGGGCGAACGAGGTCTGGTTGTATGTTGGGGTGAACATGGGGCCCTGCGGCACATATTGCGGGCTGGCCCAGTTCTGTCCGTAGGCATAGCGTATTTCCCAGTCGGTGCCCGACCACAGGTGGAGCTGCAGTTGGGGGTTCACGGCCTTTACTGCTTGGCGCACGCGGCCTATCAGTTGCGTCACGGCCCGGGCGCGGAACTCTATCCACCGGGCATAGAGCGGTCCCATGCCGCCCTCGGCCGTAATGATGTCGTTGCGGTTGGTCACGGGCTGTCCGATGTAGTGCCCAAAGCGGTTGAGCGTCGAGTCGCCCATGCCGTAGTTGCCGTCCCACCAGCGGCAGTAGTCCAGGCAGATGCCTTTCAGTCCGGGATAGTTCTGCACCAGTTCCCTGATATAGCTCACCACGAAGTCCTGCACCTCCGGCAGCGTGGGGTTGAGCATGGCGGCGTCCACCTCCGTCACGTCGCGGATATCGACCAGCGAGTCGGGGCGGTTGCCGCGCATCATCACCTGCGTCTTGCCGTCCCAGCGCGGGTCTTCATAGACCACGCCGCGGCGCTGGTTGGTGTTGCCGAAGCAGAGCGTCATCATTGTGGCATACACGTCGATGCCGTGGCGCCGGGCGGCCTTGAGCCACGTGTCCACGTAGTCCCACGTCGGTTCCGGTCCGCCCTTCACGTTGCGCTGCGCCTTGGGCAAAACCGTGCTCTTGAAGAAGGCATAGCCCGTGCCGGGCTTCACGTCCAGGTAGATGGTGTTGAAACCGCAGCGGTCGATGCGTTTCACATACGCCGCCACATCGGCCGGTGTTTCAAAGCGGGCGCGGTTGCTGTTGGCATCCACCCAGATGGCCTTTACCTTTTTGGCATGGCCGCCGCCTGTCGCTGCCCCTGCCCGACTGCCACAGACGGAGAGAGTAACAGACAGTAAGGTCCAAAGAATGAAACGATACATATCCATCGGCAAATCTTTTACAGCGCAAAGATACAAATAAATGAGAGGAATGCCGGAAAGAGAGCGGAGATTTCTTTCCGGCATGCCCGAATGGGCGTATCTTATCCAAAGATACAATAATAAATGAGAGGAATGCCGGAAAGAGAGCGGAGATTTCTTTCCGGCATGCCCGAATGGGCGTATCTTATCGCCTCTAACCTCATAAAATGTCAAAAATTTTTACCAAAAATCCGGTAGTTTCCTAATCGGTTGATTTTCATCGGGTCTCAAATCTTCTTAAACAGAAGCGGCGTTTCAAACTTTCGAAACGCCGTTTCAAAAATCCGAAACGCCGCTTTTGACGGCCGAAATCCGGCCTCTTTCTCCCGGTTGTCAAAATTTTTTGGAAAATGGCGGAAAACGAACTTTTGCCGTCTTTTCAGAAAATAGGTTGAAATCGTCGGCTGAACGAAAACTTTTCCGTAATTTTGCTCACAGTAAAGTTTTCTCTTTAATGATTTAACCAAAACCAATTTTTATATCAAATCTTTATCTCTTATGACTACAGGTAACGTCCGTCCGGCCGACATGGAGCGCATCACTACCCCCGCTCTGGCCCAGAAATTCATTGAAGAACAGATAATCGAATTGCGAGAACAAATAGGCGACAAGAAAGTGTTGCTGGCCCTGTCGGGCGGTGTCGATTCCTCCGTGGTGGCCGCCCTGCTTATCAAGGCCGTGGGCAAACAGCTGGTGTCGGTACACGTCAATCACGGTCTGCTGCGCAAGGGCGAGCCCGAGCAGGTGGTGCGCGTCTTCCGCGACGAGATGGACGCCAATCTGGTGTATGTCGATGCCGTTGACCGCTTCCTCGACAAACTGGCCGGTGTGGCCGACCCCGAGCAGAAGCGCAAGATAATCGGCGCCGAGTTCATCCGCGTCTTTGAAGAGGAGGCCCGCAAGCTGGAGGGCATCAGCTTCCTGGCCCAAGGCACCATCTATCCCGACATCGTAGAGTCCGGTCCCGTGAAGTCCCACCACAACGTCGGCGGCCTGCCCGACGACCTGCAGTTTGAATTGGTCGAGCCGGTAAAGCTGCTCTTCAAGGACGAAGTGCGTGTCGTAGGCAAGGAGTTGGGCCTGCCCGACAACATGGTGTTCCGTCAACCCTTCCCCGGCCCCGGACTGGGCGTGCGCTGCACGGGTGCCATCACCCGCGACCGGCTGGAAGCCCTGCGCGAGAGCGACGCCATCCTGCGCGAGGAGTTCGCCAAAAACGGCCTGGAGGGCAAGGTTTGGCAGTATTTCACCATCGTGCCCGACTACAAGTCAACCGGCGTGAAGGACAACAAGCGCAGCTGGGACTGGCCCGTCATCATCCGTGCCGTCAACACGCGCGACGCCATGACGGCCACCATCGAGGAGATACCCTACGCGCTGCTGCATCACATCACCCGGCGCATCATCACCGAAGTGCCGGGCGTGAACCGCGTGCTCTATGACCTCACCCCGAAACCCACGGGCACCATCGAGTGGGAATAAAAAAAGAGAGAACACTGAAACAAAAAACTATAAAAACCTGCCGGCTGAATGGCAAGACATTCGGCCGGCAGTTCCTTTTTTTAGGCTTTTTTCTTGCAAAAAGGGGGGATGGCGTTTCGGTATTACTTGTTTGGAGGCCCGACGAAAATCAGCGTGTGACAGTCTTGGCCGGCTGCGCGTGGTGAAAGGTATTGCGAGTGCGTGCTGAGGGTCACAGCTTGCGGCCATTGATAGAGGCTACGATGGCTGCACCGATATTCTTCACTCCCATTTTTGCCAGCAGTTTCTTCCGATAATGCTTAATGGAATCAATCGATTTATTCATCATTTCGGCAATCTGTTTCATATTCCATCCTTGGGAAGACAAAATGACCATTTCCTGTTCTGCCGGCGTTAACACGACCTTTCTCTTTTTTTTCCATTGGAGAGTCGTAAGCGACAATTCTTCATAAAAAATAGGATCATCACTATAAAAGCGGATATTTCCCCAATGTGTATTGGAGGACAAAGTGTCGATAGCTAAAGCTAATTCTATATCTTTTTCTGTGCCTATTGTCAAAGGTTTTATTTTCCGGTTTACGAGCACTTGTTTCTTATTGGGTAAGCAGACATGAAAGTCGTAAGTCAAAAAACTGGACAAACGACGGGCTTCATCCACTTCATTCATTTTCTTTCTTCCTACTCGCTGAAGCCATAGAAAAAATTCACGCTCTTTCTCATTCAAGAATGACAGGTAGAAATCAAAGCCTTTGGATATAAGTTCTTCTTGCGACAGTTTGTATAAAGGAAAGGGATTCTCTGAAACATAAAGAAGCCGCTTATTTGAAAGGTCTAACAGATAAAAACTCTCATACGTAAGCGTAGAAACAGACGACAACAAATCAATAAAGAATGTTATCTTTTGTTCTATGGTATCTGTTGCTTGAAAATTTTTCCCAATACTATTCATACGGATTTATTTTTCCTACAAAATTAGGAAGAGGCAACGAGAAAAGACTACTAAAAAGGGTAATTTTTCATCAGGAAACAGAAGAATTACCCTTTTTAGTGCATTTTGTTTAGAAAGAATACGGGAATTTTGCACCAAATACAAAAACGAATAAAGAGTATGCACATGACAAAACCGATTCTTTGGCTCCTGTGCCTATGCACAGCGATGCCGTTTGGGGCGAAAGCCCAGCGAACCCTGGAGTATTCGTTAGCGTTTAGCAAAACGGATTTTTCCTTCCAGTCATTGAATGGTGATACATCATTCATTACATCCACCGATAAAAAACCGGTTGGCAATGTGAGTGTAGGTTCGGGAAAAACTGTAATTTTGAAGGCACAGAAAGGAGTATATATCAAGAACGGATTTACCAATCCGCTTGGTTCCACCTTCGAGATAGATATAGACAGAGCAGAATAACCCTTAAAAATTGAAAGATATGAAGAAGACAGTAATGTTAGCCGCAATCTTCAGCTGGCTGTTCGTAGTGAACTCGTTATCACAAACAAAGTGGACCCGTGAAGTGCGTCCACTGCTTAGAGAAGGCAAGGTGTGGGTAACCAAACTCCCATCATACATCGTGAAACAGATGAATTTAACAAACGATACTTGCCGTTATTGGATAAAAGGTGACACCATCATTGGTGATGTTACTTATAAGAAAGCCTATAGCCAAATTGGTAGTGACGAACCGACATATTTCGGCGGCATGATGGAACAAGACGGAAACCACAAATTATTTAAGGTAATTCCCGGGGAAACGACGCCTTCACTTGTATATGATTTGGATGACAAAAAATATTATATGGGAGAATACTCCATCAGAGGTATTAACTATTTCCGTACAGAGGTTAGTCACAAAATTGGCGGTATGATGTATGAAGTCTTTTATCTTTATGAAGAAATCGGTAGTGACGTCGGTCCATTCAGTTTAGTAAGCGACGAATTCTTGTTATCATGTTATGATGGTGAGAAATGTATTTATCAATTTACCGATAAGATAGAAAAAGCTACAGGCATCCGTCATATTCGAGTTTCCTCTTCCAAGTCTCAAACTGTGTACGACCTGCAAGGGCGCCGGGTAGAGAATCCCAAGCAGGGTGAAATCTACATCCAGAAGGGTAAGAAAATACGAAAGTAAAGTTCACTATGGGAAGCAGGCCGGCTGAATGGTAAGACATTCGGCCGGCAGTTCCTTTTTTTAGGCTTTTTTCTTGCAAAAAGGGGGGATGGTGTCGTAACTTTGCAACATGAAAATAGTGCCTTTTACGGTGCCGAAAAAAGGCAGAACGATGGACAGGCGATCCACTACCCGTTATTTCAACGAAAGCACCCACCGGACGATGTCGTCGAGCACGGCCGGGGCGATGGTTTCCTCTATCTGCCCGTATTCGTCGGGCAGGCCGGTCTGGCAGGTTTGGAAAAGGTGGTTGAGGTCAGGGTAAGTGATCAGGCGCGACCGTTTGTTGCGCGGCAGGTGGCGCCGCAGGGCATTGAAATTGGGATGGACAACGACCTGCAGGTCTTTGTCGCCGCCGAGGGCCAGCAAGGGACATCGTATTTTTGAGATTTCCGGGATAGGGTCGATGGTGATGAAGTGGCGCATCCAAGGTTGCTGTTCCACCTGCCGGGCCACGGCCTTGAGGTTTTGGCGCAATCCGGCTGACAAGATTTTGGCCTGAGGCAAGGAGTCAAGCAGAGTTTCTATAGGGAAAGAGGTGTCAGGCCGGTAGTGTTGCACCGTTTTCAGCAACACTTGTTCCAGAGACAGGCAATAGGCCTCCACCGTATCGGGAGTCATCCCCGACTGTTGCAGCAAAGCGCGGTTCTGGTCGATGAGTAACTGAAGGCCGCTGGTGGCTCCGGCGGCCAGCGTGACAGCGAAATCAATCTGCTTTTGGGCGGCCAGCAGCAGGGCGATGGTACCGCCTTCGCTGTGGCCGAGGGCGCCCACCCTTTTAAATCCGCGGTCGCGGAGGCAGCGGATGCCGGCCAGAGCGTCCTGTAGGAATGTGGCGGTGGTGGCGTGCTTGACGTTGCCGGTGGAATAGGCCGTGCCGCGGTCGTCGTAGCGCAGGGTGGCGATGCCGTGGCGGGCCAGATGGTCGGCGATGACGAAAAAAGGTTTGTGGCCGAACAGTTCCTCGTCGCGGTTCTGGAGCCCGCTGCCGGTAATCATGAGCAGGACCGGGGTGTTTCCGGTGAATCCCTCGGGCAGCGAGAGCGTACCGCTGAGCATGGCTCCGTCGTCGGGATTGAAGAAATTGACGCTTTGGACAGAGTAGGGGAAGGGCGGTTGCGGAGTCTGCGGACGCAGGCGTTTCTGTTCACCGCGCTGGAGATTGAGCGGCAGGCTTTGGCCGTGTTGTACAAAGGTGCCCAGCAGCCGGTCATCGGCGAGGTGGCCCTGGTAACTGGCGTTGATGAGCGGAAAGGCGAGGCTTACGCTGTCGGTTGAAAGATGGAGCAGGGTGGCGGCGATGTCTTTGGCGTTCTGGTCTGGGCTGTCGAGGGTGCACCGGTCTTTGCTGATATGCAGCACCAGTGTGAGCGAAGCCTTTCCGACAGAGAGCCGGCCGCTCCAGTCTCCTTCGGTCTGTGCCGAAACGGCAGTGCAGAGCAGGACGGGGAAGAACAAAACGAGGAATAATCGGTAATAGTTCATTTTTTGTAAAGATTATGGTGCAAAAGTAAGGTTTTTCACTAACTTTGCTTGCTGAAAAGACAAAAAAGTATGGATAAAAGCAGACGTGAATTTCTCAAGCGCACGGCATTGACCGGCGCGGCAGCTATGGCAGTGCCCGCCATGGGTATGGTGGAGCGGGCCGCAGAGCCCTTTGCCAGTGGCAGTAACGATGACATCATATTGGTGAAGAACAAGGGCCTCCGTATCACGGGTACCTTCCTGGATGAAATATCCCATGACATCCCGCATCAGAACTGGGGACCGAAGGAGTGGGAGCAGGATTTCAAATATATGAAGGCGATGGGCATCGACACGGTCATCATGATACGCAGCGGCTACCGCAAGTTTATCACCTGGCCTTCGAAATATCTGCTGGGACGAGGCTGCTACCAGCCGTCGATGGACTTGCTGGAATTGTTCCTGCGGCTAAGCGACAAATATGGCATGAAGTTCTGGTTCGGACTCTACGACACCGGCGTCTATTGGGACTCGGGCAAAATGGAACAGGAACTGGAGACGAACAAATATGTCATTGACGAGGTGTGGAAGAACTACGGCCATCATAAGAGTTTCGGCGGCTGGTATATCAGTACCGAAATCAGCCGTCAGACGCGTGGGGCCATTGAAACATTCCACGGCATGGGCAAGATGTGCAAAGAGGTGTCGAACGGTCTGCCCACGTTCATCTCACCCTGGATAGACGGCAAGAAGGCCGTGGCTGCTGCCGGTGCCGCCCTGACGAAAGCCGAAGGCGTGTCGATAGAGCAGCACGAGCGCGAATGGAACGAAATATTCGATGGCATACATGACGTGGTGGATGCCTGTGCTTTCCAGGACGGCCACATCGATTATGACGAACTTGATGCCTTCTTCTCGGTGAATAAACAGTTGGCCCGCCGCTACGGCATGCAGTGCTGGACCAATGCCGAGAGTTTTGACCGCGATATGCCCATCAAGTTTCTGCCCATTAAGTTCGACAAGTTGCGCCTGAAGCTGGAGGCCGCCGGACGGCAGGGTTACGACAAGGCCATAACCTTCGAGTTTTCCCACTTCATGAGTCCGCAGTCGGCCTACATTCAGGCACATCATCTGTATGACCGCTACATGGAATACTTCAAATAAAAACTGCATTAATATTTTGTGTTTATGAAAAAAAGGATCTTATTTCTGGCTGCCTTGATAGGTTTCACCACCCTGCAGGCGCAAAACATCAACGACGTGGTTAATACCGTGAAGGAGCGCATCACCCTGACCGGTTATGCTCAGGGAGGCTACAACTGGAACAGTGCTGCCGACCCGGAAAATGAGTTTAAACTGGCCCGCATCATCCTAATGGGAAACGCTCAGGTGACCAAGCACATCAACGCCTACGTCATGTATGAGCTGTGCAACAGTTCGCTCCACGAATTGTGGTTCAACTACAAATACAACGATGCCCTGCAAGTGAAGGTGGGACAGATGAAAACACCGTTCAGCATTGAAAACCCGCTTTCGCCCACTTCCCTTGAAATGATTGCCCCCATGGCCATGGTAACCGACTACATGGTCTGTGGCAGCCACCCCGTCATGATGCCCAAGAGCGCCGGTCGCGATGCGGGCATTAATGTCTATGGAAAACTGATTGACGGAGCCCTGTCGTACGATGTGGCCCTGATGAACGGCGTCGGGCGCAACCAGGGTGACAATAATTCACAGAAAGACTTTATGGTCCGTTTGGGCTATTATCCCATAAAAGAACTTATGCTGGGTGCTTCACTCATGAAAGGTACGGGTAACATGGATGTGGTGCCCGACGGACTGGGCGGCTGGGTCAATCCCGAAGCCCCCATCCGTGGCGTGAAACACAACGGTAACTTCCGTCGCGACCGCTACGCCGTGGGTGGCCTGCTGAAGACGGCTCCGGTCAATCTGCGTTCTGAATACATGTGGGGCCGTGAGGGTCGCAGCAATAGCCAGGGTGTCTATGCCACCGGGACGGCCAACAATGTCCTTCTAAAACATCTGGACGTGGTGGCTTCTTTCGACTGGCTCGACACCTACGCCGACCAGCAGCGCCGCTACACGGCCGGACTGCAATATTGGTTCTACCCCAAGTGCCGCATGCAGGTGCTTTATTCCCGTCACAACAATGACCGTCTGCCCGATGCCAACATGGTGCAGGCCCAGTTGCAAGTAGCCTTTTAACCGTAAGAATTTATGAAACGGCATACCATTCTGTTCTGTCTTCTGGCCTTGGCGGCCCTGTCGGTGCAGGGTCAGTTGCGCCTGCTCTATTGGAATATTCAAAACGGCATGTGGGACGGCCAGACCGACGACTACCGGCGTTTCACCTCGTGGGTGGCCGCTCAGAGACCTGACATCTGTGTATGGTGTGAGGCCCAGAAACTATATGTAGCCAATACAGCCAACAGCGAGGTGGAAACAGAAGCCGAGTGCCTGGCCCGTTGGCAACGTCTGGCCGGCCGCTACGGTCACCGCTATGTTTATCTGAGCGCTCATCCAGACCATTATCCGCAGCTTATCACCTCGCGCTATCCCATGACGGCCGAAAAACTCATTGCCGGCAACGCCGATACCATCGTCTGCCACGGCGCATCGTGGTACAAGGTGCAGTTGGGCAAGAAAACGCTCAATCTGGTCACCCTTCACACCTGGCCCCAGCAGTACGGCTACAAGGTGCCTGCTGACCGCCGCGAGGCCAGCAAGGCGAACCGCGAGGGCGACAAGTTCCGCCGCGCCGAGATGGAGTACATCTGTAAGCAGACCGTGCTTTCCCATCCCAAGGCCCGGAAGGAACTGTGGGTCATGATGGGCGACTTCAATTCGGTGTCGCGTGTGGACAACAGTGTGTATGGCTATCCCGACAATGACACCCGTTTCCTCGTGCACGACTACATCCGTGCCGCCACGCCATACGTGGATATCATCAAGACCGTCTGGCCCGACAGCGTGGTCAGCACCACCGGCGGCCGCTCGCGCATCGACTTCATGTATGTTACACCATCCTTGAAGAAGCGTGTCAAGAAGGCCGCTGTCGTCCGTGACGACTATACCCGGCCGGTGCGCAACCCGCAGAAGATTTCCAACTTCTGGCATCCCTCAGACCACCTGCCCATTCTGATGGAGATGGATATGAAAAAACTAAAAAACTAAAGATACATTCATTGCCATGTTAGTAACATTAAGTGAAATTCTCCGTGACGCCAACGAACGCCATTATGCCGTGGGCGCCTTTAATAGCCTGAGTGTGGAGAACGTTATGGGCGCCATTGAGGCCGCCGAGAGGCTGCGTTCTCCTATTATTTTGCAGTTAGCCGAGGTACAGTTTCCAGAAGCTCCGCTCGACCTCATGGCTCCGCTTTTCCTGCAGGCAGCCCGCAAGGCCACCGTACCCGTCTGTGTGCACCTGGACCACGGCCAGAGCCTCGAAACCTGTGTCAAGGCCATCCGGTTGGGGTTCACTTCGGTGATGTTCGACGGAGCAGCCCTTCCGTTTGAGGAGAATGTGGCCGTCACCCGTGAGGTGACACGCATAGCCAAGGCCGCCGGCGTGGACGTGGAGGCCGAACTGGGCAAGGTGGGAGACTCCGGCGTCGATACGGCTGACGTGTTCACCGATGTGGACGAGTCGGTGCGCTTCGTGCAGGCCACGGGGGTGGATGCCCTGGCCATTGCCATAGGCAATTTGCACGGCCACTACGTGCATACGCCCCAGCTCAACATTGCCCGCCTCATTGAAATCCATGAGGCCAACCGCCTGCCGCTCGTGCTCCACGGGGGCAGCGGCACCAGCACGGAAGACTTCAAGGCCTGCATTCACAACGGTATTTGCAAAATCAATGTGGCCACCGCCATACAGCGCGGCATCATGAAGCAGATGAACGCCCGTTTGGCTGCCAAGCCCGACGAGGGTTACATTCCCTTGAAACAAGTGATGATTGACGCTTCGCGCGACGTTGTGGCCGACCATATTCGTCTTTTCGAAAGCGACGGAAAAGCCTGAAATCATGAAATTATTGCCTGTAAGATTCCGGCTTCTGGCTTTGCCTCTGGCGGTGTGTCTGACGATTGGGGCACCGGCGGCCAATAGGGCTATACCCCGTTCGGCAGAGACGGGACTTCAGAACGCAGAAGCGGCGCCTCAAAATTTTGAAACGGCGCCTCGAAAAAACAAAGCGGCGTCTCAGAGTCCGGAGAAGAAGTCGCTGGCCGACTATGCCGACCCCACTATCGGCGGGGTGAGTGTTCTGCTCGAAACCACGCGCCAGACGATGCATCTGCCCAACGAAATGCTGCGTTTCGTGCCGCTGCGCGACAATATGCTCGACGACTGGATAAAGGACTTCTCGCTGCAGATGCCCAACTACCGCCGCCACTGGATTTTCGGGTTCATGCCCTTTGCCACTGTCCAGCGTGAGGCCATGTGGCCGGTGACCGGTGTGTGCAACAACGAGGAAACGCATCCTTATTATTACCGTGCGCAACTTGAAGGCGTGACGCTTGAGTTTGCTCCCTCGAAGAAGAGCGGCATTGTGCGGCTGACCTTCGACCCGGCAGGGCAGCACGTCGTGCGCTTCCGCAGCCTGACCCAAAAAGGTTCGTACGCGACCGACGGTAACCGTGTGGTGAAGGGTACAGCCGTGTTTGGCCCGTGGGAAACGAAGGAAATGACAGCCTATCTCTACGCCGAGTTTGACACCGGCGTGGGTGAGGCCGCCTACCAAGGCCAGGACCGCCGCAACATGATGCTTGCCGTCGATGACAAAACGACGGTGGTGCAGATGCGCTACGGTGTTTCCTATGTCAGTCCCGAACAGGCCAAGGCTAACGTGGACCGGGAGATACCGCGCTTCGACTTCGACGGCGTCAAGGCCGAGGCCAAGCGCGTGTGGGAAGACCGTCTGGGCCAGATAGAGGTGGCCGGAGGCAGCGAGGCGCAAAAACGCACGTTCTATACCGCCCTCTACCGCTGTTCCGAACGCATGGTCAACATCAACGAGTACGGCCGATACTTCAGTGCCTGGGACCGCCAGATACACCAGACCAACGAACCCTTCTACGTGGACAACTGGATATGGGACACTCACATTGCCCTGGAACCGCTTCATACCATCTTGAATCCGCGTATGGAAGTGGACAAGATAAATTCTTATATCAAGATGTACCGCGAGGGCGGTGCCATGCCGCGCTTTGCCATCACCTCGGGCGAGTGGGCCGCCATGACAGGCAATTTTGCTGCCGTGTGGATGACCGATGCCTGGGTCAAGGGCCTGCGCTTTGACCTGGCCACGGCCTACGAGGGTTTCCGCAAAAACGCTCTGGAGCGCAGCCTGCTGCCCTGGTATGTGGGTCCGGCCACATCCATCGACTCTTTCTATAACGAGCACGGCTACTATCCCGCCCTGCAACCGGGCGAAAAGGAAACGGTGGCACAGGTGGACACCAACTGGGAACGCCGGCAGGCAGTCTCCATCACGACGGTGAACAGTTACTCCGACTGGTGCATAGCCAAACTGGCCAAGGTGTTGGGAAAGAAAACCGATGAGAAACTCTTCCTGAAACGGGCGGCCAACTATCGTAACGTGTTCCGTACCGACAAAGGCATGATGTGGCCCAAGGATAGCCAAGGGCAATGGGTGGAGCCCTACAACCCGCGCCACGACGGACGGGCTTACTTCACCGAAAACAATGCCTACATCTTCAACTGGGACGTCAAGCACGACTTCAACGGGCTCATCTCACTGATGGGCGGGCGCCGGAAGGCCGAAGCCAAACTCGATGAGTTGTTCCACATGGGCGTGGGCACGGCCAAGTGGCGCTTCTACAACGTTCTGCCCGATGCCACGGGACTGATGGGCATGTTCCAGATGGGTAACGAACCCAGTTTCCACATCCCATACCTGTACAACTACGTGGGTGCCCCGTGGAAGACACAGAAATATATCCACAGTCTCATCGACACCTACTTCATTGATTCCTATCTGGGCATACCCGGCGATGAAGACGGCGGCGGCATGTCGGCCTTCGTGGTCTTCTCCATGATGGGCTTCTTCCCCGTCACTCCGGGCACGGACACATACGTCATCGGAAGTCCCTTCTTTGACCAGACTACGATGCACCTGCCCGACGGCAAGACCTTTACGGTGCGTGCCAAGAACCTCTCGCCGGAAAACAAATTTATTCAAAGTGCCACATTCAACGGCCAGCCACTGACGAAGCCCTGGTTTACCCACCAGCAGCTCATAGCCGGCGGCACTCTGGAACTGTCCATGGGTAACCGCCCCAACAGAGCATGGGGAGCCGCACCCGAGGATACTCCTGTTTCTGACATAAACATTTACTAAAAACGATAATTATGAAACGTAGCGAAATCAATGCAATTTTGCGCGATGCCAAGGCTTTTTTGGCTTCACGCCAATTTTATCTGCCCGAATGGGCCAACTGGAGTCTGGCCGACTGGAAAGCCAACAAAGACAAAGTGGCTTATATCACCGAACGCATGCTCGGCTGGGACATCACCGACTTTGGCTCAGGCGACTTTCTGCACCGTGGCCTCTTCCTGTTTACCATCCGCAACGGCAAGTACGGGGTGGACAAGAAGCCCTATGCCGAGAAGATAATGATTGTGGAAGAGAATCAGGAAACACCGATGCATTTCCATTGGTCGAAGATGGAAGACATCATCAACCGCGGCGGTGGCAATCTGGTCATTGAACTCTACAACGCCGACAAGGATGAACAGTTTGCCGATACCCCCGTTCACTACCGCATTGACGGCGTGGAACACGTCATGGAGCCCGGCGGACGGATTGTTCTTACTCCGGGACAGAGCATCTGCATGGAGCAGTATCTCTACCACCGTTTCTATGGTGAGCCGGGCAAGGGCAAGGTCATGGTGGGTGAGGTAAGCCAGTGTAACGACGATACCACCGACAACCGTTTCTTCGAGCCCGTGGGCCGTTTCCCCGACATTGACGAAGACGAGGAGCCGCTGCATCTCCTGTGTTCCGATTACACCAAGTTTCTTTAAGCCATGCAACCCGTACGTATTGCCGGCGTAGGCTGCTGTCTGCTCGACCGCATCTACGGCCACATAAATTTCCGTGCTCCGTCGTTCCAGAAATACTTGAGCCGCACGCCGGGCGACGGCGGGCTTGAGCCGGGCAAACTGCAATTTGAGGAAGAGGTGGAGCATTTTGTCGGCCATAGGTTTGCCGACTTCCAAGAAGACTTGACCCAGGGCTGTCAGCCTGATAAGGAAAACATCGGCGGTCCCTGCATCGTGGCGCTCATCAACGCCGCCCAGTTGGCCTACCGTGAAAGCCGTGTCAGTTTCTATGGTTGCCGCGGCGACGACGTCGTCGGCGACCGTCTGGCGGTGGCTTTGAGCCGCACACCGGTCGATCTGGCCCACTACAGGGTGGAACCGGGCAGCGAGACGGCGGCCACCACGGTACTTTCCGATCCTGTTTATGATGAGGGCCACGGTGAGCGCACCTTTGTGAATACCATCGGGGCATCGTGGCACTATATGCCCGCCGATGTGGACGACAGTTTCTACGAAGCCGACATCTGTGTGTTCGGCGGCACGGCCATTGTGCCGCGCATTCACGAAGGACTGACGCAGATGCTGGCGAAGGCGAAGGACAAGGGTTGCCTGACGGTCGTCAACACGGTTTACGATTCGCTCAACGAAAAGAAGAATCCTGGCCAGCGTTGGCCGTTGGGTGATTCCGACGATGCTTATCGCCTTATCGACCTGTTGCTTGTTGACCGCGAGGAAGCCTTGCGGCTCAGTGGCGAGGAAACCATCGGTGGGGCGTTGGCCTTCTTCCGTGCGCAGGGAGCGAAAGCCGTGCTCGTCACCAACGGGGCCCGCGACGTCTGTCTGTGGGCCGACGCCGGACGTTTTGCACCGGTTGAGGAACATTCCCTGCCCGTGTCGGCCGCTGTGGGTGAACGGCTGAAGCAGGGCGTGCAGGGCGACAGCACCGGTTGTGGCGACAACTTTGCCGGCGGTGTCGTGGCCTCGCTGGCGCGCCAGATGTATGCCGGCAGCCCTGTGCTTGACCTGCATGAGGCTTGCCGCTGGGGCATTGTGTCGGGCGGTTTTGCCTGTTTCTACTATGGCGGCACCTTTTTTGAGGACCGTCCGGGCCAGAAATTGGCGGAGCTGGAGGCTCTTTACGCTGCCTACCGGCGTCAGGAGGGCGAAAGCAAATAAAGTAAGAAAGAACAAGACCGGTTATAACCGTTCAGGCGGCGCCTCGATTTTTTGAGGCGCCGCTTTGTCGTTTCGAGGCGCCGTCTTGTGAAACCTAACTCCGTTTTCGTTTTGTCTAACTCCGTTTTCGTTTTGTCTAACTCCGTTTTCGTTGCGTCTGACTGCGTTTCTGTCAATAAATAGCGCGCCAATAGTTTGCAAATTCCAAGTTTTTTCGCAAATTTGTGGTCGGAACGATACTTTAAGATTAAAACAGTATAAGAATATGCAGATGAAAGGAGTCATTGACCGTCGCGAGTTTCTGAAAAACTTGGGCATCATGGGCACGGGGGTGCTGGCTGCCACGAGTCCGTGGTTGGCAGCCTTCGCCTCGGTTGACGAGAGCAGGCGCGAGCGAGTACGTCTGGGATTGATAGGCCCGGGTTCGCGCGGACGGTTTTTGTTAAGTTTTCTCGCCGAAAATCCCAAGTGCGAGGTAGTGGCTTTTGCCGACATCTACCAGCCCTCGCTCGACGAGGCGCTGAAGATGGTGCCGACGGCCAAGACATACACCGACTACCGGCAGTTGCTCGAAGACAAGAGCATCGATGCCGTGGTCATAGCCACACCGCTGAACACGCACTACCGGATAGCCATGGACGCCATGGACGCCGGCAAGCAGGTGTATTGCGAAAAGGCCATGGCCTATACCATGGAGGAGGCGCGGGCCATGTACCTGCATCATCTGGAGACGGGCTGCATCTTCTTCACCGGCCAACAGCGGCTGTTCGACCCGCGCTATATCAAGGTGATGGAGATGGTGGGCGACGGCGTGTTCGGAAAGATAGCCGCCATCAATGCCTTCTGGTATCGCAACAACGACTGGCGGCGCGAGGTGCCCTCGCCCGAACTGGAGCGGCAAATCAACTGGCGGCTCTACCGTGACTCGTCGAGAGGTCTGATGACAGAACTGGCCTGCCACCAGTTGCAGGTGGGCACGTGGGCGCTGGGCAAACTGCCCAAGCGCGTCATGGGCACCGGGGCCATCACTTTCTGGAACGACGGCCGCGAGGTGTACGACAATCTGCACTGCATCTACGAATTTGAGAGCGGCGAGCAGATGACCTACGCCTCGGTCATCAGCAACAAATTCTATGGCCTCGAGGAGCAGATACAGGGCAATCTGGGCACCGTGGAGCCCGAGCGCGGCAAATTCTATTTCGAGGACTACGGAGCAGCCCCCGCCCCGGCCTTCGTGCAGATGCTGATGGACTGGGAAAACAAGGTGTGGGGCGCAAACACCTTTGCCGGCAGCAGCTGGGACCCCGAAGTGGCCCGTGTCAACCCCGGCGAATACATTTTGGGGAAAGCGCCCGAGAGCGACGGCACCTCGTTGCTCACCGAAGCCTTCGTCGAAGCCGTGTGCACCGGCAAGCAGCCCCCGCGCATTGCCGAAGAAGGCTACTATGCCACACAAATGTGCCTGCTCGGACACAAGGCCATCGAGACCGGCCAGACGCTGGAGTTCCCTGACGACATGAAAACAGATTACGCGCCTTATGGCACGACGAAACCACAATAAAGCCCCTGAAGAGATGAAAGACATTGTAATTCCCGCCCGGAGAGTGCGCACCGAGATGGTGACCCTGCTGGTGTGTTTCCTTATTGCCATGGCGCTCAATGTGCTGGCCATTATTCTTTACAAGAGCCCAGTCAGCGAACTGTGGACTTCCATTTTGTATGTGCTCGGCGCCACAGCGTTTCTGTATGCCGTCTGGACGGCTCTGCGGCTTGTGGCATATGGCGTGAAACGGCTGGTTAAAAGATAAAATAACAGATAACCCCCTTAAACAATGACAACCCGCAGAGATTTTCTTAAAACCATGGGAGCCGGCATCGCCACGTTTGCCCTTGGCGGCACGCACCGCCTGGCAGCAGCCCCGTCGCCCGTGATGATGACCTCGCGCGAAACGGCCGAGGCCAAGAAGGAAAAGGTAAAGATAGCCTTTATCGGTATAGGTAACCGGGGCGAGCAGGACGTGGCCGACTTCGTGCGTACCGGTATGATAGAAGTGACGGCCCTGTGCGATGTTGACCTTGACGGCCGCCAGTGCCAAAAGGTGCTCAACATGTTTCCCGGAGCCAAGCGCTATCGCGATTTCCGCGAACTGTTCGAGAAGGGCAGCAACGATTTCGAGGCTGTAGTGGCTGCCGTGCCCGACCATATCCACTTCCCCGTGGCCATGATGGCGTTGGCGCACGGCAAGCACATTTATCTGGAAAAACCCATGGTGCGGACATTCCATGAGGCTGAACTGCTTATGGCCATGGCCCGCCGTCACCCCGAACTGGCCACTCAAGTGGGCAACCAGGGGCACTCCGAAGCCAACTATTTCCAGTTCAAGACATGGTTCGAGGCCGGTATCATCAAGGACGTGACCGCCGTAACGGCCCACATGAACAACAGCCGGCGCTGGCATGGCTTCGACCCGAACATGAAGCACCTGCCTGCGGCCGAACCGCTGCCTCAGGGCATGGACTGGGACACCTGGCTGGGTGCCAGCCAATGGCACGACTATTCTTCAAAATACCATCAGGGCGAGTGGCGCTCGTGGTACGACTTCGGCATGGGCGCACTCGGCGACTGGGGAGCTCACATTCTCGACACCGTGCACGAATTCCTCAACTTGGGCCTGCCTTACGAGGTGACGTTGCTCAACCAGAAAGCACACAACGATTTCTTCTATCCGTATTCCTCTACCATCCTCTTCCGCTTTGCCGCACGCGACGGCATGCCGCCGGTGGACATCACCTGGTACGACGGGCTCGACAACCTGCCCCCATTGCCCCCGGGCTACGGCGGCTCGCAGTATAACGCCAACATTCCCTCGACCAATCAAGGTGAGACCCCGCGCGCCAAACTCAATCCGGGTAAAATCATCTATACCCGCGATCTCATTTTCAAAGGAGGAAGCCACGGCAGTACACTCAGCATCATTCCCGAGGAAAAAGCGCGGGAGATGAAAGACCGATTGCCGGAGGTGCCCAAGAGTCCGAGCAACCATCAGAAGAATTTCCTGCTGGCTTGTATGGGTCAGGAGAAGACGCGCTCTCCGTTTGAGATAAACGGCGTGCTGAGCCAGGTGTTCTGCCTCGGTGTCATAGCCCAACGGCTCAACACCAAACTCTTCTTCGACACACGGACGAAGCAATTTACCAACAATGCCTTCGCCAACGCCCTGTTGGCCGGCGGGCTGCCTCCGCGCAAGGGTTGGGAAGAATTATACAAACTGAAATAATCAAACCGAAAGAGATGAAAAAGTTAATAGCAATCATCATGGTCGTGCTGCTGGCCCCGACGGCTTCGGCACAGCAGTGGGAGTCGCTTTTCAACGGCAAGAACCTTAAAGGCTGGACGCAACGCAACGGCAAGGCCGTCTATAAGGTGGAAGACGGTGCCATCGTGGGCTACACGGTGGTGAACACGGCCAATTCGTTCCTTTGCACCAACAAGACCTACGGCGACTTCATCCTGGAATTCGAGTTCCGGGTTTCCGAAGGCATGAACTCCGGCGTGCAATTCCGCAGCGAGAGCCTGAAGACTTATCAGGACGGCAGGGTGCACGGCTACCAGTTCGAGATTGACCCCAGTCCGCGTGCCTGGACCGGTGGCATCTACGATGAGGCGCGCCGAGGCTGGCTCTATCCGCTCACGAAGAATCCGGCCGCCCAGTCGGCCTTCCGCCACGGCGATTGGAACAAGGTGCGCATAGAAGCCATTGGCAACCGTCTCCGCACATGGGTAAACGGTGTCGCTTGCGCCGACCTCCTGGACTGTATGACCCCCAAGGGCTTCATCGCCCTGCAGGTTCACACCATTGGCAAGAACAAAGCCGAAGAGGGTCGGCCTGTGGCTTGGCGCAACCTGCGTATCTGCACCAAAAACGCGGCCCAATATGCCACACCCGAAGACAGCAGCGTGCCCCAGGTCAATACCATTGACAACTATGTGTCGCCCCGCGAAGCCGCCGAGGGTTGGACACTGCTCTGGGATGGCAAAACCACCGAAGGCTGGCGCGGAGCCAAACTCACGGCCTTCCCCGAAAAGGGCTGGACGGTCGATAATGGCATCCTCAAAGTGCTCAAGGGCAATGGCGGCGAGAGCAGCAACGGCGGTGACATCGTTACCAAACGCACTTACAGGAATTTCATTCTCAGTGTCGATTTCAAGATTACCAAAGGAGCCAACAGCGGCATCAAGTATTTTGTAGATCCGAATCTGAACAAAGGCGAGGGCTCGGCCATCGGCTGCGAGTTCCAGATATTGGACGACGAGCGCCATCCCGACGCCAAACTGGGTGTGAAGGGCAACCGCAAGCTGGGTTCGCTCTACGACCTCATCCCGGCTCCCGACAAGAAACCATTTAACATAAACGCGTTCAATACCGCCGTCATCATTGTCCGGGGCCACCACGTCGAGCACTGGCTCAATGGCACCAAACTGCTCGAATACAATCGCGACGACCAGGAATGGAACGCACTCGTGGCTTACAGCAAATATAAGAATTGGCCCAACTTCGGCAATGCCGCCGAGGGTCACATCCTGTTGCAGGACCACGGCGACGAGGTGTGGTTCAAGAACGTGAAAATTCGCGAGCTGGACGACTGAATTTCCCCCTGCCGTGCCCCATCTTTTTCATACCGCTCCGCCGACCAACCGTTACTATGCCTGGTTTGAGGCACTCCACACCCGCGTGGACATCCTCTTGCTTGGCCCGCAACCGGAACAGGTCTTCGGAGCGGTTTGCGAACGTATGCGCGAGTGCCTGGCGGCTGTGGAAGAGATGGGCAACCGCTTCAATCCCGACAGCGAGCTCTCGCGTGCCGTGGCCGGGGCCACGGTGCGCCCCATGCCCCTCTCCGCCAATCTCTACACGCTGCTGCACCGCTGCCTGCAGGCCCACCGCGACACGGGCGGCCTGTTCGACATCACGGTGTGTTCGCCCCACTTTGAGCCTGGTTTCATGCGCTACGTCGAACTGACCTCCGACCGTTGCCTGCGCCTCCACCGTCCCGGTCTGGTGGTTGACCTCTCGGGGGTGCTCAAGGGTTATGCCCTCGAGCAGTTGCGCCGCCTCTTGACCGGTGAAGGTATCGCCAACGCCCTCGTCAATCTGGGCAACAGTTCCATTCTTTCGCTCGGCGACAATCCGTCCGACATTGCCCCGGGCTATTGTCTGACCACATCGGGCAACGCCACCGCCGGCCGCCGCCACATTATGAATCCCCTGACCGGCCGCTATGTCGAGGGGCAGCGCGAGGTGTCGGTCACCACGGCCGACGGCGTGGAGGGTGAAGTGCAGTCTATCGTGGCCTTTATACGCCAGGGCGGGGCCTGATGTCGAAAACAACCACTGTATGCCGTTGAAGTTGCGATTTTGTTAACTAAAAACGGCCCTTATAATGCGCAGAAAATCAACCGTTCCAGAAATAGGCAAACAGAAACGGCGTTTCAAAATTTTGAAACGCCGTTTCTGATTTCCGAAGTGCCTTCTCGAAAGTCCGAACTCAGGCTTCCTTTCGGGCAGTTAACTTAAAAGTGTTAAAACCGCGGCCATGCGGTCGCACGCCATTAGCGCAGTTTCTTGATGACGGGCAGCAGCAGGCTTTCCATGACGGCATAGCCCTTGGCATTGGGATGCACGCCCGGATTGTCGTTGGCCAGCTCGGGTTTCATGGCCGTGCCGTCGGCCGTGACCATGGCGCTGAAGTAGTCCACGTAGGGAATCTTGTTCTCCTTGGCATAGGCCTGCACGCGGGCGTTGAGATGGCGGATTTTGTCCATGGCATCGGTGATGGAACGGTTCCAACTGAAACCGGCGGCGGGCAGACAGCTTGTCAGAATGACCTTCATCTTGTGATAGCGGGCCAGCTCGACCATAGACACCACGTTGCCGAATGTCAGATCTTCGTTATACGCGCCCGTATTCTCAGCCACGTCATTCGTGCCGTAGTTGATGACCACCACCTTCGGCTGCAGGTTGATGACGTCCTCGCGGAAGCGCAGCAGGAACTGGTAACTGGTCTGTCCGCTGATGCCCCGGCCGATAATCTTATTGTCCTTGAAAAACTCCGGCCGGGCATTGGGCCAGCCGTCGGTGATGGAGTTTCCCATCAGCACCACGCGCTTCTCGCCCTTGGCGGGAGCACCCAGGTCCTTGTTCTTCTGCGCATAGCGCTTCCAGTTGGCAAACTCGTGCTTCTGGGCCTCGGCCACGGGAGCACTCAAACAAAACAACAGCAGGGCCATGCCTGCCCACTTCATTATTTTCATACGTTTGAACTTTTAGAGGTTAAAGATTTCAGATTACAAAAGTACGCAACTTTTTACAATTGGCAAATTTTTACGGAGTGTGACTTCACAAAAGAGCAGACAAAGACAGGAATCTCACCCTTCGGGAAACTATTGTTGGTAACTTTCGATAGAGTTTGTTTGAAACCCGATGGCGGCCCTTCGGGCCTGTGCCATCTGCTGATTGCGCGGAATGCGATACAGCCGGCCGTCCTTACGGAAAAGCGCACCCGTCTGCTTGAAGAGGAAAGGCACTTTGGCTTCGAGACACTGTCGGCGGATGTCAAGCACCCAGGCGTAGTCGCACACGCGGGCACCGCGGCCCGACTCACCGCCCACCGTCACCTGTTCGCACCAAGAGCCGAGACCGCCACGGAAGTCGATGCGCTCCAACAGCGGTTCACAGATAATCGCCTTGTGCCTTATAGGCAGTTCACGGAACAACGGTAGCCGTTCGTCCGAGCGACGCTGGTTCTCCATTGTGCAGCTGATGGTGACGTTGTCGTAGCCATCGTCCCAATCGTCTGGCAGACATTTGGCTATCCGCTCCGGACGTTTTGTGACGATGTAGAAGTGAAGGTCACTCCGGCGGTGAATCATCAGCCAAGCCTCTTCGCGCCAAGCATCACCCTCTTCGATGAAGAAGTCCGACGTGAAGCACGTCCACATCAGCGTGCCTGACGGTACTTTCCACACTCCCTGACGGTCACGGCGAATGGGCAGGTTGAAGCTGGACGTCTTGGCTACGATATTTGAGTCCTTCTCAAACTCTGCATCGCGCCGGAAGACATAGCAGTGCATGCAGCCCTCGCTCTTCCGGTGGCATCCGTGCCAAAGGTTCCACATCTCGCTCATCGCTGGTTTATTTTGTTGATGCACCAGGCGAAACCCTTGGCGGTGCGGCGGGCACTGTCCGTGAAATGGTTGCCCTGATTCCATTCCAGCACCGTATTGTCAGGGCCAAGTTCTTGCTTAAGATGTTCATGTTCCCAACGTATGTTGTCACCCACTTGGGCGATGGCCTTGTTGCGCGTGTGCTCCTCACGGTCGCCGAGACTGAGATAGACATAACGGGCATAAACATCATGAGCATCAGAAAAGCCTTGCCAAGCCGCTATCCACAGCGATGGCGAAACGGCTGCGGCTGCCTCAAAACAATGAACCTTTGATACGGTCCACCGTGCAAACAATCCTCCCAACGAATAGCCGCCCAGAACGAAGGGGATATTGCCATACCGTTCAGTTAGCCATGGAACGAGATGATCGGTAATGTAGTCTAACGTGTCGAGGGCGTGCTCTCCAACTTCCCGGTTTTTCGACACGGCAGGGTCGTGCCACGGAGTGAGCTCCACCTCCCAGTCTTCGATGGCAATGGCGGCCATCACGAAAGAAGTTCCCGTAGCCTCGCTAATTATGACAACTTCGTCATCTATACCACTACGCTCCTGTACTCCCAACGGCTGGACGAGTACAGCTTTCGGACGCTCTCCTTCTTGATATAGCAGGCACTGGCGATTGTCAATTACAACAGTTTGTTTCATTCCATCTTGTCGTCGTTTAGTAGATTACACTTGGCTTTTTTATATGTTGCAAAGTTACGTTTTTTTCGTCTAATGCGCTAAAATACTTTTTTTGAAAAAACAAATTATCAGTGTGGTCTTGTGTGCCGAAAAATGGTATATTTGCATGAGAAAAAATAGTTATAGCACTAAAAGAATCTTGCAATGAACATGAAAATGCGTTTGATGAATAGGATGCTTGTTTCTTCGTTTTTTTTCTTGGCCCTGTCGGTCGGTGTGGCTGCCAGGGAAACCCCTGTTATGATGTTGAGGCTCAGGATGCCAAATACCATTTCAGAAACCAATTGGAGAAACCTGCTGTCCGGCTTCCGCGAGTATCCGGACTGCTGCGACGAGGTGTGGTTTTCAACAGGCATAAGTGCGACGTCTTTGGATGTGCACCGCAAGCACGTAGAAAAGTTGGTACGTGCGAAGGACGACTTGAGCAAGATTGGCATAGGCGCTTCTGTTCAGGTGCAGATGACTATCGGCCACGGCGATTCTATGCTGAATCCCGACGGATGGGCTGCCAAGACGTGGTCTGGTTGGACGGGTTCCACGGGTGTGGAAGACAAGTTCTGCAACTGTCCCCGTCAGCCGGCATTTCTTGAATACATGCGTCAGGTGGCCCGGCTCTACGCTCAGATTAAGCCCCGTTCCGTCTGGATAGACGACGACTTGCGCTACGACAATCATTATCCGGCTACGGAAGGTTCGCGCATCGGGTGCTGGTGTACTACTTGCATTGCCGATTTCAGCCGGCAGGAAGGCCGCGACTGGACACGCAAAAGCCTCGATGAGGCAATGGCTGCGGACGAGGCGCTTGCAGAGCGTTGGAAGATGTTCAGCATCTCGTCTTTGGATAACATAGCACGCATCGTGGCCGAAGAGACGGCTGCCGTGTCGCCCGAGACCCAGATGGGCTACCAGAAGACTTTCTTCGACAGCGACACCACCGTAGTGCGCACCATTCTCCACACCCTGGCCCGAGTCAGTGGCAAGAAAGTCTTTTACCGGCCGGGCGGTACTGCTTACTACGACAAACTGCATCCCGCCAACCAGATTATCAAGAGCATGAGTGCGGCTCGTTACATGAAAGTTCTCGGCTGTGGCGACATCATCGAGTCGTGGTGTCCCGAAGTGGAGAACTGGCCTCGCCACTACGGTTCGCGCACAGGCCAGAGCGTGCTGCTCGAAGGTTTTGCCGCACTGGCTTACGGGCTCGATGCCGTGAGTATGTTTGTCTTGGATAATGGCGAAGAGGACATTGAAGTGCAGAAGCGGTGTATGCTCCGCCCCATGCACGAGGGTGCCGCCGTGCTCAAAAAATATGCCCGTGCTAACGAGGGAACGCAGCCTGTCGGCTATACGGCCGGAGTGACCAACTCCGCCCTCTTCGATTTCGCGCTTGCCGGTGTGCCGGTTCTGCCCGGTCTTGGACATAATCTCTGCCGGTTGAATGATGCCGACATGAAGGGCGTCAACATTTATTTGCAGCCCTCGTCTGAGATACAGGCCTTCCGCCAGAAACTCGCAGACAAGGCCGCTCCTCCTGTCCTGTGCTGCTCGCCGTTTGTGGGTTTGCTCATCCCGCGTGTCGCCACCGACGGCTCCATCCGCACACTTGGACTGGTGAATTGCCGCATCGACGAGCAAAGCGTCCTTCGTTTCTCGCTGCCTGCCCTGCCTGCCAGGTGTAAGACTGCCGTTTGGCATGAACTGCGCAAGAAGCCCGTCAAGCTCAAGATAGAGCGCAGCGGAGACGGTAATGCATACGTCGAAGTTCCCAGTCTCGGAGCTTGGAACGCCGGTTTCATCGAGTTCTGAACGGAGAAAGGTGGAGTATATAAGATGTTCCGCAGATTAAACGCCAGAATTCTGATTGCCTTGCTGGGCTTGGTCGTGTCCAATGTAGCCGTGGCAAGGAAGTCGCAGCCCGTGTCGCCCGAAATCCTCGAAGCCACAACCATGCGCTTCTGGGTCGATTCGACGGAATTTGTCGTTCCCTATGAATTACTGAAAGACGCAGCTGAAGACAAGACACTCAATTCCGACGATTTCGTCCAGAAATACTACGAGCCGCTGCGTGCCGCCCTGCCGAAATACGTCAGTCGCACCTCCTGTGCGGGGACGTGCACCGCCGGCATCTGGGCCGACCTCAGCATTCCATGCGCCACCCTTAAGCACGGCTCGCGCAAGTTCAGCCCAAGCGGTTCTCCCGTCGAGATTACACGTGCCGTTGAGCTATATCTCAACCACATCGTGGCACAAATGGAATACAGATAATTTTGCATTGGGGCGAATAAGTCCCAACTTCTTCCATTGCCACCACAAGGGGGTAATCCACTCTTGCACGAAAACAGCTTGTGAATCCGTCTTCTGCACAAAAACATAAAATGAGCTACAAAACGGCAAATACATACATAACCAAAGGTTATTCAATAGAAAAAGTGTAACTTTGTAGCCAAGAAAAGACATTATCCATAGAGAATGTTATGGAAAAGAGTAAAGCAACTGAAAAAAGTAAACCTAAGGTTGTCGCAAAATGTGATAACCCCTGTGGTGCAACATAACAATAAGGCATAGACAATAATATATGAGCAGTAAGTTTTTCAATAATGATACAGGCAATACCCTTTTTGACAAATTGAAGGGCATCGCATTAGGCATGGACAACTTCGACAGGTTTTTGGCAGTTGTCGGATTCTTTCGTTCTTCAGGCTATTTCAAACTTCGTAAGGAGTTGAAGGATGTTGAGGAAATCAAGATACTTGTAGGTATTAACATCGATGATATTTTCCGCAGACATAACAAAACGATGTTGATGTTGGAGAGTGCAGAAAAGGCGAAGATTGTCTATGATGAAGAATTCCGTCAGGACATTATCAATGCCCGATATGCTCCAGAAATAGAGAAAGGCATCCTTCAGATGTGTCAAGATCTGGTGGACGGAAGGCTCCAAATGAAGATACACTCAACAAAGAATCTT
>JAGAYH010000035.1 GCA_017940565.1 Bacteroidaceae bacterium | reverse complement strand
TCTGTGAATTCTTGACAGCTCTTTTTAATCTCTTTTGCAGAAATAACAACAGGAGATAGATTAAAATCGTGTTTACCTAATTCCATGTCATTCCATATTTTCTCCCATGCTTTATCTGATGCCATAATTACCTATTTTATTATTTATCACATTTAATTATAAGACTCAATATCCTCAGCTACAATTACACTTATTGCATCCTTATCGAAATTGTTAACTAAAATTTCTGTTAGTTTCCCGCGCTTATTGGGGTTGGCGTTAATACTCCGAGAGGCCCATACGCGTACGACCTCATAATCCTGGTATAAAATGTCAAAAAAATTATCCTCCTCATTCTTGCCTTTGCAATCAGAATTACTTAGCATGAAATCGAAACCTGCATCATTGATACGGTCACAAAATTCTTTTAGACGAATTTGAGCATCATCATTGAAAGATTCTTTAGCATAATCATTGAAACTTGACGTATCGCTCAACGGACGATACGGAGGGTCAAAATAAAAAAGTGTCTTGCCATGAGCATATTCAAAAGTAGATTCAAAGTCACCATTTAGAATCTCTACACGTTGCAACAAATCACTATCTTTCTTAATCGTTTCTGGATCACAGATTGTTGGATTTGAATATTTTCCAAAAGGTACATTGAAAAGACCTTTTTTGTTTACACGATAAAGTCCATTGAAACAAGTCCTATTTAAGAAGAAAAATAATGTCGTATTCTCAATAGGATCAAGATTCTTTTCGTTATATCGGTCTCTAGCAGCCATAAAGAAGTCTTTTCTTCCCTCTTCGGTCTCAAGAGCAAGATATGCCTCTTCAATATCCTTTACTGACTCTATCAATTGTTCTGGTGTATCTCTAACAGTACGATAGCAGGTCACCAAATCTGGATTTATATCATTGATAATTGCGTGCCGGATATTAGGATAATGCTGAAGCATATAGAACAACATTGCTCCACCACCCACGAAGGGCTCAATGTACGTAACATTCTCCCAATTACCAAAGTCAGCTGGAAGTTGTGCATCCAGTTGTTCAATGAGCTGACTCTTTCCACCAACCCATTTGATAAAAGGTTTTGCTTTTGCCATACCACTTTAGTTGATTATGATTTGGTGCAAAGGTATCAAAATTCCGTGAAAGAAGTGATTTTTATCACATGGAAGTTTCTGCAAACTTATAATTACATCGAACTTATTGAACTGGCCAAATTAAACATTTTCTGCACGTCGAGGAATCCTGACAAATTCCAAAAAATATTGACATCTCGGAGAAGGAGGCCGGATTTCGGGCTGCAAAGGCGGCGTTTCGAAAGTTTGAAGCGCCGTTTCAAAAATCAGAAACGGCGTTTCTGTTTTGCCTGTCTTAAGAACCAATGAAAATCAACGATTTGCGAAACCGCCGGAAAAATGGCGAAAATTTTTGACATTTTGATGGTCATGCCATAGGCTCCAGATGTTCCAGACAGGCTCGTAATTCCAGTGGGATTGGACACACCGGTTACTTCTGCCGGCAGAGCAAGAAAACGAAATCTTTGCTTTCTTTTCTTGCTTTGCCCTCGTTTATTTGTAACTTTGGATAAGTTTTTCGCTATCGCTCAAGGCACTCCGTTCGCTCGGCAGGGTCAAAATTGAAAAACTGCGTCTTTCTTTTTGGCCTTACTCTCGCTTATTTGTAACTTTGCAGTTCCATGAAGGAACAACTGAATATTATTAAGGTGGGCGGCAAGATTGTGGAGGAGGAATCCTCGCTGGCTGCCCTGTTGCGCGATTTCGCGGCGTTGCCGGGACGTAAGGTGCTGGTGCACGGCGGCGGACGTTCGGCCACGGCCATGGCGTCGCGGCTGGGCATTGAGACCCGTATGGTGGACGGCCGCCGCGTGACGGACGAGGCGATGCTGGAGGTGGTGACGATGGTTTACGCCGGTCTGGTGAACAAGCGCGTGGTGGCCCGACTGGGGGCGCTGGGCGTGAAGGCGCTGGGACTGACGGGAGCCGACATGGATGTGATCCGCTCCCACCGCCGCACGGGTACGCAGGTGGACTATGGCTTCGTGGGCGATGTGGACCGTGTCAATGCCGATGCGCTCCGTCTGCTCATTGAGGACGGCACGGTGCCGGTCGTGGCCCCGCTGACCCACGACGGACAGGGCCAGTTGCTCAACACCAATGCCGACACCATGGCGGGCGAGACGGCGAAGGCGCTGGCCTGCCACTACGACGTGACGCTGACCTTCTGCTTCGAAAAGCGCGGCGTGCTCCTCGACAGCAGTGACGACGATTCGGTCATCCCGCGCATCACGGCCGACGGCTTTGCCCAACTGAAAGCAGACGGCACGGTGCAAGGCGGCATGCTGCCCAAGCTGGAGAACAGTTTCGCTGCGCTGAGGGCCGGCGTAAAGCGCGTGGTCATCACCCGCGCCGACCTGTTGGGTCAGGAAGGACAGGGAACGGTCATAGAATTGAACTAATCATTATTTTGAACATAATCATCTACATGAAAAGAATTGTTTTGCTGATGGCCTCGGCCCTACTGCTCGCAAGCAACGCGCCGGCTGCCATCAAACCAGAGAAAGTAAAACCGGTCAAAAACATTATCCTGCTCATTACCGACGGCACCAGCTTCAGCACGGTGTCGCTGGCCCGCTGGATGCAGTACTACAACGACTCCACGAAGCCCAACCTGATGATTGACCCGTACCTGTGCGGCACGGTGCGCACCAACTGCAGCGACTCCCCCATCGGCGACTCGGCACCCACCACATCGTGCTACATGACGGGCCATGCCAGCCGCGCCGGCTACGTGTCCACGTTCCCGCCCGACCACGGCAAGGACAACATCGACCCCATCGACGGCACAAAGGCTTACGGCCCCATGGCCACCCTGCTGGAGGCCGCCAAGCAGCTGCAGGGCAAATCGACGGGACTGGTGGTGACCTGCGTGTTCCCCCACGCCACCCCGGCCGACTGCTCGGCCCACTACTATAACCGCGGCGCCTACGACATCATCGCTGAACAACAGGTGCACCAGAACATGGACGTGGTCATCGCCGGCGGCGGCGCTTATCTGAAAGACCGTCACGAGCAGTACCTCAAAAAGCACGGCTACACCGTCCTCCGCGACGATGCCGAAGGCTTGCGCAACTGCAAGTCGGACAAGCTGTGGGCCCTCTTCAAACAGGGCGACATGGACTATGACATCGACCGCGACAACGCCAAGCAGCCTTCGCTGGCCGAAGCCACACAGATAGCCTTGAAAAAACTGTCGAAGAACAAGAAAGGCTTCTTCCTCATGGTCGAAGGCAGCCAGGTGGACTATGCCGCCCACAACAACGACCCCGCCGCCCTATCGCCCGAATTTCTCGCGTTCGACAAAGCCTGCGGCGTGGCCCTCGACTTTGCCCGCCGCGACGGCAACACGGCCGTGGTCATCGTGCCCGACCATGGCAACAGCGGCATGAGCATCGGCTGCTCACGGCTGAGCAACTACTCGCGCCAGCCCAAGGACGTGCTGTTCGGCCCGATAGCCAAATACAAAATGTCGGCACGCCGCATGGCGCAAAAGCTCAACGAGGAACCCTTCGACAGCGTGCGCTCGCTCTTCCTGACCTATGAGGGCTGCGAACTGACCGACGAAGAAGTGGACCAGCTGGCCCACTGCAAGAACTACGAAAAGAGCCCCCTGCCCAAGCAACTGCGCAACCGCGGAGGACTGGAAGGCTTCGTCATCAGTCTGCTCAACAAGCGTAACTATCTGGGTTGGACCACCTTCGGCCACACCGGCGAAGAGGTGTTCCTGGCCGCCTACCACCCCAAGGGCACCATTCCCATGGGCATGAGCACCAACGTGCAACTGAGCCACTTCCTGCAGGCCTGCTTCGGGCTCTACGGCAAGATGGACCAGTTTACCGACCGCATCTTCACCCACCACGACGTGGCCTTCAAGGGCTATGACTACGAAATCGTGAAATCGGAAGAGAAGGGCGTGTTCCCAAAACTGGTGGTGAAGAACCCGCGTAACGGCAAGCAACTCACCGTTGAAGCCTTCACCAACGTGGCCACCCTCACGGGCACGGCACCCCGTGTGGTGGAAACACCGTCGGTGATGACCTACGTGGACCGCACGGACAAGTTCTACGTACCCCGCGATTTGGGGAATCTCCTGAAATAATCTGACAACCCTGACAAAACATCGCCCTGGCGACGCTCCGCACCAACGGACCGTCGCCAGGGTTTTCATGTGGCACAACCGGCGGCCACGCGGTCGTGCCGACGGGACGACGGCCACTCTGCCGCCCAGCGGCCTCAGCAGCCACGCCCCGGGAAGAGGAAAGCGGACATAGAAAAAACGAAAACGCATTTAGGCGTTTCTAAATGCGTTTTCGTTTCATGGGAACAGACCCTCAGTCCACCGCCCCGCGGAAGGTGGATGCCGGCAGGCCGTCGCCATTGACCAGATTGGCCCGGGTGAAGGGTTGCCAGCCATAGCGCACCAGCCTGGGCCGCTTCACTTGCGGACACTGCAAACGGACGCCTCCGGACACCACTTCGGCCGTGGCAGGATAGAACAGTCCGTCTTCTTCAGCCAATTCAAACGTGCGCACCTCGCCACCGTCGGCAGCGTGCAGCGTTTCGCCATAGCGGAAGGTCACCATGACCTTGTTCCCATCAAGCAGAGCTTTCTCGAAAAGCGGTCCAGAGGGCACCAGCGCCTTTCCGTAGCAACGCGCCAAAGCCCAGCGGGCCATGCGCTCGCCCACAGGCTGCTTCTGACGCGGATGAACGTCGAGCGAATCGCCCAGGTCGGATGTCACGGCCATATAGGTGGCGTCGCGCTCGTCCATCAGCTGACGCTGGCTGTCGCGGAACCAGGTCCACGTGGGCCGGTCGAGGCTCGACAGCTGGGCGAAAATAACCGGCAGGCGGTCGTTGTTGAACGCTTTGCGGAAAGTGCCCTTGAGCATCTGGAACAGGCGTTCGTGGGTAGTCCAGTTGTGGGCGTTGCTCTCGCCCTGATACCACACCACGCCTTGCACGGCATAGTCAAGCAGCGGGCGGACGGCGGTTTCATAAAGATAGCATGGCTGGTAGGGATGGCGGCTCAGAGGGTTGCCGCTCTGCTTGATGTTGAGCGCGGCCCGGCCGCGGGCCCAGTCTTGGATGAAATCGTTCTTCAACCAATCGCGCAGAATATTGGGGAACTGCGTCTCAAGTGTTTCGCGGTCCACCCACGACTCGGCCGTTGAACCTCCCACGGCGTTGCAAATGAGACCGACGGGCACGCCCAAACTGTCGCGCAGCATACGGCCGAAATAGTAAGCCACCGCAGAGAAATTGCGTACACTGGCCGGCGTGGCCTTTTGCCACGAGGCCGGTCTAAAATAGAGGTGACGATTGACCGAATCACAAGCCGATGCCGGCCACTCCACGGCATTGGTCTCCCAACGCGGCTGCATATTATAAAGGCGCAGCCCGGGATCGTCGGCCTGGGGAATGTCACGCGCACCGGAGGCTGCCTGGCGGAGCATAAAGGCCATGTTGGACTGACCGGAACAGAGCCACACCTCACCGACGGCGACATGACGATAGACCAAACGCTTTTTAGCGGTTTCAACCGTAAGTTCGTAGTCTTCGCCAGCCTCTGTGAGCTGCTGCAACTGCACCTGCCATTCGCCACGCAGATTAGTCCGTGTCTTTAACTTTTGCCCGGCAAGGCTGACCCGGACTTCTTCACCGGCATCAGCACGCCCCTTAACAATCAGAGGCACGTTGCGCTGCAAAACCATGTAGTCCTGATAAATCTCAGGCATATGCAAACCGCCGTAGTTGCCGGTGATGGCACCATAGACCGTCTGCGCCATGATGCCGGCACCTTCGGGATTGGGATGCAGACCATCGGGGAAGAGGTCGGGGCGCACGTAGAGCGAATCATAGAAATCAATCAGATCGGCCTTTGACAGGCGGGCCACTTGTTCAATGGCCTGCTGTATCTCGCCGTGCCACTGCTTCGTGCCCGACTGGAAACGGTGATGACGGTCACTGATGGGGGTCATGCGGGCCAGAATGAAACGGGCTTTAGGGTTGCAGGCTCGCAGGGAGTCGATGAGTTGCAGATAGTCGCTCACAAACTCATCGCGATAGCAGGGCCAGGCACGAGGATCCGTGTCGTTGATGCCCAAATGAATGACCACGATATCTCCGGCGAAAGCCAAGGCATCGCGGTACTCCTGCTGCTCGTTGTACGGACGGAAGCCACGCCGCAGCAAGCAGGCACCCGGTTTTCCGAAACTACCCACTTCGTAGCCTTCACCCAACAGTCGTTGCAGTTGGGCCGGATAACCGTCGCGGAGACGGTCGGCAATGCCCGTTCCATAGGTTATACTGTTGCCTATACAGGCCACTTTCAGCGGTTTTTTCGGCGTTTTGGCAACAGAACCTGCAGGAGCGGCCAACACTCCTGCAAATATCAAAGACAAACTTACCAATCTCACCCATTCCCGGGCAATACGCATCGTCATAACACTATTGCTTTTTATTGTTATCTGCTTCATTGTCATCATTACCATCGCTATTGTCCTCGCCGGCCTGTTGCAACAAATCGGCAGGCAGACGCTTCTTCGGGGTCAGCCCCATCCGGCGCAGTTCTTCTGCACGGTTCACCAGGTTGCCTTTTCCTTCGCTCAACTGTCCGAGCGCATGCTGATAGACGGCGGAAGCCTGTGAAAGATTCTTGCCGATACCCTTAAAACTTTCGGTGAAACCGACTATTTTGTCATAAAGTGCAGACGCTTTTTGCACTATATTCTCCACATTCCGGCTCTGGCGGTCGCTCTGCCAAATGTTGTAAATGATTTGCAGCGTCATCATCAGCGTAGTGGGGCAAACGACGATGACACGCTTCTTGAAAGCCTCTTCACTCAGTTTCGGTTCTATCTTGACGGCCAGGACGTAAGCCGCATCACTCTGGAGGAACATCAGCACATAGTTGCCAGCGTTTTTCACATAGTCGGAATACTTCTTTCTGGCCAATTCGTCCACGTGCTTGTTCACCGAATCGGCATGAGCCTTCGCCGCCACGCTTTTGGCGGCTTCATCGCTACTTTCGAGGTAATCCATATAAGCCGTCAACGACACCTTCGAGTCGATAATCACGCTTCTCTCATCAGGAAACTTGACAATGATGTCGGGCCGCAGGTTTTTCTCGTCATCGGCCTTGACATTTTCCTGGACAAAATATTCCTCGTCGCGGCGCAAACCGGAATTTTTCAGAATACTTTCCAATATCATTTCGCCCCAGTCTCCCTGTGCTTTCGAATCGCCCTTCAGGGCACGTGTCAGGCGGTCGGTCTGCTCGCTTATCAAGACGGTTTGCTCTGAAAGGTGCTTCATGGCTTCTTCGAACGAGGTGCGCTGAGCCGCTCTTTTTTCGTTGCTGTCCTGGATGGCGCGCTCCAGCGTGTTGAGATGCTCTTTCAACGGACGCATCATCGTGCTGAACTGCTCGTTTCCGACATCGTTCAGCTTTTTTGTCTGGTGGTCGAGCACCTGTTGCGACAGTGTGTGAAACTCTGCCTTCATGGTTTCCAGACTTTGGCGGGCACGCTGTTCCGTTTCTTCGCGCTCTGTCTGTACAGCCGAGATCAGACGGTCTGATTCTTGCTTGGCATAGTCGCGCTCTTTCTCCATTGCCGCCAGGCGCGGCCCCATCTGGCTGCGGCTGAGCAGCCAGCCTATGGCCAGACCGGCCAGCAACGCGAGGACTGAAACCAAGAGGAGTTCCATGCGGTCTTATATAAGCACTTTACAGATAGCCTTGCGCAACTTTCCGAAGCCGATGACGGGTGCGTGGGCATCTTCGGGAAAGGCGAAGAAGCACTGGCCCGGAGTGACATTGGTATAGACTTGCGCCAACTGCGGGTAGAGCGCGAAATCGGCGGTTTCGTCGAAAGGCTTCTCGCTTTCTCCGAGGGCCGACAGCGGTGACCAGCCTATGATTTCAGAGCGGTCCAGGGGGATGTGCACGTCGATATAACGGCGGTGCACTTCGAGTTTCTGTTCCTCGTGCGAAATGAGGTCACACTCCACATTATTTATAAAGACGGCATCGCCGTCCACTTCGATACGGCCCAGCGGCATTTGGCGAAGGTCGTGGGTTTTCAGGAAATCGAACAGCGTTTTCAGTCGCGGCGAGAGCGTGGCATAGCGGCCGGCGTCGGCCAGTGTACATTGTATCATAGGGCAGGGTTATTGTTTTTTGGCCAAGTCTTCCAATATGCGCCAGCAGTTCATCAGGCCGCGGGGCACGTGGAAGCAGCCTTTCCATTTGCCTCCCTTCAGGGGCAGCAGCACTTCACCGCGGCGGTTGAGGTAGCCGTACCATTCGGGATATTCGGCGTCGCGGAAGTGGCTCCACGTATAGTCATGGATGCGCTCGAACCACTCCAGACAGCGCGGATTGCCTGTCAGCTGGTAGCCTTTGATGAAGGAGATGAGGGCTTCGAGGTGAACCCACCACAGTTTTTGGTCAAACTCCAGTTCGTGGCGGGGTTTGCCCAGACGGTCCATGAAGTAGAAGATGCCGTCGTACTGCTTGTCCCAACCATATTCCACCTCTTTAAGAGAGATGTCAACGGCCTTTTCAATCAGGTCTTTCCGTCCCAGTCGCCGGCCCAGGTCCATGATAAACCAGGTGCTTTCGATGGCGTGGCCGGGATTGAGCTTGCGGCCATCGAGGCAGTCCACCAGTTCGCCGTCCTTGCCCAGTGCCTCGACGATGAGTCCCAGTTCCGGGCGGTAGAAGACGTCGAGCACCTCATGCAGGCAGGTGTCGATGGTTTCCTTGAGGAACGAGGGTTCCAGCAACTGTTCTATCTCGAGCGACACGTTGCAGAGAATCATCGGCAAGTCGAACGTCTTGAGGGCGCGGCTGCCGGGCACGGCCTTGTTCCAGCGGCCTTTGGGGTTATCGACCTTGGAGAGTACGATGTCGAAGGTGCGCTTGGCTATGTCGGCATATTCGCGGTTGCCGGTGGCCAGGGCCAGCTGGCCGAAGGCGATGACGGCAAAGGTGTAACTGAATATGTTGTAGGGTTCCACCAGGGCACGGCCTTCGCGATCGACGGCGAAATACCAGTTATAGTGGCCGTCGTGGCCGTATTTTTTCAGGAATTCGGCACCTTGTATGGCACAATCGAGCCATTCCTGACGGTGCTCCACCTCATTATAAAGTTTCGAGAACATCCACACCTCGCGGCCTTGCATCCAAATGAACTTATCCGTGTCGTACACCGACCCGTCGCGATCGAGACAGGTGAAATAACCTCCGAACTCTGTGTCCTGTGACTTTTCCAACCAGAAGGGAATCACCCGGTCGAGCAATTCCGACTTGTATTGCGCTGCCAGCGCTTTGAAATCTACCATAATGCAAATATTGTTTTTGTAAAAGCAAAAATACGGCTTTATTTGCAAATTCACGGTCCTTCACCCCCTCTTTTTCCGCACGGCAGGCACTTTTCTCGGAAACGGAAACGGAGTTGGTCCGGACGAAAACGGATTTAGGAGCGACCAACTCCGTTTCCGTCATCCCCGAAGCGGTGTTCGGACGCAAAGGCCGGACTTCAAAAATTTGAGGCGCCGTTTCTGTCGTTTGAAGTCCCGCTTCTGAAATCCGGGGACTGCCGGCCCGCCGCTTTATCGGAAAACAGGAAGGCCAAAGGGCGGCTTACAGCACCAAAAAAGCACAAAAAATCGGGCCGCAGGGGACAAAAAGCGCAATTTTTGCCGTTTTTTGCCATAAAATTCGGCAAAATGCTCGTTTTTCAACTTTTTTAATGTACTTTTGCTACAACAAAAAAAATACTTATCATGTCAAGCAAAATTGATAATCTCGATTTGCAAATCATGCAAATCATCTCGGGCGACGCCCGCATTCCACTCTCCGACGTGGCCATCCGCTGCAACGTATCGAGAGCAGTTGTTCACCAGCGTATAGCCAAACTTACCGAAAAGGGCGCCATCCTCGGTTCAGGCTACCACATCAACCCCAAGAGCATCGGCTACAGCACCTGCACCTTCGTGGGCGTCAATCTGGAGCGCGGCTCCATGTACAACGACGTGGTGGAGCGGTTGCTGAACATTCCCGAAATTGTGGAATGCCACTTCACCACCGGCAACTACACCATGATGATCAAGCTCTACGCCACCGACAACGCCCACCTGATGGACTTGCTCAACAACAAGATACAGCAGATACCGGGCGTCACCAGCACGGAAACCCTGATATCGCTGCAGCAGAGCATCCAGCGCCAACTGCCCATCGTGTTTCCTAACGAAGAATAACGCATGACAGCCGGACTCACAGGACTGGCTATCGGGGTGTGCGCCTTCATCATCATAGGCATCTTCCATCCGATAGTCATCAAGACCGAATACTATACGGGCACCCGCCTCTGGTGGGTGTTCCTCTTGGTAGGCCTGCTGGGCTGCGGAGCCGCCATCATCATCAACCATACATTCGTGAGCGCCGTCATCAGCGTCATCGCCTTCAGCTGTTTCTGGAGCATCAAGGAACTCTTCGAACAGCGCGAACGGGTGCGCAAGGGGTGGTTCCCCAAAAATCCGAAACGCACCGATTACAAAGACTAACCTCTTATACCTATTAATAATGGACAATCCTTTTGACTGGAAACACCTCTACGGCACACGCTGCCAATCGCACCGCATTCCACCCCGCCGCCCGCTCATCGGCATTACCGGCAACTACGGCGACAAAGGCTGCGAACTGGCCCCGGGCTACTACCTGAGCGTCCACGAAGCCGGCGCCGTGCCCGTGGTGATACCGCCCATCGACGACGACAACGACATCGAGGACCTGCTCGACCGCCTGGACGGTCTCATCTTCTCCGGCGGCGGCGACCTCAACCCCCTCTTTATGGGCGAGCAACCCTCGCCGGCCCTCCACGGCATCTGCCCGCAGCGCGACCTTGAGGAACTGATGCTCATGCGGCGCGCCCTGGACCGCCAGATACCCATGCTGTGTATCTGCCGCGGCATCCAGCTGCTGGGCTATGTCACCGGAGGCACCCTCGTCCAAGACCTCGGCAGCGACCCTCAGTTTGCAGGAAAACTCATCAAACATTCACAGGACTTGGACCGCTGCCGCGCTTCGCACACGGTAGAAATAGAAAAAGACTCGCTCCTTTTCCAAATCTTCAAATCGGGAACACTGGCCGTCAATTCATTCCACCACCAGGCCGTCAGCTCTACAGGCAACGGCAAGGAAGCCCTGCACGTTTCGGCCCGCAGCTGCGACGGTGTCATCGAAGCCATCGAAAGCCCCATACCCGGCAAATCCATTCTTGGCGTGCAGTGGCATCCCGAAACCTTCATTCTCGGCGGCGACCGCAGCCAGATGCCCCTCTTCGAGTGGCTGGCCGGCGAAGCCCGCAGCTTTATGGAAGCCAAAAGCCTGCACAACCGCTTCTGCTCGCTCGACACCCACTGCGACACCCCCATGCTGCTCAGCGAAGGCGCACGCTTCGACGAGCGCAACCCTGAAATGCAACTCGATATCCACAAGATGCGCGACGGACACCTCGACGCCTGCATCATGGCCGCCTATCTGCCGCAAAAGGAACGCGACGATGAAAGCCTGAAGGCCGCCACACGCTACTGTGACTCACTGCTCGACTGCATAGAAACCACCGTCAACGCCACCGAAGGCGTGGCCCTCGCCGAAACACCGGCAGACGTATTACGGCTGAAGGCACAAGGCATGAAAGTCGTCATGCGCGGCATTGAGAACGGCTATGCCCTGGGCAAGGACATCACCAACGTGGAACGCTTCCGCCGCCGCGGGGTGGTCTATATGACGCTCTGCCACAACGGCGACAACGACGTGTGCGACTCTGCCGTGCGCACCACCCACGAACACGGCGGACTGAGCGCCTTCGGCCGCGACGTGGTCAAGGAAATGAACCGCACGGGCATGCTCATCGACCTCTCCCACGGCGGCGAGGACAGTTTCTGGGACGCCTTGGAACTCAGCAGCGTGCCCATCGTATGCAGCCACTCTTCCTGCCGCGCCCTGTGCGACCATCCGCGCAATCTGACCGACGAACAGCTGCGTGCCCTGGCCCAAAAGGGAGGCGTGTGCCAGGTGACCTTCTATCCCGGATTTCTCAGTACGGACACTGACCGCCTGATTACCGTCCGCGACGGCGTGCGCCATCTGCTCCATGCCGTCAGTGTGGCCGGCATCGACCACGTGGGTTTCGGCAGCGACTTCGACGGCGGCGGCGGCGTGACCGGACTGGACCATGCGGCCGAAGTCATTAACTTTACCCGCCTGCTTATGGCCGAAGGCCTCGGCGAAGACGACTTGCGTAAAATCTGGGGCGGCAATTTCCTCCGTGTCATGGCCGAAGTGCAGGCTGCCGCTACCATGTAAGAAAAAGTTATGAAGAAAACGCTCATCCCTGTGGTTTCACTACTGCTGCTGTTGCTGCTTGCCGCATGCAACGGGCAGCAAGCGACGGCCCCTGCGCCAGACGAAAGCGTGCCGGTGCCGGCTTTCAGTGCTGACAGCGCCATGCACAGCATTGAGGTGCAGTGTGCCTTCGGTCCGCGCGTCACAGGCAGCGAGGCCCACGCCCGTTGCGGCGAATATATCCAACAAGCCTTTGCAGCACACGGCTACACAGTGTCGCGCCAGGAAGCGCAGTTTACCCGTTACGACGGTGTAAAGATGGCCGGCTACAACATCATAGCCCGCAGCCCCTCTCGAAATGCGCGCCGTCTGCTTCTCGCCGCCCACTGGGACAGCCGCCCCTGGGCCGACCAGGACGCCAACACGGCCAATCAGCGGCAACCCATCCTCGGGGCTAACGACGGTGCCAGCGGCGTGGCCGTCATGATAGAAGTGGCACGCGTGCTCTCACTCAGTGCCGATTCCACTCTGCCCGCCGTCGATTTCGTCTGTTTTGATGCCGAGGACTGCGGCACGCCTGAATGGGACGAGCAGCGCCCCGACCATGAGACCACCTGGTGTCTCGGCTCCCAGCACTGGGCCAGCCAGCCTCACGCCACCGACTACGCTTACGGCATATTGCTCGACATGGTGGGCGGACGCGGTGCCCGCTTCTTCCGCGAGGGCTACTCCATGCAGTACGCCGCGCAAGTGGTGAACCGCGTGTGGAGCGCCGCGCGACAGGCAGGCTACTCTGACTACTTCCCCAACGACGACAGCGGCTACATCACCGACGACCACCTCTTTGTCAACCGGTTGGCCCGCATCCCCATGATTGATATCGTGCCCTACCACCCCATCGGCGACCACAGTTTCGGACCCACCTGGCACACCCTCCAGGACAGCCCCGACAACATCGCGCCGGCCACGCTCAAGGCCGTAGGGCAAACCCTTTTACAACTCATTTTCACAGAAACCGACTGAATCATGACTATCAACGAAGCCCAAGACCAAATCATAGAAGACTTCAGCCTGCTCGACGACTGGATGGACCGCTACCAGATGCTCATCGACATGGGCAGCGAGCAGCAGCCACTGCCCGAAGCGGAGAAGAACGAGCAGAACCTCATACCCGGCTGCCAGAGCCGCCTGTGGCTCGTCTGCGACGAGCGCGACGGCCTGCTCTACTTCCGCGCCGAGAGCGACGCCCTCATCGTCAAAGGCATTGTCACACTGCTCATACGCGTGCTCAGCGGACACACCGCGCAGGAAATACTCGACGCCGACCTCTACTTCATCGACCGCATCGGCCTGCGCGAACACCTATCGCCCACACGCAGCAACGGCCTCCTCTCCATGCTCCGGCAGATGCGCATGTACGCCATCGCATTCCAGGCCAAAGGAGCCAATGGGGCTGACTGACGCCCAAGAGAGTCTCCATCCTAAAAAGCAAGTCCGCTTTCGTATGCACTAACTCCGTTTTCGTCGCGACGAAAACGGAGTTAGTGTTGCAATCGACAGACGGCCATGTCATCAACCCTCCCCGTCTGCAAAAAAAGACAGGCTGGAAACCGAAAAACACAGGACGCAGTCCATTTTTTGGCCGCACCACAAAATTTTCAACGGCAAAGTGTTCGTCATTTAAGCGGGATTACTTAACTTTGTCAAACGAAAAAACAGTATTATAAAAACAATATCCTTTTATGAAAAGACATTCTTTGATTCTTTTGGCAGTGGCATGCGCCCTGTCGCTGCCCTCCTTCGGCAAAGGTGTGAATCCTCCCACCATGGGCTGGAGCACATGGAACACCTTCGCGCTCAACATCAACGAGCAAGTCATCAAGAGTCAGGCCGACGCCATGGTAAAGACCGGACTGGCCAAGGCCGGCTACAAGTATGTGAACATTGACGACGGTTACTGGGACGGCCGCGGTGAGGACGGCAAGCTCCGCCTCAATACCAAACTCTTCCCCAGCGGCATGCGCGCCCTGACCGACTACATCCACTCCCTGGGCCTGAAAGCCGGCATCTACAGCGACGCCGGTGACAACACCTGCGGCTCCGGCGGTGTGGCCAAATGGGGCCTCGGCGTAGGTTTCGTAGGCCATGAGAAAGAAGACTGCGAACTCTACTTCGACGACTGGAACTACGACTTCATCAAGGTGGACTACTGCGGTGGCAATCACGCCAAGCTTGACGAGCGCGAGCAATACACTAAAATCAGCAACGCCATCAAGTCCTGCAAGAAAAAGGGCATTGTGTTCAACGTGTGCCGTTGGGCCTACCCCGGCACGTGGATCAGCGACGTGGCCGACTCATGGCGCACCACGGGCGACATCTACTGCGCCTGGGCCAGCGTGAAGAGCATCGTGAAGGAAAACCTCTACATCCAGGCCTACACCGGCGGCGGCCACTACAACGACCCCGACATGCTCGAGATTGGCCGCACCCTGGCTCCCGACGAGGAAAACACCCACATGGCCTACTGGTGCATCGCCAGCTCGCCCCTGCTTATCGGTTGCGACATGACCACTATTCCCGAGTATTCGCTGAACCTGCTGAAGAACAAGGACCTCATCGCCATGAACCAGGACCGCCTGGGCCTCGGCGCTCCCGTAGTACAGCGTGAAGGCGAGGTTTACGTGGTGGCCAAGGACATGGAAAAGATTTTCGGCAAGAAGCGCGCCGTCGTAGTGATGAACCTCACCGACGAGGTGAAGACCATCAACGTTGACGTCAACGCCCTCGGCTTCACCGGCGCCGTGCAGTGGTACGACTGCCTGATACATGCAGACGTGTACTACGGCACAGGCAACTACGCCGTGACCATTCCCGCCCACGGCTCAAAGGCTTTCTTCGTCACCGGCAAGCGCATTGAGAAGACCCTCTATCAGGCTGAGGAGGCATGGCTGAAGGCTTACCATGAGCTCGGCAAGAAACGTCCCACCCCGCAATACCTGCCCAACGAGACCGCCGATCAGGGCGAATACGTGGGCAACCTCGGCTTCGTGGACGGCATGACCGACAACTACCTCGAGTGGCGCAACGTCTACAGCAAGAAGGGCGGCAAGTACAAGATGACCATCCGTTATGCCTGCGGCGACCAGCGTTCGATGAACGTCAGCGTGAACGGCACGCCCGTGACAACGCTTACCCCGCTCCTCAGCGGCGACTATCTCAACAAGTGGAACACTGTTGGCGTGGAGATAACCCTCAAGAAGGGCCTCAACACCATTCAGCTGAGCAACCCCGCAGCCCCCATGCCCAACCTGGACTGCATGAAGCTCACAGCTGCAAAATAAGAACAGTGCACTGAAATAGAAATTGTGTTTTTCATTTTCTGCCGTACTGCTATGCGAATAGTGGTACGGCTTTTTCTTATACCTTGACCCGCCACAAGTGCGGAATAATCCGTAATTTTACACCCAAAATTCCGCTCCATGGACTCCAAAGCCACGCCATTGCCCGCCGTCTGGCTCCCGACGGCCTATCTCGCCCCCGTCAGCTACTACTGCAAGCTCTACGCCAGCCGGCAGGCATACGTTGACGGCTGGGAGCACTACGTGAAGCAAACCTACCGCAACCGCTGCATCATCGCTTCGCCCCACGGGCGGCAGGCCCTTACCGTGCCCATCGAGCGCAACGACCCCTCCCACACCGCCGTGCGCGACATACGGCTCAGCAACCACGGCAACTGGCGCCACCTGCACTGGCAGGCACTGGTCACGGCCTACGACGCCAGCCCTTACTTCGAATACTACGCCGACGACCTGCGCCCCGTACTGGAGCGGCCCTACACCTATCTGCTCGACCTCAACGAAGCCCTGCGCGACACCGTCTGCCACCTGCTCGACCTGCAGCCCCGCGTCAGGCTCACCGACCACTACGAGCCCACGCCCGACGCCCTCGACTGCCGCACCCTCATCAGCCCCAAAAACAAGCGGGAAGACCCCTCGTTCCGGCCTGTGCCCTACTACCAGGTGTTCCAGTCGCGCCACGGCTTCATGCCCGACCTGAGCATTGCCGACCTGCTCTTCAACATGGGGCCCGAAGCCCTGCTCGTGCTCCGCGACAGCACCGCCGCCACGGCTCTCTGAAAAACGAAAACGCATTTGGTCGCAACGAAAGCGGAGTTAGACAAAACTAACTCCGCTTTCGTTGTCACAAGACGTCCTCACGGCATTTGGAAAGCAGCCACAGGTCCAATGAAGCCACTTTTGCGCACTTTTTTCTCACCGTCACGAATATATCGGACTTTTCATAGGGAGCATGTCACCGTTTTTTTGTAACTTCGCAACGGAAATTTGGCCTATACATTAATATCAATAAAATTAAAAAATGGATTGGACTTTATTTTGGTTAGTGCCCGTAGCCTCGCTCATCGCGCTGGGCTTTGCACTGTTTTTTTTCCGTAGTATGAAAAGCGCCGACGAAGGAACGTCGGAGATGAAACGCATTGCCCAAGCCGTGCGCGAAGGCGCCGGCTCCTACCTGCGCCAGCAGTACAAGGTGGTGGGCTACGTGTTCCTCGTGCTCTTCATCCTCTTCGCCATCATGGCCTATGTATTCCACATACAGAACTCGTGGGTGCCCGTGGCCTTCCTCACCGGCGGTTTCTTCAGCGGTCTGGCCGGATTCCTCGGCATGAAGACCGCCACCTACGCCTCGGCACGCACGGCCAACGCCGCCCGCAAGTCGATGGACGCCGGTCTGAAGATAGCCTTCCGCAGCGGCGCCGTGATGGGTCTGGTGGTCGTAGGCTTCGGCCTGCTGGACATCTCGCTGTGGTTTATCATCCTTAACCACTTCGACCCGGACGGCCTCATCAGCATCACCACAACGATGCTTACCTTCGGCATGGGTGCCTCGATGCAGGCCCTCTTCGCCCGTGTGGGCGGCGGCATCTACACCAAGGCTGCCGAC
>JAGAYH010000034.1 GCA_017940565.1 Bacteroidaceae bacterium | reverse complement strand
CCCGAAACGGCCAGCCGCCCCTTCAGCGCCAGCCGCGACGGTTTCGTCATGGGCGAAGGTGCAGCCTGCCTCATCTTTGAAGAGCTGGAGCACGCCAAGGCCCGCGGTGCCAAGATTTACGGTGAAGTGGCCGGCAGCGGCATGTCTGCCGATGCTTACCACATCACAGCCTCACATCCCGAAGGCCTCGGAGCCATCATCGTGATGAAAGAAGCCCTCCGCGACGCCGGCATGAAGCCCGAAGACATCGACTACATCAACGTGCACGGCACCTCCACTCCCGTGGGCGACGTTTCCGAAGTGAAAGCCGTTCAGGAAGTGTTCGGCGAGCATGCCTACGAGCTCAACATCAGCTCCACCAAGTCCATGACGGGTCACCTGCTCGGCGCAGCCGGAGCCATGGAAGCCTTCTTCAGCCTCATGGCCGTGAAGGAAGACATCGTGCCGCCCACTATCAACCATGAGGAAGGCGACGAAGACCCCAACATCGACTACAAACTTAACTTCACCTTCAACAAGGCACAGAAGCGCACCGTGCGCGCCGCACTGAGCAACACCTTCGGTTTCGGCGGACACAATGCCTGTGTCATTGTAAAGAAGTACGAAGAATAAATCTGTTTCATCCAAGCGATGAACGTATTGCAAAAGTTTAACGGGTTCCTCTTTCCGCAAAGGAAGGAGGAACTTTATGTTTCTCTCCACAACATGCTTGGCTTCAGGCCACGCAACCTCGACATCTACCGCCTGGCCCTGCGCCACAAGTCGCTCAACCGCAAGGACGACGACCACACCGTCAAGCGCACCGACGACAACGAGCGGCTCGAGTTTCTCGGCGACGCCATTCTTGAGGCTGTGGTCAGCAACTATCTGTTCCGTAAATACCCCAACCAGCCCGAAGGCTTCCTCACCACCAGCCGCAGCAAAATGGTGCGCCGCAGCACCCTCGGCCAGCTGGCCACCAAAATAGGACTGGAACAGCTCGTCAAGGCCCACATCCTCTCCGAAGCCCACAACAGCTACATCGGCGGCAATGCCTTCGAAGCCCTCGTCGGCGCCATCTACATGGACCGGGGCTACCGCCATTGCCAGCGCTTCTTCGTCAGCCTTATCGAACGCGGCTACATCAACACCGAGCAGGTGGTCCACAAGGAACAGAACTTCAAGAGCCTCGTTCTCGAATGGAGCCAGAAATACAAGGTGCACGTCAATTTCGTAACCTACGAGCTTGAGCCCGCCAGCAACGCCAAGCGTCCGCCCTTCCTCAGCGAAGTCTATGCCGAGGAAACCCGCATAGGCCGTGGCCGCGGCTTCTCCAAGAAAGAGAGCCACCAGCAGGCAGCGCGCCGGGCACGCCAGGCTCTGCAGGACCATCCGCACCTGCGGCAGCAGATCATTCACACTCGGATGCTCCGGCAGGTCATAGGAGACATGCTCAGCCAACCTTGACCGCACAAAGCGGCGCCTGAAAAATTACAAGCGGCGTCTCAAAAAAACGAAGCGGCGTCTCGGATTTCCGAGACGCCGCTTCGGCTATGGCTAATGCCGTCGGCCGTGGACTCAATAGGACGCTTCGGCCTGGATGCCGAGGGCGCGGATGCGGGCCACGATGGCGTCGAGCTCGGCAGGGGTGGCCTTGCGGAGGGTTTGCAGGGGAGTTTCGCGGGCAATGGTGTAGATCATCACTTTTTCGGGCTTGATCTGCTGCAAAGCCTCGAGCCAGGGGGTCACGTATTCGTCGCTGAGGTTCGACACGTCCACGCCGTCGGCCGTGCCGTGCATGAACATGGTCTGCACCATGGCGTGGCCGCCGAAGCGGGCCATCAGTTCCACCTGACGGGCTGCGGAATAGGCCACGTTCGGGCGGTTGACCCGGCGGATGTAGCTGTCGCTCACGGTGTCGAGTTTCACAATGTTGTCGTCCACCATCAGTAGCGCTTGGAACACATCGTCGCGGTCGATATGGGTGGCGTTGGTGAGTACGGCCACTTTGGCGCGGGGGAAGTAGCGGTCGCGCAGGGCTACGGTGTCTTCCACGATGGCGCGGAACTGCGGGTGGCCCGTCGGTTCGCCGTTGCCGGCGAAGGTCATCACGTCGGGGCCTTCGCCTGCGGCCTGCATTTGCCGGAGTTGGCGCTCCAGGGCGGTGCGCACTTCCTCGCGCGTGGGCACTTTCGAGGCGGTGCGGCGTTCTGCGTTGAGCCCACATTCGCAGTAGATGCAGTCGAAGGAACACACTTTGCCGTCGGCCGGCATCAGGTTGATGCCCAGCGACACGCCGAGGCGGCGGCTTCTGACGGGCCCGAATACGGGCGAGGCATAGAGTACAGTTGACATAAGAAAAAGGTTTTTACCGGTGCAAAATTACGGATTTCTGTCGTACGGCGGCGGCTTTGGGATGACTAAATGCGGTTTGGTCGGCACGAAAACGCATTTAGGCGGCACGAAAACGCATTTAGGCGGCACGAAAACGGAGTCAGTGCGTCCGGGACTGGATTTGGCCGTGCCGCATGGCGCGCCGGCTTGCCGCAAGTGGCGGCGGGTCAGAAGAAGCAGCGCAGTTGCAGGCCCAGGTCCGACTTGCCGCTGTGGTTAATCTGGCGTTCGGCCGAAGAAATGACATCGCGGTCGGTGTAGCTCACGCCGTTCCAGCGCAAGGCCAGTTCCACAGGTCCCCACCGTCGTGCCACCGTCAGGTTGGCTGCCAGGCCGTGGCCGTAGAGTGGTTCCTGGGTGAGGCGGTAGAGCAGGGCAGGCTGGTAGGCATTCATGCGGCTCTGGTAACCCGCCGTGTGGAACCATGCGGCCCACAGGCGCAGGCTGCAACCCAGCACCGTGGTCTCGGCGCGTTGGGCCAGTTGGCGTCCCCACTGCGTCGGTCCCGACGAAGGTTGCCAATAGCAGCCGTCGAGCTGGGTGACCAGACGCACGCGCCCAATTCCATAGGCGGCTTGCAGGCGCAGGGTGTGACGATAGCGGTAGCGCATGCGGTCGAGGGCCGTCACCGTTTCCTGCCGTCCGTTCATGCGGTAGCGCAGCAGCAGCTGTGCCGAGGCTGACAGGTCGTGGGTGGCCTGAAGAAACATCTGGTAGCCCTTGGCTCCGGCCTTGGCCCGGTAGGCCTCGCCGGGGAAACGGTAGAGGTCGGCACCGGCCGTCAGTCTCGTGCGCCGCGTCAGATAATGGTCGGCACCGGCCTGAATGCCATGCTCGTTTTGCACGCGTCCGCTGGCCCGGTAAGCCTGGGCCAAGGGTGTGGCGTAGCGCCGGCCGTAGTAGCGGTGCTGAAGGAAGAGGCGTGTGCTGCCCGCAGGCCGCCAGCGCAGGTTGTGGAGCGAAGCCAGCGCCCCGATGTCGGTCAAGGCCACTTCGCCGTCGAAGGTCAGGCGGCGGTGGTCGTAGAGATAGTGTGCGCCTAAGGCGGCAAAGTTGCGCCCCTGCATGTTATGGCGTTGGTAAGCCTGTGTGCCGCGTTCGAAGGCGTGGTCGTAGTGGGTCACCACGGCCGACAGGCCGGCATGCCACCAGCGCCACCTGCCGTCGACAGACACTCCGGCCGCCAGGCTGTTCAGATTGTTCTTGCGCTCGCGCTCCAGCGGCAGACGGTGGTAGCCCGTGGTGAGCAACGAGGTGGCGCGGCCGTCTTTCAAGATGGCATCGTAGGGGCGTGCCGAAGCGAAAATCAGCGTTTCCCACCTGCCGAAGGCCAGTTGCACCCCGGCACCGCGCAGATAGTTCACCTCGTCGGCCGAAGTGTGGGCAAAGAAACCCTGACGCCGGCTGCGCCGGCTGCTGACGAGCGACTGGGCACTGTTGTAGTAGCTGCTGCCTGCCGTGAGCCCCTGTCCCAGATGCACACGGTAGTCGCCCAAGGTCACCGCGCGCAGGGTTCCATCGCCGGTGTAGTTGATGTAGAAAGAATAGGAATCAAACGGCCCGTTGCCGTGCTTCATCATTGGTTCGCCGTCGTCCTTTTCTGCCGTTACGCCGGCCGTGAGGCGCTGGCCCAGGGAGTAGCGGTAACGCAGGGCGGTGTAGAAGCGGTCGCCGGCGTAGCGGCCGTTTTGGAATCCCTTCCGACGGTAGAAGGGCCATTCGGCGTTGGCGGCCACTTCGTTCTTGCCGTAGCGCAGCCGGTGCCACAGCGTGGCCGTGGGGTCGGGTGCCATGTCGCCGCAGTAAACGAATTGGCGCGCCACATTGCGGGAGAAGGCGTCCATGCTGTTGACAAACTGCAGCTCCTCTACCGAGAGAATGGGGCCGCGGCGTTTCACGTAGCTCAGTATGGAGTCTATCTGTGCCTCGCTGAGGAAGGGTATCTGCAGCAAGTCTTCGCGTTGGCAGTCGTTCAGGTTTATGGGGTTCTCGTGGAGCACTTGCCAGTCCGACACAGCGTCTGCCGTGGTCTCGTCGCCGGCATATGTCTCCATGAAGTCTTCCCACGACATGACTTGTGCCCGGGCCGTAGTAAACACCAGAAAAGTCAGAAAGGCCAGGAACAAGTGTTTCATGAGGGCTTAACGTTTCATGAATTTGCCGCTGTGGCGGCGTCCGGCGAAGTTCCAGCTTACCACATAGGTGCCTGCCGGCAGGACGGAGGCGTCGTAGCCTTCGCTGGCCATGAAGCGTGCCACCAGCCGGCCGCGGAGGTCGTAAACCTGGGCTTGGAAGGTCAGCTGGCTCACGTCGCCTGCCAGGAACCGCACGCGTCCGGTGGTGCGGTTGTAGGTCAGGGCGTAGTCAATGGCTTGCTCGGCCTTCACGCCTTCTTCGATGGGTTTCTGGCGGTCTTCATAGAAAGAGATGCGCCACAGGCGGTTGTCTCTGGTGGCATCGTCGTTCCCGCTGGCGTAGGAGATGATGGCGTTACCCTCAGTGGCTCTGTTGTATGAATTGTCGAGCACGTGGCCCGTGCCCACGTTGTAGATGTTATAGAATCCGCCCGTGCGCGGTTCAATGCGCCAGAGCTGGCGTTTGTAGTTGGGGTTATAGGTCATGGTGGAGACTCCCTGCAGGTTTTCGCCCAGGTCGGTCAGCACGTGGCCCGTCTGGCGGTTTTGCAGCACGAAGTATTCGCCTGCCGGGCGCACTATCCACTGCTGGGCGGTGTCGCTCTCGGTGGCGGTGTAGAGTCCGGCGCGCCCCAGGGCCGTGAGCCCCATGACCGAGGTGGGTACGCCGCGGTTGTAGAATTTATACACGTTGTTGGTGTCGGTCGAGAAGGGCCGGGTGGGTTCCTGCGGTTCCATGGTGTGGAATTTCTGCAGCAGCCAGGCGTTGTGCTTGGGTACGAACTCGCGCACATAGTCCACATATTCCTTATAGGTGCTGAACAAGACGATTTCTTCATAAGCCCGCCGGCTGATGCCCCACACCGCGTAGTTCTTCTGCGCCGACTGCGACAGCAATCGCTCGTAGTAATCGATGCGCGCCAGCATTTTTGCGTCGAGGCCGTCGGCATAGACCTGCTCGTAGCGGTTGATGACGGCACGTGCAAACCACGGTGTCTGCCACATCTGCCACAGCCACCGCTTCATCAGGTTGTCGCCGAAGCCGCGGTCAAGCATCAGTGCCTCGGTCACGTCGCCCAGGCGCCCGCAGTTGTTGAACGCAATGTCAAAGTCCCACAGCGGTCCCCAGTAGAGCAGCGGGTCGTCCTTTTCCTTATAAAAATATGTGCTGTAGAATCCGTCGGCATTGGCCGCTATCTCGTTGGCCAGATACAGGTTCACCAGCGATGTGGTGTCCACATAGGGCATCCAGCCCTTCTTCTTTTCATAAAACGCCTTGCCGAAGAGCGCGTCCTCGAACGACTGCACATAGCCGCGGATGTAGTCGCGCTGCAGCGACCCGATGGAATCCTCCGGGTCATACACCCTGATGCGCACCCCGCGCTGCGTCACGAACACCTCGCCGCCGTCGGTGCCCACCTCCATCAGGTAGCCGCCGCTCACATTGGTCTTGGGGTCGCGCACACGGTACTTCTGTTCCGTGATGTTCACACGCAATTTGTTGATGTTCACCTGGTCGCTTATCTGGTACGTGCCGCGGTAGGTGCTGTTCAGGTATAAATCCACAAAGCGCGCCCCGGGATTGAACACCATGCCCAGCATCTGGCCCACGTCCGACGCCAGCGCATTGCGCATCATCGTCTTGTCGCCCGCATTGGCCAGCAGCGTCCAGCTCTTGGCATTGGCGCGCTCCGGCCCCAGCAGGCGCTGCTTCTTGGGAAACTTCAGGCGGTAAGGCTTCTTGGCCATGTTCCACGTCGAGTTGCCCCGGCCGCGTATCTGCACGCTGTCAAAGGTCGTATTGCCCTCGTCGTCCGCAATCGTCATGCTCGCCCACTTGTAGGTTGACTTGCTCGTCACCTCCCCGCCGTCCAGCGTCTGGATGTGCACCGTCGGCAAATTGGTCAGACGCACCTCCACCGGCCCCTGCGCCCACGCACAGGCCAGCGGCAGCAGCAGGCCCACGGCCATAATCAACCACGTGACTCGTTTCATTGCTTACTCTACAATACGATAAACGCCACAAAATTACAAAAAACTTCCACACCGCCCCATTTTCCCACTGATAAAAACCATTTGCCCCATAAAGTCCCGCCCCGAATCCGCGAGTCCCGCCCCAATGGCCCAACTTCCCCCTCCTAATGGTCAGCGCCCCTGCCATGCTTCCAACCTTTCCCTTCATAACCGGCAACGCCCCCTCCAAAATCTCCCGCTCGCCGCCTAAGACGCTCCCCGCGCCGCTTAAAATAGAAATAAAACCTTTATTTGTAAAAACAAAACTTATATTTGCACAAATAAAGCCTTTATTTGTACGAATAAAACCTTTATTCGGATTTTATGCGGTGCAAAATGGTTCTTACGCGCCGTAGTTGTGCTATGGCACGCTGTCTGTGGGATAATAGTGAAAAGGGTTAAATCTGTCCGCTTTCTACCTGGCGGACGATGCGTTCCATTTCCTTATCGTCGCCCTCGGGGTCGTAGTGTTTGGTGAGGCTGTTGCCGAAGAGTCCGGCGAAGACTTGGTAGAAGGCTGCCTTGGCGGGGCCGAGGAAGGCGCGCACCATTTCGTAGGAGGTTTGGCCGCACTCGCGGTCGATGAGTTTGACGAGTATGCGCCCCTGGCTGCGCGACAGGCGGCGGGCCAGGGGGCCGTATTGCTCCTTGACGCCTTTTTCGACACGGTTGATGTGTTGCTGGCGGGCTTTCTTGTCGGGCAGAGTCTCGAGATAGTCGTGCGTTTCGATGAGGGTGGTGCGCACGAGGCGGGCCAGGGGGTAGAGGTAGCGCACGTTGCGCACCATGCGGTCGTATTGCTGCTGTTTTCTCTTGTTCTTGAAGACGGGTTTCGGTGAGCAGTAGAATTCGTGGAGCCGCATGTTGGGGATACTGTCGCCGCGGTAGAAGGTGCGGTTGATGGTGACGTACTGGGCCACCTCGAGGGTGTCGCCTGCGACGTACTGCGCACGGAGCGGCGAGGGGGTGAGGCTAAGAAGGAAAAGGGTAAAAATGAAAGCCCATAGACAGGGGTCGTTGCATCGTTTCGTTGTGATGTGGAGGAAACAATGCCGACAGGGATGTCTGTGGGCTTTGGGATATGTCATGGTTTTATTTTACTACGACGAATTTGCCGGCCACGCCCTCCTTGCCGTTGGCGTCGGAGGCGATGATGTAGTAGACGCCGGTGTTGACGCGCCGTCCGCGCAGGTCGCGGAGGTTCCAGGTGAAGGTGCCGCCGACGGAGGTGCCTTGGGCCACGAGCTGGCCGGTGGCGGTGGTTATCTTGACGTCGCTGTCGAAGACGAGGCCGTCCACGCGGAGGTTGCCTTGGAACTCTGGCCGCACGGGATTGGGATAGATGAGGAGGTTGCTCTCCTTGAGTTCAGTCTGCGGGTCGGTGGCATCGGCGCGGTAGCCGATGAGTCCGGCATCGGTGCCTATCATGACTTCGCCGGTCTGGCCGTTGATGGCGATGTCGTAGATGACGTTGGAGAGCAGGGGCGAGTTTTTTGCGGTGAAGTGGTGGATGGTGACGAGTCCGTCGGCGCTGACCAGGTAAACGCCCTGGTTGGCGGTGCCGAACCATTTGCGGTTGCCGCCGTCAATGGCAATGGCCGTGACGGGCACGTCGGCCAGCAGGTAGTCGGCGTAGTTGGTGCCGTCGTTGCGGGGCACTTTCACCTGTGTGAACACAGGCGAGTCGTTGAAGAACGATGTGGGGTCGGTCAGTAGGAAGGGCCCGCGCTCGGTGCCCACCCAGATTTGGCCGTTCATGTCTTCGGCCACGTCGTAGAGCAGGGAGAAGGTGTATTCGGTGTTGTCCTGATTGGTGAACTTGTTGTGGAAACGCCAGCGGTCGTCGGTGCGGGTGTTGAGGGTGCCTCCGTAGTCAAGGCAGAGCACGCCGGCGTTGTGCGAGGCCGTGCCGCGCCGGTGGGTGCCCCAGAGCCAGCCGCGCCGGTCGAAGATGATTTTGTCGAACGTGGGGTAGCCGGCCAACGAGCCAAAGTAGAAGGCGCGCCACCTGCCGTCGGCCTGGCGCACGCGGAGCACGGTGTCCACCTCGTTGTTGAACATCCAGAGGTTGCCTTCGCTGTCGAAGTTCAGACCGGAGATGCGAACGTAGCGGCGGTAGTTGGGGATATCGGGCAGGATGGTCGAGAGCGGGCTGTTGTCGCAATCGTATTGGCGAACGAACCTGCCGTTGAGAAATTCGTAGATGCCCATGCCGGCCGATGAGGCGAAGTGATGTTCGGGGTTGAGGGGGTCTTGCGCCACGGCGGTGATGTTGCGGTAGGGCTGGCCGGTCTTGATGGCGATGCTGTCTTCGCTGAAGTTAGTCCACAACTTGTCCTGGTAGGTCATGACCGTGCCGTCGTAGTTGATACCTTCGTAATTGTGGCTGCCGCCGCCGATGAGGAGGCGCTCGTTGGGAGCGTAGGTAACCCAATAGGTGAAGTTGCGCACCGGGCTGTTTGGCACTACGGGCGAGGCGGCCGGCACCAGGCTGTCGTTGCGCAGGGTGTAGGGCTGCAGACCTGCGGCGCCGCGGCTGGCCCAGTAGTATTCGCCGTCATAGTCGAGGTATTTGAAGTCATTGGGTATGTCAATGGTTTTCTGCACGCCGTCTTCGTCGAGGAAGACCACTTGGGAGGCATTGCCCACGATGATGTCATCGCCGGTGAAATTGAAATAGGAGTAGCGGGCTATCTGAACGCGCACCAGTCCGTTGAGATTGTCGTTGAGACGGTAGATGCTGCCGCTGTTCCACATGTAGATGTAGTCTTTGTAGTTGGTCAGTCCTGTGTAGGTCACGTTTTTCACCAGCACGGTCCAATTGGACTTGTCAAGCAGGTTTTTCGATGTCTCGCCGCCGTACACATTGCCGTCGGCCAAGAGGGCCACGATGGTCTTTCCCGTGGCGGCGCAACCGCGGACGGGAGAACTGAACTCATAGAAGTTGCTGATTTCGCGGCGTGCCATGTTGATGACCATGACCCCGCTGTTGGTAGCCACGTAGGCGTTTTTCCCCACCATGGAGATGGCGTTGACGGTTTTGTCGCTGACATTGCTGTTGCGGTATTCCGGCATGCGGGTGATGCTGTCGTTGGTGCCGAGCACGTCCATGCGGTTGTCCGTATAGACCAGCAGGAAGGCGTCTTCCGTCTCGTTGTAGCTCATCATCTTGATGTTGGTGCTGCTGAGCCCTGAAGGTTTCGAGAACGTGCTCACTTGTGCATCGCCGAAGCGGTAGGTGAAGATGCTGCCGTTGGTCAGGGCATAGACGCGGCCTGAGGCATGGATGTTGTGGGTGCAGTTGTGGTAGGACATGTAGGCTGTCCAGTCGCGTGCACCGGCACTGGTGAGGGCCAATGCCAGGACGAGGGTGAAAAACGTTCTCATCGGATAGGTCATCTTAGGATTGGTTGTTGATGTACTGCAGGAGTTTCTGTACGGCGCGTGCCCGGTGGCTGATGCGGTTTTTGGCCTGTTCGCCCATCTCGGCAAACGTCTGTCCGGTGGCTTCGGGGCTGAACACGGGGTCGTAGCCGAAGCCTTGGTCGCCGCGGGCCTCGGTGGTGATGATGCCATCGACCCGGCCTTCGAACAGTCGCTCCTCGCCTTTCTCTATTAACGCGATAACGGTGCGAAATCGTGCGTGACGGTCGGTTTTTTCTTTCATTTCGGCCAAAATTTTCTTCATATTGGCCTGTGGATTCTGGTCGTCGCCGGCGTAGCGGGCCGTGTGGACGCCGGGGCCGCCGTCGAGGGCATCCACTTCGAGGCCGGTGTCATCGGCAAAGCAGTCGAGGCCGAAGCGGTCGTAAACGTAGTGGGCCTTGATGAGGGCGTTGCCCTCGAGCGTGTCGGCCGTTTCGGGGATGTCGCCCTCGCAGTGCAGGTCGGCCAGGCTGAGCACTTCGATGTCGGCGGGCATGATTTCGCGTATCTCGCGCAGTTTATGCACGTTGTTGGTGGCAAAAACCAGTTTTCGCTTCATTGGTTTGGGGGTATTTTCGGGTATTTCGGTTTCGGTGACCACTTCAAAGGGAATGTCGCCCAGCTCGGCGGCGGTGTCGGAGAAGGACGAGTGATAGCTGCCCAGTATGCGTGTGGTGCGTGCCAGGGCCCACAGATCGACCACGGCGTCTTCCATGCCGCGCAGGGTGTGGCGCTCCAAGTGGGGCTGAAGGGTTACCAGGCGCAGCCCGTAGGTCTGGCGGAAGTATTGGCGCACGCGGTCGTCGTCGGTGCTGAGGAATACGGTGTCGGCCTCGCCCCTGTCGAGCAGCGTGTCGACACGCCGGCGGAAGCCGCTGAGCGGACTGTGACTTATGGCCTCGCGGTGGTCGGTGCGGCGCACGTGTACGCCGACCGTGGCGCCGGTAAACAGTGATGCCACCCTGTTGATGCGTTCCTGCAGGATGGGCAGGGGGCGGAAGGTGTGGCGCAAGTCGTCGTGGGAATAAGGGCCGAGCGAGAAGCAGGTGTCCATGTAGAGGCTGGGGTGGTCGGTCGTGATTTGCATCAGGTCGGGATGGAATCCCGGGTCGTAGCAGCGCCACTCCTCGGCGTAGCGTCGGCGGCGCAGCAGTTTGGGCACGAATAGGTTGCGCTTTGTGGCCGGTGTGTCGAGCCATGTGCCGCCGTCCAGCGTGGCCCGCTCGTCGTTGAGGGGCAGGAAGAGCTGGTCGAAGCGGGCGCGGCAGTCCCACGCGGGCTGCCATACCAGGCGCACGGGTACTCTCAGCGTGCGGGCGGCCACCACAGCCGACACCACCACACGCATGCGGTTGGCGAGCCCCGAGATGGGGACTACGGTCAGGCCGGGGGGAAACTGCTCTTTGGTTTTCATCTGATGTATATCCGTTTTCGTCGCGACTAAATCCGATTTAGTGCGCGCTAACTCCGTTTTGTTTTGCAGAAGTCCAGCATTGCTACGTCACGGCGCCGTCGGGAGGTTGGCACGGCGGCGTGTCACTTGCCTTTCATCTTGTCGAAGCCGTTGCCAAAGACGCCCACGACCTTGCTCTGGGCCACGAAGGCTTTGGGGTCGAGCGTGCGGATGACACGGAAGATGAAGGGACTCTCGCGGCGGCGGGCCAGCACGACGAGCACCTTGTGCTGCTGTTTGGTGTACCATCCCTCGCCGTCGAGCACGGTGACTCCGCGGCCGGTCTTGGCTATCTCGGCGGCTATCTCGTCGTATTTTTCGGAGAAAATGAAAAATTGCACCGACTGGCGCATGCGGTTCATCACGAAGTCGAGCACACTGGTTTCGATGAACAGCGTGCAGTAGCCGTAGATGAGCAGGCGTACGTCATGGAACACCAGGAAGCTGGACGAGATGATGAGCAGGTCGGCTATCATGATGCCCTGCCCGATGCTCATGTCGCGGTAGTGGTTGACCACGGCCCCGACGATGTCGGTGCCGCCCGTGCTGCCGTTGCCCAGGAAGACGAATCCCAGGCCGATGCCTTCGATGATGGCACCGATGATGCAGGCCATGAACATGTCGTGCTCACCGAGCACTTGGGGCAGCAGGCCGTGCTCGTCGCCGAACCAGGCGGGTATGGCCCAGAGGACGAAGGTCATGAAGAGAATGCCGTAGATAGTGTTGGCCATGAACTTGAATCCCAGGATGCGCAGGGCCACGACGAGCAACACCACATTGATGCAGAAATAGGTGACGGTGACGGGAATGCCCCAAATGTAGAAGAAGATGGCGGCCAAACCCGTGGTGGCTCCCGGCGTGATGTGGTAGGGCAGTTGGAAGAGGGTGAATCCAATGGCATACAAGATGATGCCGAGCGACATGAGGCTCAGGTCGTGCACCATGTTGCGGAGTGTGGGCTTCATTAAATCCATACGTTATTTTATTACGATGTTGATGATGCGGTGGGGCACTACGATGACCTTGACCACCTGCTTGCCTTCGAGATACTTCGGCGTGGCCTCGGCCTGAAGGGCGGCCTTTTCGGCGTCTTCGCGGCTGATGTCGGTGGGCAGGTCGAGGGTGAAGCGTGTCTTGCCGTTGAAGCTCACGCTGATGGTCTCGCTGTCTTCCTTCAGATACTGTTCCTGACATTCGGGCCAGGGTGCGTCGCACACGGTGGTGGCGTGCCCGAGCTGCTCCCACAGCTCTTCGGCAATGTGGGGGGTGAAGGGGGCCAACAGTGTGACGAACTGCTCGAAGATGCCCTTGTCGGTGCATTTCTGTTGCGCCAGTTCATTGGTGCAAATCATAAAGGCCGAAATGGACGTGTTGTAGGAGTACACCTCGATGTCGTCGCTCACCTTCTTGATGAGTTTGTTGATGCTCTTGAGATTTTCCGGCGTGGCGGTGCCTTCCTTGGGCACGAAGTTGCCCTGCTTGTCCCAGAAGAGGTTCCAGGCCTTGCGCAGGAAGCGGGCGCAGCCGTCAATGCCGTTGCTGTCCCAGGGTTTGCTCATGTTGATGGGGCCGAGGAACATTTCGTAGAGACGCAGGGTGTCGGCCCCGTACTTCTCGACGATACGGTCGGGGTTGACCACGTTGAACATGGACTTGGACATCTTTTCGATGGCCCAGCCGCAGACGTATTTGCCGTCTTCAAGGATAAACTCGGCGTCGTTGTATTCCGGCCGCCAGGCCTTGAAGGCTTCGAGGTCGAGCACGTCGTTCTGCACGATGTTCACGTTCACATGGATGGGTGTCACCTCGTACTGGTCTTTCAGACCGAGCGAGACGAAGGTGTTTGTGCCCTGCACGCGGTAAACGAAGTTGCTGCGGCCTTGAATCATGCCTTGGTTCACCAGCTTCTTGAACGGCTCCTCCTCGCAGCTGTAGCCGAGGTCAAAGAGGAATTTGTTCCAGAAGCGGGAGTAGATGAGGTGGCCGGTGGCATGCTCCGTGCCGCCGATGTAGAGGTCCACGCTCTTCCAGTAGGCATCCACGTCGTGGTCCACAAGAGCGCGGTCGTTTTTCGGGTCCATATAGCGCAGATAGTAGGCGCTGGAACCGGCAAAGCCCGGCATGGTGTTCAGTTCGAGGGGGAATACCGTCTGGTTGTCAATCTTGCTGTTTTCCGTAACGCAGCGGTTCACGGTGTCCCATGCCCAGCGCTCGGCGTTGCCCAGGGGCGGCTCGCCCGTCTCGGTGGGCAGGAATTTCTTCACTTCGGGCAATTCCAGCGGCAGGCATTCTTCGGGAATCATGCGCGGGGTGCCGTTGTCGTAGTACACGGGGAAGGGTTCGCCCCAGTAGCGCTGGCGGCTGAAGATGGCGTCGCGGAGGCGGTAGTTCACTTTCACGCGGCCCAAGCCTTTTTCGGTGACGTATTTCTTTGTGGCGGCGATGGCTTCCTTCACGGTCAGTCCGTTCAGCGAAAAGTCCTTGCCCTGTGAATTGGTCACGATGCCTTCCTTGGCGTCGAAGCTCTCCTGGCTCACGTCGCAGCCTTCTATCAGCGGGATGATGGGCAGGTTGAACGTCTTGGCAAAGGCGTAGTCGCGGCTGTCGTGGGCGGGCACGGCCATGATGGCTCCCGTGCCGTAGCCGGCCAGTACGTAGTCGCTCACCCAAATGGGCACCTCGTCGCCCGTGAATGGGTTGATGGCGTATGAACCGGTGAAGACGCCGGTCTTGTCGGTGGCTATCTGGCGCTCGCGCTCGGTTTTCTTCTTGGTGCGTGTCACGTAGGCTTCCACGGCTTCGTGCTGTTCCGGTGTGGTCAGTTGGCCCACCAGTTCGCTCTCAGGAGCCAGCACCATGAAGGTGACGCCGAACATGGTGTCGGCGCGTGTGGTGAAGATGGTGAACGTCACGTCGCTGTCCTTGACTCTGAAGAGCACTTCGGTTCCTTCAGAGCGGCCTATCCAGTTGCGCTGTGTCTCCTTGATGGAGTCGGTCCAGTCGATGGTATCCAGTCCGTCGAGCAGACGCTGGGCATAGGCTGACACACGCAGGCACCATTGTTTCATCTTCTTTTGTACCACGGGGTAGCCGCCGCGCACGCTCAGGCCTTCCACCACTTCGTCGTTGGCCAGCACCGTGCCCAGTTCGGGACACCAGTTCACCATCATCTCGCCCAGGTAGGCAATGCGCCAGTTCATCAGCGTGCGGCTCTGTTCGGCCTCGCTCATGGCATTCCACTCTGCGGCTGTCAGATGCAGTTCTTCCGTCTGGGCGGCATCGAGCCCTTCGGTGCCGTGCTGGCTGAGGTGCTGCACCAGTTTTTCGATGGGCTGTGCCTTTTGGCAGGTGTTGCAATAGAACGAGTTGAACATCTTCTGGAAGGCCCACTGCGTCCAGTGGTAATATTGCGGGTCGCAGGTGCGCACCTCGCGGCTCCAGTCGAAGGAGAAGCCGATGTTGTCCAGTTGCTCGCGGTAGCGGTTGATGTTCTGCTCCGTGGTCACGGCGGGATGCTGTCCCGTCTGGATGGCATATTGCTCGGCGGGCAGGCCGTAGGCGTCGTAGCCCATAGGGTTGAGCACGTTGAAGCCCTTCATCCGCTTGTAGCGGGCATAGATGTCGCTGGCTATGTAGCCCAGCGGATGGCCCACGTGCAAACCGGCGCCGCTGGGATAGGGAAACATGTTGAGCACATAGTATTTCGGCCGCGAGGGGTCTTCCTTCACTTCATACGTGTGTTGCTCCACCCAGCGCTGGCGCCATTTCCGTTCAATCTCGTTGAATCTGTATTCCATTGTTAAATGCTTACTTTTTGTCCAAAAAACTTTATTTAGAGTGCAAAGTTACAAATAAGTGAGAGCAGCGCCAAAATGAAAGACAACGTTTTTCATCTTTGAGTGTTACCGAACGAAAGGAGAGTGCCCTATGGCGGCAGACTTTTGTCCAAAATCACAAACGGCGTTTCAAAAATTATAAACGGCGCCTCAAATTTTTGAGGCGCCGTTTCTGTCGTTAATTTCGCTATATGGCTTTTTCCACGGTTTACCGCCGTTCAGCTTTTCGGCAGCCGCCAGGGTTTGCGATAGGCCGGGGCGATGAGACGGTCGGCCTTGCGGTTGTGGAAGGTATGGTGCTGCGGGTCGTAGACCAGTGCTTCGCCGGTGCGGGCGGCAATGTTGCCCAGATGGGCATACTTGGCGCTGAAGGCGCCCTGCCCGATGGTGCAGGCCGTGGCCGCGCGATGCTGTCGGGCACAGTCGATGAAGTTGCCGATGTGGTCGAAGACGGCATCGTTGGAGGCTTTCCACGATTGGGGCTCCAACTTTTTGCCCACCGGAACAAGCGTCATCGTCTCGTCGTTGACCACGAGGCTGGCGTCCGTTCCCTTGAACTCGACGCCGCGGTTCATGCCGAAGGGGCCGCCCTCGATGCCGACGTTGCTCCACTGCATCAGGAATTTGGGGAACTGGTAGAATACGCTGAGGTTGTCGAACGTCTCGGCCTTGTTGCCGGGAACGGTATGGTTGGCACCCGAGCCTACCACGCGGAGCGGCATGGAGGCAACGTTCATGCCGGCGAGAGCCACGTCAAGCAGGTGAGTGCCCACGTAGGCAATCAGACCGCCGCCATAGTCCCAGAACTGGCACCATGAGTTGTGGAAACGGTAGGCATTGAAGGCCCGCTTCGGAGCGGGGCCGAGCCAGAGATCGTAGTCCACGCCCTGAGGTACGGCATTGCTCTGTGAGGCGTCGCGGACAGGGTCCCAACTCATGTTGGCCCACACGTTGACACGGGCTATCGTGCCCAGTTGTCCGCTGGCGACGATGCGTTTCATCTCGTTCCAGAGTTCTGAACTGCGCAAGGGCTGGCCTACCTGGACCACGCGGCCGTAACGCTGCTGGGCTGCCGCCATGACGTCGCACTCGGCCAGACTGTGAGCCGCGGGACCTTCCACATAGACATCCTTTCCGGCGGCGCAGGCGTCGGTCATCATCAGGCAATGCCAGTGGTCGGGCGTGGCGATGATGACGGCGTCCACATCCTTGCGGTCCAAGACGCGGCGGTAGTCGGTATATGTTTCAGGCCGGGAGCCCCACAGTTTCCGGGCTTGGTCGGCACGGCTTTCAAGTATATTGTTGTCTATGTCGCAAAGGGCCACACAGCTTACACCGGCGTGTTTCATAAAAGTGGTCAGGTCTTTCCACCCCATACTTTTGCATCCGATGAGCGCCACACGGAGTTGGTCGCTGGGGGCGGCACCGAGGGTTTGCGATTTCAGAACCTGCGGCACCAGGATGCCGGCGGCAAGTGCCGAGGCTGACCGGCGGAGAAATACTCTTCTTGTTATCATAGCATGTACCTTTTAACTTTTAAACATTTTCCACGGTTTGCGATAGGGCTTGGCAATGAGGCGGTCGGCGGCCTTGTCGTGGAAGGTGCGCCGGAGGGCGTCGTAGCGGAGCACGTGTCCCGTGCGGGCGGCGATGTTGCCCATGTGGGCATACTTGGCGCAGAGGGTGCCGTGGGTGATGGGGCAGGCCAGCTGGTCGAAGCGGCGCGAGCGCACGCAGTCCAGGAAGTTGCCCGTGTGCACCACGTGCTCGCCGGGGGTTGCCGTCACCTTCATCGGCTCCAGCCGTCCGGCCTGTGGCAGCACTTCCCACCAGTCGTAGTTAGTGATTACCGTGCCGTTCTCTCCGATGAATTCCAATCCGTTGTGGCTGTTGTACGGGCCGGTGGAAGTGGCCGTGTTGTTCCACTGGATGCTGAACTGGGGCAGTTCGTAGAGTACGCTCAGGGTGTCGAATGTCTCGGCCTTGTTGCCTGGGCAGGCGAAGTTGCCTCCGAGGGCCGACACGCGGAGCGGTGTCTCCTTCACGTTCATGTGCCACAGGGCCATGTCGAGCAGATGAGGCCCCATGTCGGTCATCAGTCCGCCGCCGTAGTCCCAGAAGCAGCGCCAGGCCGTGTTGCGGGTGCGGCTGTAGGGGCGTTGCGGTGCCGGGCCGAGCCACATGTCGTAGTCGAGGGTTGAGGGGGGAGCGGCGTCGGGCGACACTTCGTTAAGTATCACATAGGTGAAGTTGGCCCACACGTTGACGCGGCCGATGTGTCCCAGCTGTCCGCTGGCAATGTAGTCGTGGAGTTTTTTCCAGTGCTCGGCGCTGTGTTTCTGCTGCCCCACCTGTACCACGCGGCCGTAGCGCTGCTGGGCAGCCACCATGGCGTCGCACTCGGCAATGCTGTTGGCGGCCGGTTTCTCCACATACACGTCTTTCCCTGCGGCGCAGGCGTCGGTCATGATGAGGCAGTGCCAGTGGTCGGGGGTGCCGATGATGACGGCATCGATGTCTTTGTTGTCCAGCACCTGGCGGTAGTCGCGGTATTGCCGGGGGCGGACACCCCAGTTCTTCTCGGCGTCGGCGGTGCGCTTGTCGAGGACCTCCTGGTCCACGTCGCACAGGGCCACCAGTCTCACACCGGGATTTTGGAGCATGGCGGTGAGGTCGGCCCACCCCATGCTGCGGCAGCCGATGAGAGCCACGTTTATGGTATCGTTAGCGGTCATGGTCTTAGTATTTGTCGATGAGTTTCTGCAGATACTTGCGGGTGCGTATCATGTAGTCGGCCGTCCGGCCGCTCATTTCATATTCTATGGTGATGGCACCGGTGTAGCCCTGCTGCTTGAGCAGTTTGATGATGGCGGGGAAGTCCACGTCGCCCTGGGGGATGGGCTTCTCCTTGCCCAGGTGATAGGGGTCGTCGGCTGAGGGATAGGTGCCGTCCTTGGCATGCATGTCGCGCACCAGGTGGCCGAACTGCCGGATGGCGTCCGTCGGGTTAGCCTTGCCGTAGAGCAGCAGGTTGGCCGTGTCGCAGTTGATGAAGCAGTTGCCCGTGCCGATGTCCTTGATGGTGCGTATCAGGGTCGTGGGCGTCTCCTGACCCGTCTCGAAATAGATGTCCACGCCGCGCTCCTTGGCATAGGTGGCCAGAGCCTTCATTACGGCGATGAACTCCTTGTACTGGGCCGAGCTCGGGTCTTCCGGTATGAAGCCGAAGTGGGAGTGCATGGCAGGGATGCCGGCCTTCTGGCAGAAGTCGATGCACTTGCGATAGACTTCCAGTTTTTGCTCGCGGCCTTCGGCGGGAACCAGTCCGATGGTCGAGGGGCCTTCGGTGAAGTTCCACACGCAGCGGCCGGGCACCGTCAGCACGGTCGTGATTTTGATGCCGTACTTCTGGCGTGCGGCATTCAGCTTGTCGATGGTTTCCTGCGTGTAGTTTGACGGGAAACTTATCTGGCACGAGGTGAAGCCCATCTCATGCAGATTCTTGAACGTGGCGTCCACGTCGCCACCGCCGCCGACGATACAACCGATGGTGATGGGCGAAGTCTTTTTCTTTGCTGCTGTCTGTTGCATGCCGGCCAACATCAGCGTGGCCAGCAGCGCGATAATAATTTTTTTATTCATAATACTACGTTTTTATAATTGGGAATTTTCTGAATTTTCCGTCATTCGGTTACAAAGTTATCTAAAGTTACAAATAAAGCGAATGCAAAAGTCCCAAAATTTTTCATGTCCGCGCGGAGAAATCAGCAAAGGGTCAGTAACCCAGCCGTCACTATCGTTGCAGCCGCTCCGCCTCTTTTTCCAAAAAATCTAGACAAACCGAAGACGGAGGTCCGGTTTCGGCCGTCACAAGTGGGACTTTGGCGCGCAGAAACGGCGTTTCGAAATGACGAAACGCCGCTTCTGTCTGACCCGGTTTGGGAGCCGATGAAAATCAGCGGATTACAAAACCGCCGGAATTTTACCGAAAAATTTTTACATACCGTTCTTCTCCGGGGGGCTACTTTTGTCCGGGAGGGGGCAACGTTGAACTTTCCCTTCACCGCTTTACTGCGCGTGACCCGGCCATGCCCGCGAAGGATGGCTGATTGTGATGGTTCTAAAAAAGACGGGAGTGGCGCTCCGGTTTCACGAAACGCCACTCCTTAAATTATTATATAGAGTAATTACTCTTCGACGGCAAACAGGGGGTCCCAGGCCGGCAGCATGATGGGCTTCTGCTTGGCCAGGTCGAGCAGGCGCTGAGGCACGTACTTCTTTTCCACCACGAGGCGGAAGAGGTATTCGCCCAGCCAGGCGTCGCTCATGATGATGTGGCCCTTGTAGCCGGATGTGGCGCCCCAGCTGTTCTCTACCATCCACTTGCGCGGTTTCTGCTGCTCGTCCAGATCGACGGCCATGAGGGTCATGGCGTGGGTGCTGCTGCTGGCGAAGGTCATGATGCGCTCCTTCTTGTCCATGGGGAAGGTGGTGCCCAGCAGCGGACCGTACTGGTAGTTCATGGGGTCGCTGTAACCGCGGTCGCGGTTGTACTGCTTGTTGACGTCGCAGCTCATGTAGAGCATGGTGCTGTCCTTGATGCTGGCGATGGCCATCTGGCGGATGTCGTCCATGGGCACGTTGACGAACACCCAGTTGGTGCCGTCGTAAACGTGGCGGTCGAGGTCAATCTCGTACGTCTTGTAGTAGTCGCGCGAGGGGTCGTTCATGAACATCACGTAGTTGCCCTTGAGGTCGCTGCCGATGTATTCCTGATAGAACTGCTGCGGTGTGTACTCGCGGGTGTCGAGCGGGTTGCCGTCCTTGTCGGTGCGTGTCCAGGTGAACTTGGTGGGGGGCTCGCCCATGAGGCGCACCAGCAGGCGGTACACTTCCTTGAGCTGCTCTTCCTTCTTGGCTTGCAGGGCTTGGGCCTTGGCGCCCTTGGCTCCCATTTCGCGCAGACGCAGGCCGAACTCGCGCAGCTTCTGTCCCATCAGGGCGCGGTAGGTTGAGGTGCTGTTGCTGGTGGACGTTTCGGCCATGGCCTCGGAGGGCACTACGCCGTATTTCGTCACCAGGTCGCTCACACCGGTGAAGGTGCCGCCGTCGCCGATGGGGTTCTTGAAGAGCCAATCGACCACGCGGTCGTCCATGGGTTTCTTCACGTTGTCGATGATGCTCTGCAGGAAGAGGTTGGCCTTTTCCAACTGGTCGTAGAACGACACATAGTTTTGCGACAGCGTGACCGTGCCCAGGTGGTGGGTCTGCATCATGCGGGCCCGCATCACGTTGAGTCCGGTGAACAACCAGCAGCGGCCGCTGCCCTTCTGGTCGGTGATGCCGCTCGACTTCACCTTATGGGAGAAGTAGGTGCCGCCGGGGATGTCGTTCACGGCGGCCACGGCCAGTGCCTGGATGCCCTGGGTGGCCAAGGCGTTTTGCAGGGCCTTGTCCTGCGGGGTCTGCACGGCTTCCTTGCGCATCTGGTCCAACAGTTGCGGCGTGATGCCCTTCTCTTGGGCCAGGGCCGACAGGCTCGTCAGAGCCATCATGGCCACGATAACGATACGATTGGTCTTTGTCTTCATTCTGTTTATGGGAAAATGAATCTAATTCCTGTAGTTTCATCCTGTCGTCTCAGTCCTTGATATACTCGCTCCAGTCGGTCAGGCGCATGTCGCCCTTGCGGCGGAAGGTGTCGTGCATGGCGAAGGCTGCAGAGAGGATGTGGTGCACCTCACCGCCGTACTTCTCGGCCAGTTTCAGGTAGTCGTTGAGCAACGGGCGGTAGTCGGGATGGGCAATGGCTATGAGCCGGCGGGCGCGCTCCATGTCGCCGATGCCGCGCAGGTCGGCCACGCCGTATTCGGTGATGACGGCATCAATGAAGTGGCTTGTGTGGTCGATGTGGGTGCAGAAGGGCACGATGCTGCTGATGGCACCGTTCTTCGTGGTGGAACCGCAGGAGAAGATGCTCAGGTAGGCGTTGTTGGTGAAGTCGGCGCTGCCGCCGATGCCGTTCATCATCTTCGTGCCGCTGATTTTCGTGGAGTTCACGTGGCCGTAGATGTCGGCTTCGATGGCGGTGTTCATGGCGCACACGCCGATGCGGGCGATGACTTCGGGATTGTTGGAAATCTCGCTGGGGCGCAGCACCAGGTGGGTGCGGAAAAATTCGGGGTTGGCGTAGATTTTCTGCAGGGCCTCGTCGGTGACGGTCAGCGAGCAGGCGCTGGCTCCGGTCACGCGACCGCTGAGCAGCAGGTCAACGGCGGCGTTCTGCAGCACTTCGGTGTAGATGCCGAAGTCGGGAATTTCCTTGTTGGAGCCCATGGCGCCCAGCACGGCGTTGGCTGTCGAGCCCACGCCGCTCTGTATGTTGAGGAACGACTTCGGGATCAGTCCGTCGCGCATGTTGTGATACAGGAAGTCGGCCACGTTCTGGCCGATGGCATCTGTCACAGGGCTCGGGTCGGTGAAGGAGCGGGCCTCGTCGGGGATGTCGCATTCGATGACGCCCTTGATTTTCTCCACGGGCACTTCCACGTAGGGCTTGCCGATACGGTCCATCGGGCCGATGATGTTCACCGGTGTGCGGTGGGGGTGGTATTCTATTTCGTAGATGTCGTGCAGTCCGCGCATTTTGCCGACGTGGTGCAGGTTATATTCCAGGAAAATGCCCTTCTCGGCCATGCGGCATACGGTGGGGCTGATGCCTACGCCGGCCGTGAGATACAGCTGGGCCTTGTCGCCCACGATGTCGATGTCGCTCACCTCGATGATGGCCCAGTCAACCTTGCCCAGGTTGCCCTGGCGCAGCTGTGTGGCCATGTTGGAGAGGTTCATGTCGTGGTAGGCAATCTCGCCGTTGTTCACATGGCGGCGGAAGTCGCTGTTGGTCGTGTAAGGCGCACGGAACCCGATGGCCTCGGCGTTGGACATGTCGCCGTCACAGCTCTGCCCCGTTGAGGCTCCTGTGTAGATGTTTACCTTGAAAGGCCTGCCCTCGGCATGCTCTTTGGCTGCGCGTTCGGACAAAGCGTGTGTTACTCGTTTGGGAGCGCCGGCGGGCGTGAAACCGCTCAGGCCGATGTGCTCTCCGTTGTGAATCATTGCGGCCGCTTCCTGGGCCGTGATTTTGCTCAATTCCATAGAGTTTTTCAGATATAATTTTACGTACGTATTTTTAATGTGGTGCAAAATTACACAAAACTATTCATATGTGTGCGAAAACGATGAACAATCTATTTTTTCGGGCTGTTTTTTATCCTTTTAGCCGGTTAAATCGGTGCTTTTGTGAGGTGCATCCGTCAAAAAACGTCCCAGATGGCTTTTTTCCGGTCACGGTTGTTGTTGCAGAAGTGGGACTTCGTCACGCCTAAATCCGATTTAGTCGCACCGAAGTCCCACTTGTGTGCGGCAAGGTGATTCCCGTTGAAAAGCAGGCACCGTGTTCGCTGGCCGGGAGGCTTTTGTGCGGTAAGGATAGCGGTAAAAGAACAGGGGCAGGCTCTGCGGAGCCTGCCCCTGTCGCTATGTTGTGGACCGTCCGGCGCCTGACGTTGGTGTCAGAACCGGGCGGTGTCGGGGTTTACCATTCGTTGGGTACAACGGGCTGCTTCATTTCGACGACGAGGGCGGGGTCGGTAATGGCATCGGCCGTCATGTCCTCGGGCATGGCCTTGAGGGTGCCGTCGGCAACGAGGGCGTCCATGTCGGCCTTGAATTCTTCGCGCATCTCCGGGGTCATGACGTACCACTTGCGGCCGTAGTCATCCTGGCAGAAGGCGATGAGGCGGAACATGCCCACAGCCTCGAAGTAGGGATAGAGGTTGAAGCCGCTGATGAGCGAAACCCTGCGCACGAAGTTGAAGATGAAGGGCACGCTGTTGTCCGTGCTGTAGTTGGCGTCAACGAGATAGTTGTCCGTAGTCCAGCAGGAGTTGGGGAAGTCCTTCTTGAAGTTGGCCACCAGTTCCCTGCGTGTTGCCGTGTTGCGGCTTTGCTTGTGTGCGGCGGCCAGGCGGGAATACTTGTCGGTGCCCTGCTCCGTCTCGCGCAGCGACTGGTAGAGGTCTTTCAGGAAGTCGTGGAGCCCGTAGTTCTTCTGGAAATAGAGGTAGAGCAGGTAGAAGCCTGCAAAGCTGCCGGGATAGCCGTCGTTGAAGGTAGAGGCGCGGTCAGGATCTTCGGCCCGCTTGGCAATGATGGAGTCTTTCATGCTCAAACACATGTCATACATCTTTTGGCTGAAGGTGAAGTTGCTGGCGTGGCGGTAGGCATAGCCGCGGTCGCCGCTCCGCTTGCGGCCGTAAGTGTCGGCGGTGATGAGGTCTTTGCGGAACTGCTTGAGCCAGTCGATGGTGACATTGTTGTCGGTGCCCATGTGCTGGAGGTTGTAGGCCGAGTGGAGGTTGTTGGTGATTTCGGTCATGCCGCTCCACTTGAAGTAGGGATCCATCTGGTGCTGGTGGCCCCACTCGTGGCTCATGCCCCAGAGGGCGTCCTCGCGGCGCTGCATGATGACGTCGGGGTTGCAGACCTTGGCTTGGGTGTCATACTTGAACGAAGCGCCGCGGCTTTCGCAGTACATGAAGTAGCGGTAGTTCACGTAGGCCAGCGTCTTGTTTGAGGTCAGCTGGTTGTACTTCTCCAGTCCCAGCATTTCCTGCTCCCACTTGATGAGGGTGTCGAGCACATTGATGTACTTGATGTACTTGCCCTTGGTGTATTGCATCAGGGCTTTGGTCTCGAATACGGAGTGAACGCGCTCGCCCAGCAGGTCGATGGTGGTGTATTTGGCGTTCTGCAAAATCTTGTACATCTCGTCGTTGGTGCGCGGCTTTTCGAGAATACCGTTCTGAATGCCGTTGATGAAGTGCACCTTGATGTCGGGATAGGTCACGTCGCGCGAGGGATTGAGGTACTCGATGTAGGCCAGTCCGTTGCGTTCGGGATAGCTGGAATTGACGTTGATGATGTTGAAACCGTTGTTGAGCGTGTAGGTGGTCGATGTGGGGTAGTTGCCCTCGTCAACGGTCCATGTATAGACAATGAGGCGGGCACGCACACCCTGCGGCAGTCCTGTCAAGGCAATGCCCACGCGGCCGGAGGGCAACATGATGCCCGTGGCGTTCTGGGTGTAGTCGTAGGGGCGGTTGAAACGCTCGGCCTGCAGCACGGAGGGGTTGAGGAAACTGTGGTACGTGGCCAGGCGGTAGTTGAAGTCATACGTGCCGTTGAAGATTTGCTGTGCCAGGTTGCGGGCGTAGATATTCTTCACGGTGTCGATGTCGGCCTGTGTCGTTCCCTCTTTCAGGGTGGTGAGCAGGGTGTCGCTGAAGATGCCGAAGTCTGACAGGCCGCTCACGGTCTGAACCGACTGGTCGCGCTCTTGTTTCACGGTGAAGTTGCGTGTCGTCGTGCCGTCTGTCGATGCAAAGGTCACTTCGGCGGTGCGCATCAGGTTCTCAGGGTTGAGACTCACTTTCACCACCACTTTCCCGTTTTTCTTGGTCAGTTTCAGCCAGTCGGCCGTGGTCGTCACGTTATAGTCAACATTGGCTTTCACATTGACAGCGAAGCTCTGTGGCAGGTAGGTCACGGTGTGCGACTTGGACGAAAGCAGGATGACCGGAGCCTTGGTGCCCGGTATGGACAACTGTGCCTGGGTCTTGGTAGCGCCGAAGCACACGAGCAGGAGGAGGGTTATTATATATAATGTATGTTTCATTGTTCTCATGATTTATTTAACAAACACTTTCTTTCCGTCTTTCACGTAAATGCCGCCCTGGGGTTTTGTGACGGGGCGACCTTGCAGGTCGTAGAGTGTGGCTTCGCCCGAAGTTTCAGCCTGCAGCGTGCGGATGCCTTCGGCTATGCTGCCGGCTACGAAGGGTGTGGTCACCAGGCGCAGTTCGGGGAATTGCGAGCTGGTGATGACGGCGTAGATTTCGCCCTGGGGCTGCCAGAACTTGATGGTTGCGCTGCGCTGGTAGTAGTCGTAGCCGGCGCCCACACCCTTGACGAGTTCGCTTTCGTCAACCGTGCGGAAAAAACTGATTGAGCCCACCGTGGAGCCCAGAGCGTTGTTCATGTAGTCGCCGAAGTCGATAAACCTGTTCACTTCCACGCTGTCTTGGGCAAACTGTATGGTGTCCTGTGGCATGTAGAAGTAGTAATCCACGCTTTTTGAGGGGTAGAAGCTGTTAAGTTTCAGCTTGTTGTTGGCGTAGCTTATCAGGTAGGGGGCCTTGTTGGCCGTGATGCCTCCCAGGGTGACTTGCTTCAGCTGGTTGTTGTCGGCGTTGAAGGTGTTCAGTGCGGTCGTGGAGCCAAAGTCGATTGATTCCAGACTGTTGTTCTCGCACCAGACGTCTTCCAGGCTGCTGGCGTCGTTCACGATGATGTCGGTCAGCTTGTTGTCGGGGCAGTAGAGCGAAAAGAGGTCGCCGCTGCGCGTGATGCTGAGCGTTTCCATACCGTTGTTGTTGCACCATACCGTCTGCAGGTAGGGGTTGTTGGCCAGCGTCAGGTAGGTCAGCTGGTTGTTGTCGCAGATGAGCTGTTCCAAGTTCGTCGTGCGGGTCAGGCTGATCGAGGTCAGCTTGTTGCTGGCGCAATTCAGCGTGCGCAGCTGCACGCAGTTTATCAGGCCAAGTTCCTCTATCTCGTTGTTCGAGCAGTCCAGTTCGCGCAGGAACGAGGCGCGCGAGAGGCCCAGCTGCTTCAGATGGTTGTTGGAGCAGTCCAGAGTGAGCAGCTGGTTGGCTTCGGTCACATCGAGTTCGGTCAGGTCGAGGTCCGGCACCAGCAGAGAGGTCAGAAACTCGTCGCCCTTCACTGTGAAGGTTGCGGCTTTCAGCACACCGGTCACTTCGCCGTCGGGGTAGCTCACGGCATCGCCGTCGCCCCAGTCTACGGTGACGCCCGTCATGGCTGATACTTCAAAACTTACAGTCTCGCCCACCGTGCGCTGCGTCGTCAGCTTTACCGTCTGAACGTCGGCGTCGGCGGCAGTCCATGCCAACAGGCCAAGACTGAGCATTAACAATGATAAAGTCTTTCTCATATAAACTATTATTAATTAGGTTTTTCCAATCATCGGTTCAGATGCATTCGTGCCTTTGCGGGGCACAGGTCGCATTTTTCGGCGCAAAGTTACGGCGATATTTCCGACCGCCCAAACTTGACGTGTTAAAAATGTATTTTTCTGTCGAAAACCTCTGCTGCGCCGGACGGTCCCGTGACGGAACGAAAACGGATATAGGATGAACCAACTCCGTCTTCGTCGCGCCTAACTCCGTTTTCGTTTCTCCGGGACAGGCGGAAGGTTTCGCCGGTGGCCTGTTTCCGCTGCACAGGGACTTTGCCGCTACCGTCGGGAAGGAAGCCGTTCGGGCGAAGTTTAAAAAATAAGGATTGAAATTTGGGAGTTTCAATTATTTGCATTAACTTTGAGCCGTAAAACCTAAATTTTAGAAGATTATGGCTTATAAAATTATCGACATCGAAGGCGTAGGCGAAGTTTACGCTGCCAAGTTGACGGCTGTTGGCATCGAAAAGGTGGAACAGTTGTTGGAGAAGTGTGCTGCTCCTGCCGGCCGCAAGGCATTGGCTGAACAGACGGGTATAGCCGACGGCTTAATTCTGAAGTGGACCAACCATGCCGACCTGTTCCGCATCAAAGGCGTGGGTCCCCAGTTTGCCGAACTGTTGGAGGCCAGCGGCGTGGACACGGTGAAGGAACTGAAGCACCGCGTGCCCGAAAATCTGCAGGCCAAACTGGAAGAGGTGAACGCCGTGAAACACCTGGTTCGCCGCGTGCCCGCCCTGAAGGAAGTAGTGAAGATGGTAGAGCAGGCCAAGGCTTTGCCTGCCGTGATGACCTATTAATAGAAAAAGTATCCATATGAGATAACCATGTGGCAGCTCGTCTGCCGGAAACTGCGGTGCCAACATGAGTTGGTCCGCAGTTTTTTTTGTGTGATTACGGTGCCCCCGCGAAAGGCGAGTGGGGCCGGTCGTGCGAAAACTTGGATTTCATGTAGGCTGTCCACCTTTTTATTTGTATTTTTGCAACCTGAAATAGAGGATATATCATGTCATCGCAAGCAAAAGACTATCTGACTCTGGGCCTGACGTCGGCCCAAGCCGAGGCATCGCGCCGGGAGCATGGCAGCAATGTGCTGACACCGCCGCAACGGCCTTCGGCCTGGAAATTGTATCTGGAAAAATTCCGCGACCCCATCATACGTATTCTACTCCTGGCGGCCGTGCTGTCGCTGATTATAGGTGTGGTGAACCACGAGTTTGTGGAGACCGTCGGCATCGTCGCGGCCATCGTGTTGGCCACGAGCATAGGCTTCTATTTTGAGTACGACGCCCAGCGCCGTTTCCAAGCCTTGAGCCGAATGGGCCGCGAAGAACCTGCCACAGTGGTGCGCGACGGCCGGGTGATGCGTCTCTCCCGGGGCGAAGTGGTTGTGGGCGACATCGTGCTGGTGGGCCAGGGCGAGGAAGTGCCCGCCGACGGCGAATTGCTGGATTCGGTAAATCTGGTGGTTGACGAATCGTCGCTGACGGGCGAGATGTCGTGCCCGAAGTCGGCCGACCCGACCAGTGTGGGCGGCGAGCCCACCTTTCCAGCCAACCGGCTGTTACGCTCGAGCATGCTGCTCGACGGCCACGGCGTGATGCGTGTGGACTGCGTGGGTGATGCCACGGAAATAGGCCGTGTGGCGCGTCAGGCTGCCGCCGAGACCGATGTGGTGACACCGCTCAACGCCCAGCTGAGCCGTCTGGCTAAAGTCATCAACCGGTGGGCCATAGGCATCTCGCTGGCTGTCTTTATCATTTGCTCAGTCCACGGGTTGCTGAACTACTTTTCGGCCTACCACGAAGCCACGGAGAATCTTACCCTGGGTGTCGCCCAAATAGTATTGAAAAACTTCATGCTTGCCGTCACGCTCATTGTCATGGCCGTGCCTGAAGGCCTGCCCATGGCAGTGACGCTGAGTCTGGCGCTCAACATGCGGCGCATGCTCAAGACGAACAATCTGGTGCGCCGAATGCATGCCTGTGAGACGATGGGCGCCATTACCGTGGTGTGTACCGACAAGACGGGCACGCTGACGCAAAACCGCATGACGGTGTCGGAACTGCATCACGACGAAGCCGACGAACCGCTGCTCATAGAAAACATGGCGGTCAATGCCACTGCCCACATTGAACAGGCGCCCGACGAGATGGGCATGGGCAACCCCACGGAGTGTGCCCTGCTACGGCATCTGCGCCGCATGGGGCATGAATACCTGCCCATACGTTCCGCAGTACCTTTAATAAGCCAACTTTCGTTCTCAACCGAACGCAAATATATGGCCACACTGGTGGAATCGCAAGTCTCCGGCGACCGTGTGCTCCATGTGAAGGGAGCGCCGGAGGTGGTATTGGCCCGCTGCGTGATGGACGAAGCCAAGCGTGCGTCTGTGAAAGCCCTGCTGGAGCGTTTCCAGACCTCAGCCATGCGCACGCTGGCCTTTGCCAGCAAGACCGTGTCGCAAGCTGAAGGCGACGATTGCCAGGCACTCGCCGAGACCGGCGGACTGACGTTGACGGGGCTCTGCGCCATCACTGACCCGGTGCGCGAGGAAGTGCCTGCCGCCGTACAACGGTGCTTGGACGCCGGCATACAGGTGAAGATAGTGACCGGCGACGCTACGGGCACCACGCTCGAAATAGCACGCCGCATCGGTTTGTGGTCTGATGCCGACTCTGACTCCTCTCAAATCACAGGCCCTGCCTTTGCCGCCCTGAGCGACGAGGAAGCCCTGCGGCGTGCCGGCGACATCAAGGTGATGAGCCGTGCACGTCCCGGCGACAAGCAGCGGTTGGTACAACTGCTTCAGCAGAGCGGCGAAGTGGTGGCTGTCACTGGCGACGGCACCAACGATGCACCGGCGCTCAACTTTGCCCACGTGGGTCTGTCCATGGGCAGCGGCTCGGCTGTGGCCAAGGAAGCCAGCGACATCACTCTCATTGACGACAGTTTTGGCTCTATTGCCACGGCCGTGATGTGGGGACGCAGCCTGTACAAGAACATTCAGCGGTTCATCGGCTTCCAACTCACCATCAGTCTCACGGCCCTCATCATCACTCTGCTCAGTTCACTGATTGGTGTGGAGATGCCGCTGACGGTGACGCAAATACTTTGGATCAATCTCATCATCGACACCTTTGCATCGTTGGCTCTGTCCACCATACCGCCCACACCGGCGGTGATGAACGAAAAGCCGCGCCGGCAGACCGACTTCATTGTCAGCAACAGTGTGGTTCGCAATGTGTTCCTAAGCACTTTGCTTTTCTCCGTGGTGATGTTGGGTCTGACCATGGCGTTCGATACGCCGTGGCTGCTCAACGACGCCCCTGTCACCCCGACGCAGCTGACAATTATCTTCACCGTCTTTGTTATGTTGCAGTTCTGGAATCTCCTTAACGCCAAAGCCTGGCAGAGCGGATGCTCCGCCTTCAGCGGTCTGTGCCGGTGCCGCGGTCTGCTCGTTGTGCTCGGAATCATTCTGGTGGGTCAGATACTCATTGTCACCTTCGGCGGCGAGGTGTTCCGCACCGTGCCGTTGAGCCCTCTGCTCTGGCTTGCGATAATCGCCCTTACGTCGCTGACTCTCTGGGGTGGCGAGTTAATACGTTTCTTCACTGTGCGGCATGAACCGTCCTGACACCCTTCAAGGCGTAACAGCCGGCCCTCATTGTGCTGCCGTGGGTTTTTTCGACGGTGTCCATCTGGGTCATGCGGCTCTGTTGCGCGATTTGGCGCGTCTGGCCGACGAACGTGGTGAACGGGCGTTAGCCATTACCTTCGACCGCCATCCGCGTGTCGTGGTTCAGGCTGACTATGTGCCGGAATTGCTCACCACAACCGATGAAAAAGTAGAACTGCTTGCCCTCCGTGGGGTCGAATGTGCCGTACTGACGTTCGACCAAGCCATGGCTGCCCTGTCGGCCCGCGAGTTTATGCAGACCATTCTTCGTGTGAAATACAATGTGAAGACTCTGCTCGTGGGTTACGACCACCATTTCGGCCGGCCGCAGGGTGAAACCTTTGCCGACTACGCCCGGATGGGTGCAGACTTAGGGATAGACGTCTTGCAGGCCGAGCCATTCCTTATGGACGGGTCGCCTGTCAGTTCGTCGCGCATCCGTCGCTGTCTGGCCGATGGTGATGTGGAAGCTGCTTCGCGTATGCTGGGCCGGCCCTACGGCTTTTCCGCCCGGGTGGTCCATGGTCGCCATGTCGGCACCTCGCTGGGTTTTCCCACCGCTAATTTCGCCACTGCCGACTTGGCCAAACTCCTGCCTGCCAATGGCAGTTATCTGGTGCGTGTCAACTCTCAATCTTCCGTTCTCCACGGCATGCTCTACGTGGGCACACGTCCCACTTTCGATGCCTCCGGGCGCACGGCCGAAGTTCATTTGTTCGATGCCAATGCCGACTTTTACGGTCAGACGTTGCGTGTCGATTTTTTATGCCGTCTGCGCCAGGAGCGACGTTTCGAGAGTGCCGAGGCCCTGCGTCGCCAGCTGGAGGCCGACCGTGCCGAAGCGTTGCGCCTGTTAGAAACCATTAATCCGAAAGAATAATGAAAAAAGCCCTTATCATCTGTTTTCTCTTCTTTGTGTTGCAGCAACTCTTTGCCACGGCGGCCCTGGCTCTGTCCATGGCTCTTGGCGGTACCACCGATATGGCGGCCGTGCAGACGTCGTCGCAGTTTGCGTGGATATTTGGCTGCAGTTACCTGATGCTCTACCCGCTGATGATATTCATTGTCCACTTCCTCATGGCCAACAGTGGCCGCAGCGGTCTCAGCGGGCAGTGGGAGCGTCCGCGCCCCGTGGCCGTGGTGTTGAGCCTGGCCATCCTGTTGGCCATTATCATCTGGCTCGGCAACGTGCTGGAGTATCTTTCGCTGCCCGATCTCATAGAGGGCCAACTGGGGGCCATGGTAAAGAATCCCCTCTGCATTCTCATCTTGTCTGTGCTGGGTCCCGTCACCGAGGAAATCTGTTTCCGCTACGGTGTCATGGGCAGTTTGCTGGAGTCTGCGCGTTGGCGCCGCTGGGCCATACCGGTGAGTGCCCTGCTCTTTGGCGTGATCCACATGAACCCTCCGCAGATAATCGCGGCTTTCGTTTTGGGACTTTTTCTCGGCTGGCTCTACCTGCGCACCCGCAGTCTGTGGCTTCCCATCATTTGTCATGTGGTCAACAATACCAACAGCACTGTCATTGCCCTGCTTTTCGGTGTCGAGAGTTCCAATGCCGACCTCTTTCCCACGCCGTGGGCCATGGCCGTGGCTACAGTGGTGAGCATAGGGCTGACCCTGTGGCTTCTGGGCCGGCTTCGCCGCGTGCTGCCGGTTGCCGGGGAATAGTAGGGAACTAAACAGTGAGACTATATCCGTTTTCGTCCCGCCTAAATCGGATTTAGACAAGTCCAAATGCGTTTTCGTTCTTCCGGACGGGCCTGTCTCTTGCCCGTTTCCGCATTTCTGCGTATATTTGCATTCTTAAGAAACATAGGACACCGGGATGCCGCAGCTTGCTGCCGGTCTAATAAATAAAAAGCATGGATGTAGAAACTCTGCGGGAATACTGTCTGTCGCTGGGTGACGATGTGGAGGAGCGCATGCCCTTCCAGGCCTTCAAGGCGGCGCAGGGCGTGTTGGCGTTCTACGTCAGGGGCCACATGTTCTGCTACTTCGATGTGGACAGCTACGATGTGGTTACCGTGAAATGCCAGCCCGAGCGCATCCCGCAACTGAAAGAGCAGTACGACGGTCTCGTGCCGCCCTACAACATGAGCCCGAAGCACTGGACAGGCATCTGCCCCGCCCGGGTCGACGACACGCTGATGCATGAACTGGTCAGGCAGTCGTATGAATTGGTAAAAAAGAAATACAAGAAAAACAAATAAAGACATGACAAAATTAGCATTGGGAACCTACGCCTCCGAGGCCGCCTACCGCCAGCATCTGAAGACGGAGCATTTTCTGAAGTACAAGCAGGGGACGCTCCACATGGTCAAGTCGCTGCGGCTGCCCACCATGCTGCCCCTCAACCCCAAAACAATGGATATTATCTTTAAAAAATGCGCCGGTAGGGCAATATCTGGCCTTCCGCTTGCGTCTATTATAAATAAAACCTAAAAGAAAAATGAAACAGATTGAAACTATCGCAGCAGGCGCCAATTTCAGCGCCGTCAATGTAGGTAAACTGAGTGAAATCATCGAGTACGTGCTCCCCATGGGTCCCGACGTGAAAATACAGGGCAAGGTGTTTGCCGGCCAGGCTTTGGGCACCACGGGCAGTGAACTGAGTTTCCAGACTCTGGTTCCCGGCCAGGACAGCGGTTTCCTCCACACGCACAAGACGCACGAGGAACTCTACTTCATCCTCCGCGGCGAGGGCCAGTATCAGGTGGATGGCCAGGTGTTCCCCGTCAGAGAAGGCAGTGTGGTCCGCGTGGCTCCCGCCGGCAAGCGTGCTTTGAAGAACACGGGCCAGGAAGACCTGACCATGCTCTGCATCCAGTACAAAGCCAATGCCTTCGGCGAGGCCGACAGCCCCATGACCGACGGCAACATACTGCAGGAGCCGCTCGAGTGGTAACCCCTAAAAATCCTGTCAATTGATAATAAAAGACATTGAAGCTAAGTCGGTCATGACGAAGTCCAACCTTCCCGTGGCCGACTTTTCTGTAAACCCCTATGTGGGCTGTACCCATGCCTGCAAGTACTGTTACGCCTCGTTTATGAAGCGTTTCACCAAATTCCGGCCCGGGCAAACCATCTTAAGCCGCGCCTGACTGCGTTTTCGTTATTCCCAAATCCGTTTTCGTTATTCCCAAATCCGTTTTCGTGCGGACCAACTCCGTTTTCGTCACGCACGAAATAACTTTTTTTCCGGGCGAAGTGCGGCCGGAACGGTTTTTCTGTGTAAATTTGTAAAGCAAAATCCT
>JAGAYH010000033.1 GCA_017940565.1 Bacteroidaceae bacterium | reverse complement strand
GTGTCACCCTGCAGGTAATACCGACAGGAATCGTTAGGAACAGCTCTATTCTGAACCAGTCTCTCATCATACTGCACCAGCCACGTCTTGCCTTCCTTTAAGAACGGTTGGTACTCATGCCCTCCGCTCCATTGGGCCGAGGCGCCTGTCACTAACAGCCAGCAGAAGATTGCGGCTAACATTACAGTCTTTTTCATACAGTTCATTGTTTGTTTGGGTTAATAAATTACGTCGTTTTTTTGCAGTTTATCGTGTTTATGCTGCAAAGATAATCATTTATTTCAATCAGCCGCACTACCCCCCCATTTTAACATTATTTATATTTTAAAGCTCAAATCTTCTTGGTGGGGCCTACACGTCTCCTTATGGAATCGCGTAAATTCCAAAAATTTTTGACAACCGGGGGAAGGAGGCCGGATTTCGGCGTTCACAAGTGGGACTTCGGCGCGCAGAAACGGCGTTTCAAAATGACGAGACGCCGCTTCTGTTTTGGCACATCTGAGAGCCGATGAAAATCAGCGGATTACAAAACAGCCGGATTTGTGGTGAAAAATTTTGACAAACGACGGAGGCTTCCAGCGGTTTCACCACATCCGGCCACATTGTCCCCACCCTCCAGGTGACCCGAAAAGGCAGAATGGTTGCCTATAATATAAAAAAGGTAAGGCACGTGTGGTCGGGTGGACGATTTTTCGTATTTTTGCACTATGATGATGGAAGAAGATACGTTTGACATCCGTTCCGAGGGCCGCTCCACCCAGACCGACCGCGAATATGAGAACGCGCTGCGGCCGCTGAGTTTCGACGATTTCAGCGGCCAGCACAAGGTGGTGGACAACCTGCGCGTCTTCGTGGAAGCCGCCCGCCTGCGCGGCGAGCCGCTGGACCACACGCTGCTGCACGGCCCTCCCGGACTGGGCAAGACTACGCTGAGCAATATCATTGCCAACGAACTGGGCGTGGGTTTCAAAATCACCTCCGGCCCCGTGCTCGACAAGCCCGGCGACCTGGCCGGACTGCTCACTTCGCTCGAACCGCGCGACGTGCTCTTCATCGACGAGATTCACCGCCTGTCGCCCGTGGTGGAGGAATATCTCTACTCGGCCATGGAGGACTATCGCATCGACATCATGATAGACAAAGGCCCCTCGGCCCGCAGCATCCAGATAGACCTCAACCCGTTCACGCTGGTGGGCGCCACCACGCGCAGCGGACTGCTGACGGCACCCCTGCGCGCCCGCTTCGGCATCAACCTGCATCTGGAATACTACGACGCCCAGGTGCTGCAACGCATTCTGACACGCTCGGCACGCATCCTCGACATGGCCATCGACCCCGAGGCCGCCGCCGAAATAGCCGGACGCAGCCGCGGCACGCCCCGTATAGCCAATGCCCTGCTGCGACGCGTGCGCGACTTCGCCCAGGTGAGAGGCACCGGGCGCATCGACCTGAAAATTGCCAACGTGGCCCTCAACGCGCTCAACATTGACCGCTACGGGCTGGACGAAATTGACAACAAGATTCTCACAACCATCATCGACAAGTTCAACGGCGGACCTGTGGGCGTGGGCACCATCGCCACGGCCATCGGCGAAGACAGCGGCACAGTGGAGGAAGTCTATGAGCCTTTCCTCATCATGGAGGGCTTCATCAAGCGCACCCCGCGCGGCCGCGAAGCCACAGAACTGGCCTACCGCCACCTGGGACGCAACCGCCTGGGCGAGCAAATGAATTTGTTTGAACAGTAAACGACTCTCTTTTAAGCGACAGACATGATCTATTATGCATCGGAAAACGTGGCCATACCCAACCTCCACCGCTATAAAATCAAAGGATGGCTACGCCGTGTGGCCCTCAGCTACCAAAAAAAGGTCGGCGACCTGACTTATATCTTTTGTGACGATGAAAAAATATTGGAGGTCAATCGCCAGTTCTTGAAACACGACTACTACACCGACGTCATCACCTTCGACTACAGCGAGGGTGACACCATCAGCGGCGACATCTTCATCAGCCTCGACACGGTGCGCTCCAACGCAGAGAAATATGGTGTCCCCTATGGCGAGGAGCTCCAACGGGTCATGGTGCACGGCGTGCTCCACCTGTGCGGCGTCAACGACAAAGGGCCGGGCGAGCGCAAAAAGATGGAAGCGGCCGAAAACCAAGCCCTGACATTGTTCTGGTAAAACGGAAGCGGGATATTATAAAAAGAATCGCCGGGAACCTTGAGGTTTCCGGCGATTTAGCTATTAAATGTCAGATAAAAAAATTACAGACCCAGTTTTTTCAGACCTTCCTTTGCCTTGTCAGTGGCCTTCTTCTGTGCCTCGTCAATGGCGGCGTTGGTCTTCTCGGCAGCTTCGTTCACCTTGGCATTGGCGGCTTCCTTGGTGGCATCCACCTTCTGCTGTACGGCTTCCTTGGCAGCGGCTTTCGTTTCTTCCACTGTGCTGGTCACAGCCTCCTTGGCGTTCTCGACGGTGGAGTTCACGGCGTCGGTCACGCTTTCAGCAGTACCTTCGGCAGCAGCTTTGGCTTCAGCGGCAGTGCCGGTGGCTGCAGCGGCAGCGGCTTCGAGCACTTCAGAGAGTTCCTTGCCGGTAGCTTCCTTGAAGGCCTGCTTGGCAGCTTCAAGTTTTTGCTGGGCATTTTCCAGGAGCGACTGAACGGCGTTCAGTTGTTCCGTAGCGGCATTGACAGCCTCGGTCTTGGCTTCTTCGGTGTCGAAGGTAGCGGCATTGATGCTGTCGAGAGCGGCCTGGGCGGCGGCTACTTCTACGCTGATGCTGTCAACAGCGGCCTGAGCCTGTTCTGCATCGGCCTGCAGGGTGTCTGCGTTGGATTTGCTGCCGCATGCGGCCATCACCAGGACTGCAATGAGTCCCAAAAACATTCCTAACTTTTTCATTTCTTTGTTCTTTTAGTTTTATGTTCTCGGCCCGGAGGCTTCGAACGGGTTAATCATCAGCGCAAAGGTAGGAGTATTTTCGATAGGTTGCGCTCGAAAAGACTTAAATAATGTTGAATGGGCACAAAAATTTAAGGAGTGCCTCGTTTTGGGGCACTCCTTATTATAATAATATGAGGAATTTTTTACTTGTTCAGTTCACCGGTAATGATTGATACGCGGTTCTTTTCGTTCACGCTGAACGGCTGTTCGGTGTCGCCCTTGGCAGAAGCCTTGATGCGCTTGGCGTCGATGCCTTTCTTGACCAAAAGGTTCTTGAGGTCTTGGGCACGCTGCTGCGAATACTTCATGTTAATCTTCGGGTTGCCGGTCTTCACGTCAGCATAGCCGATGATATCAACCGTGGCGCTGGGATTGTCGTTAAGATATTTCACTACCTTGTCAACCTTTACCATTTCTTCGGCGGTCACTTCAGAGGAGCGGATGCTGTAGAAGATATTCTCCTTCAGAGGTTGGGGTTTCGGAGCGGGCTTTACGACGGGAGCGGGAGCCGGTTTGGGTTCGGGCTTAACCACGGGGGCTGGAGCCGGAGCCGGAGCGGGTGCAGGAGGCGGAGGCAGCACTACGGGCTTCTTGGCCTTGTAACCGAACTTGTACTGCAGGCCGAGCATTGCCGTGGCTTGCCAGTCGTCGCTGTTGGACTGCTTCGAGTTGAAGCGGTCGCTGAGGTTGTTGAAGTCGCACTCCAAGTTAATGCCGAAGTGTTTCGACACGTTCAAGTCTACCTGAACACCGACGCGGAGGTTGTGGCCCAGACGGTCGTGCGGCCACGCCAAGGGAGCCACGTTACCCAACTGATAGGTGGAGATGAGTTTGTTCACCTGCTTGTTGTGCCAAGCGTAGTTAAGGCCGACACCACCCACGAGGACGAGGTTGAAGAAGTGGCTTTCACTGCCCTTCCAGAACAGGTTGGTCAGGTTCACCAGCAAATCGGCGTCCACCGTGTAGTAATTCCAGTAATACGTTTTGTCACCGACTCCGGCGGCATTGTTCGTCGGGACGGGCAGGCTTAAATTTTTGAAAGCGCCCTTGTCGCGCCATCCCTGAGCGTGCAGGCGTCCGCCCACCACAGGATTGTAGTAACCACCAAACGATACGGCGCCAACAGGCATCGCCAGCTTGGTGAAATCATAGTTGGTAAACGTTACTTGTCCGCCGCCCTGAAGGCCAACGAAGAAGTAAGGAGCGGGCTCATAGTCCTTGTCGCCACCGGCGGCATGAGCCTGCGGCACGCTCAGCACGAAACTGGCGGCCAGCATCAATAGCATGCTAAGTTTTTTCATACGTATGTAATCTTGAGTTTCCTATTCGGTTGTAAAATGATTAACAAAAGTACGGCTTTCTCATGAACCAACCAAGAAGAAAAGCAATTTTTTTCAAAAAACGCCCTTTTTTCACTCCTTTCCGACCAGAAAAGCGTGCTCTCACAGACACAACCGGCATATTCCCGCACGTGCGCCGACTGAACAGAAGGCATTACGGAACCAACTCCGTTTTCCTCCGCACTAAATCGGATTTAGGAAAACCGAAAGCCCATTTGCCCCCACGGTACGGTGCAAAAAAAGAACAAAGGTCGGACTTCAAACGTTTGAAGCGCCGCCTTGGCGCAACGAAGTCCGACCTTTACCGAAAGAAACACGTTCACCTGTTGCCGCCAAACAGGCAGACCAGCAGAAACGCCTGAGCTATCAATATAAAGGGGACGCCGAAGCGGAACTTCTTGTGCAGTGTCTTGTGATGGAACACACACATGCCCAGCCACGCCCCGAGCGAACCGCCGACCAGAGCCAGGCCGAGCAACGTGTGCTCTGGAATACGCCAGCGGCGATGCCGGGCCTTCCACTTGTCCACACCGAAAAGGGCAAATGCAGCCACGTTGGCAAACAGCAGGTATAACAGGAATGCTTTAATCAAAAAAACAGCGGTTTTATCGGGAACTTCAGGCATTTTTGCCACGCCCGGAAGGAACTATCTTGAAAAGTTTGTCAGAGGGCCGCACCTTGGCCGGCACCTTCAGCGACACATGCTCCCCCTGATGGGCCGTTTCGACCGTCTTCAGTTCGTAACGGATGTCATCGGCTGTAAAGAAGAGGATGCCCGTCGTAGGGCCGGTTACACACAGGTTGTCACCTTGATTTATCTCGGCCGCATCAATGGAAAACTCGGCCACACCCAGTTTGGAATAATACTTTACGCCTCGGCCCACATAGACTTTCTTTTCCGTGGCACTGGAACCATAGTCCTTATTCCATTCGCCAAGGGTCTGGCCCAGGTAATAGCCATCCCAAAAACCGCGGTTGAAAACCGTGGCGAGACGTTCGTCCCATTTATCCTTGTTTTCCTCGGTGAAACCGCCATTTATTGCAGCCGCGAGCGCCTCTTTGTAGCACTTTACAACGGTATAGACATACTCAGGTCCGCGGGCCCGGCCCTCAATCTTAAAGACGCGCACCCCGGCCGCCATCATCTGGTCCAGGAAACGAATGGTCTTCAAATCTTTGGGACTCATGATATACTTATTGTCCACATCGAGCTCCACACCCGTTTCGCGGTCGCGCACCGTGTAGCTCCGGCGGCACACCTGCAGGCAGGCACCACGGTTGGCGCTGTAGCCCAGGTTGTCGAGACTCATGTAGCACTTGCCACTCACGGCCATGCAGAGGGCACCGTGACAGAACATTTCGATGCGTATGCGCCCGCCGCCCGGGCCACAGATGTCATCGGCCTCGATGGCCCTGTGGATTTCCTGCACCTGGCGCAAATTCAATTCACGCGCCAGAACGACGACATCGGCGTAACGGGCATAGAACCGCAGCGCCTCTATGTTTGATATATTCAGCTGGGTTGACAGGTGCACTTCCTGACCGATGTCGCGACAATACTGAAGGACGGCCACATCGCTGGCTATAACCGCCGATATTTCCGCCGTTTTTGCAGCATCACATATCTCGCGCATCAACGGCAGGTCCTCGCCATATATGATGGTGTTGACCGTAAGGTAGCTCTTCACGCCATGACTGGCACAAAGGGCGGCAATTTCATGCAAATCGGCAATGGTGAAATGCGCGGCCGAATGGGCACGCATGTTTAGACTCTCAATTCCGAAATAGACGGAATCAGCACCGGCCTGAAGGGCTGCACGCAACGATTCCCACGAGCCGGCCGGAGCCATAACCTCGAAGTCTTCCAAATGCAGGCCGTCCAGGCCGGTGTCATCAATTTGTCTGGGCATATTATAACGGAAATAACAAATATGCCGCAAAAATACGGATTATTTTCCGATTAATACTTACATCGCAAAGGGAATCACCAGTTTCAGTGTGAAATTTCGTCCCATGTTGTGAATTCCTCTTCTACCGTTTTGCACGTTATAATCGGTATATTTCAGTCGGCTCAGATGGTTTTGATAGCCCTTGTCAAGAACATTGCTTCCGATAAGATAGAGCGAGGCCACACGATGACCGTGATGCATCAGATCGGTGCTGAGACTGAAACCCAACAGGCCATAATCGGGAGTTGCAGTTTCCGTTTCGCCAATCTCATGGACACAGTCCTGACGGAAATTATACTCAAAGTCTAACGCGGCAAACGTGTTGCTAAGTACCTTACCGTCGCGTACCAGTTGGTAACGCATCTCAGCATTCCAGCGCGGGGCGGGAGTAAAGGGCAAATAGCGTGATTCATGCGATTGATGCAATTGAACGGCAGACACATAAGAGATGGCATTCTCCACGTGCAAGCGCTCTACCGGATGCCAGTCAACACTTGCCTCGCCACCGACAAGAGAGGCATCGCCTTGGGTGAAGCGATAGGTGGGCAAGTCGTCAGTGAGCACGCCACCCTGACGCTGGGCGAAGATGAAATGGTCGATACGATTCCAAAACAAATTCACTTGGCCGGAGATGACGTCCGATGAATAGTCAATTCCTACATCAAACTGCCAGTTATGCTCAGATTTCAACCGACTGTTTCCTACTTCATACCGCGCTGTGCCTTCGTGAGCACCATTTGAACCCAATTCGCTCATGTTCGGTGCACGGAAGCCCTTGGCAACATTCAAGTGCAAATGGCTATGCTGAGAGAGATTCAAGATGCCGCCAAGTGAGCCGGTCACACCCCAAAAGTTCCGATGAAACCGCATAAAACGTACATCACCTTCCTCAACGAGAGAGCGGCTGTTTAGGTAACGATAATCCAAACGCAACCCACCACTCAACTCCCAACGTCCGACGTGGCGTCCGGCCGTTGCAAATGCGCCGGCATCAAGCAGATTATATGCGGGTATGAGAACTTCTTCTCCTTTATTCTTGGAATATTGGTACATTCCACCTACTCCGGCAGCCAGTCGCCAGCGGTGGTAGTCCGGGAGAACATAATATACATTGTAATTCATTGTATTAAGGAGGAAATGCAGCTCTGGAGTCGTTGGAGCTTCCGGGTCTTCATATTCACGGCGAACGTTTTGTTGGAAGGCCACGACGGCATTCAACCGGCCACCACCCAACAAGAATGAGTTTTCTGATGTAGCCTTCAAATGCTCTACCCGTTGATAAGGTAATCCGGGACCATATGATTTGAAATCGTGACGGCTCATTTCCTTCTCTTCCACGACATCATCAACTATAGCTGATTTCAAAAAACGGCCGGTTTCATCGCTACGTTCACCCTCTGTGATGCCTGGTTTCAGGTGGTAATAACTCAATTTCAAATGGGAGTAGCCCCATCCGCGGTTCAAGCCAACCATTCCCGCCAAGGCGCGTTCCTGAAAACCGGTGTTTCCAACATAGCCATCGTAACGGTTTTTGTAGGAATGAGCCAGTTTTTGACTTCCACGCACATCCCATGTCACACCACTGACATTACCAGCACCGTGGAGCGAGTAGCCAAACAGGCCATTATTGGTCTGATGTTCCGCTTGCACATCCAGTATTGTACGGCCTTCAGGCTGCACGGGGGCATCTTCAAAGACCAAGACACCGGCCATGGCATCAGAACCATACATAAGGCTGGCAGGGCCTTTAAGAATACGTACATTATACACACGATTGGCATCGACCTCTATACCATGCTCGTCGCCCCATTGCTGGCCTTCCTGACGCACACCGTCATCAACCACAACAACGCGATTATAGCCCAATCCACGGATTACAGGTTTGGATATGCCACTTCCCGTAGTGATCTGTGACATACCTGGCTGAGAAGCCACGGCATCAATGATGTTGGATGACGCTTTTGTCATCAGGTTTTCGTGAGATATCAGTGATATTGGCGTAGGTACTTGTTTCAACAAAGTATTACCGCTCACACCCTTTACCACTGCTTCGCCCAAAGTGGCACTCAGTTCTTGCATTAAGAAACGAGCCTCGCGTTGTACACTCAAATTTACCTCGCGCAATAGTGTCTGGTGGCCAAAATAGCTTACCTGAACGGTACTTTTCACTGCGGGCAGGTCAGCTATCAGAAACGTGCCGTTTTCTGCGGTAATTCCGCCCTTTTTTAATTCGGGGAAGTAAACCAGTGCTCCCACTATAGGGGCACTGTTGATTGAATCGACAACCGTTCCCCGAAACGTTACTTGATGACGTTTCACGGGTGCCGATGCCACTGGAAGAACGATGGCTCCCAGTAGTAATGACAAGAAAAAATATTTCATGGTTAATGTATTAAAGAGAATAATTAATTGTCTTCATTCTAACTTTAATACATAGGTGGGCCACGCGGATTATGAAGTTTATAGAACACCTGCTTTTCACTCTTAGGCGATAAAAAAAGCAGGATTGAAATGAAGCCCGCACATACCGACAGCATTGTTTCGGCAGGGGCAATATATGATGTCTCAAACAGTTGGCATAACAAGCATTCACAAGTAAAAGACGTTTGTGCAGCCAAATGGCCGGCATGTTGCTCATGCGCCACGCACAGGGAACAGATGCTCTCTTCTTTGGCAGCAGTTTCATGGTGATGCACCGTCTGCAACAAGAGCATCGAGATGAACAATGCCAATAAGAATCGGGCCGAGAACTGACGCATATACCTCATCATGGCATATTAATTAGTCAATTTCCGGCTAAGATAGCGCACCGGATACCACGAAGTAATCCATGAAATAACAAGTACCGTCAAGAAGATCGCCACCAAATCAAAAGCGTGCACGCTTACCGGATAGGCATCTACAATGAAAGTTCCTGACTTGTCTCCAAGTTTGATGAGCCCGTAAGTTTGCTGTAGCCAACAAAGGAACAGGCCAATGGCTATACCCACAAGAGCTCCGAAAAAGGTAATCATACGGCCTTCAAAAAGGAACACTCTTTCGATAGTCCGGTCGTTAGCCCCCAAATCGCGCAATGTCCGCACATCATGTTGCTTGTCAATGATGAGCATGGACAATGAACCGACGATATTGAAACAAGCCGCGAGCAGAATAAACACCAAAAAGACGAAAGCCATGTATTTTTCGGTTTTCATGATGCGGAACACGTCTTCCTGCTGCTCGTAGCGGTCGGCAACGCGAAAATCCTTACCTGCTATTTTTGCCAAACGCTTCTTGGCGGCTTTTTCGTTTATGCCCGGACGGAGTTTGAGTTCCAAAGCAGATATTTGTCCTTCTTTTTCAAACATACGCTGGGCAAAGGCCAAGTCACAAAGAAGGTATTCCTGATCGTACTTTTTCTGATTTACTTGAAACACCACACCGGCCGAGTTGAGTTCATCTTGATTGAAACCTTCCGTAGGATTGACCATACTCACTTCGGCTCCGGCCCGCGGGGTGTAGATTTCGATGGGGTCGCTGAAACTGCTTCCCATATTAAAGAACATGGCCAGACGTATTCCGGGGATACCATAGTTCAATACGTCTGCGTTGAGGACGAACCGTCCTGTTCCATAGAGTATGCTGTCTATTTCCGTACACTGGGCAAAATGCCCGTCCACACCCATCAGGGTTATCATGGCCTGCTGACCACCGTAACGTGCCAGGGCTTTGTCTTCGAGCACGGCACTGGCCCCGGCCACATCGCGGTCTTCTCTGACGGCCTTAATAAAAGGGGCATCGGCCGCAAAAGTTTTGCCTTCTACGGGCAACACCTTCAGTTGCGGGTCGAAAGAAGTGAAGCACGAGGCCACCAATTCCTGAAAACCGTTGAACACCGAGAGCACGCACACCAGTGCCGCTGTCGTCACGGCCACCCCCAGCGCGGAGATGAACGAAATGACGTTGATGGCATGGTGACTCTTTTTTGAAAAGAGATAGCGCCGTGCGATGTAGAACGGAAAGTTCATTTACTTTTTCAGAAGTTCGTCAATGCGCTCCAAGTAGTCCAGCGTGTCGTCCACAAAGAATCGGAGTTCTGGAATGATGCGCAACTGGTGGCGGAGCCTGTTGCCCAGGTCGCCGCGCACTTGGCGCACATTCTTAGAGATATTTTCCACGATTTCCGCCGCACGGGCTGATGGAAACACGCTGAGGTAGGTGTTGCAGTAGCTCAGGTCGGGGCTCACGCGACAACGGCTCACGGAGACGATGACGCCGGGCATGGCCTTGGTCTGCAAGAGGAACATCTCGCCCAGTTCCTTTTGGATGAGACGCTCTATGCGTTCTTGTCTGGTATGTTCCATATTATTAACTTAACTGATTTGGCTACCGGGTTTCACATCTTTATCCACTGTGGTCACACTGAGCGAGCCGTCCCAGTTCTGTGCACTGAGTATCATGCCTTCGCTCACCAGTCCGTCGCTGAACTTGCGCGGCGGCAGGTTGGCAATGAAGCATACTTGCTTGCCCACCAGTTCCTCGGGATTATAATGCTGGGCTATGCCACTGACAATAGTACGTCCGCCCATACCGTCGTCTATGTCGAACTTCAGCAATTTGTTCTTCTTGGGAACCTTTTCGCACGCTTTCACCAGCCCTACGCGGATGTCGAGTTTGGCAAAGTCGTCAATGCTTACGGCCTCTTTCACCGGCTCAGCCTG
>JAGAYH010000032.1 GCA_017940565.1 Bacteroidaceae bacterium | reverse complement strand
TGGTGAGTTGTTTGTTAAATTTAAGAATTGCTTTTTAGGCTGATTGGGAAAAGAGGCGGTGCTTGGGCTTGCAAAGACGGCGTTTCAAAAGTTTGAAGCGGCGTTTCGGATTTACGAAACGCCGCTTTGTTTTGGCTGCTTTCTGGATGGCGTGGTTTTCAGGCGGTTGGAGGCGGTCGTTTTCAGACGAAAAGGAGTTAACGTTTGGGGGCGTGGGCCGCGTTTTTAGTGGCGAATTTGATAACTAAAATAGCGGGGCCCGACCGGAGAGTCGGGCCCCGCTGTGGAGGGATACCTTATATATATAGGATGTAAGGTGATCAGCTGAGTTTGTGGATGACGAGTCCGCTGCGCAGTTTGGGCTCGAACCAGGTGGCCTTGGGCGGCATGATTTTGCCGCTGTCGGCGATGTCCATGATTTGCTGCATGGTGACGGGGTAGAGGGCGAGGGCCATTTTCATCTCGCCGCTGTCAACACGGCGTTTCAGCTCTTCGAGACCGCGCAGGCCGCCGACGAAGTCGATGCGCTTGTCGGTGCGCAGGTCTTTGATGCCGAGCAGCTGGTCGAGGATGAGGCGGGAGGAGATGTCCACGTCGAGCACGCCGATGGGGTCCTGGTCGTTGTAGGTGCCCGGTTTGGCGTTCAGACGGTACCAGTGGCCGCCGAGGTAGAGCGAGAACTCATGGAGTTGCTGCGGGTGGTAGATGGCGGTGCCCGTGTCCTGAACGTCGAAGTTCTGGCTGAGTTTCTCGAGGAACTCGCTTTCGGTCATGCCGTTGAGGTCGCGAACCACGCGGTTGTAGTCCAATATAGTCAACTGGCTGGCGGGGAAGCATACGGCCATGAAGTAGTTGTATTCTTCCTTGCCCGTGGTATGCGGGTTGGCTTTCTGCTTCTCGGCGCCCACGAGGGCTGCGGCTGCGCTGCGGTGGTGGCCGTCGGCGATGTAGAGCGAGGGCATGGCGGCGAAGGCCTTGGTGATGGCGGCTATGTCGTCGGCGTCGCTGATGACCCAGAACTGGTGGCGGAAGCCATCGACGGGGGCGATGAAGTCGTACTCTGTGGGCCGGGCGGCATACTTGCGGATGATGCCGTCGAGGGTCGGGTCGTCGGGATAGGCGAAGAAGACGGGCTCCATGTTGGCGTCGTTGACGCGGACGTGTTTCATGCGGTCTTCTTCCTTGTCCTTACGGGTGAGTTCGTGCTTCTTGATGACGCCGTTGAGGTAGTCTGCCACGGCGGCGCAGACCACGAGGCCGTACTGCGTCTTGCCCTTCATGGTCTGGGCATAGAGGTAGTAGTTGTCGGTGGTGTCCTGCACGAGCCAGCCTTTGTCCTGGAATTTCTGGAAGTGCTCTGCGGCGCTGACATAGACCTTGGGGTCGTATTCGCTGGTGCCTACGGGGAAGTTAATCTCCGGTTTGATGATGTGGTAGAGCGACTTCTCGTTATCACCGGCTTCGGCACGGGCTTCGTCGGAGTCAAGCACGTCGTAGGGGCGGCTTTCCACGGCCTCGACGTACTGTTTCGGCGGACGGACGCCCTTGAAGGGTTTTACTATGGCCATACCGCTGTCTTATTTGTTTACTTGGAATTTGGTGATGCCTTCCTTCAGGTAGCCCACAATCTGGTTGGCGGCAGCGATGCCGGCGTTGATGTTGGCTTCGGCCGTCTGTGCGCCCATCTTCTTGGGCGTGGCGAAGTAGCGGTCGGGGAACTGGGCGGCAAACTGGGCGTCGGCGTCGGGCTTGATGTCGGTGATGTACTTCAGGTCCTCGCGCTCGGCCAGGGCAGCGAGCAGTGTTTCCTCGTCGATGACTTCCTTGCGGGCGGTATTGAGCAGGATGGCGCCTTTCTTCATGGTCTTCACCAGCGGGCCGTTGATGCTCTTCACGGTTTCCGGGGTAGCGGGAATGTGGAGGCTGACCACGTCGCTGGTGGCGAAGAGTTCTTCGCGCGACGGTACGGACTTCACTCCGGCGGCTTCGATGGCTTCGGCGGAGCAGAAGGCGTCGTAGGCCTGGATGTTCATGCCGAATCCCTTGGCGATGCGGGCCACGTTGCGGCCTACGTTGCCGAAGGCGAGCAGACCGAGGGTCTTGCCCTTGAGTTCGGTGCCCGACTTGCCGTTGTAGAAGTTGCGCACGGCATAGACGAGCAGGCCCATCACGAGTTCGGCCACGGCGTTGGCGTTCTGGCCCGGCGTGTTCATGGCTACCACGTTGTGAGCCGTGGCGGCGGCCAGGTCGATGTTGTCGTAACCGGCACCGGCGCGTACGACGATTTTCAGTTGCTTGGCGGCGGCAAAGACGGCCTCGTCCACCTTGTCGGAGCGGATGATGAGGGCGTCGGCGTCGGCCACGGCATCGAGCAGCTGTTGCTTTTCAGTGTATTTCTCCAGGAGTGCCAGCTCGTAGCCGGCCTTTTCCACCACTTCGCGGATGCCGCTGACGGCGACGGGGGCGAAGGGTTTTTCGGTTGCAATAAGTACTTTCATATGTGATTAGTGTTTAGCTTCAAATTCTTTCATGCAGGCAACGAGGGCTTCCACGCCTTCGCGGCTCATGGCGTTGTAGCAGCTGGCGCGGAATCCGCCGACGGAGCGGTGGCCCTTGACGCCGACCATGCCGTGTTCGGTGGCGAAGGCCATGAAGTCGGCTTCCAGGTCTTTATATTCGTCGTTCATGACGAAGCAGATGTTCATCACCGAGCGGGAGTCGGCTTCGACGGTGCCGCGGAAGAGCTTGTTGCGGTCGATTTCGGTGTAGAGGATTTCGGCGCGTTCGAGGGCGCGGCGTTCCATTTCCTTCACTCCGCCCTGGGCCTTCACCCAGCGCATGTTCATCAGGGCGCTGTAGATGGGCACTACGGGAGGTGTGTTGAACATGCTGCCCTTTTCGATGTGGGTGCGGTAGTCGAGCATTGTCGGGATGGCGCGGCTCACCTTGCCGAGGCTGTCGTTCTTGACGATGACGAAGGTCACGCCGGCCATGGACACGTTCTTCTGGGCGCCGCCGTAGATCATCACGTATTTGCTCACGTCAACGGGGCGGGAGAGGATGTCGGAGCTCATGTCGGATATCATGGGCACGGGACTGTCGGGGTCCTTGCGGATTTCTGTGCCGTAGATGGTGTTGTTCGACGTGTAGTGGAAGTAGTCGGCGTCGGTGGGGATGACGTAGCTCTTGGGGATGAACGTGAAGTTGGCGTCGGCCGATGAGGCTACCACTTCCACGTCACCGAAGAGTTTGGCTTCCTTGATGGCCTTCTTCGACCATGTGCCGGTGTTCAGATAAGCGGCTTTCTTCTCCAGATAGTTGTAGGGCACCATGCAGAACTGCAGGCTGGCACCGCCGCCGAGGAACAGTACGGAATAGCCTTCGGGTATGTCGAGCAATTCCTTCATCAACGCTTCCGCTTCGTCGATTACCGGTTGGAAATCCTTCGAACGGTGGCTGATTTCCATCAGGGAGAGTCCGATACCATTGAAATCAAGACATGCCTGGGCTGTCTGTTCAATCACTTCGCGGGGCAGGATAGAGGGACCTGCATTAAAATTGTACTTTTTCATAATTTATAAAATTTGTATGATCATTAGTTGCCTACAAAGATACTCAAATTATCCTTAATATCCGGCAGCGGCGGCTAACTATTTCCCGTAAAAACCGAAAAAAAAGCGTTTTTTGATTTTTTGCGGTATTCGCCTCCGGCTTTTGCCCTCTTGACTCCGAGATTACGCCTTCTCCGTCACCGCTGGCGGCCGTCGGGAGTGCCTAAATCCGTTTTCGTCCGGAGCAAATGCGTTTTGGGTGCCCCGGGGCCGATTGCCGTCATCTGTGGGCGGGGGAACAGCGCCGCCTGGTCCTCGCCGATGTGCCGCCCGGTAAATAAATGAGGGGGTTAAGAACATGTTTTTCGCCCTTAGCGTTTGCCGGTTCGCCAAAAAATACTAATTTTGCACTCGGTTTGGTTCCGTAGCTCAGTTGGATTAGAGCAACGCCCTTCTAAGGCGTGGGTCCAGGGTTCGAATCCCTGCGGAATCACGGGTGAGAAAACTCGCAAGCCGCCAGTGCCGGCCTTGCGGGTTTTTATTGTTTATATTCGTTCACCCGATGGTGTCGCTATAAAAGCCGTTTCCTTTCCTTGGCTCTGCACTCGTTTATTTGTAACTTTTGATAAGTTACGCCCACTCGGCAGAGCCTTCAAAGTAAACATTGTTTCCTTTCCTTGGCTCTGCACTCGTTTATTTGTAACTTTGTGGGCGGAAAATGATAATTAGAAATAGGTTTATGAAAAGTTTTCTCAGAAAAAGTGTGCTCGTTTTGAGTATGATACCGGCGTTCCTGACGGCATTGGGAGCTACCGGGCAAAGTGTTGAAATCCCGCGGGCGCAGTTGGCCGGTCCGTTCCGTCTCATGGAACCGCTGATGATGGATTCGGTGAACAAAGACGGCAAGAAGTTTTCGCTGGATGCCTATCTGACGTCGGACGTGCCCAACACGTCGGTGCTCTTCTCCGATAAAAACGCGGCTACGCTCGAGGCCGGGGCCGCCCTGCCCAAGGCCGACGGCGAGACATCGCTGGTTTACCTGCGTTTCACGCTGACAGCGCCGGGCTACGCCAAGGGCAAGCTGGAGATGCCGAAGATAAAGCACCACAAGGTGTTCCTCGACGGCCGTCTGGCCGATGGCGAGCTGAAACTGGAGCCCATGCGCCACGACGTGACCATTGCCTGTCTGGTGAAGAAGGACGAGGCCGACACGTTCAGTGTGAAGTTCACCCCGACGGTGGGCCAGGTGACGGTGAATGCCGAGGGCAAACGCCCTTATACGCTCAACGACATCACGGACGGCCTGCACTACACGGGTGTGTCGCTTTCGTATTCCGGAAAGTATGCTTTGGTGGGCTATTCCAAGACTTTTCCTTCGGGCAAAACGTCACGTTTCCAGCAATTGGTTGAATTGAAAACGGGCAAGACAATCCTGCCTGATGTGTCGGGCTACACCTGGTGCCGCGACCGCGATGCGCTCTTCCGGCTGCGTCAGGACGACCGGACCAACAGTCTCGTGATGCTCAGCGTGCCTGACTTCAAAGAGGAGGTGCTGGTGAGCCATGTCCCGACATTGCGCGGTGCCCAGCTCAGCCCGGACCTGAAATACATTATCTATACCTCCGATGACGCCAAAGGGGACAAGAACAAGGAGTTCAAACACTTCAACATGCCCGACGACCGTCTGTACAATTCGTTGACGCACCAGTTCCTGCATCTCTACGACCTGCAGACCGGCGGGCGCCGTCAGCTGACCTACGGCAACACCGGAGCTCATCTGTATGATATTTCCGATGACGGGAAATACCTGTTGTTCTCAACGCACACCATGGTGCTCCACCGCTATCCCTTCAACCGTTTGTCGCTCTTCCTGTACGAGGTGGCCACGGGGCGTGTGGACACGCTGCTGACGGATACCATGGGCATCAGATCGGCCCAGTTCTCGCCCGACGGCCGCCAGCTGATGGTTACCGGCACGGCCGATGCCTTCGGAGGCGTGGGCAAGACGATAGCAAAGGATGCCTATCCCAACGTGTACGACATCCAGTTGTTTGTCTATGACTTGGCTTCCCGCACGGCGCGTCCGCTGACACGCGACTTCGACCCTGCCGTGGCACGGGCGGTATGGTCGCGCTACGACGGCAATATCTATTTCACGGCCGACAACGGCAGCAAGGTCAATTTCTATGGTGTGAATCCCAAGACGGGTGACATTCGCAAATTCAACTATCCCATAGACAACGTGCAGAGTTTTGCCATAGCCAAAGCTTCGCCGGCAGTCGTACTCTACGGCCAAGGTGCGTCGTATGCCCGGCGCATGGTGACGGCAGACCTGTCTGACAAGCGCGACCGAACGGCCAAATTCGGTAATATAGACTTTGAGAAAGAATATGCCGATGTGGCCATTCCGCAGACGAAGGTGTGGGACTACCGGAGTTCACGTGGCGACACCATCCGCGGGTTCTACTACATGCCGCCCAATTTCGACGAAACGAAACGGTATCCTGTCATCGTGTATTACTATGGCGGCTGTACCCCCACGCAGGAACGTCTGGAGATGAACTATCCCTTTGCCGTCTGGGCCAGCCAGGGCTACATCGTTTACATCGTTGAGCCGAGCGGAGCCATAGGTTTCGGTCAGGAGTTTGCCTCGCGCCACGTCAACACATGGGGTACGGGCTCGTCGGACGACATACTGGAAGGTGCCAAGGGCTTCTGCCGTGCCAACCCGTTTGCCGACAGTACCCGGGTGGCCTGCATAGGAGCCTCATACGGCGGTTTCATGACCGAATACCTGCTGACGCGAACCGATTTCTTCCGGACGGCTGTGGCCCATGCCGGCATCAGCGACCTGACGGGCTACTGGGGCGCCGGTAACTGGGGCTATACCTACAACGAGGTGGCTGCTGCGGAGAGTTATCCGTGGAATAACCGTGAACTCTACGTTGACCACAGCCCGCTCTATCATGCCGACAAAATAACGACGCCGCTCCTGCTGGTCCAGGGTTCTGTAGATACGAACGTGCCGGCCAACCAGGCCTGGCAGCTCTATACGGCTTTGAAGATTCTCAACAAGCCGGTGGAATTTGTGCAGGTACAGGGCGAGAACCACGTCATCAGCGATTACAATCGTCAGAAACATTGGCAGAAAACCATCTGCGCCTGGTTCGCCAAATGGCTCAAGGATGAGCCGGCATGGTGGGAGGAACTTTATCGGTAAATTTTACTGCTGTGAAAAAGAAGAAGGCCGCCCTGTAAATCTGCAGGGCGGCCTTCTTGGCCTGGGGATTGATTATGCAATAGCTTCAGGAACGACCGAAACTTTCACTTTCGTGATGCGCCGCTCATCGACGCCAAGAATTTCGAAGGCAAAGTGTTTATAATTGATCGTCTGATGCTTTTCGGGCAAGTCACCGTGCAGGTCAAGCAAGAGGCCGGCCAGGGTGTCGGCGTCGTCGCTGGCCTCGTCGAAGAAGCCCGGTTGCAGGTCGAAGAGCTTGCTGAAATCGGGCAGGGGTGTCTTGGCATCGAAGACGTAGGTGTTGTTGCCCAACGTGATGTACGGATTGTTCACGTCATCGTATTCGTCGTTGATTTCTCCCACGATTTCCTCAATAATATCTTCCAATGTGACGATGCCCGACACGCCGCCGTATTCGTCAACGACGACAGCGATGTGGATTTTCTTCTGCTGGAATTCGCGGAGCAGATTGTCTATCTTTTTGGTTTCCGGCACGCAGAGTTGCGGGCGGACAAGAAACGACCAGCGGAACTTGTCGCCCTTGCCCAGGTAGGGCAGCAGGTCCTTGATGTAGAGCACGCCAACGATGTTGTCCTTCGTTCCCGAATAGACGGGGATACGTGAGTAGTTGTCATCCGAGATGAGACGCACCACTTCAGAGAAAGGTGTGGTAATGTCGAGGTCGAGTACATCAAGACGCGAAGTCATGATGTCCTTCACCGTTTCGCCTGCAAACTGCACGATACCCTTTAGCATGGTTTCCTTTCGGTCGGTCTTTTGTGGCCGGTGCAGTCCTGTGACGCGGCTTTCAGCCTTGAACTGGCGCATGGTGTCGGGAAAGAGCGGCCATGCGGCTCTGAACAGAGGCCGGAGGGTTTTGCTGATGATCTTGACAGACCTTTTCGGTGTAACCGCGTGTCCGTCCTTTTTGGTAAAGAACACGATAAGCAGCAGGTCGGCCGCAACGCTTGCCGCAAAGAGAACAAGAAAGGCTGGAATAGCCTTTTCGTAGGGTAGAGTGGCGTAGAGCACGATGCCGGCGCAGAGGAGCATCAGGACTTTCAGAAACCCCATCAGGTCATGGCTGAATATAGGTGATGCCACGGTGCCGTTGCTGTCGTCCGGTCCCGATGCAACGTGGTTGCCGAGACAGAAGCTTAGTGCGGTGAATCCTATGGACAGGAGAACCAGAATGCTTGCGGTTATCAAAGGAAGGAAGATTGAAAAAAATTTATTCACCGGCCGGAGGTGTCGGCGTGTTGGCGGTCGGTGGGGTGGTGTTTGGCGGGAAGGCAAAGATATCAAGCTTGTCTGCCATGATTTCCGTTACATAGTGGATTTGTCCGGTTTTGTCCTCATAGGTGCGGGTGCGGATTTTGCCTTCTATGTAGACTTTACAGCCTTTGCGCAGCACGCTTTCCACCCGTTTGGCCACATTGCCCCATGTCACGATGTTGTGCCATTCCGTGCGTTCAGGCACTTCCTTGCCACTGGTCGTGGTATAGCCCCTTTCGTTAGTGGCCAGGGTAAAAGTGGCCACCACCGTGTTGGCATCGATGTAACGCACGTCGGGGTCTTTGCCGACGTTGCCAACGAGCAATACTTTATTGAGCGATAGAGCCATGACGTCGTGGTGTCTTACCTTATCCGGTCGGCTGCGCGCACGAGCCGTTCGTCCTTCGCTATGGCTTTGCGGGCCAAGAGCAGGAAGAGGAATATCAGGAGCAGGCCGATGAAGTAAACCAGATTGATGGCACTGTTCTTGAGTATAATTACAGGAAGAGCCACGGCGATGTATTCCAGCAGCACGAGCAACTGCGCCCATGCCACCAGCCGCATTTGCTTCATGCGGCGTTTGTATTGGAACACGGCCCACAGCGTCAGGCCGGCGGTCAGCACCAGAGCTCCCAACAGGGCATAGCCGCCGGCGGGATAACGCTGGCCATAGAAGATGCCGAGTGCTTCGGGCGTGGCGTCAGGGGCGCAGATTACGCTGAACACGGTTTGCACGGCCATGCCCAGCAGGCCCAGGAATGCAATAATGAGGTAAACTGTCTGTATGCGTTGAATCATCGGTTTACTTCATTTTGTTCTTTTCCGTCGTGGGGTTGCGGTAGTAGATTTTGCCGTCCAGAAACTCCTGTTCTGCAATCAGGGTCGGTTTGGCCATACGCTCGTAGAAGCGGGAGATTTCAATCTGCTCACGGTTCTCGAACTCCTCGTCCAGAACATCGTTTTTAGAGCCGAACTCCTTGAGCTTCTGCCCCAAATCCTGCTTGATGTCAGCCGTAATCTGGTTGGCACGGCGGCCCATGATGGCCACGCTTTCGTAGATGTTGCCGGTTGGTTCGGCAAAATCCATAAGGTTTTGGGTAACGGTTGTTGTAGGCGCTTTAATCTTTTTGTAATCCATCGTTATTTGTATTATTACTTCTTTTTGTTGCTGCTTTGGATTTAGAAAATATCTTTTCTGCCTCGGCCTTGTGCTTCGAGTTGGGATATTCGTTCACAAAGCCATAGTATTCGTCAATGGTGCTCTCGTAGCGGGCCATCTGCTTCGACGGCACGCTCTGCCGGGCCAGTTCGTAGCGGGCGCGGAGAATGAGAATGGCAAACTCCTCCTTCAGCTCCGAGTAGGGATAGTCCTTGATGGCATTCTGCGATGTCAGTATGCAGGCTTCGTAGTTGCTGCCGCTGCCCTCCATGGTGCAGTTGCCGAAGTAGCTGCCCAGGGAGTAATAGAGTTTAGCGCTGTTATACTCCTTCAGCACCAGCTTGTCCTGCATTTCAAAAATCATTTTGCGGCATTGTTCGGCATACTTCGACTGCGGGAAGGTCTCAATGAAATTCTGAAACTCCGTGATGGCCATATACGTGTCCGTCTGGTCCAGGTTCACGCTCGGCGTGGTCTCATAGAGCGCCTTGCCGGCATAGAAGCGGGCCTCTTCCACATGGGCTCCCGTGGGGTAGCTGCGGTAATATTTCGTCAGATACTCGTTGGCCTCCTCCAGGTCCGAGCCTAAGTATTTGCTCATGCCATAGAGAAACATGGCCTCGTCGCCGCGCTCCGTGCCCTTGTAGGCATTGACCACTTCGCCCAGCAGCAGGCAGGCATTCTCGTATTTCCCCTTGGTGAAATACTGCTTTGCCATCTCGTACTTGAAGTCCAAGTCCGTGCTCTTCATCGCCTTGTTGATGTTCGTGCACGAAGCCAACACCCAAGCCGTTGAGAGCATCATGATGATAATTCTAACGTTCATGCGCATAATTTAGGCTGCAAAATTACAAATATATAAGGATATATCGAAATAAAAAGCGTTAATTTGTAATATGTGTTCCGGCCGAACGGTAGAAATGCCCGGTACCAGTGTGGGGTGTAAGCGGGATAAAGAAATCGCGCCTTTGCGAAAAGGTGCGATTTCTTTTGGCGTCTGGTAGTAATGATGATTGTTATTTCATCCCCTTGATTACGGCGACGATGTCGGCCGAGTCCACCGTGCCGTCTTCATTGACGTCGGCCTTATAGTTGTAGTTGTCATTGGTGTAGGCAACCCAACTGCTTTTACCTGTATTCTCATCATACGTGCCCTTATAGGGTGTCCATCCTTTGGCAAAGACCATGGCTGCAAGTTTCTTGGTGAATTCGTTTGAGTCACGCATGGTATAATCATAATCGGTATTCACGTCTTGAACAACATATAATTGGCCATCGACTTTTACCCGCAGTCTAGAAATGAATAACTCCAAGGCTGCTTCCGTCATGGAATTTCTTGAACAATTCACCATGGACAGATCTCTAGAGTCGCCAGAAATGATAAGATAATCCAGGTGACAGTTAGAGCAGTCCAACTTCTGAAGATATCTGTTATTCCGAAGGTCCAATCCATCGATATAGGTTCTTGAACAATACAACTCCGTAAGTTTTTCATTATTACTGAGGTCTAATTTGCTGATATAGCTGTGTGTACAATTCAGGTAGGTTAATTCTTTGTTTCCGGATAGATCCAGATCCCTGACGAGGGATTCGGAGATGTCGAGCTTCGTCAGATTCTTGAAATACTCAATGCCCTTCAAATTTTTGGCGATTGTTTCACTTAAATCAATGGTTACGGCGAGCGCCGCTTCCCGGGTACTCAACACGCCGTCGTCGTTTGTGTCATACCGTTGGGTGACATATTTCCTGAATTGGTCGTCAGGAAAGTGGCTGTAGTCGATGGTCACGTCTGCCTGCGCTCCTATGGCTATCGCCATGAGGAGGACGATTGTCTTGATTTTTCTCATTGTTTTTTGTTTTTTGTTGTCATGCTGCAAAGATAACCAAAATAATTAATACTTGTTGTCCACGCCTTTAACTATTTTGCAGGAAATTCCACCTTTTTTCTCAAAAAGGGCCGTTATAGTGTGGCAAGAGAGACTTGGATGGTCAGATAAACGGGAAATGGTCGTCGAAAACGGATTTGGGCGCAACGAAAACGGAGTTAGGCAAAACTAACTCCGTTTTCGTTTCATGGGGATGCCCCCCGTACGTGCGCGGCCGGGAGGGCAAGGTCTGGAAATGAAACTTTGTTTCCTTTCCTTGCCTATGCTCTCATTTATTCGTAACTTTTGATAAGTTACGTCCACTCGGCAGAGCCTTCAAAGTAAACATTGTTTTCTTTCCTTGGCTCTACACTCGTTTATTTGTAACTTTGCAGTTCGATTTGTTTGAAATGAACCGGTTTGAACTTGTATCAGATTATCAGCCCACGGGCGACCAGCCCGAAGCAATCGGCCAGCTGACGGCGGGCGTGCTCGACGGCACGCCGGCGCAGACGTTGCTGGGGGTGACGGGCTCGGGAAAGACGTTTACCATAGCGAACGTCATTAAGAACGTGAACAAGCCTACGCTGGTGCTGAGCCATAACAAGACGCTGGCGGCACAGCTCTACACGGAGTTCAAGAATTTCTTTCCGAACAACGCGGTGGAGTATTATGTGTCGTATTACGACTACTACCAGCCGGAGGCTTACATCGCTTCGACGGATACCTATATAGAAAAGGACCTGCAGATTAACGCGGAGATTGACCGCCTGCGGCTGCGCGCCACCAGTGCGCTGCTCTCGGGGCGTCAGGACGTGATAGTGGTGTCGAGCGTGTCGTGCATCTACGGCATGGGTAACCCGGGAACGTTCTACGAAAATCTGATTACCCTGGAGCGCGGCCAGACGGTGGAGCGCAACGAATTGCTGCGCCAGCTGGTGGCGTGCCAGTACGTGCGGAACGACCTGGAGCCCTCGTCGGGCCATTTCCGGGTGAAGGGCGACACGGTGGACGTGTTCCTGGCCTATTCGGAGCAGATGTTGCGCGTGACCTTCTGGGGCAACGAGATAGACCGGATTGAGGAAGTGGACAAGACGACGGGTGAGGCGGTGGCGCAGTTTGACGACTACAAAATCTATCCCGCCAACCTGTTCCTTACCTCGAAGGAATCGCTCGAGCGCGCGCTCTCTGAAATAAAGAAGGACCTGGAGGCCCGCGAGGCGGAACTGCGCGACTGGGGCAAGGTGCTCGAGGCCGACCGCCTGCACGAGCGCGTGACCTACGATATGGAGATGCTCCGCGAACTGGGCCACTGCAGCGGCATTGAGAACTATTCGCGCTACTTCGACGGGCGGGCACCGGGCACGCGGCCCTATTGTCTGCTCGACTTTTTCCCAAAAGATTTCCTGATGGTCATTGACGAGAGCCACGTGAGCGTGCCTCAGATCAACGCCATGTACGGTGGCGACCGCTCGCGCAAGGTGGCGCTGGTGGAATACGGCTTCCGTCTGCCGGCCGCGCTCGACAACCGGCCGCTGAAGTTTGAGGAATTCCAGGCGATGGTGCACCAGGTGATTTACGTCAGCGCCACGCCGGCGGAATATGAATTGCAGGAGTCGGGCGGCGTGGTCGTGGAGCAGGTGATACGTCCCACGGGCCTGCTTGACCCGGAAATAGTGGTGCGGCCCAGCCTGACGCAGATAGACGACCTGCTGGAGGAAATACAGGTGTGCAACGAACACGACGAGCGCGTGCTGGTGACCACGCTGACCAAACGCATGGCGGAGGACCTGACCGCTTATCTCTGCAAGAACGGCATCCGCGCCGACTACATTCACAGCGATGTCGATACGCTCGACCGCGTGCGCATCCTGGACGACCTGCGCTCGGGGCGCTACCAGGTTCTGGTGGGCGTGAACCTGCTGCGCGAGGGCCTGGACCTGCCCGAGGTGGCTCTGGTGGCCATTCTCGATGCTGACAAGGAAGGCTTCCTGCGTTCGCGCCGCTCCATGGTGCAGACGGCAGGACGTGCCGCCCGCAACGTGCATGGCCGCGTCATCATGTATGCCCAGAAAATCACGCAGAGCATGCAGGAAACCATCGACGAAACGCGCCGCCGGCGTGAGAAACAGATGCGCTATAACGAGGAACACCACATCACGCCGAAGCAGATACGCAAGGCCATCGGCGGCAGCGGACTGGTGAAACCGGGTGGGGCAGACTACAGCCTGCCGGCGGACATGCCCGCCGCGATGGCGGCTGAACCGGCTGCCAGGTATGGTCAGACATCGCCGGCCGAGACCCCGCGCACGCCCTTCAGCGGGGAGACGGTGGAGAGCCTGCGCCAGAAGATGGAAATGGCGGCCCGGGGCTACGATTTCGTGCTGGCAGCGCAATACCGCGACGAAATGCTGAAGTTGATGGAACAACAGGAGAAGAACCAATGATTTACGTGAACGACCATATCTTCGATTTTGACCTGCCGGCAGCCTTGGAGAAACTCTCCGCCCAGCGGCGCGGGCAGGCCCTGCGCTTCCGTCACGAGCTGGGGCAGCGCACCTGCGCGGCGGCCTACCTGTTGCTGTGCGAGGGATTGGAGAAAGAGTATGGCATTACGGCGAAGCCGGACTTTGTCTATGCCGTTCACGGCAAGCCCGCAATTGCCGGCCGGCCCGACATCCATTTCAACCTGAGCCATTGCCGCGAGGCCGTGGTGTGCGCCCTGAGCGACCGCCCGGTGGGGGTGGATGTGGAGTCTGTCAGAGAATATAGGGAAAGTCTGGTATCTTATACGATGAACGAAGAAGAACAGAAGCAGATAAAAACTGCGCTTCACCCGGAAGTGGCCTTTATACGCCTGTGGACCAAGAAAGAAGCCTACGTGAAAATGACGGGACAGGGCATTGGGGACCTCAAACACGCGTTGGAGCACGCCGAAGCCCGTTTTACCACTGTCGACTCGGACGACGGGCGATATATATATACGGTTTGCGAACCATTATAAAGTGTGTGCCGGCTATGGACGACAAAGGTCGGACCTTGTAAGCACAAGGCGGCGCCTCAAAATTTTGAGGCGCCGCCTTTGTATGTGTAAACCATAAGGAAGAAAACGAAGCGGAGAGCCCGTTACTCTGTTTTCAGTTGAAACCGTATGTGCTGTGCTTTGTGGAGCAAGACGATGGCGATGATTTCGATGATATAGGCAATCAGATAGCTGTACCATAGGAATCGCGGCAACCACGCTGCCATGAACCAAAGCACGGGTATGACGGTCAGCGAGAGTGCGGCCGAGATGAAGAGGGCCATACGGTGCTGGCCGTAGAGTTTATAAACAATCATCAGCACGTAGATGTAGCAGAAGGGGATGAAACTCAGGGCAAAGATGCGCAGTGCGCGGCAGCACTCACCGACGACGGCCACATCGGTGGCACCGAAGAGGCGTGCTATGGTTTCCGGCACAGCGAAGGTCAGGGCGCAGGTGGCTGTCATGGCAACAGTGATGAAATTGAATGATTTGCGCAATACCAGGCGAAATGCATCGGCATCGCCCGTGCCGGCTTGTATGGCTCCGAGCGACTGAAGTGTACGGCAGGTGCCGGCGACGAAGAGATTGTAGACCTGCAACAGGTTCATGCATACGGCGAAGACGAAGATTCCGTTGCGGCCGAGTGTGCCGAGCACAATGCTGTTTGAGGCAAAAAGCAGCACGGTGAGGCATACGGAAGCCAAGGCCAGCGGTGCGCCCTGCGAGAGAATGTTGCGTGTTTCCGGGGCGTTGTGCCGCAAGGTGAAACTGAGGTGCCCCGTGCCGCTGCGGTAGTGCTGCAACATGATGGCTATGCCTACGAGATGGCCTGCAACGGTTGCTGCCGATGAGCCGGCTATACCCCATCCGCAAAGCTGAATGAACACAATGTCAAGGCCCAGGTTGACGGCATTGTCGATGACGATGGCCAGTGACGCCAGACGCGGACTGCCGTCGGTGCTGATCATGATGCTCACGGTCCACATGATCATGTAGGCGGGGGCACCGAGCAGCATCGGGCGCAAGTAGGCCAGGGTAGGCTGGAACAGGTGCGGGTTGTCGCACAACAGCGATGCTATGGTCATGGGGACCAGGAGCCCGGCGGCGGTGAAGAGGAGGCTGACAACGAGATTGCTCAGGCAGGAATGGGTGTAAACGTATCGGGCCCGTGGGAAGTCTTTCTTGCCGAGGGCAAAGCCCACAAGCATACTGCCGCCGGCAGCCAGCAGCAGGCTCAGCGTCATCATCAGCTGCACTACCGGTTTGGACAGGTTGATGGCGCTGACGCCGTCGGTGCCGATGAGCTTGCCCACGATGATGCCGTCGACCACATTGCCGAGGCACCCCGACAGCGTGATGAGTATGCTGGACCAAAGATAGCGCCAGAAGAGGGTGGTCAGCGCTTGACGTTCCTCAGTATTCATTGACGCGGGGAGGTTATAGTTTTACGAAAAGGGGTATCTTGCCGCCGCGTGGGTTGGGTATCAATGGTTCTGCCGACCACGTGAAGCGAGCGTCAGGGCAGCCCTGTTGGGTCAGGAAGGCCTTGAGATGATCGCACAGGGGGGCGAGCACCTCGGCGGGCGATGTCTTGCAGACGCCGCGCAGTTGGATGGTGCTCCCGTCGGTCTGCACAAACTGGAAGCGCAGGAGGTTGGGCCAAACCTCCGTCTTGCTGTACAGGCCGACAAAGTTGAAGGTCCTGCCGCAGACGGTGTAGCTGCCGAAGGTGCGCCCCTGGATCTGCAGTATGGGCAACGGACTGCAGTCGTCCCCGGAGGGGCGCACGCGGACGACGTCGCCCACGCGATAGCGTATGATTGGCTGCACGTAGTTGCTCAGGTCGGTGACGAGGATGCTGTCGGACCACTGGTCGGGGTCGGTGATGATGCGGCCCTCCCTGTCGATGGGCTCCACGATTATCCAGTCATCGTTGATGTGGAGGTGGGGGCAGTTGCGGGTCATGGCTATTTCGCCGCCCTCGGTCATGCAGTAGTTGTTGGCCACGGGGCACCGGAAGGCCTCGCGCAGCAAGCGGTAGTTCTCATCGCTAAGCATTTCGGCCGAGGTGGCCAGGTGTTGCAGGCGTATGTGGAGGCGTCCTTGCAGTTGCTCCACCGCCAGCTGTACCATCACGGAGGGATAGCCCGCCATGGTTTCCGGCTGGAAGGCATTGAGTTTCCCCACGATGACGTCGATAGGCTCAAGCACCGAGATACCCAGCAGATTGTCGGCGCAGTCGGGGTGGGCGGCTTTCATCCGGAGGAAGGCGCCATAGCTTGACGCCCCGTTGGACAGATGGATGACCGATGCGCGGCGGTGCTTCGAGATATCCATGGCATCGGCATTGGCGCCTGCGAGCAGTCGCTGTGCGATGAGTTGCCCGTGAATTTTGTTGTGGTAGTCGTCACGCACCATAGGCAGCGGATTGCCCGTAGAGCCCGACGTGCGCAGAGCGGTGTAATCGCCCAGGAAGCGGCTCTGGTCTTTCGATGCATCGCGCCTCACATAGTCAAGCACATCGTCGAGGTGGATACGGCGGTCGGTCACCCAGTCGTCGTAGTTTGCCAGGAGTGTGGGCTTATCCGTAGGAGGCAGGCTGGCCAGGCTGAAGTCGTCGGGCACGTCGGCATAGTGGCGTGCGAAATAGGGAGAATGACTGCGTACATACGCCACCAGTTCGTGCAACCGCTCCTGTTGCAGTTCCATGCGCCGGGCGCGGGGCAGGTTTCCGCCCTCGGCAACGAGGCGCCGGGCCTCTTCCAGTTCTATCGTTCTCATTTGCGTAGGAATGGGGTTAGTTCTTATTTACAGTTCATAAAAACGGTTACGTCACTCGAAGAATCCCAGGCCGCCGATGGCCGTGAGCATGCGCTGCACATAGTCCCACGATGTAAACGACCAGGAATGGCCCAGCCGGTAGAGCACCTGGGTGGTATAGTCGCACGAGCGGTTCACATCGGCCGTCTTCTGTCCGTGGGCCATGTCCTGATAGGCCAGCAGACTGGCCATCCGTTTGGCTTGCTGCGGGTCGTTCCCCGCCCGGTCCATGGCTTTGTCAAAGTCTTCCTGTTCAACAAATCGGATTCCGTCGCCAACAAATCGGAGTTGGGCGAGAACATCTCCGAGTAATTGCGTATGTATGTTATACGGATGGAACACGCAGCAGTCCTTTGGCGTGGCGGCCAGCTTGACTATGGCTTGCGCCACCTCGTTGACCGGCGAGAATTCCACCTGCTTGTTGCGCATGCCGTAGGGGCAGCAGCCCAACATGTTGTAAACCCTGATACGGCCCATGAAGGCGTTGGTGGCGAAGTTGGCCTGGAACTCACCGTCGGTGCTGCGGGCCGAGAGATTGCCCACGCGCATGATTTTAGCCGAGAGCTCCCCCGCGGCCACGGCCTGAAGGATGAGGCGTTCGGCCATGAACTTCGAGTAGATGTACTTATTGCCCAGATATTGTCCCATATAGAAGCGTTGCTCGGTGAACACGTCGGTGGGCGCAGGCCTGCCGTTCAGGGCCAGTCCGCGCGTGCTCGCCGTAGAGACATGGATCAGGCGGGCCCCCCTTTTCCGGCAGAAATCCACCAGGCGCCGGGCACCGCCGATGTTGACATCCTCAATTTCCGTGCCCTCGGCGAAATGCTTCACCACGGCTGCGCAGTTGAACACCGTGTCAATGGGGAGATCATCGGCCACATCCCGGGTCACATCGCCTGGGACAATGCGCAACCGGCTACCGAACAGGTCGGCAAAAGCCGCGCCGAAGTAATAAAAAAGCAACGTCTTCAGCCGGTGCTCCGCCTGCTCCGGCGTTTTGCCACGGACAAGACAGTAGATGGTCTCCGCATCGGAGTCGATGAGTTCTTTCAGTATATGAATGCCGAGAAATCCCGTGCAGCCCGTCAGCAGCACGTTGCCCAGTCTCTGGCGTTCTCCCTTTCGGAAGGCGTCGAGGGTATTTCTGCCGAGCAGGGCGTCGATGGCGCTGTAGTCGTAGTCGCTCACTTCATCATCGCCGCCGGTGGTGCCGTCGCCGGTAATGAGCCGTGCGAGTTGTCGGGGCGTGGGATTGGCAAAGACATCGCCATAGGCCACGTGCATGCCGGCCTTGTCGGCCTCGATAATGACCCGTGTCACCACGAGCGAAGTACCGCCCAGTTCAAAGAAATTGTCGGTAGCCCCCACGCGGTCCGTCTGCAGGATGTCCGCGAAAATGTTGCACAGGGTGCGCTCGGTGTCGCCCACAGGTTCCGTGTAGGTGCTGCTGACGGCCAGTTCGGGCTCGGGAAGGGCCTTCACGTCCGTCTTGCCGTTGGGCGTCATGGGCATTTCGTCCAGTTGCAGATAGGCGGTGGGCACCATGTATGGGGTAAGGCTCTTGGCAATTTCTGCTTTCAGGGCATCGGGCGCGATGGTGCGGCCAGCCGTGTAGTAGGCGCACAGATGGTCCTTGCCGCCCAGCTTGCGGATGACGATGACCACCTTCTTCATGCCGTCCACTTTGAGCATCACGTTTTCTATTTCACCAAGTTCGATGCGCAGTCCGCGCAGTTTTATCTGGTTGTCCGTGCGGCCCAGGATAATCACGTCGCCGTCGGCCGCCCATTTGGCGTAGTCGCCCGAGCGATACACCCGTTCGCCGCGATATTCGATGAAGCGTTCACGTGTCATCTGCTCCAGACGGTTATATCCTCTGGCCACGCCGCGGCCTCCGATGTAGAGTTCCCCGACCACGCCGACGGGCAGTTCATTGCCGTCGCCATCGACGATAAACTCTTTGACCCCCAGCTGCGGGCGCCCCACCGTGACCGCCGTGGCGCGGGTCAGTTCCTTATTGTTGGAGGCAACCGTAATTTCCGTTGGCCCGTAGCAATTGAATATGCGGGCCGTTGTGACGGACTTGAGTTGCTGCAGCAGGCTGTCGGAGAATTTTTCGCCACCGGCCCTGACAATACGGATGCCGGCGATGGCGCGGGCAAAGTCGTCGCTCGTGAGCCACGTCTGCCAGCGTGAAGGTGTGCCAGAAACCATGTCCACCCGTTGGCTGGTAATCAGGGCAGCCAGCAGGGGCGGGTTGTTGGCCTGTTCCTCTGTGGCCACGACCAAAGTCTTGCCATTGAAGAAAGCCATGCCGATGTCCTGAAGGGCGGCGTCAAACGAGATGGTGGTCACGCTCAGTATGCGCCGGGCGTCGGTCAATACGGCATGGGCAAAAACATTGGCCGGATGTCCGTAAAGGTAGTTGCATATGCCCTGGTGGCGCAACATGACGCCTTTGGGGCGGCCTGTGCTGCCGCTGGTATAAATGAGGTAGGCCAGGTCGTCGGGCGTGATGTCCAATGAGGGGACAGCAGTTTCCTGCCCGGGCTTGAGGAGGTCTTCCACATTCACGGCTTTCTCAGCAGGTACATTGGCCATACGGTCGGCTGTGGTGATGATATAGCGGGCTTCGCTGTCTTCGAGAATAAGTTTGATGCGGTCGGCCGGATATTCGGGATCGCACGGAATATATGCAGCCCCCGCCTTGAGCACGCCGAACAGGGCCAGAATGAGCCGGCTCGTCCGGGGCAGAAGCAGGGCCACGCGGTCGCGTTCGTTCACTCCGCGTTGGCGCAGCGAGCAAGCCATGCGGTTTGTAATTTCGTCCATCTCGGCATAAGTGTATGCGCCGTCGCAGGCCACCAAAGCCTGACGCTCCGGCTCAGACCCGGCAAAGTGGCTGATGCAGTCGTGGAAGAACCGGAACGGGGGCTCGCCGGTGTCCGTTGTGCGGAGAGTCTGTAATTGCCGCTCTTGGTTGGGGCTTACAATGGATGTCTTACGCACAGGAGCGGCGGGTTGGGCCATCATGTGCTCTGTCACGGCCACGATACTTTCGGCCAGCGCCCGGGCCAGCGCCGGGGAGTAGAGGGCATCGTCGTACTGCACCACTACACCGCGTGACTCAATTTTAATGTTAATCTTAAACTTGGGAACATTGAGTTCCAGCAATTCCTGGCCGATGCGCTTGTCATTGACCGTGTACTCCGACAATACACCGACCTGGTAAGCGTAGGCTATGGCCGGACGGAAACCGTAGTCAGCGGCGATGCGGCTGAAGGGATACTCCTCGTGGCGCAATGTCTGCTCAAAGGTGTCGCCGGCCGTGCGGATGAAGTCCGTGACACTGACGTCGCCGATGCTGATACCCAAGGGGAGCGTGTTGACGAACATGCCCGTCGTTTCGGCTATCTTCAGATTGTTGCGACCGCTGCTAACCGTGCACAGGAAAACATCCCGGTTGTTCGTGTAGCGCGACACCACATAAGCCGTCGCTGCAAAAAACAGATGCGCCGGCGTCACCCCGATCTGTCGGCAGAAAGCCCCCGTTTTTTCGTAATCGGCCGGGCAAACGGCCTCACCGATAAAGCCGCGGCTGTCCGTCTTGGACCTGTCGCTCGGTATTTCGCTGGCACCCTCGCAGGCCTGCAGCTTTTTGGCGAAGAAGTCCTGCGAGGCCTTGAACGTGTCGGTTTCCTCCGAAGCCTGCTGGTCCCTCACGAAGTCAAAATAACCGTAACGCTCGACCTCTATGGGCTTACCCTCAAGAACGGCACTGATCTGGCGGATGAATAGGTCGGCGGAACCTCCGTCGAAAATCAGGTGATGAACGTCCATCAGCAGGCACACGGCTCCCGGCGTGCGAACTACTTTGAAGCGGTAGAGAGGCGCCTTTTGCAGGTTGAAGGGCATCACAAACTCTTTCTTATATTCTGTCAATGCCTCGTCGGACATTCCGATGACGTCCACCTGGACGGGGACGCTGTCTCGGGTGGTCTGTATAACAGTCCCGTCGGCGGTTTCAAAATGAACGTTGAACTCCGGATGGCACGCCACCGTCTTCCTGACGGCTTCGGCCAACGACGCGGCATCGGTGTCGGAAGGATATGTGAGGAGGTAGGGTATGTTGTAGATGGTAGATGTGGGATTTTTCAGACACTCCAGATAAACCCCCGTCTGTGCATACGACAGCGGCACGTCAGTCGTGGCCGCTCCCTTGGCCGGCAAGGACGGAGAGGCTGTCGTCGGGGCTTTCATCAGGGTTTTGAGTATTTCATTCTCTATGAACTGCAGTGTGCCGGTCTTGACGAGTTGGCGGGCATCGACGGCGGCGCCGTAGCGCTTGTTGACGAGTACGGCCAGTCTGATGGATGAAATGGATGTGAGGCCGACGCTTCCCAGGTTCGTGGTGATGCCGAACGCTTTTGTGTTGACTACTTCGGCGATGATGTCGTGCAGTTCTTCCTCCAAAACGTTCATTGGCACATCGGAGGGCTCTTGGGCTGTTTCCGCTTTCTTTTCGGGAAGCGGTAGCGCCCGCTTGTTGACTTTCTGATTCTGAGTGAGGGGGATGGCCTCGATTTGCATTGTTACGGCGGGCACCATGTAGGGTGGCTTCTGCTCGAGAATGAAGGCGTTGAGCGCCCCGGTGTCGACGGGTTTGTCGCTGACAATATAGGCTGCGATATACTTGCCCCCGCCGGTGTCGTCGAAGGCTTGGACGGTGACGTCCCTGATGCCGGGGTAGTCGCGGATGACGCTTTCCACCTCTTTGAGCTCGATGCGGAAACCACGGATTTTCACTTGGCCGTCGCGCCGTCCTACAAACTGTATGTTGCCTGAGGGCAGGTAGCGCACAATGTCGCCAGTGCGGTAGATGCGGCCGTATTTCTTTTCAGCCGAGAAGGGGTTTTCAATATAGGCCTCGGCCGTCTTTTCGGGGCGGTTCAGGTATCCCCGGCTCACTTGCGGCCCGCTGACCCACAGTTCTCCGGCTGCCCCTACTGGCTGGCGGTGGCCCTGTGAGTCGACGACGTAAAGACGCATGTTGTCAAGGGCCCGGCCTATGGGCGTCTCTTTCATCTTACGGCTGACGGGGTAGGTCGTAGTGAAAATGGTGCACTCTGTGGGGCCGTAGGCATTGTGGAGCGTATAACCCTTTGGAGGGGCAATGGCCGCCAGTTTTTCGCCTCCGACGGTAAGGTGCATCAGCGAGCGGCACTGTATGCCTGAGGCGAACTGGTAGCCTACCTGTGTGGTCATGAAGGCGTGGGTGATGTGGTGCTGCTCGAAATAATCGTTCAAGGCCATCAGGTCGAGCCGCAGTTCCTCTGGGACGATGTGGACGGATGCGCCGCAAGTAAGGGCGGGATACATGTCCATCATGCAGGCATCGAAACCATAACTGGCATAGGCGGCCACCCTGTGGTCGGGCTGAAGGTCATAGTAGCGCTGATACCAGTGGCAGAAGGCCACCAGATTGGCGTGGGTGAGCTGGCATCCCTTGGGCACACCGGTGGAACCCGAGGTGTATAGCATGATGAACAGATTGTCGGGTGCCGGGGCTTTTGGTGCGGCTCCGCCTGCAGGCAGATTGGGCAGGTCGCTGGTATAGATCACATCACCCTGAAACCCGTCAACCAGAGGGAAGAGGGCAGTGTCGGCAATGAGGAGTTTGGCTCCGGCGTCCTGCATCATGAAATTGAGCCGTTCTTTGGGATAGGTGGGGTCGAGCGGTTGGTAGGCGCATCCGGCTTTTAATACGCCCAGTGAGGCGATGGCCATCCACTGGCATCGGGGGATGAGTATCGACACGACGTCTTCGGCACCGAGTCCCTGGCGGGCTATGCGGGCTGCTATGCGGTCGCTGAGTTCGTCGGCCTGGGCGTAGGTGTAGCGGTGGGGGCCATAGACTACGGCGACATTGTCGGGGGTGACCCGGGCCTGCCGGCGGAACAGCGACACGACGGTCTGGCCCTCGTCGTAGGGGCAGTCGGTCCGATTGAAGCGGTCGAGGCGGTCGGTCTGGCGGGGCGACGTCAGGGCGACGTGGCAGAGTTTCTCTTGTGTGAGAAATCCGCAGACCACGGCTTCGTAGCTTTCGAGAAAGTTGTCGATGAGCTCCGGGGAATAGGCGTTGGCGGCGTATTCAGCCTTTACCCGATAGCGGCCGCCGAGGATGAACATCTTGATGTAGAGCGAAACGCCGGTGGTGCTGTTGCCGATGCGCAGGGTCTGCATGGGGCGGTCCATGAATGTGTCGCCGGCAAAAATGTCGGCGTGCCAGGCGAACATGGTGTCTGTCTGCAACTGCAGGTCGTGTTGTATTTCATGGTATGGATAAGCCTCATACCGGCGTTGGGCGCTCATCTGTTCCTGACCTTGCTGCAGATAGTCGAGCACTGTTGTCGTCTCGTCATGCTTGGCATAGACGGGCAGCGTCTTGACAAACATGCCCACCGTGCGGCGGAGCCGCTTGTCGGTGCGTCCGTGATAGACGGTGGTGAAGAGCGATTGCCGCTCGTTGTTGTATTTGGCCAGCAGATAAGCATATGCACAGGTGAACAGGGTGCTTCTGAAGATTCCGTTTTTCTTGCAGAAGTTGTTCACTTGGGTCTCGGGGATGTCCAGGGTCCGCAGCGTGTTGGCTTCGGCGGGGAGTGGGTCTTCCAGGTCAGGCATGAGGGGAGTGGACACCTCGCTGCAGTCGAAGGTTCTGGCGTACCATTGCCGGGCCTCTTCGCGGGCTGCCGGTTGTGCCGCTCCGGCCTCCCGCTCGGCTTCCCCGGCCATTGTCAACCCTTCGGGCGCAAGGGTGCGGCCTCTGTAGGCAGCCTCGATGTCTTCGAGTATGATTTTCATTGAGGTGCCGTCTGCGATGATGTGGTGCAGGTCGATGAAGAGGTAGTAGTGGCTTGTGTCATGAAAAACCCTGATGCGGAACAGCCGCTCACCGTATAGGTTGAAAGGGGTGACAAGCGTGTTTTTTACCTCTTCGAGGTCTTGCACGTCTTCAACGGAGAGTTGCCAGGATTCCTTTTCCATGTCGACGGTCTGCACGGGCTCGCCGTCGGGCGCCGCTTCGATGCGTGTGAAGAGGGCGGGATGGGCTCTGAAGGCTGTCGCGATGGCCGTGAGCAGGCGGGAGGCGTTCAGGGCCCCATCGAGTATATATATATAAGGAAGGTTGTAGCATATTTCGCCCTGGTGAGCCATGCATTCGGTGTATATGCCGTATTGTGATTTCGATAGGGGGGCTGTCTGTTTCATTGGATGTCTTTTACCATTTGGTGGTGATGAGGTTTGGCGTGATGGCTATTGAGGCCCATGCCCATTGTAGGGTGTGGCGGTGGGTGGAGCGTTTCAGGATTTCCATGGTGCGGGTGCCGTGCATGTAGGAGTAGCCCAGCGAGGCGGTGACGTCTTTGGTTACTTGATAGGATAATCCGAGTTCCAGTTGGTGTCCGAGACTCCGGTTGGCGTTTGCCAGAGAGGTGGCCGTAGCCATGTAGTGGTAGTCGGCTTTGAGCGACAGGGGGGCGAGGGGCTGCCAGGTGGCTCCGGCATAGAGGTTTTGCAGTCCGGGGGTGAAGCCGCCGTAGTAGGTGGTGACGTAGAAGAAGTCCATGGCGCCGTAGAATTTGTGATGTGACCCGTATACGGGGTTGAATCCGTGTATTTTGGTGTGGCGTGCCAGACCGATGTCGCCACTGCTGGGGGTAGCGAAGTCTTTGTCGCCGCTGAGGTAGTCGTAGCCTGCGCGGAGGCTATAGCGTGTCGAGGGCGTGAAGGTGCTTTTGACGCTGGTCATCCAGGCCTGGATGGGGATGTTGTATTCGTTGTGGCCGAACTGGCGGTAATAGGAGGCTTCGACTTGCCAGTGTTGGGGTTGAAATTTGATGTAAGCACCGGCGAGCTGTTGCCACCGGGTATGATGGTTTGTCTTGCTGCTGTTGCCGCTTTCCATGCCGATGTTCATGAAAAGGGCGGAGAGGCCAAGGGGAGCGTTGGGCATGTCGAAGTGGTACCAGAGGGTGTGCATGGTCTTGTAGGGCTGGGCTCCGTCGACGTAGTAGCTGCCTCCGTTGACGCTTTCGGCGTTCTGGTTATAGGCCAGGATGGCATGGACTTTGTGGGCTCCTGCCTCGTAGCCCAGTTTGAGCACGTCGTGGGATGAAGCGGCCATGGCCCAGTCGTTGCTGCCTATGATGCGCTCGTCGTCGTAGGCGAGTTCCTGACGCCCCAGTTTGGCGAACAGGCCGCCCTCGGTCTGAAGGCGTGCCCATGCTTCGTAGATGTTGAAGTTGCCCTTTCCCGATTCTCCCCACACGCCGCTGTGTTGGGCTACGATGCTTGCCGACAGGTTTTTGCGTCCATAGTCGGCGCCGATGCGGGTACGTCCGGTGACAAAGGCGGCGCGGTCTTCGATTTCTTTTTCCGATTTTGCAGTTACACCGCCGTGCCGCCACTCGCCGCGGGTAATGAGTTGGGTCTTGATGGAGAGCGTATTGCTGTCGGGCTCCTGTGAACAGACGGGGAGGGGGGACAGTAGCAATAATAACAGGCTAGTCAGTTTGGTCGGAGTGGACGTTGACATGGTGTGTGAATGATTTTAGTTATTGAATTTCGAACAGCTCGATAAATCCGGTCATCTTGAAAACAGAAAGAATATCGTCGTTGAGATGACGGACGACGAGACGGTTGCCGTTGGCTTTGGCGTCTTTCATGAGCGCCAGGAAGAGTCGCAGTCCGCTGGAGGCGATGTATTCCAGTTGGGTGCAGTCAAGGATGATTTCCTTGCCCTGACATTCGTGGAGAGGTTGCAGGGTGCTTTTTGCCTCTATGCTGGCGGCGGTGTCGAGTTCGCCTTGCAGGCTGACGAGATATTGGTTGGCGGATTCTTTGATTGTAATTTGCATTGTTTTATTGTTTAATCGTTAGTTTTTTCTGTATTGTAAGGATATTTTTGCCGTTGGTGCGCTCATAGTTGATGCTGTCCATGAGTTGGCGCACCAGGAAGATGCCCAGGCCCCCGATAGGCCTGTCGTCGAGAGACGACGAGGTGTCGGCTTCGCGTACGGAGGTGGGGTCGAAGGGATTGCCCGAGTCAGTGAGGATGAACTTGAGGTGCTTGCCGTCGGATTCTGCCTCAAGGGTGATGCTTCCCCTGGTGTCGGCGGGATAGGCGTAGGTCATGGCGTTGACCATGGCTTCTTCGATGGCTAAGGTCAGTTGCTTCGTGGTCTTGGCATCGAGGTTGAGCTCGTGGCAGATGTCCTTGACAAATTGGTTCAGCCGGGTCACTTCCTTCACGTCGTTGTTGAGCGTGAGGGTGCGGTGGAGCAACCGCTCCTGCTGCGATTTCTTAAAATCGACCACCAGCATGGTCAGGTCGTCGCCGGGGTCGGCTCCGTCCAGGAAGCGGTGCACTCCCATGCTGACGGTTTTAATTATGCGGTCAGCCTTGTTGCCATGTTCCGGGAGAGTGAACGGTTGCAGGCATTGCAAGAGGCGCTCCGGGCCATACATTTGACGGCCGGGATTTTTGGCTTCGGTCAGTCCGTCGGTGTAGAGGAACAGGATGCTTTCCTCAGGTAGTTGCAGTTCCTGTCCCTTGTATCTGTAGTTGCCCATGATGCCTACGGGCAGGTTGGCTACGACGGGCAGGGGGCTGACGGTGTTGCTGACAAGGACGGGGGCGTTGTGGCCGGCGTTGCAGTAGCGCAGGCGTCCGGTGGGCAGGTCGAGCACGCCGACAAACATGGTCACAAACATGCTCGACTCGTTGCGCTCGGAGGCAATCTCGTTGATGGTCTGCATGATTGTGGCGGGGTGAGCCTCGTGGGAAGCAGCCGTGCGGAACAGCGATTTCGTCACGGCCATCACCAGGGCCGAGGGTATGCCCTTGCCGCTCACGTCGCCGATGCAGAAGAAGAGTTTCTCGTCGCGTATGAAGAAATTATAGAAGTCACCCCCCACCTCCTTTGCCGGCACGAGGGAGGCATAGACGCTGATGTCGTCGCGCTCGGGGTAGGAGGCCACTTCTGCCGGCAGCATCTCCATCTGTATGTTGCGGGCTATGCGCAGCTCGTTTTCCATATGCTCCTTGTCCATCGTGGCCCGGTGCAGCCGTTTGTCGTTGCGTGCCGTGCGGTGGACAATGTAGCCCAGGAAGAGCAAAGCCAAAGCCATCAGGGGCAGCATGGCATAGTGCATGCGGCGCAGGTCGCCGTACACCTCGTTTTCGGGGCATACCACCGACATGCGCCAGCCCGTCCGCCGGGTCAGCAGGGCGTGGAAAACGTAGTATTTCATGCCGTCGCAGGTGAAAGTCCCCTTCTTGAGCAACTGGCGTTCATGGGTTTTCCGGTTGACGACGGTGGCCGTGTCGCTCATAATCTTCATTACCTCACTGATGGAGGCGCTGTCCTTATCGCTCGGGTTGGCGATGAGGTGACCCGTGCGCGACACGATCAGGTTGTACGACGAGGGGAATATGTGCTGCTGGCTTATGATGTCGCCCAGCCAGTCCAGCGACACGTCGGCATCGAGGGTGGCGACGAGGCGGCCCCTGTCGTCGTGTATGGGTATGGAGAAGGTGGTGATGGTGCGCCCTTCGTTGAAACTCTCGTAAGGCTCGCTCCAGTGGGCCGAGTCGCGTTCTGCCGTGAAGGCGTAGTATTCCCTGCGCGTATAGTCGTAGTCCGTCGTCTGGCCCGGCGCATTGACTATGGTCCCGTCGCTGAGGCGCAGGGCATAAGCCTCAAACAGCCGCCCTTTTTGGGGATAATAGTCCGGCGCGAATGATATGGAGCTGCACACGACCTCCGGATTCTGCTCCACAATGCGCCCCACAGCGGCATTCATCGAGTCGGGCCAAGCCAACAGCCGCTTCACGTCCCATACATGATTCTTCAGAGCCACCTCGATGCTGCTCATCACAATCCTGATGCCGTGACACTTGTATCGCAACTCTGCCAGCGCCCTTTGGTCGATGGCTTCGCCCAGCGTGCGGCGCACATAGTAATATTGCGCCAGCGACATCGCTTCCAGCAATACGGCCGCCGTTATAATAATCATCAGTCCACTGCGGGTTCTGGTCAGGCGTGACAAATAATCCCAAACCTTTCTCATCAATATATATATATATAGTGACTATACTCAGGTAATTTCAATCCGCAAATTTACAAGAATTATATGTAAAAGCCAAGCATAATGGAAAAAAGATTCAGCCGGCAGGCCATGGCTCCTGTCGCGCCCCGCGCCGCCTCTCTTTTTGGGGCACGAAAACGGAGTTGGTTTTTTCTAACTCCGATTTAGGCGCAACGAAAACGCAGTTGCTCCCCCGGGAGCGCCATCGGGGGGCAGAAAACCGTTTTTTAGGCCTTCAGGCAGCGGCGGTCGGCGGAAAATGATTATCTTTGCACCTGAAAAAGGAACGATAATGCAAGAAGTAAACCGCGACAAGGCTTTGGTGGTGTTCAGCGGGGGCCAGGATTCGACCACGTGTCTCTACTGGGCCATGCGCCACTTCAAGGAAGTGTGGGCGCTGACCTTCGTCTATGGCCAGAAGCATGTGGCCGAGGTGGACTGCGCCGGGCGCATTGCCCGCCTGGCAGGCGTGCACTGGGAGAAAATGGACGTGTCTTTTGTCGGCCAGTTGGGCCGCAACGCTTTGACCGACACCACGATGTTGATGGACGAAGTGCAGCCCTCGACGGGTGCGCCGCCCAACACGTTCGTGCCCGGCCGCAACCTGTTCTTCATCAGCATAGCCGCCGTCTATGCCCGCGAGCGCGGCGTCAGCCATCTGGTGACCGGCGTGTCGCAGACCGACTACAGCGGCTATCCCGACTGCCGCGACGCCTTCATCAAGAGTCTTAACGTGACGCTCAACCTGTCGATGGACGAGCAGTTTGTCATACACACGCCCCTGATGTGGCTCGACAAGTGCGAGACGTGGGCCCTGGCCGACCAGTTGGGCGTGCTGGACCTGGTGCGCAGGGAGACGATGACATGCTACAACGCAGTGCAGGGCGACGGCTGCGGCCACTGCCCCTCGTGCAAACTGCGCCGCGAGGGCCTGGAACGCTATCTGCGCGAGAAAGCCGAAGGAAAAGAATTCAACGATTTGATTTATGGATAGAAAACACGAAGGTTTGCAAGCCCTGGGCGCCAAGACCGAATATCGGCACGACTACGCCCCCGAGGTGCTCGAGGCGTTTGACAATAAACACCCCGACAACGACTACTGGGTGCGCTTCAACTGCCCCGAGTTCACCTCGCTGTGCCCCATCACCGGCCAGCCCGATTTTGCCGAGATACGTATCAGCTACCTGCCCGACAGGCGCATGGTGGAGAGCAAGAGCCTGAAGCTCTATCTCTTCAGTTATCGCAACCACGGCGACTTCCATGAAGACTGCGTCAACAAGATCATGAAAGACCTCATCGCCCTGATGGACCCGAAATATATCGAGGTGACCGGCATCTTCACCCCCCGCGGGGGCATCAGCATCTACCCCTACGCCAACTACGGGCGTCCCGGCACGAAATATGAGGAACTGGCCCGCTTCCGCATGATGCGCCACGACCTGTAAGCCATTGCATGGCAGAAACGAGCATCGGCTCAGACACGCGTGTCTGAGCCGATGCTCGTTGTGTTTGTATTGTCCGTATCCTTATTCTGCGACGGAGACTCTCCGCCGCAATTGGGCGGCAGACTCCGGACGATGGTGTCGCGCGAGGGCTGGAGGCGCTGCCCTTTTTCTGTGTAGGGCACGGGAGCGTGGATGGTGAGGGTGAGCGGCACGCGTTTGACGAATCTGATTTCATACTTGCTGCGCGGCAGGGCCCGGAAGGGACCGCTGACGGTGAGGGGCACAACGGGGAGCTTCAACTCGTCGGCGAGAACGAAGGCGCCTTTGCGGAAGGGGCCTACGCGGCCGGTACGGGTGCGTGTGCCTTCGGGGAAGACCACGAGCGAGGTGCCGCCTTGCAGGGTCTTTCCGGCCTGAATGAGCGAATGCTTCATGCGGGCGGGGGAGGAGCGGTCGATGAGTATCTCGCCGGCGCGCTCGCAGGCCAGTCCGATGAACGGGATGCTGCGCAGTTCGCGCTTCATCATCCAGCGGAAATTATGGCCCAGGAAGCCGTAGATGAGGAAGATGTCGAGATAGCTCTGGTGGTTGGACACAAATACATAGGAGGTGTCGGGGTCGAGACGGTGGCGCCCCTCGACGCGTATGGGCAGCAGCAGGATGCGGCACACGATGACGGCCCATACCCGACCGGGCCAGTAGCCCCACCAGGAGGCATTGCCCAACAGACAGCCGACGACGGTGGCCAGGGAGCAGACGACGGAGGCGATGACGACGACGGGCAGGGCTACGACAATTTGGTAGATGCGGTAGAGGAAGTTCATGGGGCAGGAGTTTTGAGGGTGAGAACGTCTATCTGGGGCCACCGGCCCAGGCGGAAGGCTACGAGGGCCTGGCCGAGGCCGGTGCTGATGTGGAGGACGGCGCCACCGGGTTCGGTGTAGGTGCCGCCCCATTCCTTATGAAGCAGTTTGATGGGAGACCATCCGAAGAGGCGGAGTTGTCCGCCGTGGGTGTGTCCGGCGAGGGTGAGGGCAATGTCGGTTTCGGGCAGGACACGGTGGCGCCAATGGTAGGGGTCGTGGGTGAGGAGCAACTTGAAGATGCCTTCAGGCAGCCCCTTGCAGGCCAGGGTGAGGTTGCCCTTGGCGGGGAAGGGCGGGCGGCCGTAGTTCTCGCTACCAATGACGGCGATGCTGTCGCCGGCACGGCGGACGAATTCGTGAGCATTGAGCAGGAGATGCCAGCCCATGCGACGCTGCGCTGCCTGAAGTTGCCGGACTTCTTCGGCTACCGGGCCTTTCTTACGGTACATCAGGTAATCGTGGTTGCCCATAACGGAATAGATACCGTCACGGGCTTTCAAACGTTTAAGGACTGGTATGAACGGCTCCGGTTCGGAGGCATTGAAATTGACCAGGTCGCCGGTGAAGACGATGAGGTCGGGCTGACGGGCGTTGACGCTGTCGACGACACGGCGGATGAAAGTGGTGTCGCTGGCGTGGGAGCCCAAATGAAAGTCGGAGAGGTGGACGATACGATAGCCGTTGAACGCTTTGGGCAAAGAGGCAAAGGTTAGCTGCTCGTTGCTGACCGTCAAGCGCCGCGGTCCGTAGAGGGTGCCGTAAACAAAGGTACAAAACAACCCGATGGAGACCATGGCTCCTAATATAAGAAACATGCGGCGCGGAGTATTCCTACGAAACCGACGGCTGAGCCATGCAAAAAGGGCCAGGAAGAACCACGGGATGCAAATGACCATGAACAGGGTGAGGTAGGCATTGGTCAGCCGGGCATGGAGCAGCGAATAGTCTTGGGTAAAGGTGAGGACCAGTGACGCTGTCAATAATAGCACACACACACACCACAGCACAACGCGCCAGAGGGTATGCTTCTTCGGGCGCAACCATACCTTGTCGAGGTAGTAGGGCGGCCATAGGATGAGCAGCAGTTGTATGGCAAGTATTCGTAGCAACATAATTTTCTTCTTATAGATTGGCCCGCAGGAACTGGCGCATGCGCGCTTCGTCGAGCCCGCGGCGGCTGACATAGTCCTGAAACTGGTCTTTGCCGATTTTGCCCACGGCAAAGTAGGTCGCCTTGGGATGGGCCAGCATCAGACCGCTCACGCTGCCGTGGGGCAGCATGGCCCCGTTTTCTGTCAGCCGGATGCCGATGGCTTTGAAATCTGTCAGTTCGTCAAGCAGGAAGTTCACACTCTGGTCGGGCAACGAGGGGTAGCCTACGGCAGGGCGGATGCCGGTGAATCGGCATTGGAACATATCTTCCGGCGTCAGGTCTTCGTCGGGTGCGTAACCCCACCACTTCTTGCGCACCTCCTCGTGCAGACGTTCGGCCGTGGCTTCTGCCAACCGGTCGCAGAGAGTCTGCACCAGCATGTGGCGGTAAGGGTCGTCGGCGTAGAGTGTTTCCATCGCGCTGTCAATGGTGGTGGCGAAGACGCCCAGCCGGTCTTTTCTGTTCATGGTTTTCGGACGGATGAAGTCGGCCAGGCAGAGACAGGGATTTCCGTGCTGCTGACGTAGTAGCGGCAGACGCACTTCGCCCTCCGGAGTGTATATCACCAAGTCGTCGCCGTCGCTGTTGGCGTTGAATAGGGCCAGCCGGGCGAGGGTCACGTATTTTTCAGACAGAGCCTCGAGCATGTCGCAGGCTTCGTCATAGAGGCGGATGCCTTCGCGGGCCTTGTCACGTTCGGCTTCAGGATACTGTGTCACCCAGTGCGCCCGGCACGACGGGCAACGGTGCAGGTGCTTCAGCGAAGCGTAGCCGGTGGGCAGTTGCCAGGCGTGGAAAAAGTAGAGCCAGTTGATGTAGGGCACTACGTCGGCGATAGGGTAACTAATGGTTTGTATCATCGGCTAAAAGTGACGGCTTGGCCGCGTACGTCATCGTCTATCTGATCGTAGAAGATGGTTTTGCCTGCAGCATTCGTTATTTCGTTGGTATTGTAAACACATTTTCCGTTGCACAAGGTCATGCCAACTTTCCAGTTGAGCGTACGGCCTTCGAGGGGGCTCCAGCCGCATTTGCTTATTATGTCATCTTTGTTCACGGTGTGTTTTGCTCGTTTTACATAAACGAAATCGGCATAGTAGCCTTCACGTATAAACCCGCGCCATTGTATGCCGAAGAGCCGTGCGGGAGCGTGGCACATGAGTTCTACCACACGTTCATACGAAAGAATGCCTTCGTCGGCCAGTGTCAGCATGGCGGGGAGTGAGTACTGTACCATCGGCATGCCCGAGGCTGCTTCAAGGCAACCGCCTTCTTTGTCCTTCAGCAGATGGGGAGCATGGTCGGTAGCGACGGTCGTGATGGTTCCGTCGTTGAGGGCACGTCGCAAAGCGTCGCGGTCGGCGCGTGTTTTAATGGCCGGATTACATTTGATGCGTGAGCCCAGACGTGAGTAGTCTTCGTCGCAGAAGAGCAAATGGCTCAGGCAGGCTTCGGCCGTTACGTTATCACCGGCTTCGGCTATCATCTGAAGTTCGCGTGCTGTGGAAACGTGTGCGATGTGAAGGCGTGCCCCGGTTTCCTGTGCCATACGGATGGCAAGGGCGGTGGAGCGCACGCAGGCTTCTTCGGAGCGGATGAGCGGATGGTATTTTATGGGGATGTCGTTGCCAAGTAACGAACGGTAGCGGTGGGCATTGGCATTGATAATGTCAGAGTCTTCGCAATGGGCTACGATGGGCAGGGATGAGGATTGGAAGATGTTACGTAGGGTCTCCTTATTGTCCACGAGCATATTGCCGGTGCTGGCTCCCATAAACAGTTTTATGCCCGGCACCCGTCTCTTGTCGAGTCTCTTGAGTTCGTCGGCATTATCGTTGGTGGCACCGAAGAAGCAGGCGAAGTTTACACGGCTTTTATTCTCGGCAGTCGCCGTCTTCTTTACCCATTCTCTGGGTGTCGTCGTCGTAGGCTGGCAGTTGGGCATGTCAAAATAGGTTGTCACGCCGCCTGCTGCTGCCGCGCGGCTTTCGCTGACGATGTCGCCTTTTTCTGTAAGACCCGGCTCGCGGAAATGTACGTGCGTATCAATGACACCAGGTATGAGTATGCCGTTGGATTCCGCAATGTTGACATTTTCTTTTTGAGGTATGATCGCTTGTATTCTTCCGCAGGTTAACATGACTGTGCCAACGAAGGCATGGCCTTCGTTGATGATCGTCATGTTTTTTAGGTAAGACGGTTCAAAGATACTCATGCTTTCTTCTTGAATTTTCCCCGCAGGCTGTCCAGCCGCAGGCGGATGACGCCCCACAGGGCTTCGCTGAAGATGCCGCCGCTCATCTTGCTCGTGCCCAGACGGCGGTTGACGAAGATGACGGGCACTTCCTTAATCTTGAAGCCCAGTTTGTAGGCTGTGAATTTCATTTCAATCTGGAAGGCATAGCCTTTGAAACGGATCTGGTCGAAGTCGATGGCTTCGAGCACGCGGCGGCGGTAACACTTGAATCCCGCCGTGGTGTCGTGGATGGGCAAACCCGTGACCAGACGCACGTATTTCGAGGCGAAATAGCTCATCAGGACGCGCGACATGGGCCAGTTGACCACGTTCACGCCGCTGATGTAGCGCGAGCCGATGGCCACGTCGTTGCCCTCGTCCTTGCAGGCGGCGTAGAGGCGGGGCACGTCGAGCGGGTCGTGGCTGAAGTCGGCATCCATCTCGAACACATATTCATAGCCGCGTTCCAGTGCCCAGCGGAAACCGGCGATGTAGGCCGTGCCGAGGCCCTGCTTGCCGGCGCGCTCAACGATAAACACGTGGCCGCTGAACCGCTCTTCCTTCATCAGGTCCTTCACTATCTGCGCCGTACCGTCGGGCGAGCCGTCGTCAATGACCAGCACGTCGAACGCTCCCGGAAGGTCGAAGATGGCGTGGATGATGTTACTGATGTTCTCCTTCTCGTTGTAAGTGGGGATGATAATGACACTGTCAACCGTTTGCATAGCCGTAAGTTTTATAGTTTGAAGCAAAGATACGAATAAATGAGTGCAACGACAAAAAGAAAAAGACTTTTTTCAGTTTTTGTCATTGCCGAATGGCAGTATCTTATCCCGGGATATAATTAAAAAGGAGAGTAGAGCATTCTGCAAAGCGAAATTCAGAATCGCGGGTTGCACGGTCTGAGGTCGGCGGCAGGCCTGCGGGATTGCCAATAAGCACAACTTTATAATTGCGAATTTAGCAACTATGTCGGCAGTGTGGCGGTTTGAAATTAACATTTTGTAAACGGCTGACAATCACCGGGAGTTTGCGTGGCAGAAAAAAGACGGCGTCTCGAACGTTCGAAACGCCGCTTCAAAATTTCGAAACGCCGCTTTTGCGGCTCGAACCGGTGTGTCGTTTTTGCCAAAGTGTTAACGGTGGCCGGATGCAACTCTTAACACTTTTAACTCCCGATGTGTCGGCTTTTGGTTTTAGCCTATTCCTTTAATAAGCCCAGGGCCGTGCTGATGGCGTTGTCGTGCGGCGCATTGAAATAGGAGTCATACGTTTCGCTTACGGTGATGTCCGGCTTGTGACCGATGCCTACAAATTCGGTCCCGTCGGGTGCCGTGTCGTGTTTGGAACAGATGTTTGCATACGAAACGTCAGGTTGCAATTCCACACGGACACCGTTGCCTGTGCTGCCGCCTGTGGGCTCTCCAACAATTAATCCGCGTTGCATCCCGCGGAAAACGCTTACGAAGTCTTCGGCAGCACTGAAGGTTCCGGCGTTCACCAGCAGAACGATGGGTTTCGTGTAGATGGTTTTCCCTTTGGCCGGCTGCATGTATTCGGAATGGCTTTCGTACCACGGCTGTTTCATGTTCCATGAGGCGTATGCAGGAATATACATGGGGCTGCGCCATGAATCTGTTTTGATGCTGTCCTTGCTCAAGTGTGTCAAGATGTAGTCACCGTTGCCGGAATTACCTCCGCCGTTATCACGAAGGTCAATGATCAGTGCATGTGTCTCGAGTATTTTGGGATAGAGTGTGTCAAATTGCTGGCAGATGCGGCTGTCATTAAAACTCTCGATACGTAGATAGCCCACATGATTGTCGAGAAGGGAGAAGTGGAGAAGAGCGTTTTGCGCTTGCAAGTCCCAATCGGCATCACCAATGGTATATTTAATGGTATGCATCTGTTCTCCTTCACGCAATTTTAACTGAATGCTTTTGCCTTCAGGCCGTTTAGTCAGATTGTAGCCTTCGAACGTGTGGTGGTGTGTCCATTGAGGCGTAGAGGAAGAAACATATGGAGCTATCTGTTTCATGGCGTAGTCTTTGACCGCTTGCCCGTCAATACTGACCAGTTCCATGCCTCTCTGAATGCCGTGTTTTATCATGTCGGAACTCATGATGCGGTCGATGTACACTTTGCCTCCCAGGAATTTTGTTGTAAACGGGGCCGGCATAATCGTGTGTTTTCCGTCATCGCCCCAAACGAATGTATGGCCATCTTCCAACTGTGCTGCCATGCGCTGCAACAGGCGTGTGGCTTCGTAATCGTTTTTTACATGTTTCATTTGTTCGGCGGTGACAGCATAGAGACTGTCCCAATCGAGGTGCACACGGTCCATAAATACAAAATTTTGTTTTGCAGAGGCCCATAATCGGGCTGCAGCCAGTTGCCGCTGCTGCCTTTTGGGCAGACGGCTGACGAATGGCTTCTTTCTTGGCTGGGGACCTTTGTAATAGTCGCGGGTCGTCCAGTCTATTGGGATGCAAATGCTCTGTTCGGCTGTGGCTTTTAAGAAATTAAGATGTCGAGACGCTTTGTCCCATTCCACTCCGTAAAACGTGCGTGACTTTTCAAAATAGGTGGCTACATCTGTTTCTTCACAAATGACCCGTTGCTGTTGGCTGAACTGGTTGAAAAGACTCTTGATGCGGTCAAATTCATCTGAATAGTTGCCTGTGACAGTGATGCGTTTGCCCCGCGTCCATCCGGCTCCACCTGCGCGTTGCCAGGCAAATCCGGAACATCCGTTTGAAAATCCGCCTGTGTAGCTGACGTCGGTCACTATTGCTGTCGGGGCGGACAATAATGATTTGAACGCATTTGCCAACAGTTGTTCTTTCACATGATTCTTGGCTGACGCATGGAATGTACAGAGCAGCAGCATTGCTGTTAGAAAAAATCCTTTTTTTGTCATTGCTGAAAATTTTATATTGTTGATTCATTATGCGTATATATTGTACAGACGCATAACCTTGGGCAATGTTAATGAAAAAAACCGTTTTTTTGTAAGTTAAAGTTGGGAATACTCCGGGATGTCGGGGAGGAAAGTCGTGGTGTTCGTGTCGTAATCAATATGGCAGCAGTAGTGGGTAAGGCCGTTGCTGACGGTGAGGTAGGGGACGCGGAGCACGGCGTTGTAGGCGCAAATCTGATTGAACACCTCCTGCGTTATGGCTACGCTGGGGGCTTTGTACTCCATAATCATGCGCGGCTGCATGTCGGCAGTGTAGAGTACGCTGTCGCAGCGACGCCACATGCCGTTGAGCGTGAGCGATATCTCGTTGGCCAGCAGCGCCTGGGGGTAGCCCTTGTGGTCAATAAGGTAGTGGATGAAGTGTTGGCGCACCCATTCCTCGGGCGTGACGGCCACGAAACGGCGGCGCAGGACGTCGAAAATGCGCGGCTTTCCCTGACGCATCTGAATATTTGTGTCGAACGGGGGCAGGTTTATTTGAAACATTTGCTAAATTTGCATGACATTGGACACTGCGTCCATTGCAAAAATACAACAAATCAATGAAAACAAAGGAAGAAATCACCGGAAATTGGTTGGTGAGATACACGGGACAGGCTTTGGAAGACTTCAGCCCGTATATTTTGCTGACAAATTTCAACAACTACGTGGATTTGTTCTGCGACTACTGCGGCGTGCCCCGGGCAGGCTACAACCACGGGATGCGTGTGGCCAACGGCGCCGGCATCACGATGATAAACTTCGGTATGGGAAGTCCCAACGCCGCGCTCATCATGGACTTGCTCAGTAGCGTGAAGCCCAACGCCTGCCTGTTCCTGGGCAAGTGCGGCAGCATTAACGATAAAGCTAAAGTCGGCGATTTCATACTTCCTTTGGCTGCTATTAGGGGAGAAGGTACAAGTAATGACTATTTTCCGCCTGAAGTACCATCGCTTCCCGGTTTTATCCTCGAACGTGCCGTTTCCGGTGTTTTGCGCGATGCCCAGACCGACTATTGGACGGGCAGTGTCTACACCACCAACCGACGTGTGTGGGAGCACGATGATAAGTTCAAGGCTTATTTGCGCAGCACGCGTGCCTCGGCGGTCGATATGGAGTGCGCCACGCTCTTCAGCGTAGGCTTCTACAACCATATTCCCGTGGGGGCCCTGCTCCTGGTGTCTGACAATCCGATGGTTCCCGAAGGCGTGAAAACCAAGGACAGCGACGACCATGTGACCAAGAACTACGCGAGCTTCCACGTGGAAATGGGCGTGAAGTCGCTGCAGAAAATCATCTACGGCTCAAATACGCTGAAACATTTGAAAATAGATCTGTAAAAATGGCAGCAGCAAAGAAAGTCTGGACCTACGAAGACATCATGCGCGACATAGCGCAGAAACAGTTCAAACCCGTCTATTTGCTGATGGGGGCGGAGGGGTATTACATCGACCGCATCGTGGATGCCATCGAAAACACGGCCCTCACGGAAGATGAGAAGGCGTTTAACCTCTACACCTTCTACGGCATGGACACAGATATAGGAACCGTGATTAACAGTGCCCGAAGCTACCCCATGGGGGCGCAATACAGTGTCGTGGAGCTGCGTGAGGCCCAGCAGATGAAAAATCTGGATGAGTTGTCTGCCTATATGCAAAATCCGCAGCCGACAACGATTTTGGTGATTACCTATAAAAATGGAACGGTTGACAAACGCAAAAAGTTTGTGTCTGCCATCTCAACGGCGGGCGTTCTCTATGAGACGCCGAAAGTCTATGAGAATAAACTCCCGGTGCTTGTAATGAACTATGTGAAAGAACATGGCTATTCCATTGATATTCGTTCTGCCACAATCGTTTCAGAGAGTATAGGAGCTGATCTTAGTCGCCTGTATGGTGAACTTGACAAACTTTTCGTAGCCATGCCCAAGGGAAGCCAGCTAACGGCAGAAGCTGTGGAGGCGCATATCGGCATAAGTAAAGATTTCAATTATTTCCAGCTGCAGGACGCATTAATAGCAAAAGATGTCCTGAAAGCGAACCGAATTATAAAATATTTTGACAAAAATCAGAAGGCTGTTCCTATTCAGATGCTCCTTCCTTCGTTGTTTCGCTTTTTCTCCAGCCTGATGGTGGCCCATTACTCCGCAGACAAGTCGGATAGGGGACTGTCGCAGGTTCTGGGCATGGCCGACTGGCAGGTGCGAAACAATGTCTTGCCGGCTCTCAAAGTCTATAATGCCAGGAAAGTGTTGCAGATTTTGGACGAAATAAGAATAGCAGATGAGAAATCGAAGGGTATGAACGGCTCAAAAGTGCCGTCTGGCGACCTTTTGAAGCAACTTGTGTATGTGATTTTGCACTAAAAACGTCCCTTTTAAACTTATTTGCCCGATTTTTTCATACAGAAAATTTCGGGCTTTTTCTTTTTGTGCAGAGTGGGTTAGTACCCCTTTTTACCTCCTGAGAACGGCTCGGTTTTTTGAAATCGTGTCTCGGACAAAGTCCTTCATTTTTGACCGAATTTTTCGCTGAAAATTTACAATTAGATTTTCTTGACACTTCCCGAGACGTGCTTTTGATTTTAAAATTTAGAGTGGGGCATGCATAATTTTAGAAAAGTAAAACACCAAGCATGACGTCCGGAAGTAATTTACAAATGCTTGTCGTGTGATTTGTAAATCAAAACAAGCACTTTATTTTCGCTGAAGTGTAAATGTTAAAACGAAAATGCAATGTTATAAACAATTATTTCCCATGAAGTTATATTTGTTTTCTCTTGTGAATGGTTAAATGATATGGCGTCTGGAAGTTTCTGGATGTAAATTTGAGGGTGGTTTTCTAAGATTTGCATCTGTAAATGTCGAAAAGTCAGTTTAAAAGTTAGTTTTGGCTAAATTTTTCTCAAAGTTGAAAACTCTACCCTTTTCTTCCCACACCTTCTGTCTGGCGGTTGTCTGGAGACGCTGTGATTTAGATTTTGAAATTCTAAATTCGATACCGAAAGATTTGTGAATCGAAATTATTTTCAAAATGTGAATTGTCATTTGAAAATTATGTTTTAACTTTGTAAACCGAAAAAATAACCCAAATTTTACCCCTCAAGTGAAAATGAACCGTATCGAAGAACGCATCCGCCAAATTATGGAGTCCGAAAATTTGTCGCAGCAGGACTTCGCCAAATTGCTGGAAATTTCTCCCGCATCATTGTCGAGTATCTTCAATGGACGTACCCGGCCCACCCACAATCACACGAATGCCATTCATAAAGCCTTCCCCAACCTCAATATTAACTGGTTGCTCTTCGGTGAAGGTGAAATGTATGAAAAGACGGCTTCCAATGTTAATACATCTGTAAACGATGCAGATATCGTAAATAGTGACGCTGTAAAAGTTTATGATAGCATTCAGAATAAGCGCCCTGCTGACCCCGATGGTCCCGACGTTTTGCGTGGCGGATATCAGACGTCTTTTTTTGAAAATCGCGATCTGCGCGAGTCGGGAAAAAATTCAAAAAATTTTGACATCAGACCACGTCAGGTTAAAGAGATCCGCGTGTTCTACGATGACGGTACTTACGAGTCGTTCGTACCTCAGAAATAGCGGGTTTATTCTTTTGTAAACATCTGATTGTTTGATTGATGATTCTAGTTGCTGTCCTCGCCGGCGCTTCGTTGATTGTCGGATGCGGTGCAGGCTATTTGTGGTATAAGCGTACCAATTACCTGTCCCCGCATCTGCCTGAAGCCGGTGGTGTGGCTCCGTTCGAGACGTTGCCGTCGGGCCAAATGCTGTACTCCTTCAATTACGAAAACCGGCATCCGCGCGACTATGAACTGGCCTACAGTACGAGGAAATCGTGCTATACCTATCACGACGTGCCCCTGGATTACGTCGGAGAAGCTGTGGAACAATGTTTCAAGCCATTTGACGAACCCTATTATTCAAAGAAGAAAGCACAGGAAAGTAGTCTTTCAGATATAGAAATACGCGAACGCTGGCATGCTGAAAATGATGAAGCCCAGCGCGTGGGCCTCTTCATGCACCGGCAGATGAACAACCGCCTTCTCGACAAACCCTTCCAGGTGTCGATGGCCTATTCCTATGTGACCGAGCACACCAAAATTTCCAAATTGATTTCCATCGCGCCCGAGATGAACCAGTTTCAGCAGTTTCTTTCTGAAAATGAGTTGCATCCATACCGTTCCATGTGGACTGTTTTCGATGAAGAAAGCCGTTTGGCCGGCACGGTTGACCTGTTGGCTGTCAACGGCGAAGGGAAATATGTTGTCTATAATTGGACGCGCAGCCATACGCTGGGCGAGGAAACCATCGAAGGCTATTTGGTGAACAATGCGAACTACGGGAATTACGGTGAAGGGCCTTTCCGCCACATTCCAGACAGTCCGTTTCACCGCGAAGCCCTGCAAATGAGTCTGCTCTGCGACATTTTACGCCGAAAGTACGGTATCGACGTGGTTTCTGCCCACACAGCCGTGTTCTATTCTGAAAACATGAGGTATCATATAGTGGACTTGCCGATGATGGCAGATGCCGTTGCTTTTATCCTTCGTTATCGCCAGACTGCGCCCTCCGAGGCGGATTGATCCGCCGGCGACATTTGGGCCGGACCGTCAGCCATTTTTGTTTCCCTATTTCACATTCCGCCGATTAGTTCCGGATAGCGCCATCGTTTGATGCTGTCCTGACCTTTTGTGAACGAAAAGCGCTTTCGTTCGCACTAACTCCGTTTTCGTCCGTTCCAAGTGCGTTTTCCTTCCGTGCAGAGTGTCTGTTCTGCCTCCGCCGCCCTGTTTGTCCGGAAAAAAGAGCGGAAAGAGTCATGGTGTTATCAGAATAAATGCGTACTTTTGCCATGGAGAGTCGTGCGGACTTTCCGTTGAACAGAATTTACTAACATAGCGTTTGCTGTTTATTCGACGTACTCCGAAAATTTGGCGATTTAAGGAAGTAAATATTTGAATAAGTTCGTGAACGCCTACGCGATAGCGTGGGCGGAACTTATCATATTTACGGGTTACGCCAAATGCCTCGGAGACGGATAAGGGAAGTCCATGCTTTTCTTATGCCCGTTTCTGACGAATTGCCAGATGCTTTGCCGCACGCACAACCGGGCGAAAGGTAACAAATAGAAAAAGTACCAGGAATAAGTAAAAGCCGCAGAAGAGTCATTTTTTGCGGCTTTGTTTGTGCGATATTTCTGGAAAAAGGGGACGGAAATGGGAAAAATGTTGTATTTTTGTACGTTTTATAATAGGATTATTACGCATGAGAAGAAAAAACGAGATAGTTGTGCTGCTGGCCTGGTGCGCCGCGTTGCTTGTGGTAGCCGGCTGTGGCGGCCGTAGCCGTGGCGATGTTGCGGCGGGCGAGGCGAAGGACAGCACGAAGGCGACGAAGGTGGAATTTTATGTGGAGAACTCGGGCAGCATGTACGGTTACGTGCAGGGCGGCACGCAGTTTAAAGACGTATTGGAACACCTGCTGGTGATGTCGAAGGAGACGTACGGTCAGCCGGGCATACAGTTTATCAATGCCAAGGTGGTGCCGACGGGCTTGGGCGATGATGTGGAGAACTTCTGCCTGCGGCTGAATCCGGTGACGATGAAGCAGGGCAACACCTCTTCGAGCAATATCAACAGTATCTTTTCGCAGATTTTGGAGCGCACGGACGACCATACGGTGTCGGTACTCTTCTCGGACTGCATCTATTCGGTGCAGAAGGGCAACGCGCTGGAGTATCTGAACCATCAGAAGAATCAGACGCAGCGGGCCTTCATGGATGCCATTGGCAAGCACGGCGGCGACCTGGCGCTGGTGATGCTGCAGTGCAAGTCGGTGTTTAACGGCTTCTATTTCGATATGCTCGACCAGCCGCTGAAATACTATGGTTTCCGGCCGTATTTCGTGGTCATCATGGGCGAAACGGCCCGCGTGCGTGACTTCTGCAACCGCATAGAACTGGACGAGGACCATGTGAACGGTTTGTTGCACAAGTATATGGTCAGTTCGCAGAACACGACGCTGGACCAGGACAATGCCTGTGTGCTGACATCGGATTTCAGCAATGTTCGCCGTATCATCCCGAGCCGCGGAAAGTTGGGTATCGACCGTCTGGACCTTTCGGGCCGCGAGGTGGACTCGCTCTATTTCTCGGTGGCCGTGGATGCCAACCGGCTGTTTACCGACGAGAGCTATCTGAAGGATACGGCGAACTATGAGACGTCGCCCGCCGGGCTGCGGGTGGTCCGTGTGGACCGCGTGACTCCCGAAGGTTCGGCCTACGGCGACTGTGCGGCCGCCGGGCTGGAGAACCCGTATTATCTGACGTTGCAGACGCCCAATGAGGCTATCGGCGGCAAGATAGGCGTGAACCTCAAGTACCGTCTGCCGGAATGGATAGCGTTGAGCAGTACAACGAATGACGTGAAGCGGGTGCCGCCCTTCTATGTGACGTTTGGCATAGACCACATGATGCGCGGCATCAACGATGCCTTCCTGGCCAAGAACGAGGGCAAGGGCATCTTCCATCTGGACTTTGTGATTAACCGCACGGGCCGCAGTTCGTCGTTCCCCACGGGACTGGTGGTGATTGCGCTGATACTGGCGGCCATCGTGGGAATAAGTATTAAAATGAAACGGTAAAGAAACAGATATGAACGAATTTTGCGCCAATTTCTACGAATTGTGGCATTATTACGATTTGGGCGATTTCTCGCGCTACATGTATGAATCGGGAGCCTATCCCGCGGTGTTCTATGTGATGCTGGCTTTCATAGTGGTGCCTCTGGTGCTCTACTATGTGGTGATAGACCATATCCAGCTGGCCCGCTGGTGGAAGTGGCTGGTGATGGTGTTTGTCTGCTCGCTGGCCTGTGCCATAGTGGGGGCATTGATGGGCAACGCCACGGTGGACCAGTATCTGATAGAGAAAAACATTCACCACACGTCGATCGTCGATACGGCAGTGGTCAGCTTTGGCCTCATCGTGTTTGCCTGGACGGCGGTCCTGAGTTTTGTTGCTTCCCTGTTGTTTCAACATCTGAGCGTGAAGTCGCGCAGAATCCCATTCTAACGTATTATGAGTAAACTGTATATTTTTGGTATCGGCGGTACGGGTGCCCGTGTGCTCAAGTCGCTGACCATGCTGTTGGCAGCCGGTGTGAAACTGGCCGATACCGATGCCGTGGTGCCTGTGATTATAGATGCAGACCAGTCGAACGGCGACCTGACCCGCACGGTGGATTTGCTGAACCTGTATAAGAAGTTGCGTGGCAGTCTGACGTTCAACGAAGACAGCCGCAACACGTTCTTCCGCACCGAAGTGGATGACCAGGACACCAATTTCCGAGTGCCTATATCGAACGAGGTCAATAAGAGTTTTGGCGATTACATCCGCTATAACCAGTTGGACCGGGCCAATCAGGCCCTCGTCAGCCTGTTGTTCTCAAAGCGCAATCTTCAGGCGGAAATGAACGTGGGTTTCAAAGGCAATCCCAACATGGGCAGCGTGGTGCTCAACAATTTCCAGAGCGATGACTTGGGCGGCACGTCGATGAAGCAGCTGATGGCAAATTTCCAAGAAGACGACCGCATCTTTATCATCAGTTCCATCTTCGGCGGTACGGGTGCAGCCGGATTCCCCTTGTCGCTGAAAACATTCCGCTCGGCACAGGTGGAGGACTTCCCCTCCGCCGCTTTCCTTCAAAAGGCCCGTATCGGCGCCATCACGGTGCTGCCTTATTTTGGCTTAGAAGACCGCGAGGACAGCAGTATCAATGCCGCCGCATTCCTGTCGAAGGCCAAGTCGGCCCTGACGTATTATATCAACAATCTGGACATCGACGCCCTGTATTACATCGGCGATAATCTGAAAAGTAACTATCACAATTGTGAAGGCGGCCGTTACCAGGAAAACAATGCCCATTTCGTGGAATTGGCCGCCGCGCTGTCGGTAGTGGATTTTGTTGGACTGAAGTTCGATGGAACGAAGGTGTACAAGGAATATGCCACTAAGGAAGACGCCGATCCGCTGACATTCCCCCTGCTTTCAGAGCAAACACAGCAGACGGTGCGTTTGCCGTTGACGCAATTCTTCCTATTCAGTCAGCTTTATAAAACGCGAATTAACGATGCCCTTACGTACGCCTGGGCCAAGGACCGCCACTATCAGAAAGCCATGCTCAAGGGCGAACCCTACAAAACGCTGTTGCAAATTTTTGAAGCGTTCAATCTTTGGCTGGGCGAGATGGCAGGCAATGTGCGCAGTTTCCAACCGTTTAATCTGAAGATAGCCCCTCACGACCTGTTGCAATCCGTCAATGGCGTGAAAGCCTTGTCGGGCGGTTTCCTGAACCGAACGTTCGGTCACGACAAAGGCTATTATGCCCTGCTGGATGAGATGGAAAAAGTTGCCGTCAAGTTGCCCCGGACACTTTCGGGCGAGGACTATTTCATGAGTGTATTCTCGGAGGCCACCCGTCAATTTATTAACCATAAAAAGATTTAGTCATGCCACACGTATTTCGATTTCACGAAGGAAATGCCTCACTGAACGGGTGGGATCTCTCACAACAATATGATGAAAAATCCATAGCTGCTATCAGCGACCCAGCCGGAGGTGCCGCCAGTTTGCCCATCACGTCAATACCCTCTCCGTTTGCCAACTTTGAACTGGTGCGCAGTGCCTTCGATGCCGTGACGCGCAATGCGGAGGTGGGCTTGACGGGTGTGACCATTTATCATAAGTTGGTATCGTATGCCTTGGACGTGCTCGAGATATTTTACAATTACCGCCGTTTTCAGGATCACTACGAAATCATCGAATGGTCGCGCAACGACCTGAAGCACCTGAAGAACAATCCGCTCTTCCACCAGTTGGGCCGTACCTTGGAGCTCTATATGGAACAGGATGCCGAAGGTTTCAACTTCGGAGAGGTGGACACTATTTATCTGCTGAACTGTCTGGACGGTCCGGAGCCTCTTAACATCGTTGGGGCCACTTCACCCACATCGCTGTGTGTGGCTTCGGCAAACAAGTTGGACTATGTGACGACCTATCTGACCAACCACCGCGCTTTCGACGAGTCACCGGGCAGTTTCAAGGCACTCCATGAGCGTAGCGATGACTTCATTTATTATGTATGGCTTCTTTCGCGCCAACCTCGTTTTAATGTTGTTTTCCGTGAAGTTTACGACTACATACAAGCCTGCTTTGCACAGATTGGCGACAATGGCCTGAAGCAGCGTTTGGTGTCATCGCACCCCGAGGACTACCAGTCGCAGTTTGAACAATTGGCCCTGGCCGCCGATAATCGTGTGTCGGTACTTCGCAACCTGCCCTTGCATGTCAAAGGCGATGCGGCCGAGCACATAGCAGCCCACAGCGACTTCCGTATCAGGGCTTCCAAATCGGTAAACGGCCGTTTGCCCTTGGTGCTCCCTACGGATACGTACACCGAGAGCGATACATTCTACACTTTCGGCCCTTGGCTTAAAGGCAATGTTGCTCCGCTCTTTGTGGCTACTCAGGACATAGACAAGCGTGAATTGCCTTTTGACGGCACCCATTATCCATTCTTGACGCCGGCCGATGTGTTCCAGCCATATCTCGTTCGATTGCCTTATCCCGTCAGTGCTGACAATTTCTTTAGCGGTTGGACTGATTCGAAAGATTACGCCTTCATGCTTCCACTTAAACGCACCGTGTTGGATTATTTGTCACTGTCCGACTTGCAGGGCATGACAACGGAAGTGCATCCTCATCCCGTCTTTCATATTGAGACCCTTGCCGGAGGCAGCGCGCGAGCTACATTCCGCATTCCCATTCAGCGCGGCAAGTACATTACGTTTGAGCGCATCTACTACAATTCGCCGGAGATGCTGCCCGATGCCTCGCGCAATGTCGGTGTCATCAGAGAGTGTGCCTGCGACCTTTACTTATATCCTTTCTTTCGCCTCCGTGGCATCAAGGCCGCACAGCGAGTTGCCCTGATCGACGCAGAAATGTCTGCATCGGTCAATAGCTATGAATTAGCCTTCTACGACGAACAGACAACTGCACCCAAGGCTTTTGCTTGTTCCACCAGAGCAAACAAAGACAATGGCGACCCGTTGACTACAAAATATTACAGCGGTGAGGAAGATTACGACTACATTCTGTTCTCTGCCGTCGGCTCTCCCGTAGAAGCATTGATAGTTCCCCTGCGCCGTGAACTGGCCCAAGGAAACAAACAGGTGGATGTAGCCGTCGATTTCGGTACGACCAATACCCATGTTGAGTATAAGGTGGACGGACAGATTTATCCGTTCGAGATTACGGGTTCCGATGTGCAGTCCATGCCGCTTCACGATTATCTGTATCCCGGTATTGAAACTATTATAGGTGAGCACGACCTGGACTATTTTTTCGATATCCCTAATCAGGAATTCGTTCCCTTGCACATCGGTGGCGAGCGCAATGTGCATTTCCCCACAAGAACGGCCATGTGTCGGCCACGCACAGCTTCCGGCATTACTGGAAAACTGACCAGTTTGGCCGATGTTGCCATAGGTTTCCACTACGAGCGCTACGTTGAGTCCAACCATAACGAGACGGTAACCAATCTCAAGTGGACTGGTGCAGAGCACGCCAATCTCATGGAAGCTTTCTTTGAAGAACTGTTGTTGCTTATCCGCAATAAAGTTCTTTCGCTCGGTGGTGCGCTCGAAAGGACCGGCATCACGTGGTTCTATCCTGTCAGCATGTTGCCCTATCAGCGCAGTCAGCTCACTTCAATCTGGAACACCCGTGCTGCCGCCATTATCAGTCCGCAGTGCCGCATGCAGTGCATCACTGAAAGTCTGGCACCATATTATTACTACAAGAACACCTGTGGCGTAACCTCGGCAGTCCGTCCGGTGGTCTCGATGGATATCGGTGGCGAGACGACCGATTTTGTCGTGTATAATGAAAACCGTCCCCTTGCCCTGTCGTCAGTCCGTTTTGCCGGCAACAGTCTCTTTGGTGATTTCTATGGCACCGACATCTCGCGCAACGGATTCGTGCAGCGTTATGAGGAGCGTGTCTTGCAAGCCATATCGCCATATCCCGGTGTGCGCAGCAGCTACGAAAAAATCCGTCGTACAGGCCAGTCTGCCGATGTCATTTCGTTCATGTTCTCCTTGCAGAACCATCCTCAGATGACCGGACAGGACGCTTCATTGTCCCAATGGCTCAGCCGCGACTACGACATGAAGTTTGTATTGTTGCTGTTCTACATAGCCCAGCTCTACTATGCGGCTCAATTGCTTAAAGCACGTGGCATCGGTTCGCCCGCATATCTCACCGTGAGCGGCACGGCATCGAAACTGCTTTCGGCCATTGGAGAGGACGACAACCTGCAGCGCCTCACACAAATCGTTTTCAACCGTATTCTTTCTGATGACGGACGCGTGGAACTGCGCCGGGTGGACAACCCCAAGGTCATTACCTGCAAGGGTGGGTTAGACCTGCGCCCCGAGGATATGAATGTCGACGCCGACAGTCTCAAAACCGTCTTTAGCGGTTCGCCCTCGTTCGATGCCGGTGAGAAGACATTTTCGTCTGTCACCCGTGAAGTGCAGGGCGAAGTCTTGGAGTCTTACAAAGCATTTGTTGATTTCTTCCTCGGCCTGGATGCCGTCATTTCATTCCAGAATTATTTTGGCGTGCCTTCCAACCGCTTCCCGCGTTATCGCGAGATTCTGCTGGCCAAGGCTGACGAATACTTGGCAACCATGCTTGATGAGCGCGGCCACGAGGCTTCGCGCCAAGAGCAGAACCCCAGAGTCGGCGATGCTCTCTTCTTCTATCCTGTCTGTGGAGCCATCAATGCCCTGGGCTATGCCATAGCTGTCGAACGCGTATAAGTATTGATGATATATCGAAATTGAATTAGAAAAAAGAAATAAATATGAATACAGCTTTAATTCTCTCCCTTGCGGCCATTGGTGTGGCTGTAGTGCTTTTTATCCTGCTGCTGGTGCAGAATCACAAAATAACCGCCCTGCGCGAGGCTCTCGACGATGCCACCTACGACCTGCAGGCAGCACAGCAACATTTCCACGACGCTTTGCCTGCTGAGGTGCTGACCCGGCAGGAAGTGCAGTTGCTTATCAATGAGGAAGTGTCGCGCAATGTCCAGGCCATAGCCAACGCTCAGGCCGAGGCGGCCGCCAATGCCTATCTCACCGACCCGGTCGTAGAGTCTCCCAAGGTCATTTACTTTGGCCGCCCGTCGGCGGAACGTATGTTCGACGACGAGCGCAAGACGCTCGAACCATACGAAACCAGCTACTACCGTTTCACGCTGCTTAAGGATGAGCCGGAACAGGCTGTCATCGACTTCTGTCCCACACGACAGGGAGCCATCAAAGCTCTCGACAACCGTGTAAAGACCATTGAACCGGCCTGCCAACTGGTGGTCAACGGAGAAAAGCCGCAGACCTACCGTCAGGTGGCCCAGGGCTCGGCCGTGCTGAAAAACGGTTTTTGGACCGTACTCAAGAAAGTGGAAGTCGTTTACGAATAAATCAGTCAAATGGACAACTCTCAACTCTCAACGCCCAATGCTCAACTCAAGGAACTCACGGCCGTCATGGCGCGTCTTGATGCGTTCCTGGAGCAGGCCGATGCCCGCAAGGCTCTGATTAAATCAACCGGCGACGTCGATGCGGCGCTCAATACGGCCGTAGGACAGTTACGCGAAAGTGTGGCGCGTCAAATCGCTTCCATACGCGAAACCTCCGTGCGCCTTGATGCTGCCATGAAGGATATGATGCAGGGACTAACCGCCAGCATGCGGGAGCAGTTGCAACAGTTGCAGGCCACGGAGCACGCCGTGCAGAAACTCAACCAACTGGACAAACTCACCGATGTGGTGGCTGCCTTGGCCGAGATGAAAAAGATACAACTGACGCAGAACAACCAGATAAACTGGGAGGTGGCAAACCTCACGGAAATAGTTACTAAAGCCCAGAAACAGGCTCAGCAACCGGCTGCGCCGGGTCTTGGTGTCAAGGGCTGGCAGGTGAAACTTTTTATGTTCATCGTCGGGCTGTGTGCTGTTGTCTCCACTCTCGTGGTCCTTTACATCTGGCTGTCATAGCACCATAGTGTGGCCTTGATGACCGCCACGATGTCGGCAGAGTCTATCACACTGTCGCCATTCACGTCGGCTTTCTTGTCACCGTCGGGCATTTCCTTAATCACGGCCACAATGTCCGCCGAGTCCACCGTGCCATCGCGGTTGACATCGGCAGGGTTTCCGATCGTTAGTAATCAGAATATCGCTGTAAATATAGAATAAGAACAATTAATAAACGTAGTCATTCCCTTTATTTTTTTTTCTTACTTTCCCCCAACAAGTAGGTAATTCCAGCCGGGCAAGATCATCCGGAGATTCTGGAAAGTCTGGAAATGGACGACGAAAACGCATTTGCCCGTGACGAAAACGGAGATAGGCGCGACTATCTCCGTTTTCGTCGCCGGAAGAGCCGCCGGGGCCGCGCCAACGGGCGGAATACTTAATAGTAGTGGGGAACACGAAGGCTTTTACTATTTTTTGAGTATTGCAAAGGCCAAAGATAACGTCTAATTTTGCATCATGAAATAATATATAAATAGGAGAAGACGATGAACAACGTTTATAAATGGCTATTGGCCGTCGCCCTGTGCGGGCCGGCGGTTGCAGTTCAGGCCGATGAGCCTGAAGCAAACGGAACAAAACAGAGTGGGGTGGAGAAGGTGCTGAGCCGGCTGTCGGTGGGCGGCTACGGTGAAGTGGCCTATACGCGCAACTTCTACAGCGACAACCAATACCGCTACCGCAATCCGAAGAAGTATAAGGACGACCCGTCGAACGGCCGCTTCGACATACCGCATGCCGTAATCTATCTGAACTACGATTTCGGCAAGGGTTGGAAGATGGGTTCCGAGATTGAGTTTGAACACACCGGCACGGGCAGTGCCATCGAAATAGAGGCCGACGAGGGCGGCGAATACGAGCACGAGATAGAGAAAGGCGGCGAGGTGGAACTGGAGCAGTTCTGGATAGAAAAGACCTTTGCGTCTTGGGCAAACCTGCGCCTGGGCCACATCGTGGTGCCCGTGGGGCTGAACAATGCGCACCATGAACCGCTCAATTTCTTTACCGTCTATCGCCCCGAAGGCGAGAACACCATACTGCCAAGCACATGGCACGACACGGGCATGAGTTTCTGGGGTGTGAGCGGCAGGTTCCGCTACGAGGCCCAGGTGGTGGCCGGCCTGAACGCCATGCTGTTCAGCCGCGACGGGTGGGCGCACAGTGCCGCCGGCTCGGCCTATGAATTCAAACCGGCCAACAAGTATGGCTTTGCCGTGCGCGGCGACTGGTATGCCGCCCAAGGACTGCGCATCGGACTGAGCGGCTATGCCGGACAGGCCATGCACAACACCTATCCCAACGAAATGGAAGGCAGCGGAAAGACCTACGACAAGGTGAAGGCCAACGTGCTCATCGGTTCTGTGGACATGACGCTGAACCGCTGGAACTGGATTGTGCGCGGCCAGGCCGACTACGGCTACATCTCAGACACGCCGCTGCTGAATGCCGCCAAACTGAATGCGCCGAAGTCGTCGCCCTACAATAAGACGTCGGTGGGCAAGAACGCCGTCAGCCTGGGCGTGGAAGCTGGCTACGACGTGTTCTCGCAGATAACGAAACTGCGCGACGACCGACAGAAACTCTATGTGTTCGGCCGCTATGAATACTACAATTCCTATGTTCCCACCCACGGCCAGACGAATTATGATTTTACCAAACGTTCCTGCATTGCAGCCGGCGTGAACTATTACCCCGTGCCGCAAGTGGCCGTGAAAGCCCACTGGTCGAACCGACTGCTCAAGTCGCAGTACAACAACGAACCGTCCATCAATCTGGGCGTGGCTTACCAGGGATTTTTCCTTTGAGATAACTGACATGTAAAACAATAAACTATCCAAACAACGAAGAAATGGAAAGAATGTTTAAGTATGCCCTGCTGTTTGTAGCAGCTATGGTGCTGACGACGGGAATGACGTCGTGCAGCGACAGTGACGATGACAATGCTGATCGCGTGAAAGAGCAGAACGAAACTCTGGAAGCCGTGACCCGGCAGTATCTGAACGCCGTGGTGTACCCCACGTACACCGGTCTGGCCAACAGTGCCGACGAGTTGTACAATCTGATTTTTGCGCTGAAGACAAAAGTGAACGGCGGCCAGCCCGCCACGCGGAGCGAGGTGGACGCTATCTGTGCGAAATATAAGGAAGCCCGCAAGTATTGGGAACAGAGCGAAGCTTTCCTGTTCGGTGCCGCCACCGACTTCGATATCGACCCGTGGATAGACACGTGGCCCCTGGAAGTGGATATATTGGCCAAGGACCTGAACGATGAAACCATTGTCGGCCGTCTGGACCAGGCCGCCAAGGACGGTAATGTGGCCTTCGTGACACCGGAGAACCGCGGCTTCCACGGCATAGAGTTCATCTTCTTCCGCGACGGGAAAAACCGTGACGTGGCTATCTTCAACAATGATGTTGTTGAGAATTATACATACAAGGGCGAGGAATACTTCAAGGGCATGGAAGTGACCGGAAAAGAAGAACTGGCCTTTGCTGCCGCCGTGGCCGCCGACCTGCGCGACAAGGTGTTCCAACTGGAAGTGGCCTGGGTTGGCACTACGGCCACAAAAGCCCATGTGGACCGCGTCAACGTGTGCAAGAAAGAAAAGGCAGCCGACAACTACGAGACCTTGGCCAAGAGCGGTCTGGCCTATGGCGCCGACCTGCTGAACGTGGGCACGGGCAAGAGCTACAACACATGGAAGAAAGTAATGGAAACCATCTTCGTGGGCGGATGCTCCAACATCTGCGCCGAGGTGGCCGACCAAAAGATGGGCCAGGCTTACCGTGCTGCTGTGGGCAAACCCGAAACACGTGAGGACGAAGAAACGGGTGAATTGGTGGAGGACGACCCCAACTATATCGAATCGCCCTACAGCTACAATTCCTTCACCGACTTCAAGGACAACATCGTGAGCATCAAGAACAGTCTTTACGGAAATGTGGAGAAAAACACTTGGGAAGCAAATTCCATCATGGCTTATCTGAGAACATATTTGCCCGAGCAGGCCAATGAATTGCAGAGCAAACTGGCCTCGGCCCTGGCTGCCTTGGACAAGTGTTTGGCTGCCAAACAGGCCTTCGTGCAAAACCCCGGTGCCACCTACGTTAAGGATGCTATGGACGAGATCACGGAACTGGACGACTATCTGAACGAGGTTTCACGTGAATTGCTCAAGAACTAAACACACATGAACTGCAGAACAATGAAACGAATTGGCATTTACTCATTGATGTTGGCTTGCCTGAGTCTCACCTTCGGACTGTCGGCCTGCTCCGACGACGACCCTAAGGTGATAAGCACCACAGGCGAGGACGACTACAAGTATGTCGGTCAGAAAGTGGGCAACTTCCTGGCTGAAGAATGGTATCCCGGCGGAGAACTGGGAACGACGGAAAACACGGCAGCCGGTTGTTATGAGGACGAAACACCGGCCATCGAGGACGCCGATCTGATGTCGGCCTTCTTGCGTGGCGAAATGTTGTTCGAGCACGATTTCACATCAAACAGCACCGCCTCGTTCGGCGGTCTCGGCCCTGCTTATGTCCGCACCTCCTGCATCGCCTGTCATCCGGGCTATGGTCACGGCAAGCGTGTGGAGAGTTACTTGGCCGATTTCCGCGGCAACGGCTATCTACTGGTGGCCTATCATCCCGTGGACGGCAAGAACAGTGACGACGGTCCCTACATCAGCGAAGTGACCGGTATGCCTCAGACGAAAGCCACCTATCCGTTCCTTCCGCCCATTGACGAGTCGCAGATAGACCTGAAGTGGCTCACGCTTGACAAGATGGAGAGCGGCTTGCCCATGACTTTCCCCGATGGAGAGAAATACGAATTGATTTATCCGGAACTGAACATTCCCGTTGAGGCTTTCAACACCGATCCGAAACCCTCAAATCTGGCCTTCCGTCTGGAATCGACCATCGGATTGTATGGCACGGGCTTGCTGGATGCTATTCCTGAAGACTCTTTGAAGGCGCAATACCAGAAGACGGCCGCCTACTTTAAGAATGCCGGTATGAACGTGAGCGATTATGTTAATCCGAACTTCTGGGATGCTGCTGCCAACGATTGGGCTGCCGGTGCCTGGTACACTTTGGTCGACGGCACGAAGCGCATCAAGCGTTTCACTTATGCCATGACCCGTGCTTCGTTGCAGGACGGCGCTGGAGCCAATGCCATGTGGAACATTCCCAACGTGAGCCGCAGTGACCGCCCGAAACTCTACAGCACCACGGCTTGGGCCACGGCCATGTCGAAAAACAGCGATGTGATTGCCAAGATTAAGGCCGATCCTAATTCGCCTTACTACAACGACGGTACGGACGACGGCATTGCTGCTGCCGTGAAGACGCTGCTCGACCCGAACACCAATCAGTTCGACAACGAATACCACAATTTCAAGCCCGAAATGACTGACAACAATTTCTGGCAATTCATGGTTTGGCACCGCGGCCTGGCCGTGCCCCGGGCACGCGACTTGAACGATGCCGAAGTGCAGCGCGGCAAGCAGGTGTTTATGGAGTTAGGCTGTGCTTCGTGTCACCGCCCCAAGTGGCAGACCGGCGAGGACAACTACTGGGCTCCGGCCATGATTGTAAAAAACGGGCTGAGTTTGCCGAAGTATCCTAACCAGACCATTTATCCTTACACCGATATGTTGCAGCACCGTCTTTACATGAAGAACGGTATCCACGGCAGCTGGTGTCGCACCACACCGTTGTGGGGCCGTGGCTTGTCGCGTGTCAATACCGGTGCAGAGGACCGCTTGCACGACTGCCGTGCACGAAATGAAATAGAGGCCATCATGTGGCATGCCTACAGCAAGAAGAGCGATGCCTATGCTTCTACCGAGAAGTTCTACAAATTGCCCAAGAAAGACCGCGATGCGGTGGTGAAATTCTTGCGCTCAATTTAAGTTTTTCATAATAAATAGTTGAAGTTGTGCCTGAAAGTTGTACTTTTGGCACAACTTTTTTAGTTAAGGAATGAATATGCTGAAGAAGACGATCTATACGGTTTACATCGCCCTGATTTTGTGTATGGGCACAGCTACAATAGTGGAGAAGTACCACGGCACGGCGTATGTCGGCACCCACATCTACGGCTCGTGGTGGTTCACCGTGCTTTGGGCCGTGTTGGCTGCGGCCTCTGTCGTCCTCATCGTGCGCCGTTTCCTGAAGCGGCGCAGTGTCACGCTCTATATGCTTCACTTCTCGTTGCTGTTGATACTCGCCGGAGCGTTGGTGACGCATCTGACTGCCTGGAGCGGTGTGATGCACCTGCGGACGGGGCAATCCGCATCTGCTTGTCTCGTCGGTAACGGACAGGTGGAAAAGCCGTTGCCCTTTGCAGTCCGTTTGGACTCCTTTCAGATAAAGTATCATCAGGGCACCGCCGCGCCTTCTGACTTCATGTCGCATCTCACCGTGACTTCCGGGCGCGACCGTGTGGGCGCTGTGGTGTCGATGAACCGTGTCTTCACATACCGTTCCATACGTTTCTACCAAAACTCCTACGATCCGGACGGGCAGGGGAGTGTGCTCGCCCTGAGCAGCGACCCCGTGGGCATTCCCTTGACCTATTGCGAATATGCCTTGCTCTTCCTGGCCCTGATTTACATGCTCATCGACCCGCGTGGCCCGTTCCGAACACTGCTTCGCCACCCTCTACTCCGCCAGGGGCTTTGTGTGGCACTTCTTCTGGGCTTTGCCGTCCGCTCGGGGGCAGAGCCGCGCGTTTTGCCGCGTGAAACGGCTCACCGTTTCGGAGAATTGTTCGTGGTTTATGGCAATCGTGTCTGTCCGATGCAGACGTTGGCTGTCGATTTCACCAAAAAGCTCTACGGCAAGCCGAGGTATCGGGGCTTTTCGGCCGAACAGGTGTTCACGGGCTTCCTTTTCTTCGGCGACCAATGGAGTGACGAGCCTGTGCTCAAGGTCAAGGCCGGTCCCTTGCGCGAGCGGTTGGGAATGGGCAAGTATCTTTCGTTTACTGAACTGTCCCGGCGCAGCGGCAGCATCGACCCCTTCGTTCAACCTTTCTACTCCGGGCGACAGGAGAAGATTAACCGGCAGGCGGCCGAACTTGTTGACAAATTCAATCTAGTCATGTCCTTGTGGAACGGTCCCATGCTAAAGATTTTCCCCGAAACGCGCGGGGCTGAAACCGTCTGGCACGCCCCTATAGGTGAGCAAGATGCGGGAGATAACGCCGCCTCTTTCCTTAATACCCTGCGTCTGCTCTACGAAGACGCCCAGAGCGGGCAGTTCGCCCGTTTCGACTCCACATTGACGGCCCTGAAGCAATATCAGTTGCGCCATGCCGGCCACAGTCTGCCGTCTGAAACGAAGGTCAGCGCGGAACGGATGTACAATGCCGTTCCCTTTGCCACCGTGCTCTTCATGTTCAACCTCACACTCGGTTTCCTCTCTCTCTTCCTGACACTCTGGCGGCTCACACGCCGTTCCGGGCCGCGTCGGTGGGAGCGTTGGGCCGACCGTGTGCAGGCGGTGCTTCTCTTTATCTCCTTCGCGGCCCTCACCATGGCCCTGGTGCTGCGCTGGACGGCCAGCGGGCGCGTGCCCATGTCCAATGGCTACGAGACCATGCTCACCATGGCATGGTTTATCCTGTTGTTCACCCTCCTCATGTGCCGCCGTTTCCGCGTGATGTTCACATTCGGCTTCCTGCTCTCAGGCTTCTTCCTTTTGGTGAGCCACATCTCGCAGATGGACCCGCAGATAGGCCCCCTCATGCCCGTGCTCAATTCCCCCTTGCTCAGCCTCCATGTCTCCGTCATCATGATGGCCTACGCCCTGTTGGCCCTCACGTTCATCTGTGGCCTCATGGCGCTTATTATAAAATTAATTCACCGTCTGAAACCGGACACTCAACCCTCGGTTTCCAATTCCCAACTTACAAGCCTCCAGCTCCTCAGCCGCCTGTTCCTCTATCCCGCGCTCACGGCCCTCGGCCTGGGTATCTTCATCGGCGCCATCTGGGCCAACATCAGCTGGGGCACATATTGGAGCTGGGACCCTAAGGAGACTTGGGCTCTTATCAGCTTCATGGTCTATGCCATTCCCGCCCACACGCGCCTGTTGCCCCGGTTACATCGCCCCGTGGTCTACCATGTCTTCATGGTCTTTGCCTTCCTCACGCTGCTGATGACCTATTTCGGTGTCAACTACTTCCTCGGCGGCATGCACAGCTACGCCTGATGCGGTTTCCCCGCCTTCATTTGGCCGGCTGAACGTGTTTCGGGCGCGTGAAATCCTTTGTTCACCGTCAAAAATCCCTCTTGTGCCGCTGAAAATCTTCCCGGCGCCGTCCAAAACATTCCTGCCGTCGTCTAAAATCAAAATAAAGGCTTTATTTGCATAAATAAAGCCTTTATTTGTGCAAATATAAGCTTTATTTCTCCGAATAAAAGTTTTATTTGAATTTTAGACGGCCTTTTAGCCATCTCGCGTGCCGTCTCTGACATTTTTACGCAGATATAGAAAAAGACGGGCGATACTTTGTGTCGTCCGTCTTTTGTACCGGTATGAATAATGTGTTACTTGTCCAGAATCTGCTGGGCGTGCTCTTTCGTCTTGACCTCTTTCGGTGTGATGATGCGTTCCACGGTGCCGTCGGAAGCGATGATGAAGGTGGTACGCAGGGTGCCCATGTAGCTGCGGCCGTAAAGTTTCTTCTCACCCCAAACGCCGAACTGCTGGACGAGGGTTTTCTCGACGTCGGCAATGAGATGGAAGGGCAGCTGGTTCTTTTCGATGAACTGCCGGTGCTTCTGGGCCGGGTCAACACTGACGCCGAGCACTTCGTAGCCTTGCGCTTGCAGCGCCTGGTAGTTGTCGCGCAGGCTGCAAGCCTGGCTGGTGCAGCCGGATGTCATGTCCTTGGGGTAAAAGTAGAGCACCAGTTTCTTGTCGCCCAGTTGGCTGAGGCGAACTTCGTTCCCGTTTTCGTCGTAGCCCAACAGGTCGGGCACTTTGTCTCCTATTTGCATGGTTGTATGTTTTTCTGTTATTCCTGAGATTGGTTTTGCGGCTTCTTGTTGCGCCCGTGCCCGCCGCGATGCCGGCGCCGCGGTTTCTGACCGCCGTCTGGCGTCTGGCGGCCGGCTTTAGCCTGCGGGTTTTCCCGTTTGCGGCCGTGGCCGCGGCTTCTTCCGCGGCGGTTGCCGCGGCCTTGTGGCTTGTCGGTACCTTTGTATGCCGGGCTTTCGCCGAGACCTTCGGGCAGAGGATTCTTGTCGATGACCTTTTCGAGTGTTTTCTCGATGCGGGCGAAGTACATCTGGTCGCGTTCAGAGACCAGCGTGATGGCACGTCCGCCGCGTCCGGCGCGGGCTGTGCGTCCGATGCGGTGAACGTAGTCTTCGACGTCGCGGGGCACGTCGTAGTTGATGACAACGGCGATATCGTCGATGTCAATGCCGCGTGAGATGATGTCGGTGGCCACGAGCACGTCGGTGCGTCCGGCCTTGAAGTCGCGCATCACGAGGCCGCGCTGCTTTTGGTCGAGGTCAGAGTGCATTTCGTCGAGGCGGATGCCGGCGCGGCGCAGGATGATGGCGAGTTCCTTGACTTTCTGTTTGGACCCGGCGAACACGAGGACGCGCTTGAGCGACTCCTGCTTGAAGAGGTGCTTCAGGATGCCGTTCTTTTGGGCTTCGGTGCAGATGTAGGCGCTCTGCTGTATGCCTTCGGCGGGTTTGGTGATGGCTATTTCGACGAAGACGGGGTCGTGGAGGATTTCGCGGACGAGTTTTTTGATTTCATCGGGCATGGTGGCCGAGAAGAGCATCGTCTGGCGCTCTTTGGGCAGTTGCTTGATGATTTTTGTGATGTCGTCGATGAATCCCATGTCGAGCATGCGGTCGGCTTCGTCGAGCACGAAGATGCTGACGCGCGAGAGGTCAATGTTGCCCAGCTGCATGTGGCTGATGAGGCGTCCCGGGGTGGCTATGAGCATGTCGGCGCCGAGCTGCATGCCGCGCAGTTCCTGCTCGTAGCGTATGCCGTCGTTGCCGCCATAGACGGCGACGCTGCTGACGGGGAGGAAGTAGGAGAATCCCTCCATGGCCTGGTCAATCTGCTGCGCCAGTTCGCGGGTGGGCGACATGATGATGCAGTTGATGGCGTCTTTGGGCATGTCCTCGGTGCAGAGGCGGTTGATAATGGGCAGCAGGTAGGCTGCCGTCTTGCCTGTGCCTGTCTGGGCCACGCCGACGAGGTCTCTGCCTTCGAGCAGTGGCGGTATGGCCTGTTCCTGTATGGGGGTGCACTCGTCGAAACGCATGGCATCGAGGGCGTCGAGTATGCGGTCGTCGAGCGGTAGTTCGGAAAAATACATGTTTCTTCGTTTTTTGTTTTGTAGAGGCGTTGGGCCGGCTTTTCAACGGGTGGCGTTTGCGCGGCTATATCGCTTTTGGTCGTTACTAAATCGGATTTCGGAAAAACTATGTCGCATTTCTTTCTTGTGTCACGGCGTGTGGCTTTACTGGGGAGTGCGGCGGTAGAGCACGAAGGCCACGCCGGCGAATATGATGTTTGGAATCCACACGGCCAGCATGGGCGGCCAGCCGGCGTTGGTGGCGAAGGTGGACGATATGGTCTGGAAGAGAATGTAGGCAAAGCTCAGGGCCAGGCCTATGCCGAGCGAGAGGCCCATGCCGCCCTTTCTCTTTTCGCACGACATGGTGACGCCGATGAGTGTGAGGATGAAGGCAGCGAAGGCGGAGGCGATGCGCTTGTGGTATTCCACTTCGAAGAGGCTCACGTTGGCCGAGCCGCGGTTTTTCTGCTTGTCAATGTAGTCGGAAAGCTCCGGCATGGTCATGGTCTCCTGCTGGTTGCGGGTGTAAAGCAGGTCGCTGGGCTCCATGCTGATGATGGAGTCCATCTCGCTGCCTGAGGTGATGACTTCGCGCATGCCGCGGAGCTGGCGGATGCGCCAATGGCGTATTTTCCAGCGGTAGCGCACGTCGGAGAGCGTGTCGTATTGGATGCGGAGGGCGGTCATCTGCGACACGAGTTTCTTGTCAACGAATTTGTTGAGCGAGAAATTGGTTCCCGACTTGGTGTTGTTGTCGTAGGTGCCTATAAACGCTACGACGCCAGGCTCCACTTGCAGCTGGACATTGCTGACGAGCGACACCTGGCGCTTTTTAATGTATGTGTTTTCAAAATTGAGACGGGTGACGTTGCTGTGGGGGATGACATAGGCTCCGAGCAGGAAACTGACAATGGCGATGATGCCGGCCGAAATCATGTATGGTTTCAGCAGGCGGCGGAAACTCATGCCATTGGAGCGCATGGCGATGATTTCGGAGTTGTCGGCGAGCTTGGAGGTGAAGAATATGACGGAGATGAAGACGAAGAGCGGACTGAACAAGTTGGCGTAGTAGGGGATGGTGTTCATGTAATAGGAGAACACGATTTTCTGCCACGGCGCGTGGCTGGCGGCGAACTTGTCGATGCGCTCGTTGAAATCGAAGACGATGACGATGGCTATGATGAGCAGAATGGCAAAGACGAAAGTACCCAGAAACTTGCGTATGATGTACCAGTCAAGCCTGGTGAGCCATGGGTGCTCCTGATACTTGGCATTCCACCGCTGCAAGGTGTTTGCCATTCTGCGGAACGGTTTCCGGAGAAGGGCAAGCTGCTCGTTGCGGGGGAATGTCGGAATTCTGTTCATCGTTTAAAGTCTGTTCTGCAGTTGGGGCACCGTCAGCTTCTTCCAAGCGACGAAGTCGCCTGCGATGATGTGGCGGCGGGCTTCGCCGACGAGGTGCAGGTAGAAGGCCAGGTTGTGGATGGAGGCAATCTGCATGGCCAGCAGCTCCTTGGCTTTGAAGAGGTGGTGAAGGTAAGCCTTCGTGTACTGGCTGTCGACAAATGAGGTGCCCTCTTCATCTACCGGTGAAAAGTCGTCTTCCCACTTCTTGTTGCGCATGTTCATGATGCCGCGTGATGTGAAGAGCATGGCATTGCGGCCGTTGCGTGTAGGCATCACGCAGTCGAACATGTCCACGCCGCGTTCGATGTTCTCCAGCAGGTTGACGGGTGTGCCCACGCCCATGAGGTAGCGGGGGCGGTCCTTGGGCAGGATGTCGTTGACCACTTCCACCATTTCATACATGATCTCGGTGGGTTCGCCCACGGCCAAGCCGCCTATGGCATAGCCGTCGGCATTGAATTCTGAAACGTAGCGGGCACTCTCCTGACGGAGATCCTTGTAGGTGCAGCCTTGCACGATGGGGAAGAGCGATTGGCGGTAGCCGTAGAGCGGTTCTGTGGCGTGGAAACGGTCAAAACAGCGACGCAGCCAGTTGTGGGTGAGCTTCAGGCTCTTTTTCGCGTATTGGTAGTCGGATGTGCCCGGCGGACACTCGTCCAGTGCCATCATAATGTCGGCACCTATGGCACGTTCTATGTCAATGACCCTTTCGGGCGAAAAGAAATGTTTGCTGCCGTCGATGTGTGAGCGGAACTCGCAACCTTCTTCCGACAGTTTGCGGATGCTGGTGAGCGAGAATACTTGAAAACCGCCACTGTCGGTTAGCATGGGGCGGTTGAAACCATTGAATTTGTGCAGTCCGCCGGCTTTGCGGAGTATGTCGGTGCCGGGACGCAAATAGAGATGATAGGTGTTGCCTAAAATGATTTGGGCCTTGATATCATCGCATAGTTCACGCATGTGCACGGCTTTGACGGAGGCCTCAGTGCCCACGGGCATGAAGATAGGTGTCTGTATCTGCCCGTGGTCGGTCGTTATGAGACCGGCGCGTGCCTGGCTCTGCGGGTCGGTATGCTGGAGTTCGAATGTCATTCAGCGCTTTTTTTGTCCTCTTCGATTACAGTGAAGTCCACGGGGTTTTCAATCTTTTCATCCAGCAGGGCAATGCGGAGTACGTCCTGAACGTTTTCGACGTATTCAAAGGTGACTCCCTTAAGGTAGATGTCAGGTATTTCGTCAATGTCCTTGCGGTTCTCTTTGCTGAGTATGATGGTTGTGATGCCGGCGCGTTTGGCTGCCAGAATTTTTTCTTTGATGCCTCCCACAGGAAGCACCTTGCCTCTCAGCGTGATTTCGCCCGTCATGGCCACAGCTTCACGCACTTTGCGTTGGGTGAGTGCCGAAGCCAGAGAAGTGGCAATGGTGATGCCGGCCGAGGGACCGTCTTTGGGCACGGCGCCTTCGGGCACATGGATGTGGATGTTCCAGTTGTCGAATATGCGGGAGTCGATATTCAGTTTGTCTGCATTGGCTTTGATGTATTCGAGGGCCAGTACGGCCGATTCTTTCATGACATCGCCGAGATTGCCTGTGAGAGTGAGTTTGGCACCTTTGCCTTTGCTGAGGCTGGTTTCAATAAAGAGAATTTCACCTCCGACGGAAGTCCATGCCAATCCGGTCACCACGCCGGCGTAGCCGTTGCCTTGGTATTTGTCACGCTGGTAGATTGGTTTGCCAAGGAGCTCGGCGAGGGCATCGGTCTTGACGTCGTGTATCAGAGTGCCGTTGTTTTTGGCTTTCCGGTATGCCAGTTTCCGGAATACTTCGTTGATGCGCTTGTCAAGTTGCCGCACGCCGCTTTCACGGGTATAGTTTTCAATGATAGCTTCAATGGTCGTTTTGGGTATGTTGATTCTGTCCTTGCCAGTGAAGCCGGCTTCTTTCTTTTCTTTGGGGATGAGATGGCGCTTGGCTATTTCCACTTTTTCCTCGGTGATGTAGCCCGTCATCTCGATGAGTTCCATGCGGTCGAGCAGGGGAGCTGGGATGGTGCTCAGCGTGTTGGCGGTGGCGATGAAGAGTATGTTGGACAGGTCGAAGTCCATGTCTATGAAGTTGTCGTGGAACGCCACGTTCTGTTCCGGATCGAGCACTTCGAGCAGCGCTGACGACGGGTCTCCGTTGATGTTTTTCTCCGAAATCTTGTCTATTTCGTCAAGTACAAACACAGGGTTGCTCGAGCCGCATTTGATGAGACTCTTGATGATGCGCCCCGGCATGGCACCGACGTAGGTGCGGCGGTGACCGCGTATTTCGGCTTCGTCGTGAACACCTCCCAAAGATACGCGCACGTATTTCCGCTTCAAAGCCTTGGCTATGCTTTTGCCCAACGATGTCTTGCCGATGCCCGGAGGGCCATACAGGCAGATGATGGGCGCCTTGAAATCGCCGCGTTGTTGGATTACGGCGAGATGCTCAAGAATTCTTTCCTTCACCTTTTCCAGTCCGTAGTGGTCGCGGTTGAGCGTGCGCTCGGCGTGGTTCAGATCGATGTTGTCTTTGGTGAATTCGTTCCACGGCAGGCTGAGAACGGTCTGCAGGTAGTTGAGCTGCACATTGTAGTCGGGGCTCTGCGGGTTGATGCGTTCCAGCTTGGCCAATTCCTTTTCGAACGTCTTGCGGACGTCTTCGGGAAATTTCTTCTTTTCCCCTTCTTCCCGCAGCTCATGGATATCCTGGTCCACGGGCGATTCGCCCAGTTCGTCCTGGATGTTTTTTATTTGCTGTTGCAGGAAATACTCCTTCTGTTGCTGGTCCAGTTCTTCGCGGGCCCGTTCCTGGATGTTGGCCTTCAGCGAGGCGTACTGCACTTCGCGGTTGAGTATTTCCAGCAGCTTGATGGCCCGTTCTTTGATGTTGCTTATCCGCAGCAGTTCCATGCGTTCCTCTGTTTGGATGGGCAGATTGGAACAGATGAAATTGATGAGGAAGATGGCGTTGCTGATGTTTTTGAGGGCAAAGTAGGATTCTTCCCTGAGGTTGCCGTTCAGTTTCGACAGGCGGAACGTCAGGTCGCGGCAGGCGTCAACCAGTGCGCGGAATTCCTCGTCGGATGTGTCGAATTTAGGCTCGCGTATCTTTTTTATTTCGGCCAGATATACCGGTTTCCGCTGCACCAGGTCTATGATGCTGAAACGGCAGAAGCCCTGGAGCAGAGCCGTGATGCGCTTGTCTGGCAGTTCCAGGATGCGCATGACTTTGGCCACGGTGCCCACGCGAAACAGTCCGTTGACGTCCGGTTCGTCTTCCGAGGCGTTGGTTTGGCACACCACGCCGATGAAGCTGTCGTTTTCCTTGGCTTGTTTGATGACATCGAGTGAAAACTGGCGCTCGATGGCCACGGGTATGACAACGCCCGGAAACAGCACCATGTTGCGCAGGGGCAACAGGGGCAGGAAGGCGCCCAGTTTTATGTTAAAGAGATTTTGGATATCTCCTTCAAAGTCTGCTATCAGTGAAAACGGATTCTGATTGGATTCGTCGCTCATTTTGTCTGTCTGTCTTTATGTTTATCGGATGTTCCCGATACCATTGCAAAGAATGTGCCACGGGGACGTTGCGCCCCGCCTTTTTCTGTGTAAAAAATCGTTTCCAGGCACATTTCCGCAAATTACGTTGCAAAATTACGATTTTTTCTGCGTTTGGATTGGTGGGGAAGCGTCTAATCTTGTGTTTTTTCGTTAATTTTGCCAACAAAATGCCGTTCCATGGGTCAGGATACGTTTCATTTCCGTCAGTTCAGCGTGTGCCACCGCCATTGTGCCATGAAGGTGGGCACCGACGGCGTGTTGCTCGGAGCTCTGGCAGCGGTGCGGGGCTCATCGGCGCTCGACATAGGCACCGGCAGCGGTCTGGTGGCCCTGATGCTGGCCCAGAGAAGCCCGCACATCCGTGTGACGGCGATTGACATTGATTCCGGTGCCGTGAATCAGGCGGCTGACAACTTCCGCGCCTCGCCCTGGCCTTCGCGTCTGACGGCTTTGCAGGCCGATGTCGTTTCCTACGAACCGGCGCTCCCGTTCGACACCGTCGTATGCAATCCTCCATATTATGAGCATTCGCCTGCGGCCGGCAGTGAAACGCGTCAGAAGGCGCGTGTCGCCGACCGTCTGACCCATGAACAGCTGGCCGTTGCCGTCGGTCGTCTGTTGGCGCCCGATGGTTGTTTCTCTGTTATCTTGCCCTATGACGACACCGGGCGTTTCGCGTGGTTGTGCTGGCAAAACGGTTTGTTTCTGAGGCGCAGGGTAGATGTGTGCACAAAGTATGGTAAACCATACAAACGGAGCGTGCTCATTTTTGAGAGAACCTCTGGTGAATTGCACGTTGAATCACTTTGCCTGATGAATGGCGACGGTACGCGCAGCGAGGCTTACGGCTCCCTCACCGAAGCCTTCTATCTGCGCTGAGCGGGTGATGTCAGACCAATGCGCGTAGCCCTTAGCCGTTCCGGGCTGCCGTTCCGGTTGCGCCATATGCGTTTTCGTTTTTCCTATATCCGTTTTCGTCGTTTCCAAATGCGTTTTCGTTTTTCCGGTTCACTGTTTGTGGTGGCTGACAACAGTTCCGAAAGGTTTTATCGGCTGCTTTTGAAAGCAGTACGCGCCGCTTCGGGACTCCGATGCGGCGCGTACAGAAAAAAGGATGGGATAGGGGAATGCCTGAATCAGGAAGGGGCGTGCTATTTCTGTTCGTCCGGCTTCCTGGGTTGCAGTTTCGACAGAATATCCCTGCCGGCCTGTTTTATGCCCGTCTCAATGGTGTTTTGGCCTTTGGCAACAAAGAAACTGAAGGCCTCGGTGATGGTCTGGAGCAGGGTGTCCGACTTGATTTCCATGTCGTTGCCCGTGATGGCGCGCAACTGTTTCGACTCTATTTCCACTGTAATTTCCTTGCCGGCCTTGAACGGGTCGCCGTCGCAGTGGATGACACCTTCGTGCTCCCTGACAATGTGGAGTTTCTTGGAGCGGAACATGGAGATATGGCCTTTGTTGGTCAGAGTGCCGTTGAACAGTTGGTATGCCAGCTGGGGAGCCTCTACCATGGTGAATGGGCGGATGACGGTCACGTCCATCAGTCCGTCGCTCATGGAGGCCTCGGGGGCGATGTAGGCATTGTTGCCATATTGCGAAGCGTTGGCGCAGGTGAGCAGGAATGCTTTCAGCTGCTGTTGCCCCGATTCGTCTTCGATGATGTAGGTCTCTGGCTTGTAGCGGGTAATCTCTTTCAGCGTGTTCTCCATGTACGAAAGCATGCCACGCTTGATGGAAGATGCAAATTTGTAGCTGACTGTTGCGTCAAACCCCATGCCGCAAGTACAGAAAAACGGACGTTTGTTAATGGTCCCATAGTCCAGCTCACGAACATTGAACTGGTTGATAACCTCTATTGCCCGGCGCGAGTCGATAGGGATGCGCAGGTGGCGGGCCAGACCGTTGCCCGAACCGCATGGGATGATGCCCAGAATGGTCCGTGTGTGAACCAGCGAGCGGGCAATTTCGTTTACTGTGCCGTCGCCCCCGATAGCCACTACCATGTCCGTGCCGTTTTCGGCGGCCATGGTGGCCAGCACGGCACCGTGCCCGGCATAAGCCGTGTAGGCTATCTGCCAGGAAAACTTCTGCCGGTCGAAATATGTTTCGACATCGTGCAGAATCTGCTGTTTGCTCTCGGTACCCGAAATGGGATTCACGATGAAAAGAACGGATGTCTTTTTCATTTCAGTCTGATTTTGCTGCAGTGGAGCGCTCGCTATCGCCGTGCAAAGTTACGAAAAATAGCCAAAAGCGAAAAAAAGAAGAATAAATATTCACGGTCACCGAAAGCCTCAATAGGGTATTCCTTTGGGCTTCCGCAGCAGTTTGCACGCTGTGCTCCGGTTGTGCAAAGTGAAACGAAAAAGAAACTTTTGTTTAAGAACTGCACGTTTGTTTACTTTTTTGTGTAACTTTGCACCCTATAATCAAACGAAGACAGAAATACCTGGAAAGTAGTTATGGGTTTACTGCAAGATAGATTAAAAGAATTTACACGCCCTCAAGAGTTTATGGCTCAGGGTATATATCCTTACTTCCGCCAGATATACGGCAAACAAGGACCCGTTGTAGATATGGACGGGCACAAGGTGTTAATGTTTGGCTCAAACGCCTACACCGGCCTGACCTATGACGAGAGAATCATCGATGCCGCCTGCAAGGCACTCCACAAATACGGTTCCGGTTGTGCCGGTTCACGTTTCCTTAACGGAACGCTTGACCTGCACGTGCAATTGGAGAAAGAACTGGCCGAGTTTGTGGGAAAAGACGAAAGCCTGTGCTTCTCCACCGGCTTCAGTGTCAATGCCGGCGTGATCGCTTGCCTGACAGGGCGCGAAGACTATATCATCTGCGACGACCGCGACCATGCATCGATAGTGGACGGCCGTCGTTTGTCGTTCTCTACGGCACTCAAGTATAAGCACAACGACATGGAAGACCTCGAGCGCAAGCTCCAGAGTTGTCGTGAAGACGCCGTCAAGCTCATCGTGGTGGATGGCGTATTTTCCATGGAAGGCGACTTGGCCAACCTGCCCGAAATCATCCGCTTGAAGCATAAGTACAACGCCACCGTCATGGTCGATGAAGCCCATGGCATCGGTGTCTTCGGCCGCCAGGGCCGCGGCGTGTGCGACCACTTCGGGCTGGCTGACGAAGTGGACCTCATCATGGGCACCTTCAGCAAGTCGCTGGCCTCCATCGGCGGATTCATCGCCGCCGACAGCAGCATCATCAACTGGCTGCGCCATAACACACGCACCTACATCTTCAGCGCCAGCAACACCCCGGCAGCCACTGCCGCTGCACTCGAAGCCCTGCACATCATCCAGCAGGAGCCTGAGCGCATCGAGCGCCTGTGGGACGTTACCCGCTATGCCTTGCAGCGTTTCCGTGACGCCGGCTTTGAGATTGGCGAAACCGAATCGCCCATCATCCCCCTTTATGTGCGCGACACCGACAAGACGTTTGTCGTTACGCAGAAAGCGTTGGACGAAGGCGTGTTCATCAATCCCGTCATCCCGCCCGCCTGTGCTCCGCAAGACACCCTCGTGCGCTTTGCCCTCATGGCCACCCACACCCGTGAACATGTGGACCAGGGAGTTGACCGCCTCACCAAGGTGTTCCGCGAAATGGGTATTATTAAATAATATAATATAAGGTATCAACCTGCATTTATAATAATAAAGGCCTGTGTCAATCGACACAGGCCTTGTTGTATTAGATAACCGGGTTTAATGTGGCGAGATGGCGTAGCTATTTCATCGCCTTAATCACGGCCACAATGTCCGCTGAATCTACCGAACCGTCAAGGTTCACGTCGGCGCGGTCGTAACCTTCATCCCCCTCTGCCAATGCTATCTGCACCTCCTTGGCCGCCGTGCCGTTGGGCGTGACTATCTTGGCTCCGTCCACACGGCCGTCTTTGGGCACGGTAATCTTGCAACCGGTCAGTGTGATGCCGCCGCGGAAGTCGCACACGGCCCCGTCGGCGGACGTAGACTCTGACACAACCCTGGAATTGATGACGGCCAATTTGGCGTTATAGGAATTTCCGTAGGGCCCGCTGATGCCCCATTGTCCCGAGGCCTCAATGTCGGCGTCTTTCAGAGTCAGTGTGGCTGTCTTGCTGAGGAAGAGCCCGGCATCTTTCGTGCTTAACAGGGTCAACTTGCCCGGGCCGGTAACGGTCATGTCAACTTCCGACTTTAGGGCCGTGAGCTCCTGATTGTTCAATGT
>JAGAYH010000001.1 GCA_017940565.1 Bacteroidaceae bacterium | reverse complement strand
TTGAGGATATCGTTCTGGATGGTACCGGCCATGACATCGAGCGTGGCACCCTGCTCCAGGCCGGCTACGATGTAGAAGGCCATGATGGGGAGCACAGCTCCGTTCATCGTCATGGAAACTGACATGTCTTTCAAGGGGATGCCCGAGAAGAGCACCTTCATGTTCTCTACGGAGCAGATGCTCACACCGGCCTTGCCGACGTCACCGATGACGCGCTCGTTGTCGGGGTCGTAGCCGCGGTGGGTGGGCAGGTCGAAGGCAACGGACAAACCTTTCTGTCCGCTGGCCAGATTGCGGCGGTAGAAGGCGTTACTCTCTTCGGCGGTGGAGAAACCGGCATACTGGCGGATGGTCCACGGGCGGAAGGGGTACATCATGGAGTACGGGCCACGGAGGAAAGGAGGCAGACCGGCGGCGTAGTCGAGGTGTTCCATGTTCTCCATGTCTTCCTTGGTGTAGACAGGCTGGATGTTGATTTGTTCCGGCGTGCGCCAGTCGGCAGCGATGTGTTGGTCTTTCTGCCACTGTTGGCCGTTCGGCTGAGCCGGCACGGCGTTGATGTCTATATGTTCAAAGTTCTTTCTCATTTGATTCCCAATTTAGCGTTTAACTCTTTGAGCGTATCCAATTGGTTGACGCGCACGTGGATGAAATATTCGATGCCGGCGGCCTGCAGTTCTTCCGTGCAGGCAGGGGCTCCGGCTACGATAAAGAGGGCACGGCCGTTGAGAGCCTGGAAGGCGGGCACGGCGTACTGGGCATATTCGTCGTCGCTGGAGCAGAGCACCACGATGTCGGCTCCGGCCTTCATGGCAGCTTCGATACCTTCTTCCACGGTCTTGAAGCCGAGGTTGTCAATGACTTGGTAACCGGCGGCGGCGAGGAAGTTGCAGCTGAACTGGGCACGGGCCTGGCGCCATTTGAGGTCGCCGATGGTCAGCATGAAGGCCACGGGGCGCTTCGGTGCCTGTTCGGTGGCCAGACGCAGAGCTTCAAATTCACTGGAGAGCCGGGTCTGGTTGAGTGTGGCAAAGGCTGGCTCGTCGTTGTGGCAGCAACCGCAGCATTTCTGCACGGGCTGTTTGCCGTCGCTCACTTCGGTGAAATTGGGGAACTGGTTGGTGCCGAGCACGAACTCGCGACGCTGGGCGGCTTTCTTGTGGCGGTCGTCGTTGGTGGCGTTCACGGCGGCTTGCACTGTGCCGGCCTTTACGGCGGCCAGGAAACCGCCTTCCTTCTCAACGGCGAGGAACAGTTTCCACATCTCAGCGGCGAGGCTGGTGGTGAGTTCTTCGATGTAGTAGGAACCGGCGGCCACGTCCACGATTTTCGAGAAGTGGTTCTCTTCTTTCAGCATCAGTTGCTGGTTGCGGGCAATGCGCTCGCTGAATTCTGTCGGTTCTTCGTATGGCGTGTCAAATTCGGTCACTACGAGGCTTTCCACGCCGGCCAGGGCGGAGCTCATGGCTTCGGTCTGGGTGCGGAGCAGGTTCACGTAGCTGTCGAACAGCGTCTTGTTGTATTCGGCAGTGGTGGCCATAATGTAAGTGTAGCACTCTTCTTCGGGCACGTCGTATTCGCGGACGACCTTGGCCCAGAGCATGCGGAAGGCGCGGAACTTGGCAATTTCCATGAAGTAGTTGCCTCCGGCGGCCATGCTGAAGCGGATGCGGCGGGCGGCTTCACGGGCGGGTACGCCGGCTTCAGTCAGCAGGTTGAGGTATTCGTTACCCCAGGCCAGGGCATAGCCGCCTTCCTGATAGCAGAAGGCGCCGGCATTCTGCAGTTCGAGCGAGCTGACGGTGATGCAGGTGATGTAGGGGAAGTCCTTTACGGTCTCCACCAGTGCCTTCACGTCGGCCAGACGGGCGCTGAGGTCCTTGCCCTTGACGAGCATTTTGGCCATGGGGTCAAACTCGATGCTGCCGTGCACGTTTTCCTTGTTCACGCCTTTGCGGCCGTACCAGGCCACCACTTCCTTGGCGAGCTCCACGGCTACGCTGGGGCAGCTCTTGAAGTTCAGTTCGATGGCTTCGGGATACACACCCTCGAGCAGGGCATCCAGGTAGGCGGCATTGACGCTGTCCTTGGGGATGCACAGGCCGAGCGAATCGACGCCGCGGCCCAGCAGGTCGAGCACCTTCTTGTTAGTCTCTTTGGCATCGCCGCACTTCACGTTCTGGCGAACATACCAGTTGTTGTCATTCACCTTGTTGCCGCGTACGAACGGGTAGCGTCCGGGCAGGGCGGTGGTCGTCGGGAAGTTTTCTACGTCTTCCCTCAGATAGAACGGCTGCACGGAGAATCCTTCGTTCGTGCGCCACACCAACTTCTTGTTGAAGTCGGCTCCCTTGAGGTCCACGGTGATTTTGTCCAACCATTCCTGGCGACTCACGGGAGCGAATTCAGAAAAAAGTCTTTCCTTTTTATTTTCCATATTGTAGTAAAAAATAGATGTGTCCAAAGATTCGTTTTGACGGCCCCAAAGTTACGAAAAACGCCGGACAGCGACGCTGTGTTTTCTCTTCTTTTTCTTCCTATTATTAAAAAATAATGCGTTTTCACCGGCTCCATGCCGTTCTCAAGGCGTGGAAATGGCAGGTTGGGGTGGCAGTTGCCCTCCAGCCGCGACGGGAGTCCGACGGCCCGCGTGAAGAGCAGCGGAGGGCTAATTCGCGCAACGGCGGGGGTACATATAAATTCCAACTCCGTTTTCGTTGCGCCTAAATCCGATTTAGTGATTTTCATCTGCGTTTTCGTTCCGTTGTTCCGGCGCATGGCCGTGGAGGGCCGCCCGGGCGGCTGTTGCGGCCAAACAAAAAGACGTCCCGCTTTCCACGGTTGGAAAGCGGGACGTTGTTGTCTGGGAAAAGGACTGTCGGTATGCTTAGTCGTAATCGGCCACGACTTCATTGACAAACGCCACCATGGGCTGTGCCGTGCGGCAGAGGTCCTCCGTGTGGTCCAGCCAGGCGTCGCCCTCGAAGAAACTGTCGCTTACCCGTTGCCACACCAGGTAATCCTTCATTCGCAGATACTCTATCAGGTCGCTGTCGCGGTCGAACCCTTTGGGTGCCGTCTTGAGCCGCATCATGCCGAATCCTTTCTCGTCCAGTTTCTCAAAATCCCAGTTGCCCGAGCCTGGCCGACCGAAGTACTTCAGGAATTTCCGGTTCTCTACCGTCTTGCGCCACTCGTCGGGGCGGCCCATCATGTCCTGCCGGCAGGCGGTCAGAATGTTCGTCGGCAGCCAGGGCGTGCCGATGGCCACCAGACATTGTCCCGGCTGCATGTGCAGGTAATAACCGCCGCGGATGCTCTTGCGGCCGCGCTCGCAGATGTAGGCCGAGATGTGGCGTTTGTAGGGTGACTTGTCCGTAGAGAAGCGGATGTCGCGCTGGGGCCTGTAAACGCAGTCGTGGGCCACCACATGGGCCACGCTGGGGTCGAACGCCCCGATGCGCCCGATGAGTTGCTGCACACCGGCCTCAAAGTCGTCGCGGCAGGCCAGATACTCGTCCTTATGGGCCTTGAACCACTCCCGTTCGTTGTGCTCCGCGAGCGCCGCGAGAAACTGGATGATACGTTTTGCTTGCATGGCCGTTTACCCTTCAAGTGCCTGGCGGAGGTCGTCGATGATGTCGTCTTTGTCTTCAATGCCCACGCTGAGACGCATGAGGTCGGGGGCAATGCCGGCCTGTTGCAGTTGTTCGTCGCTGAGCTGGCGGTGGGTGTGGCTGGCGGGATGGAGGATGCAGGAACGTGCGTCGGCCACGTGGGTGACGATGGCGATGAGGCGCAGACGGTCCATGAAGGCCACGGCGTCGTCGCGGTTGCCTTTCAGCCCGAAGGCCATGACGCCGCAGGTGCCGCCGGGCATGTATTTCCGGGCCAGTTCGTGGTTTTTTGTGCCGGGCAGTCCGGGATAGGTCACCCAGGCCACGCGGGGATGTTGCTGCAGGAATTCGGCCACGGCCTGGGCGTTGCGGCAGTGCTGCTGCATGCGCAGGTGAAGGGTCTCGAGACCAACGTTGAGCAGGAAAGCGTTCATGGGTGAGGGGATGCTGCCGAGGTCGCGCATGAGCTGGGCCACGAGTTTGGTGGTGTATGCCAGTTTGCCGAATTGTTTGGTGTAGGTCAGCCCGTGGTAGCTCTCGTCGGGCGTGGTGAGTCCGGGGAAGCGTTCGGCATGGGCGTCCCAGTCGAAGTTGCCGCTGTCCACCACGACGCCGCCAACGGTAAGGGCGTGGCCGTCCATGTATTTGGTGGTGGAGTGGGTCACGATGTCAGCTCCCCACTCGAAGGGACGGCAGTTGATGGGGGTGGCGAAGGTGTTGTCGATGATGAGGGGCACGCCGTGACGGTGGGCGATGGCGGCGAAGCGCTCGATGTCGAATACCTGCACGCCGGGGTTGCTCAGTGTCTCACCGAAGAAGCACTTGGTGTTTGGCCGGAAGGCGGCTTCTATTTCGGCGTCGTCGGCATTCTGGTCGATGAAGGTGCATTCGATGCCCAGTTTGGGCAGGGTGGTGCCGTAGAGGTTGTAGGTGCCGCCGTAAACGGTTTGCGAGCAGATGATGTGGTCGCCGGCTCCGGCGATATTGATGATGGCGAAGAGTGAGGCGGCCTGTCCGCTGGAGGTGAGCACGGCCCCCACGCCGCCTTCGAGGTCAGCTATCTTGCTGGCTACGCAGTCGTTGGTGGGGTTGGCCAGCCGGGTGTAGAAGTAGCCGTTGTCTTTCAGGTCGAAGAGGTCGGCCATCTTGTCGCTGTCGTCATATTTGAAGGTTGTGCTCTGGTAGATGGGGAGCACGCGGGGTTCGCCGTTCTTGGGTTTCCAGCCGCTTTGCACGCATTTGGTTGCTTGTTTCATTTGTTTCCTTAGTTTTTATAAATCGGGTTGTTACTTTACTATATATACAACGACGGACACGTCTGTCGGTTCAAGGGTGACAAGCGTGTCCGTCGCGTCTGTATTCAGTCCGGGGTAATCCTTGTGACAGATTTAGTCGAGCAAAGATACCAATTTTTCTTCATTCCGCACGAGGTTGGCGGCATAAAGTTGGTCACCGGTGCGCCAGCGCGGATGGTCGCGTTGTTCGGCCAGATAGGCTGCGCGCCAGGGATTGAGCTCTTCAAGAGTCATCATCTTGTCGGGATGGCAGGTGCTCTTGAGACGGCGCTCGTTCCATTCGGCCAGGGGGCAGAGCCCGTTGCCGTCGGGTGAGGGCACGGCCAGATAGGGCAGATGTTTGCCGTCGCTCCATACGGTCACGGGGCACAGTCCGTTGGCTTTGGTGCTGTCGGCCGTTTGCTCCGTGGCGGGTGTTTTGTCGCAATCGCAGGTGCAGTTGCATTCGTCGTCCGTGTCGCCGGAGGGGATGCTGTCCACCTGTGTGAGTTCCACGCGGGCCACTCCGCGACTGACCATGCCGAGCTGCTTGGCGGCGGCGTAGGAGAGGTCGATGATGGCCCGGCTGAAGGGTCCACGGTCGTTTACTTTGACGTAAACTACCTTGTCATTGCTCAGGTCGCGCACCTTGAGGATGGTGCCGAATGGGAGCGTGCGATGTGCGCATGTGAGGCTGTCGTTGTGTAGCAGTTCGCCGCTGCTGGTCTTGCGGCCGTGCCAGCGCTTGCCATAGTGTGTGGCCTTGCCTATCTTGTGGTATTGCCCGAAGGAGGCGCAGGCGAACACGAGCATGCACATCATCAGAATAACAATGCGTATTCTCTTCATTTGTTACAGTTTCTGGCGGGAGCTGACTCGCGCGCCGTAGTGGTGCGGAGAAGCCTGCGGACGAGGGACGGAGACGGTCGCGTCTCGGTGGGTGTGCCTCTGAAGATGGTGCAGGTATGACGCTTCCCGTCATGTTTGCGATGCAAAGGAAATACTTTTTTCTGAAATGAGCAAATTTTAGTGTGTTAAAAGTGAACAAGATAGCCGTTTTGAGGGGTTGTTTTGACCTCTTTCCGGCTGTTTCCGGAGCCAGGCGCCATGTGGGGTAAAACCTTTGTTCATCGCCGGTTTCCGTGACCGAACGGGTGTAGGGAAGAGGGATTTATAAATTATTAACACTTGACTGTGCTCTCTGACAGGTTTCTTAGGATTTTGATGGAGCAATCCGGTTTTTTATGAGGCCAGTTGACGTGGGCAAAGGTCGGACTTCGGAAAGTTGAGGCGCCGTTTCGTTTTTCCGAGGCGCCGTTTCGTCATCGCGAGCCGTCAGTCTGGCCGTGGAGATGCCGGTATGTTGAAAAACCAACTGCGTTTTTGTCGGCACTAAATCGGATTTAGGCCCGTCTGACTCCGTTTTCGTTTCCCGAATGACGTAAAAAGCGTGGACGTCTGCGGCCTGTTGGCGGGCATGTCGGCAAATTGTATTAACTTTGCACCGTAAAATGACAGAAAAGCCGCCGCATGAAAATAGGTAAGATAGATTTGGGCGAGCGTCCGGTGCTCTTGGCGCCCATGGAGGACGTGACAGACATTGGTTTCCGTCTGCTCTGCCGCCGGTTGGGGGCTGCCATGGTCTATTCCGAGTTTGCCTCGTGCGATGCCCTGACGCGGATGGTGCCCGGCACGTTGCGCAAATTGCGCGTGAACGACGAAGAGCGGCCTGTGGCCATACAGATATACGGCAAGGATCCTGCCGCCATGGCCGAAGCCGCCCGCATCGTGGTGGCCGAGTCGCATCCCGACGTGCTCGACATTAACTTCGGTTGTCCCGTAAAGCGCGTGGCAGGCAAGGGCGCCGGTGCGGGCCTGCTGCAGAACGTGCCGCTGATGCTCGAAATTACCCGTGCCGTGGTGGACGCCGTCGATGTGCCCGTGACGGCCAAGACACGTTTGGGATGGGATCAGAACCACCTGATCATAACCGAACTGGCCGAGCAGTTGCAGGACGCCGGCGTGCAGGCTCTGACCATTCACGGCCGCACGCGGTCGCAGATGTACAAAGGGGAGGCCGACTGGACGCTCATCGGTGAAGTGAAGCGCAATCCGCGCATGAAAATACCTATTGTAGGCAATGGCGACATCACCAGCGGTGAGCAGGCCCGGCAGGCTTTTGAGCGCTACGGGGTGGACGCCGTCATGGTGGGGCGCGCCTCATTCGGAAAGCCGTGGATATTCAAGGAAATCCACGATGCCCTCCATCCCGAAGAGCCTGTGACCGGCAATGATGCCGTGGAGAGTGACTATGCCCCGATGACGCCCGACTGGATGCTTGACGTGCTGAAAATGCAGGTGCGCCAAAGCATCGAACGTATAGACGAATACCACGGCATCCTCCATATCCGCCGTCACCTGGCCGCCACCCCGCTGTTTAAGGGTATTCCAAACTTCCGCGACCACCGCATTGCCATGCTGCGGGCGGAGACCGAGGCGGAACTCTTTGAACTGATGGAACAGACGCGGCCGCTGATAAACCATAACCCCGAAGAGTGACAACAAAAGGATGAAGCGTGCGGCCAAATGGGTTTGGATGGTTTTATTGCTCGTTTCGTGTCAGAACGGGTTCAAGACTGTCATGCTGCTGCCCCATACCCCGGTGAAGGACCAGGGCGAGTGGCCGGCCGGCTGGATTTACGCCACCCTCTCGCTGGTTGAGAGCGAACGTATCCTTGCCGGTGACTCGCTGGAACTCTCGGCCACCTATCTGATACGCCGTCGGGTGGAGCAACTGTGCCGCGCGGGACAGCCCTTCCCTCGTTTTGAAGGCCGGCCGATGGATTGCCTGCATCTGTTGGAAGAAGGAGCCTTGCTTTATGCCGTGTTTCGTCCCACTCCGAAGTGGAGCTGGCGTGAATGTAAACGCGCTCTGGCCACGGGAGATATGGCGACGGTTCTCGATACAGGTTTCTCCTATGTGCCCCGCCTGGTGACGCTTTATGGCACTACCTATACGCCGCTTGACCTGGCTCGTTCCCTCTATGTGGAGGATGCATACGTGGAACATCGGTTTCCGTCAGGTGACACTACTGGTCGCGAGCGCATTGTCCGGCAGATGGACTCGGTTTTGAGAAAGGGGCACTCGCTTGTGTGGACGGGCAAGAATCACAGTATGCATGTCATTGGCATGGCGAAGCGGGCCGGACAACATTATTTTATATGCAAGGATTCTCACGGCACGGCTCATGAAGGTGGACTAAAATATCTTTCGGATGACTTTATAATACGTTTTACTGAATCGTTGCTGTGGCATAAATAAAATGGGACTTTTTATCAGAAAACCGATAGACCTCCTGCTTGACGAAGCCCGTCAGCAGGGCAATGGCAGTTTGCGCCGCGTGTTGGGCCCTGTCAGCCTCATCGCCATGGGGGTAGGCGTCATTGTGGGCGCGGGCCTTTTCTCCATTACCGGATTGGTGGCCGCCAACTTCAGTGGCCCCGCCATCACGTTGTCTTTTGTGATTGCAGCCCTGTGCTGCTGCTTCGCCGGGCTGTGTTATGCCGAGTTTGCCTCGATGATACCCGTGGCCGGCAGCGCCTATACCTACAGCTATGCCACAATGGGCGAGCTGGTGGCGTGGGTTATCGGTTGGGACCTGGTTCTGGAGTACAGTGTGGCGGCCACGACGGTGAGCATCAGTTGGAGCCGCTATGTGGTGAGTTTCTTTGACAGCGTGGGCATTGCGTTGCCGCAGACGCTGACGGCGTGCCCGTGGGACGGCGGCGTGATGAACGTGCCGGCCTTCCTCATTGTGGTGCTTATGAGTTTGTTTCTGATTGTCGGAACGAAGGAAAGTTCCGTCCTGAATGCCATTATTGTGTTCCTTAAAATATCAGTCATCATCCTGTTTGTGGTGCTCGGTTGGAGATATATCAACAACGACAACTACCATCCGTACATCCCTGCCAACACAGGCACGTTCGGCGAGTTCGGCTGGTCGGGCATCCTGCGCGGGGCTGCCATCGTCTTCTTTGCTTTCCTGGGCTTCGACAGCGTGAGCACCATGGCGCAGGAGACGCGCAACCCGCGCCGCAACATGCCCGTCGGTATCCTGGGCTCGCTGGCTGTGGTACTGGTGCTATACCTGGCTTTCTCTTATGTTATGACAGGCGTGGCCCATTACACGATGTTCAGCGGTCAGGACGGCATTGCTCCCGTGGCGGTGGCCATAGCCCAAATGGGTGAAATGGGCCCTGACGGCGTGGTCGTGCCGGCCTATCCTTGGCTCAACCGCGCCATTCTGCTGGCCATATTGGTGGGTTACTGTAGCGTTATCATGGTCACATTGTTGGCGCAGAGCCGCATTTTTCTCAGCATGAGCCATGACGGGCTGTTGCCTCCGTTCTTCAGCAGGATACACCCGCGTTTCCGCACCCCGGCCCACAGCAATGTGCTCTTCATGGTGGCCGTGGGCTTGTTGGCGGCATTCGTGCCTGCCGGCGTGGCGGGCGAAATGACGAGTATAGGCACGCTGTTTGCCTTTATACTGGTATGTGCCGCCGTTCTCATTGTCCGCAAAACCATGCCTGAGCATGAGCGGGCTTTCCGGGTGCCTCTGGTGCCGCTGATACCGATTCTGGGCATTGTGACCTGTTTCATTGTCATGATTTCCCTGCCACCCGACACATGGATACGTCTTATTGTGTGGATGCTGGTGGGACTGGACATTTACATCAGTTACGGCGTGCACCATAGCCGGCTCGAACCCTACCGCGGCCGCCATGGCCAGTTGTCGCTCAACCTTTGCGGTGTGGCCATTTCAGTATTCTGCTGCCTGACAGGATTGTGGCATCAGCATGCGGCGGGGTGGGACAGCAGCAAGACACTGCTGGCCGTGGCCTTTGCTTTCGGTGTGGTCCACTTGGGCTTCTATCTGTGGCGCATGTGGCGACACACACCCGTGTCGGGCCGTCCGTAGAGTGAGAAAAGGGAATTGCGGCTGTGCTGACGCGCGTCTTCCTGAACGAAAACGGAGTTGGTCGGGCCTAAATCCGATTTAGTGCCGACGAAAGCGCCGTTGGTTTTTCAGAAGTCAAACTCGGTTACGCCAAGGTCCGGCCTTTGCGCGACGAAGCGGTGTTTCAAAATTCCGAAGTCCGACCTTTGAGGGACCTACCCGCTCCGGGCCTCCGTTTGACGCTTGTTCACCCCGAAACACCAGTTATGATATCTTTTTAGGTAAAAACATGAGAAAAGTAGTGGATTTCTGCTGCTAAATCGAAAAGAAATATGTAATTTTGCATGGTAATGTGAATTATAGACAAAGTTTTTGGCGAAAAATTAACTAACAACCATTTCAGATGAAAAGTATAACTCGATTGATGGCAGCTGCCGCTGTTGTGATGCTTGTATTTGCCTCGTGTGTGTCGAACAAGGAAATGACTTACTTGCAGGGAGTGGATCAAATGTACTCCACGCCCCAAAGCATTGACAAGGACTTCGGGCTTGTGATTCAACCCGACGACGAATTGGCTATCTCCATAACATCAAAGACGAAGGAACTCATTGATGAATTTAACAACAACGTGGTCATCAAGAGCGGAAGCTCCAGTACATCAACTGGCAGTCAAACGGCCGGCATGATGTATTTCTACGTCGGCAAAGACGGCACGATCGATTTCCCCATACTTGGACGAATTAGCGTTAAGGGCCGCACCATCTATCAGGTAGCCTCTGACTTGGAAAACCAGATTCGTGCCAGCCACATCAAGGATGCCCAGGTAACGGTAAAAATCATGAGTTTCAAAGTGACCGTGATGGGAGCAGTGAAGAGTCCCGGTACACAGGAGTACACAGGCCAGCGGCTGACTCTGCTTGAAGCCCTTGGCCGCGCCGGTGACCTTAACAACACCGCGGTTCGCAAAAGTGTGCTGATTATGCGCGAGGAAAATGGCGTGCGGGCCACGTATCGCGTGGACCTGACCGATCCGAAATCGGTGTTTGAGTCGCCAGCCTACTATTTGCAGCAAAACGATATGATATACGTGGAATCCAACAAGGCAGAGAAGGTGAAAGGCAGTACCAGCTACACCTATCTCACGGTGATAGGCACGATGGTCAGCACCGTGGCCTCACTGGCAGCCTTGGTCGTAACCCTGACGAAATAATACGGTAATATGACAGAGAATAATATTGAATTACAGCAGCTGCAGGCGCAGCAAATGCAGGAGAAAGAAGACGATCTCGACATCTTTGCCATCCTGCAATACTGTATCGTAGTCTTCCTGCGTAACCTGAAATGGTATATCCTGGCCGTCCTGTTGTGTCTGATTGTGGCCTTCTTCTATCTGAAGAAGCAACAACGCGTGTACAGCCAGTACGCCACAGTGCTGATAGATAGTCAGAACGGTGGGGGCAAGAGTTCATCGCTCGAAGCCCTGAAGCAGTTGAACGGCGTGCAGGTGACGGACAACCTGAAGAACGAAATCTTTGTCCTCAAGTCACGCCGGCTGATGGGATTGGTCGTGGACAGCCTGAATCTTGATGTGAGCTATTCCACGACGGTCGGCCTGACCCCGGTGTCGCTCTACCAGTACCGTCCGTTCACAGTTACATTCCTTTCGCCCTATGCCGGCTACGTCAGCTTCCGTGCCGATGTCATCTCGCCCAATAGCATCAAAATCTCAGATATGCATGTCGGCGGCGAAGCCATCGACTTCAATCAGGAAGTGAAGTATGGCGCAGAAATAAAAACACCTGCCGGAAAAATGAAAATAACGAAAGCCGATGACCGCAATAACTATGTGGGCAAGACGGTGCAGGTGACGCGCACCAGCCGTGAAGGTGCCATTGGCCGTTTTGCCGGAAGCATCGGTGCCAACATCGTGGATGACAATGCCAGCCTTATCGCACTTTCATGCCGTGATACCAATGTGGAACGCGCCAAGGCCATTTTGGGCACGTTGCTTGCCGTTTACAAATACGACATCATCAACTCCAAGAACAGTGTGGCCAACAACACGGCCAAGTTCATCGACCAACGTATCGGCATCATCGGTTCGGAATTGAGCGATGTGGAAAACAAGTTGGCCCAGTACAAGCAAGCCAACCAGATTGTCGATTTCAGTACAAATGCCCAAAACTATTTGCAACAGAGCACAGCCGCTCAACAACAGGCCAACCAGATACAGACCCAGTTGAGTGTGGCCAAGTATCTGAGCGACCATGTCAACAACGCCTCCAATGAGAAAGGTCTCATACCCGACCTTTCCGGCTTAGGAAACACCAGCCTGCAGTCACAGATTGCCCAGTACAACGATCTGGTGCTCCAGTATCAGCGCTTGGCAGAGAATTCCTCGAGTGCTAGCAGCGTGGTGGCAGAGCAGGAGCGAAACATCAATGCCCTGCAAGGAGCCATCCGTTCTTCATTGGACAACTATATGAATTCATTGAAGCTTCAGCTGAACCGTGCCCAAGCCATCGGAGGACAATTCCAAGGAGCCATGGCAGGTATTCCTCAAAAGGAAATCCAGGCTCTTGACATCGGCCGTCAGCAAACCATCAAGGAAGCTCTTTATACCTATTTGTTGAATAAGCGTGAGGAGGTGGCTCTGCAACTGGCCATCAACGAGGCCAACATGCGTGTGGTTGAAGACCCCTATGGCTCCACAGCCCCCATTTCGCCGAACAGTCGCACGGCTTACTTGATTGCCCTCGTGATAGGTTTGCTCATTCCGACCCTTATTCTGTGGGCACGCATCCAGATGAATACGTTGGTGCGCGGACGTAAGGATGTTGAGGACAACCTGAGCGCCCCGATTGTTGGAGAAATCCCCGAATGGGTGGACGATGAGAACGAGCAGAAGATGCTGACGAAAAAGGATAACGGCAAATCCATTTCCGAAGCCTTCCGTGTGCTGCGTTACAGTCTGAACTTTGTCATGAAAGACGGCGGCGTCATCATGCTGACTTCGTCAACGCCGTCACAGGGTAAGAGCTTCATTTCGCGAAACCTCTCCGTCATTCTCGGTGTGGCTGGTAAGAAGGTCATTCTGGTTGATGCCGACATACGAAAGAATTCACTGACTACTGTGGTTCATTCCCAGGGTGCAGGTCTGACGGCATACCTCAGCGGACAGACCACGAGCCTCGATGAAGTCATCAACAAAGATTTGGCTGAGAATCTGGACTTCATTCCTGCCGGTGTGCGCCCGCCCAATCCTTCCGAGCTGTTGATGAACGAAGAGTTTGACAAAATGATTGCTGAACTGCGCAAGCGCTATGACTATGTGGTTATCGACACCACACCGGCCATTACGGTGGCCGACGCCGGTATCGTCAACCGTGTGGTCGATGTGACGCTATACGTCATCCGCGTGGGTGTGGAAGACCGCCGTTTCCTGAAACAGCTTGACCAACTCTACCGTTCCGGTAAATTCAAGGGAATGAATGTGGTTCTCAATGGCACCGGCAGTGGTGACCACAGCTATGGCTATGGCTACGGTTATGGCTACGGTTATGGTTACGGCTATGGCTACGGTTATGGTTACGGCTATGGCCACGAGGAAAAGAATAAGAAGAAAGGTTTCTTTGCCCGTCTGTACCGGATGATAAGCAAAAAGTAACGAGTTCTCTTCGTAGAAACAAATATACTTGATAGGGGAGGTGCACTGTGTGTCGGTGCGCCTCCCTTTCTTTTGTTCCC
>JAGAYH010000031.1 GCA_017940565.1 Bacteroidaceae bacterium | reverse complement strand
TCATATTAGAGTTTTGCTTGTCTTCTTTTCGCAACACTAAGGTAAGTGAAAATTCTGACATGGCAAAATCCTGGGCAACTTTTTGTTGCTCAGGCACTTATAAATAATGTTAAACTATAGTGTTGCGGAATTAAGGTTATACAAAAAAAATGAAGAAACTGAAACTCTTTGGAGCATCGTGCCTGCTGTTGCTGCTGGGCAGCACACCGATGCAGGCCGAATCATGGAATGATGGCGTGTTTGTCTATAACACGCAGTACACGAAAAGCACCGGCAATGTGATCAATCTTCCTGAAAGAGAGGTTGCTATTAGTCTCTACATGCAAAACAACCTGGGAGGCGTTACGGTAAAAGATACGATTTACTATGAAAAATTATCGAATGTTCCAAGTGTATTAAAAAAGTCAAAAACCGAAATTAAAGAACCCGGTTCAACAGGAACCAGTGGCGGCTACACCTACACTTACCTCGGCACAGGAAACTATTTAGGGACCAACGTGGGCACGTCGTATTACTATTGTACGCGTGAATACACACTGACCAATTATTCTGTAGCAGACATCGTAACCATTCCTGCTACAGTTGAGCATAACGGAGTTGAGTACGACGTGGTCGCTATCCAAAAATGGGGGTTCTGTTATCTTCAGAACGATTGCAATCCCATTCCCGTTTGCATTATAGGTGAACCGGAAAAAAGAAACTTAACGAATATCAATGACCACCGGAACGACTACCTGAAGCAAGTGCGCTTTGCCGAAGGCACAAAGGTACGTTCCATCGGTGACTACGCCTTTATGAGTTGCACCCAGTTGGAGTCCATCATTATCCCCAACACGGTAGAAGAATTGGGCCAAGGCATCTTTGAATGTTGCAAAGCTCTGACGGATTGCCGTTTCCAGACCGTAACAGACGAAACAGACCCGAAGTATGGCCAGGTACGCTTCACGACGATTCCCAACTGGACGTTCTGGTTCTGCACTGGCATGAAGTCGCTAGAACTGCCAGACGGCATTACAACAATTAAAGGTATGACCGCTGGTGCTTCTCTCCAGTATATGACGAGTTTGATTTCCATCCGACTGCCGAACACGCTGACGACGATCGGCCCACACTTCCTGTGCTGCGCCATGTCATTGAAGACGATTGTCATACCTGCAAGTGTGACCAATATTGACGGCGCCTTGTTCCACGGTTGCGAAAACCTGTCAGAGGTCTATTTGCTGGGCGACGCCGCTTCATTGGTTGATGGAACGGGTGCGACGGCTTTTTCAAGAAACAACGCCATGTGTGCCGGACAAGTACATGACTGCACTTTCTACGTCCCTGGGAATTATATGAATGATTATGTAACAGACCCCGTTTGGCAGAAAGTGGATGCAGCACACAATACGGTTGGCAACAAATTTGACGTCATTGCACCGGAAACGCGTGAGTTTGCAGAAGGCAAATGGGTAACGGCCATCTTCCCCAACGAGGTAATAGGCTATAAGAGCGACAGCGAAGAAGGTTTCGGCGTCAATGCCCGCGTGGCCAAACTGACAAGCGTGGCTGTGGACGAAAAAAATCCGAATTTCTATCACATGACGTTCACCCTGATTGACGGCGAAAACATTCCGGCGGCCCTGCCCGTGCTGATTTGTCCGAGCAAGGTGGCCACACACACCATGTACACGGAAGCACAAGCGGCTTCAGTGGACTTCAAGTTGGAGATGACGAAAGAACACCCTGTAGCCGTGAAGGCCGGCAACGGTGCCGTGGTCAGCATGAAGGGCAAGTACATGGACTATAAATTGATGCCGTGGGACTATTACTTCAAGAACAACAAGTTCTACCGCGTAGCCGATGCCGCCAGTGCTGCTACCGTACGCCAGTGCCGCTGCTACTGGACACTTGACGTAAGCGGCGTGAAAGAAGATATGGGCGGCGGAGCCTCGGCCAAGTTTATCAAACCGGATGCCAGCGGCATTGCCGATGTGAAAGTGGTGAACGCAGTTATTGATGCTGTTTATGACCTGCAAGGCAGAAAGCTCGACATCCCGGCCTCTGCACTGCCTGAGGGCATCTTCATTGTCAATGGAAAGAAAGTCTTGGTTAAATAAATTAAAGGGAGGAACAAAACATGAAAAAGCAATATATCAAACCTGCTTCAGAAACCATCAAGCTGATTGGTCCTATTATGATGGATGTCAACAGCCAAGGCATGGACGGTCATATTCCCGGTGAGGGAGACGGCGGTTTCGGATTCGGCGGTGACGGCAATGAAAACGACGACCCGGATTCGAAGCGTTACAAACACGACATCTTCGGAAAAACAAGATGGTAAAACAATAAGCGAATTTTTGTAATATATAATGCAATAGAAAAGGCTTCCCCTGTATGGAGAAGCCTTTTTCTACGGTATCTGGGCGGAGGACTATCTCCGTTTTTTGCTGTCGTGGCTGCCGTCAGTGTAGGTAGTGCGTTGGATGGTGACGCCTTCGTGGCTGGCGACAGTCTTGCGGCCTTGCAAATCATAGTACTCCACCTTTTTGACATCGCTGCCCGTGGCGGCCTTGATGCCTTCGGGGATGCGAAGGAAGCGGAGGGTGAAACGGTCAAGGTCGGGCATGTAGGCACGGTCGTTTTTCATGCAGATGGTGTTCATGCCTTTTCTGAGCAGGACGTTGCACTTTTTGCTGTTCACACGGCTGGTTGTGCCGGAGTTACAGTTGTTCAGCCAGAGGTTTTGGTCGTCATTGACGACAATATTGACGTTGCGCGAGCCTGCAGAGAGGAAGTAGAGCGTCAATTCGTATTCGCCGCCGGTGTCGCTCCACACGTTGTGCCACTCCAGGCGGTTGTCTTCACCCTTTCCGAGATTGGCCACCTTCACGCCGCCGGAGCAGGCGCCTGATGACACGACCGTGGCCGATTTCAAATCGCTGCGAATTTTTTGGTAACAGCTCTTCCAGGCGGCTTCGGCTTCATAGACGGTTTCTTCGCAGCGTTGGCCGTGGGCCACGAAGACGAGGGTGCCGTGGGCGGGCACGGTGGCTTGGATGGTGCCGTCGTGCAGGCAATCTTCGGCATCAACGCGCTCCACGGCTTCACGCAGCCTGTCCACCGAGGCATAACCGAGATCGGCCAGCGCCAGATTGACGCTGCGTGGGGTGTTGGCCATGTTCCACACGGCGATGGCACGTGTCGGCCCGTGGTTTTCCTTCAAGTCGCGCACCATCACATAGACGCTGTCGAGCTTGTGGGTCACATAGGGACCGGCCGAGAGGCTGTCCTGGTTGATGGCGATGAGCTCGGTGTTCATAAGGATTTCGAGTGAAGTCTTGCTGATTTTGTTGAGGTCACAGCCGATGAGCAGCGGTGAGGCCATGAAACACCACATGGCCATGTGGGTTTTTTCTTCGACGGTTGTGAGGAAGTTGCCCCAACCGTCTTTGCCGCGACCTATCTCGAGCATGTCCATGTCGTTGTAGTGGCCAGGGCTCATAAAGGCGCCCATGTAGAGATTCTCCCTGATGATGCCGATGAGAGATTCCCAGGCCAGGTAGATGTCGCCCTGCATGCGCCAGGAGTCGGCAATGTCGCTGATCCACGTGCCGGGATAGCCCCACCGGCAGACATTGTAAACGATGTCTTTCTTGCCACACTTGTCTATAGCCTCACGGATGCGGGTATAAGCTTCCTTCTCATCGATTTGTGCGTGCAGGCCGCCGCAGAAGTCCACTTTGATAAAGTCGAAATCCCACTTGTCGAAATACATTTTGGCGTCCAGGTCCTCATGACCGTAGAAGCCCACGCCGCATCCCCACTCGGCCGTATTGCCCGAGCCGCAGGTATTGTCGCCGGCGTCGGTGTAGATGCCGGCCTTGAGGCCTTTCTTATGGATGTAGTCGGCCACGCTGCGTATGCCATAGGGAAATTTTTGCTTGTTGATAATGACGGTGTCGCTCTTGGGGTCGCGGCCTTTCATGAAGCCGTCGTCGATGTTGATATACTTGTAGCCCACGGTGTCGAGCCCCTTCTTGGTCAGGGCGAGAGCCTGGCCTTGTATCTTGGTGTAGCTGACGTCCAGGCCGAAGCAGTTCCATGAGCTCCACCCCATGGTGGGCAGATGGATATCGTCGGCACTGACGGTTTGCAACATGCCGCCAAACAACAGGCATAGCAACAGGTTTTTCTTCATCTTCTTCGCTTTTTTATCTTATTTTCTTCGATTTGGTCGAGCCATCGCCATAGGTGGCGCGACGTATCTTCATGCCCGGGGCCTCCTTCGGGGTGGGCTGACCCAACATGTTGAAGTATTCCACACGGACCGGTTTGCCACTCTGTGAAACTGTCTTCCCGATGCCTTCGGTTGATTCGCTTTTCAGGGTAATGCAGTCCACGTCGGGCATGTGGGCCGAATTGTTATAAAGCCTTATGGTGTTGAAGCCGGGGTTCAGACTGATTTTACAAGTGCGGGTGCCTGTCACCTCCCAGCTGCCCGAGTTGAGACCGCCGATTCGTGTCGGCGACTCGCCGTTGACCATGAGATAGAGGGTGCGCGACTCGGCCGAGAGGTAGTGGAGCGTCAGGGTATATTCGCCGCCGCGGTCGCTCCAGACGTTGCGCCATTCCATGTAGTTGTCAGCATTTTTGCCCAGGTTGCCCACGATGCAGCCGCCCGAGGTGTTGTCTTTCTGGCGGAAGTCGGGACCGCTCTTGCCTATCTCGTTGTAACACTTCATCCAGCTCTCTTCAGCTTCGTACAAGGTTTTCTCGCATCGGGGGCCGCGGGCTATGAACACGGTGGTGGCGTGGCCGGGCAGGACAACGGTGAACGAGTCGGTCCTGACGGTTGACAGGTCAACCTGCAGGGTAGCGTTGCGCAGCATCATGGAGTCTTTAAAACCGCAAGCCTCCATGGAAACGCGCACCCGGCGGACGCCGTCGGCCAGGTTGCACACGGCAATGGCGCGCTTTTCGCCATGAAGCGTCTCGAGGTCTTTGGCCAGCACATAGACGTTTTCCTCGGGCCGCTGCACCACCGGGGCGCTCAGCCCCAGCGTGTCCTGATTGATGCTGATGAGGTCGGAGTTGGTCAGCAGTTTCAGTGAGTTGCCTTTGAGTTGGGTCATGTCGCAGCCTATCAGCAGCGGGCTGCTCATGATGCACCAGATGCCCATGTGGGTGGTCTCTTCGGCGTAGGTCAGGGTGCGCCCCATTTCGAGCATGTCGAGGTCACCGTAGTGGCCGCCGCCGGTAAAGGCGGAGAGGTAGAGGTTTTCCTTGATGATACTCTTCACCGATTTCCACGTACAGGTAATGTCGCCCGTGGTGCGCCAGGAGTCGGCGATGTCGCTGGCCCAGGTGCCGGGGTAAGCCCAGCGGCAGAGGTTATAGACCACGCCCTGCTTCTGGCAGGCCTTGATGGCATTGCCAATTTTGGTGTACTGCGCCTGCACGTCAAGCCCCACGTGGTTGCCGCCGCAGTAGTCCACCTTGATGAAGTCGTAGTCCCACTCGTCGAAATAGGTCTTGCAGTCGGCCTCTTCGTGCTGGTAGAAACCCACGCCGCACCCCCAGGCGGCCGAGTTGCCCGAGCCGCAGGTGTTGTCGCCCGCATCGCTGTAGATGCCGGCCTTGAGGCCCAGCGAGTGGATGTAGTCGGCCACGGCGCGCATGCCGTTGGGAAACTTCTTGGTGTCGATGTTCAGCCGGCCTGTTTCGGGGTCGCGGCCGTTCCAGTAGCCGTCGTCGATGTTGATATACTGGTAGCCGGCAGCCGCCAGACCTTTGCTCACCATGGCGTCGGCTTGCTGGCGGATGAGTTTTTCGCTGATGCCAAGCCCGTAGGTGTTCCACGTGCTCCACCCCATGGTGGGCGGATTGACGGCCTGAAGTCCCAAGGTCCATGCCAACAGGCCGGTGGCAAGAATCGTTCTCTTAAATGTTTTCATCGTTTTCTTATTGTCTTTGACTGCAAAAGTACAAAGAAATAAGGACACCACATCCCGCACGTCTCCATTTTTTGTCGGTTGGGCAACAAAGTTTACCCGCGCCGGCGGCGAAGCCCCAACTCCGTTTTCGTCGCGACGAAAACGGAGTTGGGAAAAACGAAAACGGATATCGTTTGCGCAAAAGCGGAGTTTTTCGTATCTTCGCGCCACAATTACAGACATCAAAGGTTTTTCGTATGACAAATATCGCCATTTTCGCCTCGGGCGAAGGCACCAACGCCGAGAACATCATCCGCCATTTCCAGGGTAACGACTCCGTGCGCGTTGCCGTGGTCATCTACAACCGCAAGGCCGCCGGCGTGCGCCAGCGCGCCGAGCGTCTGGGCGTGCCCGCCGTCTATTGGACCAAGCAACAGCTGGAAGACCGTGCGGCCACGCTGCAACTGCTCGGGCAGTACGGATGCCAGTTCATCGTGCTGGCCGGTTTCCTGCTGCTGGTGCCCGCCTATCTGGTGGAAGCCTTCCCCGAGCGCATCGTCAACATACACCCCGCCCTCATGCCCAAACACTGCGGCGCCGGCATGTACGGCATGCGCGTGCACGAGTCGGTTGTCAAGAGCGGCGACCGCCAGTCGGGCATCACCATCCATCTGGTGGACGAGCAGTTCGACCACGGACGCATCCTCAGGCAGGCCACCTGCGAGGTGCTGCCCACCGACACGCCCGACGACGTGGCCCACAAGGTGCACAGCCTGGAATACGCCTGTTTCCCCGAAACCATTGAACAATATATAAAAGAAAACCTATGAAACTTCAAGACCATATCTACTATGTGGGCGTGAACGACCGCAACAAGGTGCGCTTCGAAGGCCTCTGGCCGCTCACCCGGGGCATGGCCTACAACGCTTATCTCGTCGTCGGCGACAAGGTGGCCCTCATCGACACCGTTGACAGCCGCTTCTTCCCCCGCTTTGCCGACAAGGTGAAAGCCGTCATCGGCGACCGCCCCATCGACTACCTCGTCATCAACCACATGGAGCCTGACCACTCCGGCAGCATCCCCCTGGTGCGCGCCATGTACCCCGACGTGTGCCTGGTGGGCAACAAGAAAACCCTGCAGATGGCCGAAGGCTTCTACTGCCAGGCCGGAGAAACCCTGGAGGTTAAGGAAGGCGACTGCCTCGACCTCGGCGGCGGATGCTCGCTGACGTTCTACATGACGCCCATGGTGCACTGGCCCGAAACGATGGTGAGCTACGAGACCCAAAGCGCCACCCTCTTCTCCGGCGACGCCTTCGGCTGCTACGGCGCCCTCAACGGCGGCGTGCTCGACCGCGACATCGACGTGGAGCCCTACTTCCCCGAAATGCTCCGCTACTACGCCAACATCGTGGGCAAATATGGCCAACAGGTGCAAATGGCACTGAAGAAACTCGCTCCGCTGCAGCTCCGCATGATATGCTCCACCCACGGCCCCGTCTGGACGGAGCAGATAAGCCGCGTCGTCGACGTGTACAACCGCCTGAGCCTCTACCAGGGCGAGCCGGGCGCCACGCTCATCTACGGCACCATGTACGGCAACACCGCCGAGATGGCCGAGTGCGTGGCCGAAGGTCTGGTACAGGGCGGGCTGAAGCACTTCACCATGCACAAACTGGGCCGCACCGACGAGAGCTACCTCCTGGCCGATGCCTTCAAATACAAAGGCCTCATCCTGGGCGCCCCGACCTACAACAACGGCATCTACCCGCTCATGGAACAACTGCTCACCGACCTCAGCCACCGCGGCCTGAAGAACCGCCTCGTAGGTTGCTTCGGCAGCTTCAGCTGGGCCAGCCAAGCCGTGAAGAAACTGCAGGAGTTTGCCGCCCTGCCGGGTATGGAACTCGTGGGCGAACCGGTGGAAATGAAGCAAGGCTTCAACCCTGAAGCCGCCCGAGCCTGCCGCGCCCTGGGCGAGACAATGGCCAAACGCATTCTCGAAAACTAAACCTGTCCCCCGATTAACATGAAAAAAGTATTCTTCCCCCTCCTCTGCGCCACCATGCTTCTGACAGCCTCTGCCCAGCAGAGAAAAGTGTCGCCCAACGACACCTTGCGCTCCATTGTGACCAACAGCGACGGCTCCACCACCTTCAGCATCTATGCCCCCAAGGCCGAAAAGGTCACCTTGGGCGGCGACCTGGGCTACGACCAGGACGTTACGTATAAAAAAGAAGAAAATGGTGTCTGGAGAGCCACTGTTCACCACTTGCGCACCAACGCCTACCGCTACTACTTCTGGGTGGACGGCATGCGTGTCATCGACCCGCGCTATCCTTACTATTGGGAAATCACACCCGTGGCCAACATCACGAACGGCGAGGACATCTTCTGGGCTCAGAAGGATGTGCCCCATGGTCCCGTGGCACAGATTTCCTACAAGTCCACCACTACCGGAACCACCCGCAGCATGCACGTGTGGATGCCCGCCGGAGAGTCGGCCAAGAAAGCTTTGCCCGTGATGTATCTCATCCACGGCAGCGGCGACAATGACGGTTCGTGGTCCACGGTGGGCTGCGCCGGCAACATTCTCGACAATCTCTATGCCGAGGGCAAACTCGAGCCGATGATTGTGGTCATGCCCCACGGCGGCATCGACGTCTATAAGTTTGTCGATGAACTCACCAACGACATCATGCCCCGCGTGGCCGGGCAATACCGCGTCAAGACCGGTCCTGCCAACACGGCCATTGCCGGCCTGTCCCGCGGCGGTTACGAAACGCTCAACTGCTTCATGGCCCACCCCGACATGTTCGGTTACATCAACGTGATGAGCGGCGGCTGGTTCGGCAACACCGACGAGCAGTATCAGGCTAAAACGGAACAGTTGCGCCAGATTGCCCCCACGTTGCGCAAGACAGTGCGCCTGCTGCGCTTCACCATGGGCGGCAAGGAAGACAGTGCCTACCGCACCGGCCAGAAGACGCTCAAGTGTTTCGATGACGCCGGTCTCAAATACGAGTACAGCGACATTCCCGGCGGACGCCACACCTGGTATGTCTGGCACTACGACCTGCGCGACTTTGCCCAGCGCATTTTCAAGAAGTAAACCAAACCCTACGACTATTATGGAAAAGATAAAAGGCTTGCTGGTGGCCCCGTTCACCGCATTCACAGAAGACAACCAAATCAACACCGCCGTCATTCCGCAATATGCCGCGCTGCTCAAGCGCAACGGTCTGAGCGGCGTGTTCATCAACGGCTCCAGCGGCGAGGGCTACCTGCTCACCGCCGACGAGCGCCAGGCTCTGGCCGAGGCGTGGGTCAAGGAGCAGACCCCCGCGTTCAAAGTTATGGTCCATGTCGGCGCCACCTGTGTGGAAGAGAGCCGCCGCCTGGCCCGCCACGCCGAGAGCATCGGGGCTTGGGGCATGGGGTGCATGGCTCCGCCCTTCCCGCCCATCGGACGGTTGGAAGAACTCGTGCAGTACTGCGAGCAACTGGCTTCGGCCGCACCTTCGCTGCCCTTCTACTTCTACCACATCCCGGTGTTCAACCATGTCAATTTCCAAATGATTGACCTGCTGAAAGCCGTTGACGGCCGCATCCCTAACTTTGCCGGCATCAAGTTCACCTACGAGAACATGTACGACTTCAACCAGTGCACCCTCTACGCCGGCGGCAAGTACGACATGCTCCACGGTCAGGACGAGACCATCCTTGCCGCCCTCGCCCTCTGCGACACCAAGGGCGGCATCAGCGGCACCGGCAACTACATCGGCAATATTCTCACCGGAGTGATGAAGGCCTGGGACGAAGGCGACCTGGACAAGGCCCGCCAGCTGCAAAACTACGCCCAGGAGGTCATCAACGTCATCTGCCACTTCCGCGGCAACATCGTCGGCGGCAAGCGCATCATGAAACTCATGGGCCTCGACCTGGGACGCAACCGCACGCCCTTCCGCAACATCACCGACGAGGAGGAGCAGCAACTGCGCCGCGAGCTCGAAGCCATCGCCTTCTTCGGCCACTGCAACCAGTAGCAGCCGACACACTTTGCAGACGTGTCCCAAAGGCAACGGCTGCGCGAAACGAAAACGGATTTAATATGCACGAAAACGGATTTAGGTCGCTCTAAATCCGTTTTCGTCTTTTCAAACCGGGCGGTCCGGCCGGTTTTCCCGGGCCGGAGCCAGTCTATTTCCTCCGTCTGAGCCAGTGACGCTCGATGTCCTCAAGCGAGCGGCCGGCAGTCTCGGGTATGTAGCGCCACATGATAAACAGATACGGCAGACACATCACGGCGAAGATGACAAACGTACCCGTAGGGGTAGCGTTGGCCAGCAGCCACGGGGTGAGCTGGCTCACCAGATAGGTGCCTATCCACAGGGCAAAGCCGGCTATCGACATGGCCAGGCCACGCACCCGGGTGGGATACATCTCGCTGAGCAGCACCCACACCACGGCACTGATGCTGACGGCGGTGAAGAACACGTAGAGCAGGAAGAACACCAGCATGACCAGACTCGACCAGTGCCACAACTCGCCGAAGGAGAAATAGACGGCAATGAGCAGCAGCGACACTATCATGCCGCTCACACCGTAGTAAACCAGCTGCTTGCGCCCCACGCGGTCGATGATGAGCAGAGCCAGCACGGTGGTAAGCATATTGACCATGCCCACCAGCACCTGGTAGAACAGCGAGTCGCCGCTCGACAGACCGGCATCCTCGAAAATCTTGGGGCCATAGTAAAGCACGGCATTCACTCCCATGAACTGTCCCAGAATGGCAATGCACACCCCAGCCACCAGAGCCGTGCGGATGCCCCGGCTGAAGAGGTAGCCCACGTCGCTCTTTTCCTTATTCTGCAGCGTAGCGGCCACTTCGTCCACCTGACGGGCAGCATCTTCCTGGCGACGGTAGATGCGGCCAAAGATGGACTTGGCGCGCCTGTCCTGACCGCGGACGATGAGCCAGCGCGGACTTTCGGGCAAAAGAAAGATGACGATGAAGAACAGCAGGGCGGGCACAGTCTCCAGTCCCAGCATGCCGCGGTACACTTCATCGACCAGCACCTTGTGCCACAGCCCCTGCCCTGCGACCACACCCTGCGACCACTGGAGGAGCAGGTAATTGGCCAAGTAGGCAGCCACGAAACCGATGGTGATGGCCAGTTGGTAGGTGGAGACCAGACGTCCGCGGAACTGGGTGATGGCAATCTCGCTGATGTACATGGGACAGACGATGCTGGCCACTCCGATGCCCACACCGCCAATGATACGGTAAACGACGAGCTGGTCAAACGTGTTGCACAGGGCACAGCCTACGGCCGAAAGGGTAAACAGCGTGGCGGCCACAATCATGGCCGGTTTACGGCCCAAGCGGTCGCTCAGCGTGCCGGCCACGGCCACACCCGCAATGGAACCCACCAGGGCGCAGCCCACGTACCACCCCTGCTGCAACACGTCGAGGTGGTAGAGACGGGTCACCTGACCGATGGTACCGCTGATGACTGCCGTGTCGTAACCGAAGAGAAATCCGCCGCCGGCGGCGACCAGTGCCAAAAACAGCACATAGCCGAAACGATAGTCTTTCATCATGGTGCCTCGTTTAACTGAAGAACCGGGTAAAGGCACGCACACAGTATTCATGGTCGGCCACGCTGCCGGTTTCACGGCAAGAGTGCATGGCCAGTATGGCATTGCCCATATCGACACCCCGCAGGGGGATGGACGAAGCCAGAATGTTGCCCAGCGTGCTGCCGCCTGCCACGTCACTGTGGTTCACAAAGCGCTGGCAGGGGACACCGGCTTCGCGGCACACCTCGGCAAAGACGGCGGCCGAGACGGCGTCGCTGGCATACTTCTGGGCGGCATTGAACTTGATGACCGGTCCGCCGCCGAGAACGGGATGATTGGTGAGGTCGTACTTTTCCGGGTAGTTGGGATGCCAGGCATGGGCGTTGTCGGCCGACACCATGAAGGCACGCTCCACGGCCTGGTAGAAAGCCTCCTCAGTGCCGCTCTGCGACAGGGCGATGCGCTTGAGCAGCGAGGCCAGGAAGGGGCTGCCGGCGCCTTGCTTGGTCTGCGAACCCGTTTCTTCGTTGTCGAAGATGGCCAGCACCTGGGTGGTATCGCCCGATGGGGCGGCCAACAGGGCTTCCAGTCCGGCGTAGCACATGGAAAGGTCGTCGAGGCGGCCGGAAGAGATAAACTCGTCGTGCACGCCGAAAGTGCAGGCCGGCGTGGCATCGGCCAGATAGAGGTCAAAGTCGAGCACATCGGCAGGCTTCACATCGAGTTCGCCGCAGATGACGTTCATCAGCAGGTTCCCCTTCTCCAGTTCACCGGTGATGATGCCCAGCAGGGGGAGCATATCCTTTTGCTTGCTCAGTTTCACGCCGTCGTTGACCTGACGGTTGAAGTGGATGGCGAGATTGCTGATTTGCAGCAGCGGCCGCTTCACATGGAGCAGCAGGGTGCGGGGCGACAGGGCGTCGTCGCCCTTGACGATGACACGCCCCGCCAGCGTGAGGGGCCGGTCGAACCATGTGGACATGATGGGGCCGCCATAGACTTCGGTATTGAGTTTCACCAGGCCGCCCTCACACGCGATTTCGGCATTGGGCTTGATGCGGAACGTGGGCGAGTCGCAGTGGGCGCAAATCATACGGAACCCAGCCTCGGCCATAGGCTTGCGGCCCAGACGGAAGGCACAGACGGAGGAGTCGTTTTTAGTTACAAAAAACTGGTCACCGGCCTTCACCTTGCCCAACGGTTCGCAAGGGTCGAGACGGCGGAAACCCGCCTGCGACAGCGCATCGGAAAGTTGCTTCGCGGCCAGAAAGTTCACGGGCGAAGCATCGAGAAATTTCAGTAATCGGTCTATCATTACGTTTCTATTAATAATATGTGTTGATTTCAGCCGTACAGGCTTGATGTTACAAAGTTAAGGATTCTTCGCCGTTCGACAGCCTGCCGACAGAAAAAAATCAAAAGCGGCGCTTCGGAAAAACGAAACGGCGCCTCGAAATTTTGAGGCGCCGTTTCTGATTTGCCTTATCCTCCAACCAATGACAAACGAATGCTCTTTTATCAGGAGCAGATGACAGAATGGCGGTGAAATGAGGCTGTTGTCAAAAAAAAACGTATATTTGCAACCGGAAAACCTAAAAAATCCTGCAGATGAAAAGAGTCAGACACCTTCTTTTAGTGGCATTCTTATGCACGGCATGGGGTCATGCGCCCGCACAGCAGATGTACCCCTTCCAAAACCCTGAACTGTCATTCGACCAACGGGCCGACGACCTGCTCGGCCGTCTCACGCTCGAAGAAAAAGCCAGCCTGATGCAACATGCGTCGCCGGCCATAGAACGGCTCGGCATCCCGCAGTTCAACTGGTGGAGCGAAGCCCTCCACGGAGTCGCACGCAACGGCGTGGCCACCGTGTTCCCCATCACCATGGGCATGGCGTCTTCTTTCAACACACAGTTGCTCTACGAGGTCTTCAACGCCGTAAGCGATGAAGCCCGCGCCAAAAACAACGAGGCCCGACGTCACAACCGTTGCCGGCAATACGAAGGGCTTTCCTTCTGGACGCCCAACATCAACATCTTCCGCGACCC
>JAGAYH010000030.1 GCA_017940565.1 Bacteroidaceae bacterium | reverse complement strand
GTCGAATTCAGAGGAGAGGTCGTATCGGGTGGAGGAAAGAAAGCAGGTGTCCCCGTTGAGCGTTTCCACAGTGAAATCGTTCTTGTGAAAATTGAACATATAAGTCCGCGTACTTTGGGCTTTCGCCCCAAACGGCATCGCCATGCATAGGCACAGGAGGTATAACAGCAGATATTTTTGCTTCATAGGAATTAATTCTATTTGTTTCTTTGGAGACCTGAAAAAAGTAAGTCAATCTACCCTTAACGGATAGATTGACTTTAAGGATGCAAATGTTATTTTCGTGTTTTCTTTCCCTTCTGGATGTAGATTTCCCCTTGCTTGGGACTCTCTACCCTGCGCCCTTGCAGGTCGTACGTCGGACCATCGGAATCATTGCTTATGACTTGTGAATTATGAATGCCTTCCACGTCCTGCAACTGGCCCTTGCCCGCCTTCTTCGACTTGGCTTGGCCTCTCAAGGCTTCTATCTCCGCCTGCTGGGCGTCGGCCTGGGCCTCGAGGCTTTGCAGGGCGGCCACCATCAGGGCTATCGTCTGGCCGACACTTGCCATCTCGTTTCCGCTGGCGTCGGTCGTAACCGCGGCCGGCTGGGTTCCGCCCCGTAACGAAGCGTTCAGATTGAGGACTTGTTCCGTACCGGAGGCGATGGGCTGGCCGTTGGCCATCGGCTGCATCACAATCTGCATGTCGCCCACGTGGATGGCCATATATCCGTTTGCCTGGCGGTCGTAAAGATAGACTTTGCTTCCCGTGCCGTCGAAGATGGCGGCATTCGCCGTCGGCTTGACTGAGAAATAGCGGTTGCCGGTGGTCTTCCAACGCAGGCCGTTGTAGCTCTTTACAGTAATGCGCTGGTTATCTACTTTCGAGGTCGAGGTGGTGCCGAGGAAGATGTCGCCGCTGTTGTCCAAAGTCAGCTGGGCACGGCTTGCCAGGCTTATCATGGCCACTAAGGCCAGAAAGATATGTTTTTTCATCGTTACTTTCATTTTAAGTTTATTTTTATGGTTTCCACGAGGGTGCCGTCGGCAATGAGCGAGGCATAGCCTTCGCCCGCCGGCAGGTCTCCGGCGCCGATATCCATACGGCTTTCACCCGTCACATTGGCTTTACGGATCTGGCGGCCGCTTTCGTTGCAGAGTTGCACGTAGGCGGTCTGTGTGCCTTCGGGCAGGGAGAAATAGAGCGTCTGGCCGTCATTGTAAAAACTGCGGCCGGTCGTGGCGGCCTGTTTCAGTTCGGCCAGTTCCTCGCTCTGGGCGGCGATGCGGCTCTGCAGGGCCTGCGTCTTCTGTTGCAGCAGGGCGATCAGGGTGCCGGTGCTTACCAGACGGGTGCCGTCGGCCGTCGTTTCCACGGCTTCGGGGCAGACCGTGGCCAGTCGGTCCACGTCAAGGCCATAGACGGTGCCCTCGGAAGTGGTGGTTGCCAAAGGGCGCAGCTGCGAAATGACATCGCCGGTTCCGCCCGTGCGGCTGACAGGCGTGTTCGCCGTCGGTTCACATGGCGTGTAACTGTATATTTCGTAATAATACAGGTAGAGACTGCTGTACCAGGTGTCCGTGCCGAATTTCACGGGCTTGTTTGAAGCGATACGGAGCCTGTAATAGTCCATGTCGAACGACAGTGTGTTGCCGTTGTAGGTCCAGTCCAGTCCGTTCCTCTGCATGATGTTCCACCAGCCGGGGCGGCCGAGGCTGTAGGTGTCGGCCGTCGTTTTGTCGCCGAAATACAAGGTTTTGTCCTGTGTCAGCCAGATCTGGGCGTCCATGGCCAGGGCGGCCCACAGGAAACAGGTGATTGCGATTGTTATTGTCTTTTTCATCGTTTTTCTATTTTAAAAGTCCATTACTACGAAATTGGCCGATTCTGTCGGCTGGCCGTCCACGAACAGCGTGCTGCTGTAGGTGCCGGCCTGGAGTCCGGTCTTGTCCACGGCAGCGAGGCTGCCTACGGCCTGTTTGCTTACCGGTGTTCCGTCGAGCGTGGTCACCAGCACATAGGATGCTGCCGTGGCCATTGTCCTCGCTTTTTTGCCGGGGGCAGCCGGGAGTGCCTGGTGGATGCCGCTGACCAGCTGGCCCTGCATCCGGCCGATGGCGCCGGCCAGCTGGCCCAGGGTCTCGGAGACGTTGATGCCGCCGGCCTCGCTGGCGGCTTCGGCTGATGTCGGGGCGGCCGTCGGGCCTGACGTGTTCATTTGCGGATTAAACGGGAAACGGATAAACACGTCGTAGCAGATGACGCGGTTATAGGAGTCGTCCGGTTGGTAGAATCCTATTTCGCCGGTGGAATAGGACAGGCTGGCGGTGTCGCTTTCCAGGTCTATCTTGAATGTCCGTGTCGTTCCGTTTTGGTAGCGATATTTCCAGTTCATTCCGCCGTAGGTGTTGATGTTCCACATATAGGAAGTGTTGGTCGTTGCTGTCAGGCTGCCCATCACCAGACGGCCGGCCTGGGTGCATTTCAATTGGGCCCGCAGGCCTGTGCACAGGAGGCACAGGGCAGAAATGAGAATTAGTTTTTTCATGTTTTCTTCGTTTTATTTGTTAATATATTTCTTACCATTTTGAATATAAATCTCGCCCTGCTTGGGATGCGCTACGCGGCGGCCTTGAAGGTCGTAGATAGCATTATTCTTCTCTAATTCTTCATTCTTAATAGAACGGATGCCACTCAACTCAATGTCATCCACGATGTTCTCGCCATACTTGGCCCAATTGTCTGTTGTGGCATAGATTTCTTTACAACCTTTAGGCACATGGAGCGTGGCACCTTTTACATAGCTACCTTCTTTTGGGGGTATGATGCTTTCGCAATAAATGGTCTTAAGGCTGGAAGAACTATTAAATGCGCTAGAACTGACATGCTCCACTTTACTTCCAAAAGTTACCGTTTCAAGCCAACGGTTATGGGCGAACGCTTCTTTCCCCATGACCTTGCACGAGGGTAATTTCAATGTCTTCAACTTAGAGAGCGCAAAGGCCGCCCTACCGATGGTGTCAACGGATTCGGGTATGACAATGTCTTCCACTTGAAGAGGTATTAATGGATATATCATGTCATCATAATTATTGAACATCTCGTTGGGAATTTTTGTAACACCCGGTTCGATT
>JAGAYH010000029.1 GCA_017940565.1 Bacteroidaceae bacterium | reverse complement strand
GTCGAATTCAGAGGAGAGGTCGTATCGGGTGGAGGAAAGAAAGCAGGTGTCCCCGTTGAGCGTTTCCACAGTGAAATCGTTCTTGTGAAAATTGAACATATAAGTCCGCGTACTTTGGGCTTTCGCCCCAAACGGCATCGCTGTGAACAGGCACAGGAGGTATAACAGCAGATATTTTTGTTTCATAGGAATTAATTCTATTTGTTTCTTTGGAGACCTGAAAAAAGTAAGTCAATCTACCCTTAACGGATAGATTGACTTTAGGGATGCAAATGTTATTTTCGTGTTTTCTTTCCCTTCTGGATGTAGATTTCACCCTGCTTGGGATTCTCTACGCGGCGGCCTTGCAGGTCATACTTGGGGGTGTCGGAATTATTGCTTATGACTTGTGAACTATGAATGCCTTCCACGTCCTGCAACTGGCCCTTGCCCGCCTTCTTCGACTTGGCTTGGCCTCTCAAGGCTTCTATCTCCGCCTGCTGGGCGTCGGCCTGGGCCTGCAGGTTCTGCAGCGAAGCCACCATCAGGGCCAGCATGCTGCCCATGTCCACCATGCGGTTCCCGAAGGGGTCGGTGACGGTCAACTCCGGCGCGGCGTCACGGAGACTGGACACCGTAAAGGTGTCATCCCCCGATTGGCTGGTGGCCGGTGAGAGACCGAGCACGTCGCCAAGCCCCCGGCCGTTGGGTAGGACGGATGAACCGTCGTATGTTCCCATGCACCAGAGGTCGGACAGGTGGATGGTGTTGTATTCGTTTGTCTGCCGGTCATAGAAGAACAGCTTGTTGTTTGTGCCGCCTTTGATATGGGTGTAGTATTGGCTGAAATTGACTTTGAACTTCTGGCTTCCGTCGGCGGCCTTCCAAAGCAGGCCGTTGTAGCCGTTGATGTTCACGCTGCCGGTGATCTGTTTCGTCATATCGGAGCCGAAGAATATGTCGCCGCTGTTGTCCAGTTTCATCTGGGCACTGGCCACGGTGGCTACCAGTGCCGCCATTATGATTGATAGTTGTCGTTTCATGTCTGTCATTATTTAAGAGTTATTCGTTGGGTGCCGGCCAGGGAGCCGTCCACCAGTAGGGAAGCATAGCCTGTGCCGGCGGGCAGGTCTTCGTCGGTAAGGACGAGGCTGCCCGTGCCGGTGACGTTGACCAGGCGAATTTGCCGGCCGCTTTCATTGCAGAGTTGCACGTAGGCCGTCTGTGTACCGTCGGGCACGGAGAAATGCAAGGTGCCGTTCTCGCTATAGAGTGTGTTTCTCTGGCTTTGCTTCAGCAGGGCGAGTTCCTCGCTCTGGTCGGCCACACGTTGTTTCAGGGCCTCGGCCTCGGCGGTGACGAGTGCCAGCACCTTTGTATAGTTATATACTTTCTGTCCGCCGGGCAGCGTCTGCACGGCATCGGGGCACGCGGCTTCGATGCTGGCCACATCCAGCGTATAGACCGTGCGGCCGTCCACCTCGGTCATGACGGGGCGCAGGGTGGCGATGACATTATTGTTGCCGCTGGCGTTCATACTGGCCATGGCCGTGGGGCCCGAGGGGCTGCTGCCGTGGGTATAGACGGCGGCATAGATGTCGGTGTCGTACGGCGTGTCACCGAACACAAAGGGCTGGGTGGAGGAGATGTTTGCCGAGGTGGTGGTGTCGCCCATCTCTATCATGAAACGTTCCGGATTGTTATACGCATTGTGCTTCCAGTCCAGAAGGCGCAGGTTGACCATGTTCCACCAGCCGGAGCGGCCGAGGCTGTAGCTGTCGGCCATCGTTTTGTCTCCGAAATACAGGGTCTTGTCCTGTGTCAGCCAGATCTGGGCGTCCATGGCCAGGGCGGCGCACAGGAAACAGGTGATTGTTACTATCTTTTTCATCGTTTTCTATATTAAAAGTCCGTTACTACAAAAAGGGTGGTTTCTGCCGGCTGGCCGTCCACCAGCAGCGTGCAGCGGTAGGTGCCGGCCTGGAGTCCGGTCTTGTCCACGGCGGCGGGCCGGGTGCCGGCCTGTTTGCCGATAGGCTGACCGTCAAGGGTCGTGACGAGCAGGTAGGCGTTGCCGCCGGTCGGGGCGGCGTTCAGACGGGCCGTGCCGCTGGTGGACACATCGCTTCGGTGGTCAAGCAAACGGCTCTGTATGGTCTGAACGCTGCGGGCCAATGTGGCCACAGTGCCGAGCAGACTGCCGCCGGGGCCCTCTTGGCCGGTGGGCATCATGACGGGTCCCGGGGCCTCCAATGGGAACTCATAAAGGTAACGGCAGTAAGCGGAGGCATAGCCGCTCTTTGCCAGTGTGGAGGGGTTGAGGGAATAGAACTTGATGTGTCCGAAGGACGACGAGAGGCAGGCGTCGGTGCCGCTGAGGTCGACGGTCAGACGGCGCGTGTTGTTGCCTTGGCGATAGACCCAATTCAATCCCTGATAGGTGTTGATGTTCCAGTCGTAGCTGGCATTGGGTGTTATGCTGGCGCTGCCCGTCACCAATTTACCGTTGGCGTTGCATTTCAACTGGGCCCGCAGGCCTGTGCACAGGAGGCACAGGGCAGAAATGAGAATTAGTTTTTTCATGTTTTCTTCATTTTATTTGTTAATATATTTCTTACCGTTTTGGATGTAGATTTCCCCTTGCTTGGGATGCGCTACCTTGCGGCCCTGTAGGTCGTAGATAGTATTGTTCATTTCTTCATTCTTAATTGAATGGATGCCTTCCAAGTACGTCTTCCCGTACTCCGTCACATACTGCCGTCCGTCGGGCCAGGTGCAGGAGATAAGAGCATAACTGTTGCCGGGATAAGCTATATTGGCTGTTGGGTAGGTAAATGAACCAACGCCTTCCACCCATGTATCCCTGCCTGTTTCCTCACCACCGGTGTATTCCTTAACGTCACAAGTATAATAACTGTACCCTGCCTGTTTAACGGAGTCGGTTGACAATATCTTTATATAAGACAGAACTGACGGATCGGTCCATCCTGCCGATTGGGTCAGACACGTGTCGCCGGCGTTCAGTCCAAACTGATATAACTTGTGAGGAACCGTTTGCCCAGCATTCATTTCATAGACCGTTTTGCCGTATTCATACAAGGCACTTTCGTATTGGCCGTTGCAAAGCAACTTCTTCCATACGTCACCATTAATAAGGGTGTCACCTTGGATTGTGTACTTAACGGTGTATTCCACTTCTTCACTCAGTGGATGTAAACGGGCACACTGCCAGGTTTTGCCGTCAACTACAAAAGGATTATCAACATTTACATACTTATAGAATGCATCCAATGATAATTTCACATTGCGAAGATAAATCTTTATGCAACTGGGTGTTTCATGTTTTAACAATTCCGTTTCCCATTCCGAGTAGTCAGTGAATGTCCGCGATGAGGCATCACAAAGTGCATCATAGAGTTCAAACATTAGGTGCTCTTTACCTTCTGTTGTTCTCATTACGACCCGGACTGAAAAGTTTGGATGTAGAACTGTAACAGTTCCGCTTAAAGTCATTTTGTCTACTGCCTCCATTATTCCCATGGGCATAATAATGGTGTCTTTATCAAAGGTTGCTGAAATTGGTATGCATTTTCTCGTTTCAGCACCATACGCTGAATTGGGTACAAAGATAAGAACCACAATCACGAGCAATAATAACATTTGTAATCTGTACTTTTTCATCATACAAAGCTTTTATATTAACACATACAAAGATAGTCATTATTATGATAACTATTGCACACTTCCTTCATCTAGTTCAAAGGTTGAACCCAGCTCCACCTTAAATTCTCCGTTTGTTGGCCGGATAATTTGTCCGCCGTTTTCTAACTTTACCTGTGAACTGGATTTTGAAACTACATTTGCTCCACGAAGAACACCATTTGCCTCCACATTCAACTGGGCGTTTTCACGGACAATCAACTTAGCACCATTATGGAAGGTCACATTATCTTGTATATCCCAGGTCGCACCATTGCACAGAACTACATGATTATAGAAATGTTGTATTTGTGAAGATATGGTGCTCGTAGTAATGTATATGGTATCTCTATCATTTGGATTTAAACTTTCCAAATAGCCATACTCATTCATCGGACCATACAATGGATTAGAATCATCTCCATCTGGTTCTTCAGGAACATTGGCTGGACAGTGTGCAGGTTTTGGACCAATTCCCCAGAAATAATATCCGTCACCATCGGCATCTTCACAGATTATATCAGATTCAGTATGACCTTCCCTTAGAATAGGTGTTTCCAAATAATAGGAATATGTTCTTAATGTTGAATCATGGAAGACTATGTGAAAATAACCCTGAAGTTCTTCATGCCAATGTTCATAAAAAGTACCATAACTATTTTTAAAAATCCAATATGTTTGGCCAATTAAAGGATGGTTCTCTGGCACGCGAAGTACTGTATTAAAGTCATTCGTTACTCTTATAGTGTCACCTGGATGAACAGTTCCCCAACCTACTAAGGTCATTGCATGTCCACCTATTTTATTTGAATTTAATTTTCCACTTACCAATGGCCCATGTTTTATAATAGCATCTTTTATCGCATTACTAACGTTCGGAATACCACTGAAGCCTTTGATCTTAACAGATTCATTTGGGGTTATATTGTCACATTCACAAACAGCTAAGCTATCATCAATGAATGGATATGAGGCATCATCATAAACATAGTGTCGGTATAAATAATTTACAGCATTAAAAATACTCATTCCTTTCTTGTATACCTTGGGGTTATTTTCTCCATGGCAAACAGCTACCTGTTGCTCAGATAGTGTAATTGTGTCATTGCAATTGTTGTAATATAATCTAAGTAATGCTTCTAAACTACCAATAGCAGCAAAAGCTGCGCAATATCCACTTCTTCCTTGATTTTTGACAGGCGTCATCCAATTTTTTCCATGCCGGTTGCGCCAATCGAAATTATCTACATATGGAGAATTTTCGGGCACTGGATTCTCAGGCATTTCTCCCACCTCAAAGATACCGCCGGCATAGTATTCCCAACCCTGTGAGGCTTCGCCATTTGTCAAACCCAAGACACGACGTTTTGTGACATCATCTTGGAGCGACAATTCCGTCACACCTGCCCGCCAAAGTTTGTTGGTACGTTGATTAATTGCATTAATGGTATCTACTTTTATTTGGATGCGGCGACGAAGCAAAGAATCCGGGTCTTCCGCGCTGGGGTAATCATTGCCTGTCATAACAGTTTTATAAAGAGATGTCAAAGTCAGACGGGCATTACGAACATAGATTTTCAAAGAATCAGGCGTCACATGGTTCAATAGTTCAGTTTCTTCCGCATAGTTACTGAAAGTGCGACTCTGGGTACTACATAATGCATCATATAATTCCATTAACAAGTATTCTTGTCCGGTAGTTGTTTTTAGAATGACACGAACAGAGAAGTTAGGTGATAATTTCCTGACTACACCATACATGGTCAGTTTGTCAATACTGCCTGTCAATCCTGACGGTTTAATGATGGTATCATTCACAAATGATTTCCCTACTGCAATACGCGTTCGCGTAGTTGTCGCATGAATGTCTGAAACATTCATACACAACGGCATCGCTGTACATAGGCACAGGAGCCACAATGAAATGTTAAGTTTTCTCATTTTTGATAGTTTTAATTAAACAGGAACAAAAGTATCGGATTTTTGCAGAAAGACGTTGACAAAATTTAGGGTATTTTTTTGCGACTGTTTGTGAAAGAAGCGTGACTTTGTCGTGTGTGATTTCGCGCTACCGTCTTGTAAAGAGTGAATTGCGGAAACGGGCTGCGGATGCGGGGATGGTCGTTGAGACGGGCGCCTGACAAAATTTTGTCAAGTTCAAAGCGTTGTTTTAGAGGGTATAACGGCAAATGAAGCGCCTGAAAAAATGGCCTGCAGGTGCGTGTGGCGAAAAAAAGCAAGAAAACAGGATGAAATTGCATGATTTTGGGCTTAGTGTGCATTTTTTGCCCGTAAACTTGGCCAAGGGGTGGAAAAAGTAGTAACTTTGCAGGGTATATGGGCATCATCTGAGAAGGATGACGCCGGTGCTTAAAAGAAAAGACCATGAACAGAGAAGAACAAATAAATCGTTTGCGTAATGAAGATGAATCGTGGGATGTTGTTGTCATAGGCGGCGGTGCCACCGGACTGGGATGTGCCGTCGATGCCGCCGCGCGCGGTTACAAGGTGGCGCTGTTGGAGCGTGACGACTTTGCGAAGTGTACCTCGAGCCGCAGTACGAAACTGGTGCACGGCGGCGTGCGCTACCTGCAGCGCGGCGATGTGCGCCTGGTGCTGGAAGCCCTGCGCGAGCGCGGCCGCATGAAGCGCAATGCCCCCCACCTGGTGAAGGACCAGGCTTTCGTGATTTCCAACTACCGCTGGTGGGACAATTTCCTTTACTTCTGCGGCCTGACATTCTACGATATCCTGTCGTTCGGCTTCGGCTACGGCCGCTCGCTGTTTCTGCGCCCCTCGACGGTGCGCCGGCGCCTGCCGACGGCCATCAGGAAGGGGCTGAAGGGCGGCATCGTCTATCACGACGGCCAGTTTGACGACGCCCGCATGGCGGTGAACCTGGCGCAGACGTGCGTGGACCTGGGCGGAACGGTGGTGAACCGGACCGCGGTGACCGGGGTGCTCCACGACGCCGAGGGCCGCGTGTGCGGCGTGAAGGCGGTGGACCGCGAGACGGGGGATACCTTTAATATAATGGCGCGTGCCGTCATCAACGCCGCGGGCATCTTCGTGGACGAGGTGATGGCCATGGACCGGCCGGGCCATGCCCCGATGGTGAAGCCCAGCCAGGGCGTGCACCTGGTGCTCGACATGAAGTTCCTGCAGAGCGACGACGCCCTGATGGTGCCCAAGACGAGCGACGGGAGGGTGCTCTTTGCCGTGCCGTGGCACGGTCGCGTGGTGGTGGGCACGACCGACGTGCTCCGCGAAACGCCGGAGAGCGAGCCGCGGGCCCTGGAGCAGGAGATAGACTTCATCCTGGGCACGGCGGGCCTCTACATGAATCCCGCCCCGACGCGCAAGGACATCCTCTGCGTCTTTGCCGGCCAACGGCCGCTGGCGGCTCCCAAGAAGGAGGGCAAGAGCACGAAGGAAATCTCGCGCAGCCACAAAATCATTGTTTCCGACAATAAGCTCATCACCATTACGGGCGGCAAGTGGACCAGCTACCGGCTGATGGCGGAGGACACGGTGGACAAGGCCATACAGCTGGGCCTGCTGGAGCCGCGCAAGTGCCCGACCCGTTCGCTGCACATCCACGGCTACCGTCCCAACCCCGACCTGACGAACCACTGCTACGTCTATGGCAGCGACGAGCCGGAACTGCACGCCCTGGAGCAGACCGACCCGACGCTGCAGGAGCGCCTGTCGCCGCGCTACGACTATACGGCGGGCGAAGTGGTGTGGGCCGTGCGCCGGGAGATGGCCCGCACGGTTGACGACGTGCTGGCCCGCCGCGTGCGGTTGCTCTATATCGATGCCCGCGAAGCCAAGGCCGTGGCACCCAAGGTGGCCGCCCTGATGGCCCGCGAACTGGGCCGCGACGCCGCGTGGGAAGCCCGGCAGGTGGCCGACTTCAATGCCATTGCCGAGAAATATATCGTAGAATAACTTTCAAAGAATACTAATGTCGTTCCTGAGTCCTCCCGCTTTCAAGCCCGAACAGACCGGTGCCGAGGCCGACGCACGCTACCGCCGGCTGCGGTGGCAGGTGTTTCTGGGCGCCTTCATAGGGTACGCCGGATTCTACATTGTCCGCAAAAACTTCTCCATGGCCATCCCCATGCTCGAGCCGCTGGGCTTCGAGAAGGGGGAACTGGGCGTGGTGCTGTCGATGAACGCCGTGGCCTACGGCTTCTCCAAATTCCTTATGGCCAGTGTGTCCGACCGCAGCAATGCGCGGCGCTTCCTGCCCCTGGGACTGGTGCTGGCCGCCCTGAGCATGGCCTTCATGGTGGTGCCGGTGCAGTGGCTGGGCGCAGAACACAAAGCGTGGGCCATCGTGCTGATGGCAGCGCTCAACTTCCTGGTGGGCTGGTTCAACGGCATGGGCTGGCCCCCGTGTGGCCGGGTGATGACGCGGTGGTTCTCACAGAGCGAACGCGGCACGTGGATGGCCGTGTGGAACTGTGCCCATAACGTCGGCGGCGCCTTGGTCGGCCCCATCGCCGTCTATGGGGCCATGTGGTTCGGCTCGTGGTTCTACGGCAGTGATACGAGCCACTACTTCCTGATAGGAACCTACGTGTTCCCGGCGGCCCTGGCCGTTCTGGTGGCCATCGTGGCCTATTGCCTGATCCGCGACACGCCCCAATCGTGCGGACTGCCGCCGGTGGAGAAGTGGCGCAATGACTACGGCAGCACCTACAGCGAGAAGGCCGAGGAGACATTGCCCGTGAAGGAAATCTTCAAGACGGTTCTAAGCAATAAGTACCTTTGGTATATCGCCTTTGCCAATGCTTTCGTCTATATGGTGCGCTACGGTTGCCTGGACTGGGCGCCGGCCATCCTGACGGAGCGCGGCGTGAACCTGAAAGACGCCGGCTGGGCCTACTTTGCCTACGAGATTGCCGCCATTCCCGGTACCCTCATCTGCGGTTGGCTGAGCGACAAACTCTTCCACGGCCGGAGGGCCTTGCCCACGGTGCTCTTCATGCTCGTGGTGGCCGTATTCATCGTGATCTATTGGCTCTGTCTGGACGATATCAACGTGGTGCTGGTGTGTCTCATCGGCATCGGCTTCTTCATCTACGGCCCGGTGATGCTCATCGGCGTGCAGTCGCTCGACATGGCGCCGAAGAACGTGGCCGGCACCGCTGCGGGACTGACCGGTTTCATGGGCTACGTGCTCGGCACGGCCCTGCTTGCCAACGTGCTGATCGGTTACGTGGCACAACATGCCGGCTGGAACTGGACCTTTGTGCTGCTGGTTGCAAGCTGCTTTGTCGCTGTCGTTCTGATGTTGATGACGCACAAGGCAGAAATGAAAAAGAACTAAGGTATGAACAGAATAGAAAAAGCCTTGGCCAATGCCACCCAGACACGGGCGCTCCGCTTGGGACGCGGTGTGGCGGACGGTGTGGCTACGGTGTTTAAGGAACAGTTCGGAGAACGGCGTGCCCTCGTCGTGGCCGACCGCACCACATGGCAAGTGGCCGGTGAGCGGGTGAGCCGGCTCCTTGAAGCCGAAGGCGTGGCGCAAGATCCGCCCTACATCTTCGACGAACCGGAGTTTCATGCCGAATGGAAATACATAGACCGGTTGGAAGCCGTGCTTCGCGACACCGGGGCCATTCCCGTGGCTGTGGGGTCGGGCACGGTGAACGACCTGACCAAATTGTCGTCCGACCGTACCGGCCGCCGCTACATGATTGTGGCCACTGCGGCGAGCATGGACGGCTACGTGGCTTTCGGGGCAAGCATCACGAAGGACGGCTGCAAACAAACCTTCCCCTGTGCCGCACCGCAGGCCGTGGTGGCCGACGTGGACATCATCGCCACGGCACCGACGGCCATGACAGCGAGCGGCTATGCCGACCTCTTTGCCAAGGTGCCGGCCGGCGCCGACTGGATATTGGCCGACGCGCTGGGTATTGAACCCATCGACCCGTTGGCTTTCGGCATCGTACAGGACGGACTGCACGATGCCCTGGCCGACCCTGCCGGAGCCCGCCACGGCGACCCCGTGGCCATAGAGAAACTTATCGAAGGCCTGTTGCTCGGCGGTTTCGCCATGCAGGCTTATCCCAAATCGAGCCGTCCCGCCAGTGGGGCCGACCACCAGTTCAGTCATTTGCTGAACATGGAAAACTTTGTGATGAAGAACGGTCAAGCACCTTCGCACGGTTTCCAAGTAAGCATCGGCACACTGGTGTCGCTGGCCTGTTACGAACAACTGCTGCAGGCCGATGTGGATGCGATCGACGTGGAGGCTTGCGTAGCTGCGTGGCCCTCGCTGGAAGTGCAGGAGCAACGGGCTCTGGAGATGTTCCGCGGCACGGATTTCCCCTTGCTCGGAGCAACGGAAATTAAAGCGAAATATATCGGCCCCGACGCCCTGCGGAGTGAAATAGAACGCTTCAAGGCCACGTGGAACGACACGAAACAGCGCCTGCAAGGTCAGCTGGTCAGCGTGGCCGATGCCGTGGCGCGGCTGAAGACGGTGGGCGCCCCGACGCAGCCTGAGGACATCGACCTGCCGCGTGAGCGTTTGCGCCGCAGCATCATCCCCGCCCAGCACATCCGTCGCCGCTACACCATTCTGGACCTCGGCGTGCGCACCCGGCTGCTCGACCGCTGGACCGATGCCGTCTTCGGGCAGAACGGCCTTTGGGAAATTACATAAAAACGACAACACAATAATATCATGAGTAAATTGTTTAAATATTGGCAATGGCGTACGATTGTGGTAACCATGATAGGTTACGCCCTCTTTTATTTTGTCCGAAAAAATTTCTCGTTGGCCATGCCCGGCCTGACGGCAGAATACGGCATCACGAACAAGAGTTTCGGTTGGATACTCTTTATCGGCTCGCTGGTCTATGGCTTCTCGCGTTTCATCAACGGCTATGTGGTGGACCGTATCCGGGGCCGTGTGGTCATGGCTATAGGCTTGCTGCTTTGTGCCGTGGCCAACTTTGCCTTCGGTTTCGGTGCCGACTTCAGTTCGTGGCTCACGGGCATGGAAAACGGTCCGCGCATGGTGGAGACGCTCATCCTCGTCATGGGCATTACGATTATTTTGAACCAATACTTCCAGGGCATGGGCTTCCCGCCGTGTGCCCGCATCCTGCCTCACTGGATACACCCCTCGGAACTGGCTACGAAGATGTCCATTTGGAACTGTTCCCACTCTGTCGGCGCCTCGTTGGCCGTCATCCTCTGCGGCTATCTGATGGGCACGCTGGGCACTGACCTCAGCGGCGACCCCGCCACCGTGCAGCGCATCACGGCCAACCTGACCAACAACGACGTGGCCGACGCTACGGTGCAGGCTCTCCACTATGCCGCGCACATCGGGGCATGGAAGTGGTGCTTCTGGGTGCCGGCCTGCCTGGCCTTGGCCGGTGCGGTCATGATTTTAGTTCTCCTGCGTGACGACCCGAAAGACGTGGGCCTGCCCGAACTGGAAGGCACCAGCCTGGGACAGTATGAACAGACCCATTCGCCGGCCGCCCGCAAGAAATTTGAGGCTGTGATGGTATGGAAAAACCGTTGGGTATGGACCTTCTGCATCGCCAACCTCTTCGTTTACATCGTCCGCATGGGCGTGCTCGACTGGGGACCGAAGTTCCTTACCGAAAGCCGTGGCCTCTCCATCAAGGATGCCGGCTGGACGGTAGCCGCCTTCGAAATAGCCGGCGTGGTAGGTACGCTTGTGGCCGGGTGGGCCACCGACCGTTTCTTCAAGGGCAAAGGCCACCACACCTGTATGTTCTGCATGCTCGGCGCCGCCATATTCATGACTATCTTCCGCTTCCTTCCGGCCGATACGAGCCTCACCGTAACGGCTGCCGTGCTGGTGGGCGCCGGATTCTGCATCTACGGTCCGCAAGCCCTCGTGGGCATTGAAATCAGCAAGCAGGCCACCAAGGAAGCTTCAGCCCGTGCCAACGGCGTGGCCGGCATCCTGGGTTACATCGGCTCCGGTCTGAGCGGACTGCTCGTTGGTTACGTGGCCGACATCTTCGGTTGGACACGTGTCTTTGAGACCATCATTGTTGTGGCTGTCATCGGCCTGTTCATCTTCCTTTCCATGTGGCGTGCCCCCCGCGACGGTTATGAAAAAGCCGCCGCCATAAAGTATGACGAGTAATCAGCACGAGATGACAAAAGACCTTTCCCGCATCCGTCACGTCGCCCTCGACATGGACGGCACCATCTATCTGGGCAATACCCTCTTCCCCTATACCCATGCCTTCCTGCAGCAGTTGCGCGACCTGGGCATCACCTATTCGTTCCTGACCAACAATCCCTCGCGGTCCATCAACGACTACCTGCTGAAACTCCATAAGATGGGCATCGAGGCCACCAAAGAGGAAATCTACAACACCACCGTGGCCACCATCGACTACCTGAAGACCCATCTGCCCGGTGTCCGCCGCCTCTTCCTGCTCGGCACGCCCAGCATGATCAGCCAGTTTGAGGAGGCCGGTTTCGAGTCCACCGCCGACAGCCCCGCCGACCGTCCCGATGCCGTCGTGGCTGCTTTCGACATGACGCTGACCTACGCCCGTCTGTGCCGTGCCGCCTGGTGGATCAGCCAGGGGCTGCCCTACGTGGCCACCAATCCCGACCGGGTGTGCCCCACCAACGAGCAGACTGTCCTTGTTGACTGCGGCAGCATCTGCCAGTGTCTGGAGCATGCCACCGGCCGCCGCCCTGACATCACCCTGGGCAAGCCCGACCCGAACATGTTGCTCGGCATCCTTCACCAGCGTCACCTGCAGCCCGACCAAATTGCTATGGTGGGCGACCGCATCTACACCGATATCGAGATGGCCCGCCGCGCCGGAGCGCTGGGCGTTCTGGTACTCTCCGGTGAGACCACACTCGAAGTGGCCGAGGCCGCACCACACCGGCCAGACCTCATCCTCCCTTCGGTAAAAGAATTAGGCGAACGGTTGGCCGAGGCTCACAAGCAATCTTAAATACCAGCAGCGGCGCTCCGGAATATCCCGGGACGCCGCCGCTCGTGTCAGCCGAAGTATCTTCACCGGGAATCGAACCCGGATCGACGGTTTAGGAAACCGTAGTTCTATCCATTGAACTATGAAGACATGGTTGTGGCTGCAAAGTTAGTGATTTCTGGTGAAAAGCACCGCCATTGGGCGGCATTTTGTTTGCAATGGCACGCGGGGAAGGCGAGGGCGGGGCACGAAAACGGATTTAGGCCGGAGTCAGAGGCTGCCGGCCCAGTGAAGGGAGGAGCAGGCCACCCAATGAGTTTTAATGTAAACGGCGGTTTGCAAAAAACGGGTCAGGACTGGTGGAAAAGACGAAATTTCATGTAAAAAAGTAGGTTGTGAGGATATTTTCTGCCGCAGAGAAAAGTCGGTCGGTAGGGATTTTGTAATTTTGCAGTGGTAAAAAAGAACGAATCAAAATAATACAACAACAATAAAAAATAAGCGAACAATGGACGCAAAAGTTTTAGAGCAGTATGGCATCACGGGTGCTACCGTGTTAGCCCACAATCCTTCCTATGAATTTTTGTTTAAGGAAGAAACCAAACCCGGTCTGGAAGGTTACGAAGTAGGCAAGGTAACCGAACTGGGTGCCGTGAACGTAATGACAGGTATCTATACCGGCCGCAGCCCCAAGGACAAGTACATCGTGATGGACGAGAACTCGAAGGACACCGTATGGTGGACCAGCGAGGCTTATAAGAACGACAACCACCCGATGAGCGAAGACGTGTGGGCCCAGGTGAAGGAAATAGCCAAGAAGCAGCTCAGCGGCAAGCAAGTGTACGTGGTTGACGCCTTCTGCGGCGCCAACAAGGACACCCGCATGGCCGTGCGCTTCGTGATGGAAGTGGCCTGGCAGGCTCACTTCGTGACCAACATGTTCATCAAGCCGACGGCTGAGGAACTGGCCAACTTCAAGCCCGACTTCGTGGTTTACTGCGCTTCGAAAGCCAAGGTGGAAAACTACAAGGAGCTCGGTCTGAACAGCGAGACTTGCGTGGCCTTCAACACCACCAGCCGCGAGCAGGTGATTATCAACACCTGGT